>NZ_JAUZUY010000004.1:0-304662 GCF_031844305.1 Pseudarthrobacter sp. BRE9 | reverse complement strand
GCCCACTACTGGCGCAGGCTCCCGGGCGGAGCGACCAGGAAGTGCAAAGGCTTCCTCCAACGGCTGAAAATGCATCCCAAAACCGGTGATTTACCTCAAAAAGTCGCGGAAACACGCGGAATTTGCGGACCGGGAGCGCCCAAGCTGGTAAGTTTTCGGACAGTGGCTTGTGCGCATGCCGCGTGCAGGCTTCAGAATCAGAATCGTCCAGGAGGACATAAATGGCTAAGAACCGTAGTGAACTTGTTGCAGAGGTAGCAGGCAAGGCCGGCACCAGCCAGGCTGCCGTCAACTCCGTCCTCGATGCACTGTTCGAGGTTTTCGAGACTTCTGTCGCCGCGGGCGAGAAGATCACCATCCCGGGCTGGCTCGCCGTCGAGCGCACTGACCGTGCAGCACGCACCGGCCGCAACCCGCAGACCGGCGAAACCATCCAGATCGCAGCAGGCCACAGCGTCAAGCTGACCGCCGGCTCCAAGCTGAAGGCTGCAGTCTCCAAGAAGTAGAGCTTGTTCCCATCCGGCACTTGGCCGGCTGGAACAGGAGCGGCAACCCCTTGGGTTGCCGCTCCTTCGCTTTTAAGGGCTTGTGGCGTCTACCTGCTCCGGGGCATCACTTCCCCGGATTCGCGGCCCGGGCAGGCGTAGCGGACAATGGAATGGTGTCTTCTGCCGCAAAACCACGTTCCACCGCGCCCCAGTCCGATCCTGGCAAGGGAGCTGCGGTCCGGGACGCCGGAAGCCGGGGGATCCCGGTGCCCTGGCAGCTCGCAGGCCTGGCAGCACTCTTCCTGGGCCTCGCAGCGGCGCTGATATTTTCCGGCGCTGCAGCGGCCCGCAGCGTGGCCGATCCCGGTGCCCTGGTGCGTTGGGGCCTGCCCGTCAGCAAGGCCGTCCACAACGCCTCCCTGGCGACCGTCGTCGGGGGCCTGATCTTCGCCGTCGGCATCCTTCCCAAGAACCTGAACACGCGGAACCTCAACGCCCGCGCCCGGGACCGGGAAACGCCAGGCAACGGCGCACCCGAACATCCCGCGTTTACCCGCGTCCTCGCTGTGGCCGCCGTCGCCGGCGCCGTGTGGACCTTGTCCGCCATCGCAGTCCTGGTGCTCACCTATGCCGACGTGGCCGGGCAGGGGCTGTCCGGTGATCCGGCATTCACCCAGGCCCTGGTGTATTTCATGACGGACATCGAAACGGGCCGGGCATGGCTGGCCGTCATCATCATTGCCGCGGTGGTGACCACAGCACTGTTCGGTGTCAGGTCCCTGGGCGGCCTGGCCCTGACCCTCGTGCTGGCGCTCATCGGCCTGGTCCCCACTGCCCTGATCGGACACTCGTCGAGCTCGTCGGACCACGAGGGGGCCATCAATTCCCTCGGCCTGCACCTGGTGGGCGTGAGCACCTGGGTGGGCGGCATCATCATCCTGGCGTTGCTGTCAGGGATCCTCACCGGATCCAAAGCCGGGGCAGCAACGGACATCACCGAACCCACCCTCCGGCGGTTCTCCACCCTTGCGGGCTTCGCATTCGTTCTGGTCTTCGCTTCGGGCATCATCAACGCCAGTATCCGGGTCACGAGCTGGTCCGACCTCTTCGGCTCCGCCTACGGCCAGCTGATCCTGGCCAAGAGTGCGGCGGCGGTGGTGCTGGGCGGCATTGGCTTCATGCACCGGCAGTGGGTCATCCCGCAGCTGGGCCGCAAGGGCTCAACACTGTCCTCGCGGCGGGTCCTCTGGCAGCTGGTGCTGGCCGAGCTGCTGGTCATGGGCGCCACCTCCGGCATCGCCGTGGCCCTTGGCCGCTCCGCCCCGCCGCAGCCCACCGAACCGGCGCCCAATGCCTCGCCCGCCTTCATCCTCAGCGGCTACGACCTGCCCCCGGAGCTCACGCCCGAACGCTGGTTGACCGAATGGCGCCCGGACTGGCTCTGGGTGGGCGTGGCCCTCTTCGGCCTGGTGACCTACTTCCTGGGCGTGGCCAAGGTCCGCCGCCGCGGCGACTCCTGGCAGTGGTTCCGGTCCCTGAACTGGGTCATCGGCCTGCTGGTGCTGACCTACATCACGTCGGGGCCGCCGTCGGTCTATGGCCGCGTCCTGTTCTCCGCACACATGGTGGACCACATGGCCCTGACCATGGTTGCCCCGATCTTCCTGGTGCTGGGCGCCCCGGTGACCCTGGCCCTGCGTGCGCTGCCCGCCCGCGGCGACGGCTCGCGCGGAACGCGGGAATGGCTCCTGGTCTTCGTGCACTCTAAGTTCTCGCAGCTGGTTACCCACCCGCTGTTCGCCGCCGCCAACTTCGCCGGCTCGATTGTGCTGTTCTACTACTCCGACCTGTTCGGGTTCGCGATGCGGGAACATGTGGGGCACGAACTGATGATCCTGCATTTCCTGCTCACCGGATACATCTTCGTGCTGAGCATGATCGGCACGGACCCCCTGCCGCGCCGCGCGCCGTACCCCATGCGGCTGCTCCTGCTGCTGGCCACCATGGGGTTCCACGCCTTCTTTGGCGTCTCCATCATGGGCGGCACGGGACTGCTGGCCGCTGATTACTTCGGCAACCTTGGCCGCGCGTGGGGACCGTCGGCCCTCGTTGACCAGCAGACCGGCGGCGCAGTGGCCTGGGGCATCGGCGAGGTGCCAACGCTGCTGGTGGCGATCGGCGTCGCCATCATGTGGTCCAGGTCCGACCAGCGGGAGACCAAACGGGTGGACCGCGCGGCGGACAGGAATAATGACGCCGATCTCACCGCTTACAACGATATGTTTGCCAAATTGGCCGAACGCGACGCCAAGCTGGCTGAACGCAACAAGCTGGAAGGACGCTGATGAGCGAAACCGTACGCACGCATGCCCGGGTCCGGGCCTCCGAACTGGTGGGCCGCAACTGGTTGAACACCGGCGGCAAGCCCCTGGACCTCGAGGCCCTGCGCGGCAAGATCGTGCTGCTCGATTTCTGGACCTTCTGCTGCATCAACTGCCTGCACGTCCTGGATGAGCTTCGGCCGCTGGAAGAGCAGTACTCGGACGTGCTGGTCACGGTGGGCGTCCACTCGCCCAAGTTCGAGCACGAGGCGGACCCGGTGGCGCTGGCCGCGGCCGTGGAGCGGTACGAGATCCACCATCCCGTGCTGGACGATCCGGAGCTGGACACCTGGAAGGCCTACACCGCCCGCGCCTGGCCCACCCTGGTGGTCATCGACCCCGAGGGCTACATCGTGGCGCACCTCTCCGGCGAGGGCCACGCGGACGGGCTCGCCGTGCTGATCCCCGAGCTCATCGCCGAACATGAGGCCAAGGGCACCCTGCACCGCGGCTCCGGCCCGTACGTGGCGCCCGAGGCGACGTCCGGCACGCTGCGCTTCCCCGGCAAGGCGCTGTTCCTGCCGCCGGGTCGCGGTTCCGCGGCGTCGGCTGGAACGTCCGACGACGGCTCTGCCGCAGGTGCCGCAGCTTCCAGCGGCGCCGAGAAGGGTTCCTGGCTGGTCACCGACACCGGCCACCACCGGCTTGTGGAGCTGGGCACCGACTTCCAGACCGTCCTGGCCACCTTCGGCTCCGGCGCCAAGGGCTACGCCGACGGTCCGGCCGCGGGGGACACCGCCAGTGCACAGTTCAACGAGCCGCAGGGCCTGGTTCTGCTCCCGGAAGATGTGGCAGCCAAGGCGGGATACGACGTCGTTATTGCCGACTCCGTGAACCACCGCCTGCGGGGACTCTCGCTCACGGACGGAAAGGCCTCCACCCTGGCCGGCAACGGCATCCAGCGGCTGCTGGAAACCGGCCCGGCACGCGTGGACGAGGAAGGCGCCGGGTTCAGCGGATCCCTGGGCAACGATCCCCTGGAAGTCGCCCTGAGCTCGCCGTGGGACGTGGTGTGGTCGCGCAAGCTGAACGCCGTGGTGGTGGCCATGGCCGGTACCCACCAGATTTTCAGCTTTGATCCCATCACGGGCGCGGTGGCCATCATTGCCGGCAACGGGCTGGAGGGCCTGCTGGACGGGCCGGCGCACGAGGCCTGGTTCGCGCAGTCCTCGGGCCTGGCCGAAGACGCCGATGGCAACATCTGGGTGGCGGACTCCGAAACCTCGGCGCTCCGCAAGCTGGTCATCGCCGACGACGGCACCCTCACCGTGGAATCCGCGATTGGCAAGGGACTGTTCGACTTCGGGTTCCGTGACGGCCCCGCCGCCGAAGCGCGCCTGCAGCACCCGCTCGGAGTGACGGTCCTGCCCGACGGCTCCGTGGCGATCGCGGATACCTACAACGGTGCAGTGCGCCGCTACGATCCCGCATCCGGCACCGTGTCCACGCTTGCCCGCGGCCTGGCCGAGCCCTCCGACGTCATTGTGGACCACACGCAGTCCGCCGGATCGGAGCCCCTGCTGGTGGTGGTGGAGGCGAACAAGCACCAGCTGGTCTACGTTCCCATCCCCAAGGAAGCCCAGCAGGTGGATGAGGGCGCGTCCCAGACCCACCGGCCCAAGAGCCCCGTAGCCCCCGGCCCGCTGGATCTGACCGTCCGCTTCACGGCGCCCACCGGGCAGAAGCTCGACGACCGCTGGGGCGACCCCACGCAGCTGAAAATCTCCTCCACGCCGCCGGAGCTGCTGGTGTCCGGCGGGGGGACCTCCGTGGGACTGCTGCGCACCCTGGAGCTGTCCCCGGACGTGCCCGAGGGCGTGCTGCACATTACCGCCCGGGCCGCGGCCTGCGATGGCCCCGAAACCGAGGACGGCGAGATCCCCGACCACGCCGCCTGCCACCTCTACCAGCAGGACTGGGGCATCCCCGTGGTCCTGCAGGCCGACGGGGACACCGAACTGGTCCTGGACCTGCGCGGCATGGACTGACCTGCGGCATGGCCTGACCTGGCGGTCGATGCTGTCTGAGAGGCTGCTTCCTTGTGACCCTGCGTCACGGGAGGCAGCCTTTCGCGCTTCCGGCATGATGGCAGCCCTGGAATTGCGGGCTTTCCGTCAGTCGAGGGCTCTGAAAGCGTGCTCCGCGTGACACAAACTGGCTCCTCTGCTGTCCACATAGCCCCGGGACAGGCTGTCAGCGACGGTCAGGAGCCGGGCAGCATGGCCGTATGGATGCCCTCAAAGCCTTGGAAATCTGCGGCGGAGCCGCGCGTAGGCCCTCGCTGGCAAAACTGGGAGTGGATGACGCCGCCCTCCGGCGGGCGGTACGGGCGGGCGTGTTGCAGCCGGACCGCGGGCTTTATGCGCTTCCGACGGCGCCCCCGGACTTGGTTGCCGTGCTGCTGTGCCGGGAGCTGCTGACATGTTCCAGCGCCGCGACTGCTTACAGCCTCTGGTCGCTGCCCTCTGACGGAAGGCGCCACGTTTACCACCGCCGGCAGGAGGTTGTTGGTGATGAGGCCGTCCATCACCCCGGACTTCTCCTGCCGCCTTCCCCGGTTCAGCCGGTGGCAGCCTTGGCGGATGTGCTGATTCATGCACTCCGATGTCTGTCGTTCGCGGAGTCTCTGGTCATGGTGGAGTGCGCCGTAGGGCGCGGCGACATGACTGTTGACTTTCTGCGTCGGCGCTTAACGGGGCATCGCAACGAGAAAGCCAGGGCGGTCCTGGACTGGGTGGACAGTGGGGCGGACTCGCTCCTCGAGACGCTGGCACGCACATACTTCCGGCAGGCAGGAATCCAGGTTCAGTCACAGGTGTACCTGGAGCGGGTGGGCTATGTGGATCTGCTGCTGAACGGGTGGCTGGTGGTGGAACTGGATGGACGCCATCATGCGGAGTGGAAACAGGTTCAAAAGGACCATCGCCGAAACAACGAGTCGGTCCTTCAGGGATACACGGCCCTCCGTTACTACTATGCCGACGTGGTGTACCGGCCGCAGGAAATGGTCGAGCAGGTGCTTGCCGTCCTGAACCGGCGGCGGTAACCGGCTGGTCGGCGTCACGCGGAGCACGTTTTCACGTCGTCCGGGTTGTCCGAGCCCTGCGAAACCAGGGGCAGCGGCATGCAGCACTGCTGAAAGCGTGCCTGGCGTGACGCGGCAGGCGGCGGGGCCTAGAAGCTCAGCATCGGGGTGACCTTGACGGCGTCCCCGGAGACGTCCAGGCGGGTGGTGAAGCTGAAGTCCACCTCTGCGTCCAGCGGGTACCAGGCCCCGGTGAATAAGTTTTGCTGGAGCGCCTCCACCTTGGCCTTGCCGTCCAGGGGTGCCACCACCCAGCGGCCGTCGAACGGCTCCACAGATACACCCGGGTACTCAGTGACGGTCCACCGGATGCTGCCGTCCTGGACCCTGTTGTTGCTGGTGTAGTAGAACGGGCAGTCGGGCTGGAGCTTCTGTTCCTTGACGGCCTGGGCCGCGCAGCTGTCCAGGAATTCCCGGATCTTGGCGGCAACATCGTTCTTCAGCTTGTCCGTGGCCTGGGTCAGCAGGTTGAGCGGTGCCACCGGGCTGTCCTTGGAGGTGACGGTGGCCCGGGTGGCGGGTGCCGAGAAGTATTGTCCGTCGAGGGAGGCCTCGTACTCGCCGGGGTAGAACACGGCAAAGGAGTTGCGGCCGTTGGGCATGTTGACCGGGACGCCGTTGACAGCGGCCTCGCTGCCGTTGACCACGGTGATATCAACGGTGGGCAACCTGGACGGGACGAACGCCCACGTATTGAAGAACAGCCACTCGGTACCCGTCTTCTGCAGGAGGAATTCCGTATGCAGCCGGCTGCCGTCGATCGTGTATTCGAGGGGGACCTTGACCTGGTTGTTCGGACGTTCCTCCGGGTCGCCGATGGTTACATTGGCAACGCGGGAAGCGGCGGTCTGCAGCCCGGCGCCGTCCAGCATGGCGGCGTTGCTGGGCGGAACCGCGGCCCTCAGAAGCCCCAGCGCACGCCCCCCATCGCCGCTCTTCAGCGCATCCAGGTACTCCCTGACCGGCTGTTGCGGGCTGGCCACGGTATTGTTCACCACGTTGATGGCCACGATGGCTCCGGCGACGGCAAGCATGAGGCCCAGCAGCCATCCGGCCGCGATCCTCACCAACGCTTGACTCATCTGCACGTTCCTTACAGTAACGGCAGTGCGGACGCACACTAAAGTTGGGGTCCCCCTAATCTGCCAGGCAACGGCGGGTTAATGCCCGACGGCGGGCCGCCGGGCAGCGTCGACAGGAACCTTTGGCAGTTCCGGGGTCACCGGGTGTAAGGCTGGGAGGTGCACGGCTGGGAGCTGCAGGGTCAGCGGCGACGGCGCCGGGACGACGTGCCGAACACCCCGCGGAGCAGTTCGCGCCCCAGCTGGGTGCCCATGGACCGGGCCATGCTCTTGAGCCCGCCGCCCAGGGCACCGCCGAGTACTCCACCGAGGTCACCCATCATGCCGCCCGGCTGCGCCTGCGGCTCCCGGGGCTGGCGGGTCCGGGGCGCCCGCGGCGCTTTGGCCCGGGACCTGGACGCGGGCGCCTCGCCATACTCCGCCTCGCCATACTCCGGCCCGCCGTATTGTGGTTCAGGATCCTGCGGCGCGGGAACCGGGGCCTGCGCCGGCCTGCTGCTGGGCCTGCCCAGGATCTCCTCCTCGATCCGGCGGGCTTCGGCGTCCACGTCGTACCCGGCGGGCGCAACAGGCGCGTCAGCAGCAGCCGGAGCGCCAGCCGCCGGACCCGTGGGGGCTGCGGCCTTGCCGGTGAGCTTCTCATACGCGGACGGGTTGTCCACGGCGGTTCCGTACTTGCCCAGCAGCGCGGAACCGGCCACCGTGCTGCGGACCAGGGCCTCGTCGCTGGGGCCCATGAGGGACTCGGGAGCCCGGAGCCGGGTGAGGGCCACCGGCGTGGGTGCCCCCTTCTCGTTCATGACGGTGATGACGGCCTCGCCGATGCCTGCGGAGGTGAGGGTCTCTTCGAGGTCGTAGTCGCTGAGCGGGAACGTGGACACTGTGGCTTTGAGCGCCTTTGCATCCTCGGGGGTGAAGGCGCGCAGGGCGTGCTGTACCCGGTTGGCCAGCTGGCCCAGGACGTCGGCGGGCACATCCTTGGGCGTCTGGGTGACGAAGAAGATCCCCACCCCTTTGGACCGGATGAGCCGGACGGTGGTGGTGATGGCGTCCAGGAAGGCCTTGCTGGCCCCGTTGAACAGCAGGTGGGCTTCGTCCAGGAAGAACACGAGCTTGGGCTTGTCCAGGTCGCCGGCCTCGGGGAGGTCCTCGAACAAGTCCGCGAGCAGCCACATCAGGAAGGTGGAGAACAGCATGGGCTTGGTCTGCAGGGTGGGCAGCTCCAGGCAGGTGACCACGCCGCGGCCGTCGGGGGCGGTGCGCAGCAGCTCGGCGGTGTCGAACTCCGGCTCACCGAAGAACTTCTCCAGCCCCTGCGCCTCAAGGGTCACGATCTCCCGCAGGATCACGCCGGCGGTTGCCTTGGACAGGCCGCCGAGTTCCTCCAGCTTGTCCTTGCCCTCGTCCGAGGTGAGGAACTGGATGACAGCGCGGAGGTCCTTAAGGTCGATCAGCTCCAGGCCGTACTTGTCCGCGAAGTAGAACACCAGCTGCAGGCTCGATTCCTGCGTGTCGTTCAGTTCCATGATGCGCGAGAGCAGGATGGGGCCGAATGAGGTCACGGTGGCGCGGACCGGGACGCCGTTGCCGTCACCGCCCAGCGCCAGGAACTCCACCGGAAACGCCTTGCCCTGCCAGGGCTGGCCGATGCTTTGGGTGCGGGCGGTGAGTTTGTCGCTGCCGACGGCGGCAGTCGCCAGGCCGGAAAGGTCGCCCTTGATGTCGGCCAGGAAGACGGGGACGCCGGCGGTGGACAGCTGTTCTGCCATCATGTGCAGGGTGACGGTCTTGCCCGTACCGGTGGCGCCGGCCACCAGCCCGTGGCGGTTCATCATGGCCAGCGGCAGCCGCACCGGCGCGTCCTTGTGGAGCTCGCCGTCGACGATGGCGGCCCCCAGTTCGATGGTGGCGCCTTCCAGCGTGTAGCCCTTCTGGATGGTGGCAAGCTTCTCTGCTGTGGTTTTGGTGGCCATGGCGCCAGCTTAGCGGCGGCTGCCCCATATGGGGCGGTGCCCGGCCCGTCAGTCCGGAAGGGAGTTCAACGAAGCAGGGGAAAGGTCCTTGGTGAACGCCAGCGGTCCGATGCTTTCCGGGTCGGCGTCGAGGTCGAACTGTGCCTCATAGCCGGTGTTGAGGTAGAGGTGCTTGGCTTCGGGCTGCCGCGGGCCGGTGGTGAGGTACAGCCTGGTGTAGCCGCGGGCGGCAGCAAGGGCTTCCAGTTCGGCCAGCACCAGCCTGCCCAAACCACGACGGCGGTGGGCCGAGTGCGTCCAGATCCGTTTCAGTTCGGCGGTGGTTTCGTCGTAACGGCGGAACGCGCCGCCGGCGATCGACTCGCCTTCCTCCTGGACCACCAGGAGGGCTCCGTGCGGTTCCTCGAATTCCGCCGCCGGGTAGCGGTTCAGTTCCTCGGCGGCCGCGGAGCGGCCGAACAGGTCCCCGTAGCGGGTGTCGTATTCGACGGCGAGCTCGTGCAGGAGCGGCCGGACCCGCGGATCGTGCATGGGCAGGCTGAGGACCACCAGGCTGGCGGGATCAAGCGGCCTGGGACGAAGGTGCGGTTCTGCGGTCATGTTTCAGTTCTTTCCGACGGCGGCTGGTTCTGGAGTTGCTGGTTCTGAAGTTATTGAGTCTGAAGTCAGAGGGGTAGGCGTGTGGGCCAGGTCCCGGGCAGCGGCGAGGATGGTCCGGGCCAGGGCATCGTTTTCACGGAACGGTGCAGCGTTGGTGTTGGGCCGGGCAAAGGCGCCTGCGCCCCAACCGGATGTTCCAGGGCCGATGCCAAAGAGGGCAGGCCGGGGCTTGCCGTCGGCCCCCACCAGCTGGTGCTGCGGGGAGACCAGGAGTTTTCCGGTGGAGTGGATGCCGTCGGAGGTGAGCAGCTGCTGCTCGCTGCCCAGGCCGCTCCCGTACAGCGAGGCGAGCACGGGGTTAAGCGAGCGGGCCACCGACGTGGACGGCAGGCGCGCCTCGATCAGGGCCGCGGCCGTGACTGTCACCTCCGACTGCGTGGAGGAAGCAACAAAGAGCCCGGTGGTTTCGTCGGCGGAAACCTGCAGGCCGGGGCCCAGGAACTGCAGCAGGCCGGCCCGGTGGAGGGCGAGCATCTGGCGGAGCCGGTGGGGCGGCGGACCGGAGTCCACGAAGCTGAAGAAGCCGTGCCACCAACCGTGGATGACCTGCTGCGAGCGGGCGTTCAGCCGCTCGGGCGGGACCACCCGCCCCACCTCCATGTATACGTGCAGCAGGGCCAGGAACAGCGCAAGGGTTTCCGGATGGTCCGGGCCGTCCCGCAGCGCCAGGTCGTTTTCGATGTAACCGGACACCGCGTCCTGGACTTCCGAATGGTCACGGAAGCGGCGGCCCTCGAAGGGGCGGTCCAGCCGCTCCAGGTCCAGGTGCAGGGCAGGGTCCGGCACCGCTGCAGCAACCAACTCCGCGCGCTCGCGGCTGTACCAGTCCAGCCCGGCATAAGCGGCGTAAAACTCGTCCCAGCCCATGGCGGCACGTTCAGGGCTTCCGGTCAGCAGCTCGCGGTAGTAGTAGTGGCCCGCTTCCTTGGCGATCAGGGGCCAGAGGTGTTCGTGGAAGTCCAGCTCGCCGTGCTGCTGCAGCAGGGCCTCCACGGCGGCCGCCGTGAAAAATTGCAGCGGCCCGGGAGCCTGCCCCCGCAGAGCCGCGGAAATCTTGGAGTGGTACGGCACGCCCCGCCGCGAGCCGGCCCACAGCACCGGTTCCCGTCCGGACGGGAGGTAGCGCAGCCCGCCGTCGGACGCCTCCTGGAACCTGCCGCCGCGCCCTTCCATGAGGAGGACCAGCAGGTCCACGAACGCCAGGCCCATTCCGGCGACGATCACGTCCTGCCCGGGGGCGATGGGGGAGTAGTCGACGTCGGTCGTGTAGCTGGGTGCCGCGTGGTACCCGCCGTGCCGGGCGGCGAAGTCCGTGAAGCCGGCGGAGAGGGCGTCCGGGCGGGAGTCGGTGTGGCCCAGGGCGGTCACCACGATGTCCGCGTGCAGGGCGCGGCCGTTGGCGAGTTCCACCTGGTGGCCGCCGTCTGCCAGGTCAGTGATGCCCGCGGCGGTGGTCCGGTGGACGGTCACGCAGCGGCCCAGGGACCTGGCGGTGCGGCGGAAGAACCACTCCAGGTACTGGCTCTGCAGCTGGCGGGTGGGAAAGGTGGTGCTGGTCAGGGCCCGCAGCTGGTCCCACAGCGGCTGCGGGAAGTCCGGAACGTCGATGATGGAGTCGTCCAGCACGCCGGCGGCCCACTCGGCAAGACCCGGTCCCGGCGCGGCAGGCCCCTCGCAGTCCACCGACCCGTCCGTGAACATGGTGATGTCGGCCATCGAGTTCAGGAGGAGCCCCGGGTCCTGGTCGTAGCGCCAGATGCGGCCCGACCCCGGGATGTGCGGCTCCACCACGTGGATCTGCAGCGGTCCGGCGAAGACCTCCGGCCGGTTGGCGGCAATCCGTTCCAGCACACCCGCCGTGCGCGGGCCGCCGCCGATGAAGACGATGGCCGGGATGGTGGCTGGCATGGGCTCTCCTGACGGCAAGTGAAGTGCAGGGGACGGGCGCGGAAACGGCCGTCGGAGTGCCCATGCTAGGCAGCCGTGACGACGGCGGTCGAGCGCCTGGTCACGGCCGTTAACTCCGCGTCACGGCGCGTTAAGGGACGCAAAAAACCGACTCATGACGCCGTGCGAAGCCGCGTGAAGTATTGCAACCCGCCGCCTTGCTGGCCCCTTCCGGCCGGTCCTAGATTTGCAGCCAGCAACCGGGGCGAGCCGCCCCGACGCCGGGCAACCCGGCTCCAGCCCAGGAATGAGAAGTGAGGTGGCCCCGTGAGTTCAGCAACCAGGGTGGCGCAGTCAAAGCAGCCGCAACCGGTCCAGCCGCAGCCGGAACAGGGGCTGCCGAAACATGCCGCGGCAGTGCCACCGGCAGAGTCACCGGATGGAGCCGGCGTCCCTGGGCGGATCCCCACCGACTACTCGTCCTACCGGGTGGTGGCAGCCAGGCATCCCTGGCGCTGGGTGGGGACTGCCGTCGTCGCGCTTGGTGTCCTTGCGGTGGCCTGGTCCCTGGCCACCAACCCGCGCTGGGAGTGGGGCGTGGTGGCGCAGTGGTTCACCGCCCAGTCCGTGGTCAACGGCCTGGTGGAAACCCTGAAGCTGACCGCGATCTCGGGCGTCCTCGGGTTCGTGCTTGGCTTCATCCTGGCGCTCATGCGGCTCTCCGCGTCGCCGCTGCTGGTCTCGGTGTCCTGGACGTTCTCCTGGATCTTCCGGTCCACGCCGCTGCTGGTCCAGATGCTCCTTTGGTACAACCTGGGTTACCTGTACGAGAAGATCAGCCTTGGCATCCCCTTCACGGACGTCCGGTTCTTCGAGGTCCAGACCACCACACTGATCAGCCAGTTTGCGGCAGCAGTGCTGGGCCTGACCCTGAACCAGGCTGCCTACTCGGCCGAGATCATCCGCGGCGGCATCCTGTCCGTGGACCAGGGCCAGCTGGAGGCCGCGGCCGCGCTGGGCATCCCTGCCTGGCGCCGGTCCACCAGGATTGTGCTGCCGCAGGCCATGCGGGCCATCCTGCCCACGGCGTTCAACGAGATCATCGGCCTGGTCAAGGGCACCTCGATCGTCTACGTCCTGGCCTACTCCGAGCTGTTCTACACGGTCCAGGTCATCTACAACCGCACCCAGCAGGTCCTGCCGCTGCTGCTGGTGGCCACGCTCTGGTACATCGTGATCACGTCCGTGCTGAGCGTCTTCCAGTACTACATCGAACGGCACTACTCCAAGGGCGCCGTGCGGAACCTGCCGCTGACGCCCCTGCAGAAGGCCCGCAAATTCTTCGCCACCCACGCGGCGGTCCCCAACCGGAGGAACTTCTGATGACTGAGACCCTTACCGCCCCTCCCGCCACCCGCGGCCTGGTGGAAATCACCGGAGTCCGCAAGTCCTTCGGCGCCACCGAGGTCCTCAAAGGCGTCAGCCTGACCGTTGAGCCCGGCGGGGTGGCCGTGATCGTGGGCCCCTCCGGCTCCGGGAAGTCCACCCTGCTGCGCACCATCAACCACCTGGAAAAGGTGGACGGCGGGCACATCACCATTGACGGGCAGCTGGTGGGCTACGAGATCCGCGGCGACCGCCTGCACGAGCTGCGCGAAAAGGAGATCCTGAAGCAGCGCACCGAGATCGGCATGGTGTTCCAGAACTTCAACCTGTTCCCGCACCTCACCGCACTGGAAAACATCACCGAAGCTCCGCTGGTGGCCCGCCGCCCAGGGCAGCCGCGCACCTCGAAGGAGGAGGCGCGTCGCCGCGGCCTGGAACTGCTGGACCGCGTGGGCCTCAAGGACCGGGCGGACGCCTACCCCCGCCAGCTCTCCGGCGGCCAGCAGCAGCGCGTGGCCATCGCCCGCGCACTGGCCCTGGACCCCAAGATCCTGCTGTTCGACGAACCCACCTCCGCCCTTGACCCGGAACTGGTCAACGAAGTGCTGGACGTGATCCGCGAACTCGCCACGTCCGGAACCACGCTGATCATCGTCACGCACGAGATGGGCTTCGCCCGCGATGTGGCGGACACCGTGGTGTTCATGGACCAGGGCCAAATCGTGGAACAAGGCAGCCCCAAGGAAATTTTCAGCAACCCCCAGGAACCGCGCACCCGGAGCTTCTTCTCCAAAGTGCTGGAACCGGCCTTCAACATCTAAGGACCACCCATGGCTTTCCCAACCCGCGGCCTCCGCCGCAGCCGCGCACTCGCGGTGCTTCCCGCCGTCGCCCTTCTGGGCACGGCCGCGCTCGCCGGGTGCGCCGACCCCGGCGCATCAGCCGCCGGCAACCCCAGCGGAGGAGCGCAGACGACGGCGGCACGCAACGGCGTGGTCTACAACACGTCCCCGGACCAGCAGCGCATCCGGGCTGACAAGGACCCGGCGCTCGCCGCCAAGGTTCCCGCGCTGATCGGCAAGGACGGCAAGCTGACGGTGGCCACCACGGCCGGGTCCATCCCGCTGTCCTTCCACGCCACGGATGACAAGACCCCGATCGGCTCCGAGCTGGACATTGCCCAGCTGGTGGCGGACAAGCTGGGCCTCGAGCTCGATGTGCAGGTCACGTCCTGGGAGAACTGGCCGCTGAAGACCCAGTCGGGCGACTTCGAGGCCGTGTTCTCCAACGTGGGCGTGAACAAGGACCGGGTGAAGCTGTTCGACTTCGCCAGCTACCGGGCCGCGTACATGGGTTTTGAGGCGAAGAAATCGTCCACGTATGACATCAAGGGCGCCGACGACATCTCCGGCCTGAAGGTGTCCGTGGGTTCCGGGACCAACCAGGAGAAGATCCTGCTGGCCTGGAACAAGGAACTCGAAGGCAAGGGCAAGGCGCCGGCCACGCTGCAGTACTACTCGTCCGACGCGGACACCATCCTGGCGCTGTCCTCCGGCCGGACGGACCTGAACATCGCCCCCTACCCGTCCACCGTGTACCGCGAAAACACCCGCGATGACCTGAAGGTGGTGGGCAAGGTCAACGCCGGCTGGCCGTCCGAAACCCTGGTGGCCGCCACAACGCTCCGCGGCAACGGGCTGGCCCCGGTCATCTCCGAGGCCCTCAACTCCGTCATCAAGGACGGCTCCTACGGAAAGGTCCTGGAACGGTGGGGCCTGTCCGAGGAAGCCCTGCCGGAATCCAAGACCATCACCGACGAGAACTTCGCGGCCACACAGGCCAAGGCCACCGCGGCCCCTTCAGGGAAGGCATCATGAACGCGATCCACACAGACACCGCCCTCGAGTCCTTCGACGCCGACTGGCAGGAATGGCACGCTGCCCACGAACAGCACCGGGCCCACCCGCACGGTTTCCTGGCGGTGACCCACCTGCACTGGCTGGGCGGGGAACCCGCCCGGCTGGAAGACGCGCCCGGCACCTGGAGCGTGGAGGCCGACGTCGTCCGCGTGGTTTTGGAGCCCGGCGAAAGCCTGCAGCAGGACGGCACCGAATTGAACAGCGCCGCCGGGGCAGTGCTCGACTTTGGCCCCATCGAGGAGCGCGGCGGCATCAACCTGGTATCCGGGGATACTGTTATTGAGCTGGCCAAGCGCGGCGGCGAATACATCGTGCGGCCGCGCCATCCGGAGAACCTGCTGCTGCAGGCGTACCAGGGCACGCCAGCGTACTCGCCGGATGCCGCGTTCGCCGTGCGGGGGACGTTCGTGCCGTTCGAGGCGCCGCGGCCCACCACGGTGGGTGCCGCCGTGGAAGGCATCCAGCACGTTTACGAGGCGCCGGGTGAGATCCGCTTCAAGCTGGCAGGCCAGGAGCTGGCGCTGACCGCCTTCAACGGCTACGCTCCCGGGTCCCTGCTGGTGCTGTTCACGGACCAGACCTCCGGCAAGACCACCTACGCGGCCAACCGCTCGCTCTCTGCGGTGCCCGCCGCGGACGGGTCCGTGCTGCTGGACTTCAACCGGGCGGTGAACCTGCCGTGCGCGTACACGGACCTGGCCACCTGCCCGCTGCCGCCGGCGGAGAACCGGCTGCCCGTGGCCGTCGAGGCCGGCGAAAAGATTCCCTACGAACGTCAGGACCAGCAGTGAGCACTTCATCGATCGAGCCGGGGTTTCTTGCCATCGAGCTCGACGGCGCCGGCTGGGACGGTGCGGACATCACCCGTGCCGTGCTGGCCGCAGAGTCCGCCGGCTTCCACGCCGCCACCTTCACCGACGCGCCGGCGCCCGGCCGGGCCAATGCCCTGCAGCGCGCGGCGTTCGCCGGGCCCGTCTCCCGGACCATCGCCGTGGTCCCCGAGGTGGATACCGTCTATACAGAGCCGTTCCACGTCTCCACCCAGCTGGCCAGCCTCGACTACGTGTCCGGCGGCCGGGCCGGCTGGATCGTGACGGCCGCCGAATCACCGGAGGCTGCTGCCGCCGTCGGACGTTCTTCCGTGACCGGCGCCGCGCTGGGGCAGGAAGCCGCCGCGTCCATCGAGGTGTCCCGGCGGCTGTGGGACTCATGGGAGGACGACGCCGTGATCCGCGATGTGGCCACCGGGCGGTACATCGACGTGGACAAGCTGCACTACATCGATTTCGAAACGCCTGCGGACTTCGCCGAGCCTGGTTATTCCGTGAAGGGGCCGTCCATCATTCCGCGGCCGCTGCAGGGGCAGTTGCCGGTGCTGGTTGAGGCGTCCCTGCTGGGCGAGGTTCCGGCGGATGCCGTGGACGCCGTGCTGGTGTCCGCGCCTGCCGCGGAACTGCTCGCGGCCGAGGTCCGCGACGTCCGGGACCGGGTGGGTGCCGGGGTTGCGGTTGTTGCCGAGCTCGACGTCGTCCTGGACGCGCGCGGGCAGGCTGCGGCGGGGCGGGCGGCTGGCTTCGATTCCGGCCGTGCTGTCTACTCCGGTTCTGCAGCCGGTCTCACCGACTTCCTCGCGGAACTTCTCAAGGAGGCAGACGGCGTGCGGCTGCACCCGGCGTCGCTCTTTGTCGACCTGGAGGAACTGGCCCGGCTGGTCCTGCCGGAACTGCGCGGCCGCGGCGTGCTCCGTCCGGTGGTCCAGGACGGCACCTTCCGCGACCTGTTGGGGCTTCCGCGCCCGGTCAGCCGCTACGCAACCACCGCTGCCGTCTCCGACGCTGCTGCGCCCGCCGGCGCCGGAAAGTAAGGGAAAACCATGACACAGCACAACCGTGCTAAATCCGACGCGTTCACACCGTCCGGCCAGATCCAGTTCGGCGTCTTCTTCCAGGGCGTGAACTCCGGCACCATCTGGAAGGCGGCGGAATCGGGCTCACAGACGGACTTCGAATCGTTCCGCGGCATCGCCCAGACCGCTGAGCGCGGGTTGTTTGCTGCTTTCTTCCTGGGCGAGGGGCTGCGCCTCCGGGAGCACCTGGGCCGCCCGCATGCCCTGGACGTGGTGGGCCGCCCCGATGCGCAGACCATGCTCGCCGCCCTCGCGTCCGTTACCAAGAACATCGGCCTGGTGGCCACCCAGAACACCACGTACAACGATCCCGCGGACCTGGCGCACCGGCTGGCCTCGCTGGACCTGATCTCCGGCGGCCGTGCGGCGTGGAACATCGTGACCACGGACAACGCCTGGACCGGCGCGAACTTCCGCCGCGGCGGTTACCTGGACCACGCGGACCGGTACAAGCACGCCGAAGCCTTCGTGGAGACGGCCAAGCGGATCTGGGACTCATGGGAGACCCCGGAAGGTCCCGCCCGCCGGGTGCTCCATGAGGGCCAGCACTACACGGTGGACGTGACGCCGCGGCTGCCGCGCAGCGCCCAGTACCGCCCGGTGCTGTTCCAGGCCGGTGACTCACCCGAGGGCCGCAACTTCGCCGCCCGGCAGGCTGACGTGATCTTCTCCGCGCACCCCAAGTTCGACGACGCCGTGGAGTTCCGTAAGGACCTGGTGGAGCGGTCCCTGGCAGCAGGGCGCGGCGCGAACGCCGTGCAGATCATGCCGGCCAGCGAGTTCATCCTGGCGCCCTCCGCTGCCGAGGCGGCGGAGAAGAAGGAGTGGGTGCGGAGCCTGCAGATCGGCCCGCAGCAGGCCATCGCCTACTTGGAGCAGTTCTGGGGCCGCGAGCTGTCCGCGTACGATCCGGACGGTCCGCTGCCGGAGATCGATCCGGTGGTGGAGGAGACGTCGGAGACCCGCGGCAGCGGCTTCCATGGCGCCAAGGCGCGGCAGCTGGCGGATCAGTGGCGGGCCGAGGCCAAGGACAAGGGCCTGTCCATCCGGCAGTTCGTCACCTCCCGCACCGCCCGTGTGGATGCCACCTTCACCGGCTCCTACACAGCCATCGCCGACCAGCTGGCCGAGTACGCCCAGGTGGGCGCGGTGGACGGGTTCAACATCTCGCCGTGGCTGATCCCCACCGGCCTGGACGACATCGTGAACCACCTGGTGCCCGAACTGCAGGAACGCGGCGTGTACCCCACCGAATACCGCGGCAGCACCCTCCGCGAGCACCTCGGGCTGGAGAAGCCCGTTCGTACTTCGGATGCGGATGTCGAGGCGGTACACGCCTGATGTTTTGGGCCGGTTTTGCTGGAAGGGACGGCTTCGCTGGAAGGGACGACGACGGCGGCGAGGCGAGTGCCGTCGTCGACCCTTCCGTGGGGGCCGCCGCGTCCGGGACCGTCAGGCTGCAGCTGACAGTGTGGGAGCAGTGGGCGTAGGTTGTCGCCAGGCAGGCTTCAGGAGGGGCAGTTGACTGCTTCCGCACTTGGGGGAGGAGTGAAGCCCTCAGGCCAGATGGTTGACGAGTCCCAGCAAACCTCAGACAAGGTGGCGCTATTCAAATTCTTTACGTCGGTGAAATCCGCCCCTTGCAGAGAGCTTCTGCTGAAATCAGTGCCTGATAAGTCGCTCCCTTTAAAGGATGCTGATATGGCAAATGCATGAATTATCTTGGGGCTCTTCAGGTGCGCAGCGATGAACTTGGTCTCATGCAACGTAGTATCACTCAGATCTGCTCCTTCGAGATGGGCCGCATTAAATCCGACGGCCGGAAGGAAGGCGTACTTCAGGTCCGCGCCGTTTAGGTTCGCGTTAACCAGTTGCGCCCCCGGAAGTCTCAAGCCCGACAGGTTTTGCTTCTCGAGGTCCAGACCTCTGAACGGACGAGGAAGGTTCGGATCATCAGAAGAGCGTTCCCTGACAAAACGCAAGTTCTCTATTCGTTGGTCGTTGTTTGCTCGTTGCAACTCAAAGCACGCCGTAAAAAAGAAGGTGATTACGCCGACGATTAGTCCGATGATGATTCCTTCCGACACTCGCTGTCGGACTTCATTTCTACGCATGGTCTCACCCTTATCGTCATAAGCACTGAACCGAGACCCCCCAGGCTTATGCAGATATGGTCCGCAGTAGGGGGCAGACTTGCAATAGCGGACCTGTAATTGCGGGTTACTTTAGGGGTTCTCTGCAAAAGGGGGGCATTCGCTAGGTGAGTTACACAGAGAGCATTCCAGACCCGAGGTGGGTTATCGGCACGGACGTCCCTACTTCACTGGAACAGAGCATCCGCGCCTGGCAGTGGTATGCGGGAACCGGCACTTGTGGGCAGAGGACGTCGCCTTGTAGCCCCCGGAATCGGCCGTCGCCGGTCACGTTTGCTGGAAGGGACCACTTCTTTGCAAGGATCGACGACGGCGGCGAGGCGAGTGCCGTGGTCGATCCTTCCGTGTGGGGGCCGCTGCGTCCGGGACCGTCAGGCTGCAGCTGACGGTGTGGGAGCAGTGGGCGTAGTTTCCTAGGCCGCGCCGGAGGTGCAGGACTAAACTTAAATGATGAAACTGAGCCATATTCCCCTCCGCCTGGCCACCGGAGCGTTCATCCTGAACGTGGGATACAGCAAGCGGAACCTGGACAAGGACAGCGCCGCCCAAATGCAGGGCATGGGCGCCAAGGTGTACCCGCAACTGGCCTGGATGGAACCGGAAACGTTCGGAAAGCTGCTCAGCTACGCCGAGATGACTTTGGGCGCGATGCTCCTGGCACCGTTCGTGCCGAGCCGCCTGGCCGGCCTGGGCCTTGGCTTCTTCTCCGGATCCCTCCTCACCATGTACCGAAGAATTCCCGAAATGACCCTGGAGGACGGGATCCGGCCCAGCCAGCAAGGCACTGCCCTGGCAAAGGACGTCTGGATGTTCGGCATTGCCCTCGCACTGATCCTGGACCGGAACCGCGCAAAGGGTTCCTCCCCGGATCGGACCCTAGCGCGCGCTTGACAGGATGAGGGGCGCGCAGCTGTTGCGCGGCAGGTAGTCGGCTTTGACCTCGATGCGGCGGGCGCCGTCGGGCAGCTTCCCGTGCATCCGCCCAAGAACGAGTTCGATGGCGTGAACGGCAAGCATGTCCAGCGGCTGGCGGATGACGCTCAGCGGGGGAGTGGTCAGCTCCGTCCAGGGATTGTCGTCAAAAACGATGAGGGAAAGCTCATCGGGGATGTCGGTGCCCATTTGGACGAGCCTGCGGACTGAACTTTGCACTTGCGCGGTGTTGGCAACGATGAGGGCCGTGGGCGGCTGACGCATCGCCAACAGTGATCCCACGGCGCCGCCACCTGCGTCCCCGCGAAAAGGCACGTCACGTATCAGCGTGGGGTCGACGGGCAAGGAAGCGTTCTGGTGGGCGGCTTTGTAGCCGTTCAGCCTTGCACTTCCGGTGGAGGTGCTGAGCGGGCCCGTGATCAGCCCTATCCGGGTATGGCCCAAGCTGATGAGGTGTTCGGTGGAGCGTTGTGCCGAATCGAAGTTCTCGATGCTCACAACGTCAACGTCCTCGAGTTCTTCGATGGCCCGGTCGATGAAGACCACATTGACGCCGAGATCCCGCAGGCGCCGCCATTTTTCGATGTTGCCACCGGTGGGAGTGGCAATTACGCCGCTCACTGAGCGGTCCAGCAACGTATCCAGGGAATCCGCCTCCAGGTGCGGATCCTCCTGCGTGGTCATCAACACCACCTGGACACCATGGCTGCGCGCCTCCCACACAATCCTGTCCGCCAGGCGGGCGAAAAACGGGTTGGAGAGGTCGGTAACCACCAGGCCGATGGTGAGTGCATGCCCCGCGCTGAGTTCACGCGCGGCCGCCCTGGGCCGGTAACCCAGTTCTTCGATGACCCTCAGGACCTCCTGCCTTTTCGCAGGTGCCACCGGTCCCGACTCCGGATTCAGGACCCGTGAGACCACGGAGACGGACACTCCCGCAGCCGCCGCTACATCGCGAATAGTAGGCGCTTTGCGCACCGCTCCTCCTTGAGACCCAAGCCCTCGTCGTCGTTACCTACGCTGTCCCTTCTGCCCGCTCTCTTCATTACAAAGGGCCGGGAAGGTGACCGTTGACACAGCTTATCAGCAGCTGGTACAAAAGTGGAACCGGTTCCACTCCGGATAGTTTTCCTTACAAAATGCGACAAAGAAGTTGTGCCATCCGGTTCGCCGGAGGTGCTTTCTTTCGCCAAGCACCGTTAGAGAGATCCCCGTGAACCTTCATAAACTCCTCAGCGAACGTGAGCAGCAGTCCCGTCCCATCCGCGTTGGACTGATCGGCGCCGGCCGCTACGGGACCATGTATCTGGCCCAGGCCAACAACATCCCGGGCATCCACGTCGTTGCCATTGCAGACATCAACGTCAAGCGGGCCGAGGGTGCCTTCGAGCTGGTGGAGTGGCCTGCCTCCCAGGTCGCTCCTGATATCGCTACAGCTTTGCGGGACCGATCCACGGCCATCATCGCCAACGCAGACGAACTGTTCGACGTCGACATTGACGTCATCGTCGAAGCCACCGGCAACCCGATCGTCGGCATCAAGCACGCCCTGAAGGCTATCGAAACCAAGAAGCACATCATCATGGTCACCGTCGAAGCCGATGCCCTGGCCGGCCCCGCGCTGGCCAAGCGGGCCGAGGAAGCAGGCGTTGTCTACTCGATGGCATACGGCGACCAGCCGGCCCTCATCATGGAACTCGTCGACTGGGCCCGCACCAGCGGCTTTGACGTGGTCTGCGCGGGCAAGGGCGCGAAATACCTGGAGCACTACCACGAGATGAACCCGGACAACGTCTGGGAAAACTGGGAGTTCTCCAAGGAACTGACGGACTCCGGCCAGCTCAACCCCTACATGCACACCTCGTTCCGCGACGGAACCAAGGCCGCCATCGAAATGGCAGCGGTAGCCAACGGCGCCGGGCTGGCCCCCTCCGATTCCGGCCTGAGCTTCACCCCCGGCAACGTTGAAGAAATCGCCACCATCTGCCGCCCGGCCGCCGTCGGCGGGTCCCTCGCCCACGAAGGAAGCGTCGACGTCATGTCCAGCGTCAACCGCGACGGCAGCTGGATCCCCCACAACACCCAGGAGGGCGTCTTCGTCGTCGTCAAGGCAACCAACAACTACGTCTCCGGCTGCTTCAACGAATACCCCTGGCACCCGGACCCCACCGGCCAGTACGCCGCCCTCTACCGCCCGTACCACTACGTGGGCCTCGAACTGAACATGTCCATCGCCAACGCAGCCCTTCGCGGCATCCCCACCGGCGGACCGGTCGGTTTCTACGGTGACGTCGTCGCTACCGCTAAGAAGGACCTCAAGGCCGGTGAATTCCTCGACGGCGAAGGCGGCTTCACCGTCTGGGGCAAGCTCGTCTCCGCCAAGCACTCCGTTGCCACCGGCGCCCTCCCCGTCGCCCTGGCCCACCACGTGGAGCTGCGTAACGATGTGCCCAAGGGTGCGACCGTTGGTTGGGACGATGTCATCATGGATGACTCCCTTTCCCAGGCGCTGGAACTCCGCCGCGAAACCGAAGCGCTGATCACCACCCCCGCCTCTGTCTCCTAACCAGCACCCCGGCTCCAAGCCAAACCCGCTGCGACCAGCGGCCCGCCGTGTCTGCAGCGCAGCACCGCACCCTTCCAATGAAGAAAGGCATCGAATGAACCTCACGACCCGCGCCATCACCGGGGTACTGGCAACAAGCCTGGCTGCGGCCCTGCTGACCGGCTGTGCAGGGGGAGCCCCGGCAGGCCAAAGCGGCCCGGTGGCCAAGATCCAGCTCTCCATCCCCGATCCCCTGACCTCTTCCGTCGGCGTCACCGCCCAGCACTTCGCCGACCAGGTGAAGAAGACCTCCAACAATTCCGTCCAGGTCACCGTGGTGCCCAACGGCACCAGCTTCAGCGGTGACCAGAATGCCGCGGTGACCCGGCTCCAGGGCGGATCGCTCGACGGATTGATTCTGTCCACCTCCGTCTACGCCTCGGTGGTGCCGGAAATGAACGGCATCAGCATCCCCTACCTCTTCGCGGACACCAAGGAAGAGGCAAAGTTCCTCGCCGGAGAGCCCGGAAAGGTCCTGAAGGAGAAGCTGGCGGCAAAGGACACCGTGGCGCTCTCGTTCCTGACCCGGACCGGCCGGGAGATCACCAACTCCGTGCGCCCGATTGAACAGCCTTCGGACCTGAAGGGGCTGAAGATCCGCGTGCCGGGCAACACTCTGTGGACCGACTTCTTCGGCAAGCTGGGGGCGAGCCCCACCACCATGGCCTTCTCGGAAGTCTTCACCGGCCTGCAGACCGGGACGATCGACGGCCAGGAGAACCCGATTGAAGTGCCCTGGACCAACAAGTTCTCCGAGGTGCAGAAGTACGTGTCCATGACCAACCACATCAACGACGCGTGGGTGCTGGCCCTGTCATCGAAGAAGTGGGATTCACTGACGGATGACCAGAAGAAGGCGCTCACCACCGCTTCCGAGGAAACGGCAACGTTCAAAACAGGTTATGACGAGGAACAGTCCAAGAAGCAGCTGGATGAACTGGCGGCCAAGGGCATGAAGGCCAACGAGCTCAGCGCGTCCGGACTCGCCGAGTTCAAGGCCACCTCCCAAAGCCTTTACCCCGAGTTTTCCAAGCTTATTGGCAAGGAATTCTTCGACCAGGCCATCGCCTTCGCCGGCAAGAAATAACAAAGACGGGTGGGAGCCTTTCCATAGGCTCCCACCCGAACTGACCCTCTACTCCCCATCGAAATCCCGCTCTCAATGTCGACAGTCTGGAAAACCATGAAACCCACCGTTGCTCCCCAGGACTACGAGGAAGTCCTTCCCCTCGAAGCGGAGGAAATCCTTCACCACGACCACGTGCCCTCCGGCTGGAGCGGTGCTGCATGGCTCGACAAGACCCTCGAATGGATTGTGGGAGCGGCGATTCTCGCGGAGCTCGTGGTGATCCTCCTGAACATCACCGTTCGCGTCATCACGGGGGATTCAGTTCTTTGGACGCAGGAGGTGTCCGAGGTTGCCCTGCTGACCATTGCCTTCATCGGGGGGGCCATCGCCTATCCGAAGGGTGCACACATGTCCGTCCAGGCGCTCATCATGCGCCTGCCCGCAACGTGGAAGCCGTACCTCGCGGCCCTGGTCGACTGGCTCGTCTTCGTCATGAGCGCCGGCGCGCTTGCCCTGTTCGTCCCCACCCTCGCCCAGCAGATCGAGGAAAAGACACCCATCCTTCAGCTGCCCGTGTTCTGGGTCAACATGCCCTTCACCGTCGGCATGGTCCTCATCGCCTGGTTTGCCCTGGTCAAGCTCCGGCGCCAGGCCTGGCGTCCCGCCCTCGTTGGCGCCGGAATAGCGGCAGCCCTGGTCGCCGTCGTGCTCATCTCCCCGCCGCTGTTCTACTACGCCTCCCCGAACGTCCTGCTCGTCGTCGTCCTCGTGGCCCTGTTTGCCCTGCTGTTCCTGGGCCTGCCCATTGCCTTTGTCCTTGCCCTCGCCTCCGGAATCTACCTGTACCTGGGCGGCATCTCCGACGTCAGCGCCATCCCCATCGGCATGGCATCCGGAGCCAAGGGATTCGTCCTGCTGGCCATCCCCTTCTTCATCCTGGCCGGCACGGTCATGAACTCCGCGGGCCTCACCCTGCCGCTGGCCAAGCTCGTCGATGCGCTGATCGGCCATCTCCGCGGCGGCCTGCTGCAGGTGGTAGTGGTCACCATGTACATCTTCTCCGGCATCTCCGGCTCCAAGGTCGCCGACGTCGCAGCCGTGGGAACCACCATGCGCGGCATGCTCGAAGAACGCAAATACCCGCGGGGCGAAGTCGTGGCCGTGCTCTCGGCGTCGGCCATCATGGGCGAGACCATCCCGCCCAGCATCGTGCTGCTCATCCTTGGCTCCATCACCACCATCTCAACCACCACCCTGTTCCTTGCAGGCTTCGTGCCGGCAGCCTTCCTCGCCCTGGTGGTCATGGCACTCGTGTTCCTGAGGGCGCGCAAGCAGGGAGGGGTGCCGAGCGCCAAGGCCACGTGGCGGGCACGGGGCTCCGCCACTTTCTTCGCCCTGCCGACACTTCTGCTCCCCGTGGGCATGGTGGTCGGGATCCTCAGCGGATTCGCCACCCCCACCGAGGTGTCCTCGGTCGCCGTCGCCTACGCCTTCGTGCTCGCCGCAGCGTACCGCCGCGGCAGCCGGCGCCTTCTCGGCGACACCCTGCGTGAAACAACCACGACGGCGGGCATGGTGCTGTTCATCATCGCCGCGGCGTCGCCCCTGGCCCAAACCCTCGCCCTGGCGGGCGTCTCCCAGCAGATCCACGACCTCATGTCCGGGCTGGGCGATTCCCCCATCCTGTTCATGCTCTTCACCGTCGTGCTGCTGATCATCATGGGCCAGCTCCTCGAAGGCCTCCCCGCGGTGCTCATCTTCGCCCCGCTGCTGCTGCCGATTGCCACCGATTTCGGCGTCAACCCCGTGCAGTACGCCATGGTCCTCATCATCTCCATGGGCATCGGCTCCTTCGCCCCGCCGGCGGGCGTTGGCTTCTACGTCGCCTGCGCCACCGCCCGCGAAACCGTGGAAAACAGCCTCAAACACTTCTGGCCGTACCTGGTGGCGGTGTTCGTCGGCCTCCTCGTCCTCGCCGCCGTCCCCTGGTTCAGCACCTTCCTTCCCGCCCTCGCCGGCCTGATCCCCTTCTAATCCATGACAGAAACCAAACCTCCCTCACCCCTCGACCCCGGCGTCTCCGTCTCGCTGCTCGGCACCGGCCCCATGGGAGCCCCCATCGCCCGGAACCTCATCAGCGGCGGGGTGCCCCTGACCCTGTGGAACCGCACGGTCCAGAAAGCGGAAGCCATTGACGGCGGGACGGTAGCCCCGCGGCCGGCGGATGCGGCAGCGGATGTTGTCCTCACCGTTTTGCCGGACCTACCCCAGGTCGAAGCACTCCTGGAGGGCGACGACGGCCTGCTCGCCGGGTGGACCCGGGCAGGGGTGAGTGAACCGGTCCTGGTCATCCACGGCACCGTGTCACCCACGGCCGTCGCCACCTTCGCAGCCCACTGCAAGTCCCGTTATGGGGTGGTGGTCATCGATGCACCGCTCAGCGGCGGGACCATCGGGGCCGAGCAGGGGCGGTTGAGCATCATGGCCGGCGGGCCCCAGGGCGTGGTGGAGTGGCTGACGCCGCTTTTCGAGCTCTACAGCTCCACCGTTATGTGGTTCGGGGAAGCCGGGTCCGGCGCCATCGTGAAGGCCTGCAACCAGATCGTGGTGGCCGCGACGGTCACTGCCCTGTCTGAGTCGATGGCGCTGGCGAAGGCATCGGGCCTGGACCTGGAAAAGGTCCAGGCAATCCTCAAAGGCGGACTGGCCAACTCCGAAGTCCTCCAGCAGAAAGGCGGCCGCTGGATCACCGGGGACTTTGACGGCGGCGGTTCGGCCAAGAACCAGCTCAAAGACCTGCGGTTTGTGACGGACGCGGCGGCAGATGCCGGACTCGCCCTGCCCGTTGCCAATACGCTGAAATCAGCTTTCGAAACAATGGTCACCGAGGGCCTCGGGGACCTGGACCATACAGGCATCTACTTGAGCATTACCAGCAATCGAGCAAAGGAACCATCATGACCATCGTCGTCACAGCAGTATTCACCCCCAACGACGGCGCCCGCGACCAGGTTGTCGCGGCCCTCGAGCCCGCCATCGCCGAGGTCCACGAAGAACCCGGATGCCTCCTTTACGCCATCCACGACGCACCGGACGGCCAGATCATCATGATCGAGAAGTGGGAGAGTGCCGAGCTGCTCGACGCCCACGGCGTCGGCGACGCCGTCAAGCGGCTCAACGCCTCACTCGAAGGACTCCTGGCAGAACCCGTCGAGGTCACCCGCCTGACCCCCATCCCCGCAGGCACCGCACAACAGGGCGCCCTGTAATGCCCCAGAGCATCGTGGTGATGGGTGTCTCCGGGGCAGGGAAATCCTCCGTCGGCCAGGCGCTTGCCACCCAGCTCGGCGCCGAGTTCGTCGATGGGGACACTCTGCATCCGGAAGCCAACGTCAGGAAGATGGCCTCGGGGGCTCCCCTCACCGATGAGGACCGGTGGCCGTGGCTGCACCGCGTGGGTGCCCAGCTGTCCGCCAGCACCGGAAACGGAACCACTGTGGCCTGCTCGGCCCTTAAGCGCAGTTACCGGGATGCCATCCGGGCGGCTGCGCCGGCCACGATGTTCATCCTGCTGCAGGCCGACAGGCCCGCACTGCAGGACCGGCTCACCCAGCGCCCCGGGCACTTCATGCCGGCTTCCCTGCTTACCTCCCAGCTGGAAACACTGGAGGAGCTGCAGGATGACGAATCCGGCCTGATGATCGAGTCAACGGGAGGCATCGACACGACCGTGGAACGGATCCGGAAACTGCTGGAGCGGTCGGTGTTGGTGTGAATCCCGCCCGAACAGGGGTTCCCGCTGGTGAGAAACCAAGGTGATTGACAAAGGCAACGGAGCGCACCAGTAGGCTTGGGGGAAGGAAGGCTTTAGGACCAAGTGGGATTGGGGATCGATGGGGCAGCGTTTGGGGGACGCCCGCCCAGGCATGGCAACTGTCTGCCTGCGTTTCCTCTTGGTGTCGTTTTGCGCAGTAGCGCTCATCTTAAGCAGTGACGGCGTTGCCGGGGCCCCTTCCCTGATGCTGCATCACGAACGGGTGTCCAGCCAACCCAGGACGGGGCCGGTGCCAGAGCCCCTCTCGGTTGAACTGGATCCACCCGTCGAGGTGCCGGGCGGGTATCCCATGAAGCTGGCCGCCCAAGTCGGAGGCAGTCACGTCCAGGCATCCTGGACGTACATGGACGGGCTGCCAGGGCTGAACACCCACCTGGATTCCTGGCTGCTGGGACTCCTGGATGCCGCCGCCCCCGCGGGCAGTCGCTACCGACCCGCAATGGCTCTGAACAATGTCCCGGCCGTGAGCCCGGACATGACCGTTTCAGCCGTACCTGTCCAAGCCAGCGGAACAATAATCGTGGTCCGCGAAAAGGTGACCAGGGCCGGGACGAACGGCATGGGTTCCGTGACGTCTGGCACCGTTTACGTTGACACGGTTTCCGGGGCAGTCCATGGTGGCGCCGAGCTGCTGCGGCCTGAGGCCATGCCCACCATCCAGTCGCGCATCCTGGGTGTCCCCGCAGAGATCGCGGCGCCTTCCCCGCAGGGTCCACCGTTGACCGACCTGGTCCTTGACCCATCCGGGCAACTTACCGTAACGGCAGAGCTGCCTGGTGCGCCCGGCCGTCGCGTGAGCATGAGGATGAATGCCAGCGATACCGGCACTGCGCTCAGCGATTATGGCCGGCAGGTATTGGGGCAGCTGAACGCTGCCCCGGCACCACGCCCGGCCACGGCGCCGGCACTCAGGCACGTCAACTGTGATCTTGTCCCGTGTGCTGCCCTGACGTACGACGACGGGCCGGACGCCCGCACGACACCACAGCTGCTGGCCATCCTGGCAGAGAAAAACGCCCGCGCCACGTTCTTCATGACCGGTTCCAACGCCGCCGCCAACCCCTCGATCGCAAAGCAAGTCGCGGACGCTGGACATGCGATCGGAAACCACACCTTCAGCCACGCCAACCTGACCAAACTGCCCCCGCCGGCGGTGAAGAAGGAGATCGAGCGCGCGGATGCCGCCATCCTGGCCGCCACAGGCTCGGCCCCGACAATGATGCGTCCCCCGTACGGCGCGGCCGATGCCCCTGTCCAGGCCGCCGTCGGCAAGCCACTCATGCTCTGGGCCGTCGATTCACTGGACTGGCAAAGCAAGAACCCGGCCGTTTTCGTGCCTAAAGTGCTCAAGGAAATCACCCCCGGCGCCACGGTGCTCATGCACGACGTCCAGGCGAGCACGATAGCCGGGCAACTGGAACTCATCACGGCGCTGCAGGGGCAGGGCTACCAGTTGGTATCCGTCCCCCAGCTCTTCGAAGGCGTGCCACTCGTCCCGGGCCACGTCTACAGATCCCGCCCCGCACGCCAATAGCCGCATGCGAGAATGGCCGCATGATTGACGAACCTCAAGCGTCCGCCGCCCCAGCGACCTTCGACCCTGCCTTCGAAGCCGCGTA
This sequence comes from Pseudarthrobacter sp. BRE9, assembly GCF_031844305.1. Taxonomy (NCBI): domain Bacteria; kingdom Bacillati; phylum Actinomycetota; class Actinomycetes; order Micrococcales; family Micrococcaceae; genus Pseudarthrobacter; species Pseudarthrobacter sp. BRE9. Next base: position 275,681 of record NZ_JAUZUY010000004.1, on the reverse strand, counting down.
CCAGGGCGCCCAGAAGAGCCTCAAAGAGGGTGGCATCCCGATCGGGGCAGCACTGGCCCGTGACGGCGTGGTCATCGCCAGCGGACACAACGAACGCGTCCAGAACGGCGACCCCATCGCGCACGGGGAAATGTCCGCATTGCGCGCGGCCGGCCGGCAGAAGAGCTACCGGGACACCACGCTCTACACCACGCTGGCCCCGTGTGCCATGTGCACGGGAACCATCATCCAGTTCAAGATCCCCCGCGTGGTGGTGGGGGAGGCGCGCACGTTCGACGGCGAGTTCGACCTTTTGCGCTCACGCGGTGTTGAGGTGGTGGTCCTGGATGATCCGCGGTGTGTGGAGATGATGCGTGCGTTCCAGGAAGACCACCCGGACTTATGGGCGGAGGACATCGCAGAGGACGCCGCTTAGCAGAGCAGGGAGCCGGCCGCTGTTTGCCGGCTTTGCTGGAAGGAACGACGACGGCGGCGAGGTGGGTTCCGTCGTCGACCCTTCCGCTGGGCTGCTTTCCTCCAGGACCGTCAGGCTGTAGGTGACGGTGCCGGCGACTCCTGCCGCTGGCGCGCGACCCGCTGGATGAACTCGACCGTCTCGCGCTCCGTTTCGGCGCGGGTGGTGGGTTCGTTGTGCACCTCGTGGCGTACGCCGGGGAAGACGCGGGTGCGGACGTCCGCGTGGCCCGAATCAGCCAAGCGGTTTGCCACGTGGTAGGCGCCTTCGCCATAGTTGGTCACGGGGTCCTGATCGCCGGCGAGGATCAGCACGGGGAGGTCCGCGGGGAGCTGTTTATACCAGTCGTCGGAGTTGACCTGGTCGTAGAGGTCCACGAAGCCCTGCAGGAACCGCGCGCTCAGCGGTGCGCCAAAGTTGTTGAAGGGGTCCCTGCCGTGGTCGGCAACGACGTCAACGTCCAGCGCCACCCAGGCAGTGGGGCCGGCACCTTCGCCAAAGCGGCCCAGGAAACCGTCGAACAACTGGCCCACCAATTCCTCGGGTGCGGGCTCCGTGGCGCGCTCGCCAGAGGCAAGCCGTGCCAGTTCCGGCCGGTTGATCATCTTCTCGATGCCCCGCATTTGGGCGGCAACTCCGCAGAGGATCAAGCCGGAAAGCTGTGTCCGCGCATTGACGGCCATGCCGCGGGCGATCATGGATCCCCAGCTGTGGCCGAACAACACGTACGGGAGTTGGGGGAGTGCTTCCCTGGCCTTGGCCTGGAGGGTGACCTCATCCGCAACCACCACGCTGGCGGCATCCTCGCCCGCGTCGCCCCAGGTGCCCTGCTGCATCGCCGTGCGCCCGTGCCCGGAGTGGTCGCCTGCCACCACAATGAATCCCGCGTCTACCAGCGAGGAGATCAGGTGGAGGTAGCGGCGGGAGTGCTCCCCGAGCCCGTGGATCAGCTGCACGATCGCCTTGGGCGCACCGATTGGTTCGTAGACCCACGCCTGGATGGTGTCGCGGCCGTTGGCGGACGTGAACTCGATTTCCTGCAATGACATTAAGACCGTTCCTCCTGTGCCGGCGCCGTCGCCTGCTTGAGGCGAGCCTAACCACAATGTCGTCATAGTCGTCAATGATTGCTGGTTCAACTAAGGGGCTTCCGCCTACTCTGAAACCAGCCACGTCCCCGTTTTGAAGGAAGCCGATGCCGCACCCCGAACGTCCCCTGCGCAAGCTGGGGTTCCTCACCATTGGGCTGTTCGATCCTCTTGATCCAGGGGCGGGACATGAATCGACGCTGCAGATCATTGAGCTGGGCGAGCGGCTGGGGTTCGACAGCGCCTGGCTGCGCCACCGGCACCTGCAGTTCGGCATTTCTTCTCCCGTGGCCGTGATGGCTGCGGCAAGCCAGCGGACTTCCCGGATCGAACTTGGAACTGCCGTGACGCCGCTTGGCTGGGAGAATCCGCTGCGCCTGGCCGAGGACCTGGCCACTGTTGATCTGCTGGCCGGCGGGCGCATCAATCCCGGCGTGAGCGTGGGGGAACCGATGCAGTACGACACGGTGAAGCATGAGCTGTACCCGGGCACTGCGGACGTGGAGGACTTCAGTTATGCCCGGGTGGAGCGGTTTGCGCGGCTGGTGGCGGGGGAACCGGTACGGGAGTTCTCCGGCAAGCAGGGCGTAGTCGAGGAGTTCTCCAACCGCGTGGAGCCGCACTCGCCCGGCCTGCGAAGCCGTCTTTGGTACGGGGCCGGCAGTACGAAGTCAGCTGTCTGGGCCGGCTCGAACGGCTTCAACCTGCTGTCCAGCAGCGTGATCTTCCCGGACAAAGACCAGGAACCAGACTTTGCCCTGGTCCAGCAGTCGCAGATCAGGGCTTTCCGGGAGGCAGCAGTTTCGGCCGGACACGCTGCGGCTCGTGTTTCCCAGGGTCTGGTGGTGATTCCGACTGACTCGGCGAGTCCGGCACAACGGGAGAAGTACCAGCGGTACGTCGACGAACGCACTCCCCGCACTGCCGCTCCGCAGGGGCCGAGGGGCATGATGTTCGCTCAGGACCTCATTGGAACCAGCCAGGAAATCGCCGAGCAGCTGTACGCACACGCTGGATTCGAGGAAGTGGACGAGGTGGCGTTCGCACTGCCCTTCAGCTTCGACCACGAGGACTACATCCAGATCCTGACAGACATCGCGGGCAAGCTGGGCCCCGCCCTCGGCTGGGCGCCTGCGGAAGGCGAGAAGTCTTCTTCTTAGTACGTGGGGATCGCCGTGGTGGGCGGGCTGCAGGTGGCGTCCGGGGCGATGCAGCTGGGCGACGTGCAGGCGTTCATCCAGTACTCGCGGCAGTTCACCATGCCGCTGGCGCAGCTGGGGTCCATGGCCAACCTGCTGCAGTCCGGGGTGGCGTCGGCCGAGCGGGTGTTCTCGCTGCTGGATGAGGACGAGGAGTCTGTTGAGCCTGCGCCTTCTGCTGGACCGGTGTTTGGGCGGGGGCGGCTGGTGTTTGAGGAGGTGTCGTTCTCGTATTCGCCGGACAAGCCGCTGATTTCCGGGTTGTCGTTGGTGGCGGAGCCGGGGCAGACGGTGGCGATTGTGGGGCCTACCGGGGCGGGCAAGACCACGCTGGTGAACCTGATGATGCGGTTTTACGAGCTGGATGCCGGGCGGATAACGCTCGACGGCGTGGACGTCACCTCGGTGCCTCGGCGCGAGCTGCGCTCGCGGCTGGGGATGGTGCTGCAGGATACGTGGTTGTTCGGCGGGACCATCCGGGACAACATTGCGTATGGGCGGCCTTCGGCTTCGGAGGCAGAGATTCTGGAGGCGGCGCGGGTGACGTATGTGGACCGGTTCGTGCGGTCACTGCCCGAGGGGTACGACACGGTGCTGGAGGATGAGGGTGGGAACGTGTCCGCGGGGGAGAAGCAGCTGCTGACGATTGCGCGGGCGTTCCTGGCCCGGCCTTCGGTTTTGATTCTGGATGAGGCGACGTCTTCCGTGGATACCCGGACCGAGGTGCTGGTGCAGAAGGCGATGAGTGCGTTGCGGTCCGACCGGACTTCTTTTGTCATTGCACACCGGCTGTCCACGATCCGCGACGCCGACCTCATCCTGGTGATGGAAGCCGGCCAGATTGTGGAACAGGGGACGCACGCTTCGCTGCTGGCTGCCGGCGGGGCTTACGCGCGGCTATACGAGGCGCAGTTCGCGGCGCCGGTGGCGGAGGTTTGACCGTTTGACCAGATCGCGTGCAACTGTAATAAGAGCTCAAGGTTGAGATCCAGGACCTTTCCACAGGGCGTTGGAACCAGTCGTCCAGTTCCAACGCTCGCGACGGAGAAATTCCCAGTCGTCGTTGTTTGCCAGCTCGCGTGGCTCTTTCGGTGTCCATGCGTTCTCGCCGAACACGGCTAATCCAAAGGCTCGAGCACGGTTTCGAGTACGTGATTCACCAGCTCCGAGCACTCGGAATAGGCTTTGATCTTCCAATAGATGGCGGCTTCGCCTTGTGCTTCATCACGGAGACGTTCCACGATGGCATAGTGAAGGCGCTGGTTAGTCTCCAGGGGCATTGATGATAGAAATTCCAGAAGGGAGGCAGCGGCTACAGGCTTGAGGGCACGGTTTAACGTCTCAGCGTCGCGAAGCCAGTGCCACAGCCGATCCTGCACTTCTTCTGAGAGCCGGCTGCGGACTGTCGACGACCTCCAAATTTCAGTCGCGATATACCTTGGTGTCATCAGATCACCGGCAGCATGTGTTGCTTGAGCCAGGGACAGCAGGGCCTCGGCGGTTAGGATCGGACCTAACTTGCCTCTGGAAGCTACTTTGCCCAGCTGGGTCATCGCTTCCTCTCGACAACCCTCTTGTAGTTTGAGGTGGCACCACGACAATCTCGCTTCCGCGTACCGTTCAAGGAAGGGATCCAAACTAGCAAGGGCTTCAGGCAGGCGCTGTAGCTCTCGGAGTATGTCCGCACGTCGGACAGCAGTGTGGTGAAACCGTTGCGCGGGAACTGCCAGCATTTCTATGGCCTGGTCCGCTTCTCCGCGCGAAACATAAATATCGGCCAACAGCAGTGACGCCTCTTGGCTCACGGCGGTGTGACGGGCGAGTGTCCTTATTGCGTTCCCCTCTTGGCCAGCTTTCAAAAGGAGCCGAGCTCGGCGAACAGCACTCTGGGGAAGCGACTGCGCAGGCCCTGCCAGCATTTCTATGGCCTGGTCCGCTTCTCCACGAGAAACATAAATATCGGCTAACAGCAGTGACGCCTCTTGGCTCACAACGGCGTGACGGGCGAGTGTCCTTATTGCCTTCCCCTCTTGGCCAGCTTCCAAAAGGAGCCGAGCTCGGCGGACAGCACTCTGGGGATGCGACTGCGCAGGCCTTGCCAGCATTTCTATGGCCTGGTCCGTTTCTCCGCGAGAAACATAAATATCGGTCAACAGCAATGATGCCTGGGCATATGACACATGGGGTATCAGGACGCTCATTGCTTCTGATGCAGCCGCTTCATCACCGCTCTCGAGGAGCAGCTTTGCCAGAGCAACAGCCACTGGCGCCGAACGATCGGCAGTGGACGCGAGAACTGAGCGGGACGCTTCAAGGTCGCTGGAGGAAAGATGCAGAGAACTCAGCGCCACTGCCGCATCGGGGGATCGCTCGGCCCAGGGAGTCAAGACTTTGAGAGCATCGACAAAGCAGCCCGTCGAAACATAGATTTCCGCAAGTGCTATCGCGCAGTCAGCATTCTCGGAGCATATTGTTGCGAGAATGCTAATGGCCTCACGTCGGCGACCCACCCCGGTCAGAAGCTCTGCGGCTAGCCTTGCAACGTCTTTCATTCCTTCAAAGGGCTTCAGTACTAACAAAGCGTCCGGGATCTTGCCCATCTGTGCTAAGAGCTGAGCCAGCCTCATGGCGGCCTCCGGACTCGATGGGGCAGCCGGACGAAGAACACCGATGGCTGCATCCACGGCACCGGCACGAATTAGGACGTTTGCCGTAAAAATCGGCCTTTCTAATGTTCGGCCTATATCTCTTGCGGCTCGAACCTGTCCCTGTGCAGCAGCTTCCCAAGCTATGGCTTTTCTGACGAAGAAGGGCATTTGCTTGAGGTTTTCTGTATTGCTAAGGGTGCGCCAAAGCGCCGCTTTAATAGGTTTCTGTCCGACTCGCGCGGCATGATCCTGGTAGAGATAATCATGCATTTCGTATGCTTCGCTCGGCTGACGCCCGCTCGTCTTTTCAGACAGCCACTTTGGCCTAAGTGCCGGCACTCCAAGATGATGGATGTCCAGAAGACGAGCGTCGGTGTACGGGTTGTCATCCCGGGCACCTTGGCTAGCTTCAAAGAGCGCTTGCTGAAACCACGTGGCGGGGTCAAGCGATTGTAGAACAGCGGGCTCTAAGTAACTCGATGTGGCATCCTCTAGCGCCCATCGTGGCAGAGGATTGGGGTGGCCCGCTCGACGCAGGTCTCCGGCCGCCTGTAGGACAGCTTTAGCGGTCAGACTGAACCGATAGGGGCTGTTGCCGGTTGGGTCATTCATACGATCAACAAGTTGCGCACCTCCGGACAGCACCTGCGTTATGGATCGAGAACGTCGCCCGTCGAATACGACCTCTGCTGCTGTCATGGCAGCTATACGCAACCGAGGATCGTTGGCATCATCAGCATCCAGTCCATGTATTGCCAGGTCCAGTTCACGTTCAGTGAAGCCTTCGGGGACTCGGAACCGATCCACGCGATCGTCTTTGAGTAGTGCATGGATGATCGATGCCCCGGTCTTCGCCTCCGCGGCAGCCGGCCGTTTTTCAAGTTCGGCTAAATTTGTGGTCCAAACCGTACCAACAAAAACCACAGGACCGGCGCGATCCGTTGTTAGCAGGTCGAAGATTCCCCCTGCTGCTGCAATCCCTTCTTGTGTGGTTGTGAGGTGTCGCTGGAACTCATCAAGCCAAACGACCGTGCCGCCGCGTATTCCCATTGACAGAAGGGCGGCAAGTTCGCCATCCGTTTGTGGCGCCACTACAGCCCAGTCAGGCAACTGTGCTTGGATCGCCTCGTAAAGCGTGCGGCTTTTACCCGAGCAGGACGTCCCGACAATCAGGACCAAGCCAGAGGAAGCACCAGGCTCCCTAAACCGCGCCAAACGGTCCCGCAGCCCCTCATCATGGTTCCGTGGCAGGTAAGGCGTGAGGGAGGTCTCGCCGCTGACAGTTATGGACGGGTGTATTCCAAGTTGTTCAGGTTTCCATTTATCGATCGGCACTCCTAGTGCGCCCTTGCTAGTCGCATCAATGCTCGCTTGCACGACATCTACAACTCGCCTGGCTTCATTAAGAAAGTATGTCCGGGTGCCGCCAAGTTGATTGTGGTCCCCGTGAGTGGTTATTTGCTCGGCGTGAAGATCTCCGCCTTTAGGAGAGCCGGGAACGGACGACCTAAAGTATCCCGCCCCGGCTATAAAGGGTCCGGCGACGCTCCAAAATACTGAACTCCACCGACATGCGAGCTTCCCGATCCACTGTTAGTAGTGGAAATGATTTGTGATGCAACGGCTCCCGGTCCAATCGCGGCCGAGGTGGAATGGTGTAGGACTTCGCGGGCCGCCGCCTGTATATCTTCGCTGCGGTCCAGGCCAGCGGCAAGAATATGTCCGGAGAGCGCCTGGGCATTCTCTACACTGGGTCGGCGCACGTAAACGTTGAGATCCGCGGTAGCCTCCTCGTTATCAACAAACTCCTTCTTAATAAGCATTAGGAGCTTGTCTCGCGCAGATTGAAGGCCTTGCCTTAGTGCTTGTGCTGCACCCGTTGCGGTCTCCTTGGCGGCTTCATGAAGGCCCTCTCCAGCCCCCGCAGCTAAAGCCCCGAGGATTAAAGAGAGGCCGTCGAGCTGACTAACATCCATCATTTGCTCCATTCCTTGACAGACAAGTGGTAATCCAAGTCTCACACGTCCAATGGAGGAACGGGGCTCGTACTCGTTCAGGACATTCGAAATGCCTTTGAAGTCACCCGGGGGAGGGCGGAACGATTCATCTGGTGGAGATACGTAAACTAAAGCCTTACATAACGCGGGGTTCAGTCCGCGCGGAGCTGCCCGATCCTTTGCCTGGGGTTTCTCAGTCCGACGGTTTTGGGCGGGGGCGGCTGGTGTTCGAGGACGTGTCCTTCTCGTATTCGCCGGACAAGCCGCTGATTTCGGGGCTGTCGTTGGTGGCGGAACCGGGGCAGACGGTGGCGATTGTGGGGCCGACGGGCGCTGGCAAGACGACCCTGGTGAACCTGATGATGCGGTTCTACGAGCTGGATGCCGGGCGGATAACGCTCGACGGCGTGGACGTCACCTCGGTGCCTCGGCGCGAGCTGCGCTCGCGGCTGGGGATGGTGCTGCAGGACACGTGGCTGTTTGGTGGGACCATCCGGGACAACATTGCCTACGGGCGGCCTTCGGCTTCGGAGGCAGAGATTCTGGAGGCGGCGCGGGTGACGTATGTGGACCGGTTCGTGCGGTCACTGCCCGAGGGGTACGACACGGTTCTTGAAGACGAGGGTGGGAACGTGTCCGCGCGGGAGAAGCAGCTGCTGACGATTGCGCGGGCGTTCCTGGCCCGGCCTTCGGTTTTGATTCTGGATGAGGCGACGTCTTCCGTGGATACCCGGACCAGGTGCTGGTGCAGAAGGCGATGAGCGCCTTGCGGTCTGACCGGACATCGTTCGTGATCGCGCACCGCCTGTCCACCATCCGCGACGCCGACCTCATTTTGGTGATGGAGGCCGGGCAGATCGTGGAGCAGGGGACGCACGCTTCACTTTTGGCTGCGGGCGGGGCTTACGGGCGGCTGTATGAGGCGCAGTTCGCGGCTCCGGCGGCGGAGGTTTAGATTCAGCTGTGCCCATTTAGGGGGAGACCATGCGCAGTCGCCTCTCCCAGAGACTCAAACACTTGTTTCGCAGTGATGCCCCCATTCGAATCATTGCTTGCGCGTGCTTAGGGGCTGGGCCCTGGGGTGATTCACCTGGTCGAGGCTTTTTCACCTGAGATTCTGTTGCTAGTTTGACTGAATGGATGCTGCCACTATCGGCATCGCCGGGGGCCTTGCCGGCGTGCTTCTCGGTGCCTTCCTAACCTATGTTCTTGATCGCAGGAAGGCCGTTTCCGTTCGCCTTCATGAGTCGCGAATAGAGGCCTACAAGCTCTTTGCCATTACTGCCATGGAGTACCGGCGGGCGGTCATGGATCAATGGTTTGAAGACCATAAACTGCAGAAGCGGACGGAGGACGATGAAGTTCACCGAGCGCGCAGTTCCGCATGGTCCGCCTATTATGGGGTGCACCTTTTGACCGCAGATAAGCGCCTGGGGGAGTCGGGGCGGCAAATTCTGGACAGAATCACGGCGTTGAAGGACGTAGCAAACCGGGAGGAACTGAACCGTCTGGGCGAGGACTGCCGTGAGGAAGTCGACGGATTCGTTGAATTGGCTCGCGCAGATGTTGAAGTTGCGTCGAAAACTATATGACAGAAATTGTGCCCTGTCCCTTTTTGAAACCGAAGGTTGGTCGGTCAGAGCGTTTCCTCTTCTGAACGGGGTTGCTTGCTAAGCAGTTGCTCTGACAGGTTCCCTATTCATGGAAGACGCCGTTCTTCTCCGCGCTGTCGTGTGGAACAGGGCAGCAGGGCCATTTTGGGGATCTCTGGGCGGGCAAGACCACACTGCTGATCCTGATGATGCGAGTTCTACGAATTTGATGCGGGGCGGATAACGCTCGACGGCGTGGAGTCACCGCGGTGCCCAGCCGTGAGCTGCGCTCGAGGCTGGGAATGGTGCAATTTCGCGTACGGGCGGCCCGGGGCTGCTGAGTCCGTAATTCTGGACGCGGCGCGGGCGATTCCGCGGCGACACGGTTGCACAGATGAGTTGAGGACCTTGCAGCGGGCAGTTCGATTTGTGAGGATAAGGCTTACCTCACGGAGTGGATGCGGACTCTTAGAGAGGCGATCATGGATACGGGGGAAAGTATTGTTCGTAGCAGCCACGCCGATTGGGTGCCGCTGCACCTGTAAGATTGGGGAGGAAACGCCCCATGAAGACGTGAACTCCTTTGATCTCAGCTGCACTGAACTGCGAGCCGAGATGGAGAGATTTCACGCCAACGTCCTCGATCCCCAGCTTTCAGAGACCGAGCATCGAGATGCGTTTGCAAGGCTCAAAGCTTTGATGCGCAAGGCGAGAAAAGGTCAGTTGGAGTTTTCGGAGCCGTTTCCTGATGCCAAGGTGATGGAGCGAGCTGAGTTTGTGATAGAGCTTCGGCCCCAACCTGAACGGCTTGTGCGGTTCGGGCAGCCGCAGCTTCCGGCCCGACTGGTCCGGTTGTACTGTGCGGAACCAAGCGCGCTTGAGGCCACGATCCTGGGCTTACACTTGGGAACAAAGCCCAACGGAGAAGACGTTGATCAAGAGCAAAACGACTCTATTGATACGGCTGCTACCAGGGCGCACAATTGGGAAATGTCGCAACACACAAGTAACTGATCGACAGAGGAATTGGAGGAGGAACCTGATGGCTGAAAACAACACAACGGTCGACGCTGCAAGTGTGTGGGACACGGACTCAGGGGACGTTGCCCAATCTCTGGCTGACGATAATCTCCAAGCGCAAGGTCACCTGTGGGAAGCCCTTCGAGGCGCGCTTGTGGCTTCTGGTTTGTCTTACGAAGACGTTGCTTCGCGTCTCGGGATCGACGTTGATCTCGTCCGGGCCATCAGCGGTGGCCGTGTTGACATCTCACTCAGTGATCTTCGAGAGTATGCGTACGCTGTAGACGCTTCCATAACGTACCGGGTAATTCCTCGCTACTCCCACTATCTTGAGACGTTTCGCCAATTACTGAGTGAAAAGCACTGGCATGACTCCCATAGCGACAACGTGCAGTTCGACCGGCGTACTCTAGAAGCGCTTGTTCCTTGAGCGGATCCAAAAAGGCTCCTATCAAGCCAAGCAGAAAAACCTCGCCCATCTCTTTTGATGTCATAGTCGATCGAATGGAGCTGGTTCGACATTCTGGCGACGGCGAAGGTGATTCCCTAAAGTGGAATGTCTACCTCTACGATCTTGGGGCTGGCCATCAAGCAAGCGGCCCTAACTTCGTCATGGTTGGCCACCTTTTTAGGTCATCAGATAAGGGTCATGGGCAAGTTCGGGCGACCGCCTTCCTGCGGGCCTATGAACGCGACCAGGAGCCTATGTCGACCGCTTACGTTACTGAGGAACTCGCTTATGGCTTCGTTGAGCCGATATATGACGCTTGCCGGCGTGCCCTGCAATCGCAGTCGGCCATTATGGACGTCGATCTTGATTTGCCATTCACCTCGCCCATAACAGAAGTCAGGTACGAGGAGCTGCCGGAATTGTCGACAGTCAAGAAATAGGACGCTGCTGCCAGCTGATACGGCAACTTGACTTGTTTCGGTCTAGCCGGTGTAACTCCATATGGCGTATCGAGCGTCTTTTGCGGCAGCCAATTTTGAGAGGATTCCTTGCCAATCCATCCTATTTCGGGGCCGAGAACGTAGCGATGAAACTTAGACAGGAGCTTGCGGCGCGGTCCTTCATCAAACCGGGGTCGACCAAGGCCAGGTCTAAGCGATGAGCGTGTGGGGCCACTTTTCCGGGTAGTCGGCATTGCTTCGATTGCCGGAATAGCACTCATCTGCTTGCAGGTATCACTCCATGTCGAACTGAGGGCATAACAACGGCCCTAGCGTGTGCAAACGCTACAACCGCCAAGCCGAAGCGCCCGTCGTCGGCCAGCCGCTAACCCAAGCGCCGGCGGAGACTACAGCAGAACCGTCCACCCCCCGTCGTAGCACACTGACATACGAAGCAATGTTTCGGCGTGTCGCCCGTAACCTGTTTAGATGCCTCGTTTTGCGCTTGATATTGAGTCCGTGCCCCGCCCTGTCCGTGCGCAGGAGCTCCTGGACGCAGTGAACCACCGCGTCGTCATCGCCGATGGCGCCATGGGCACCATGCTGCAGGGCCGGGAGCTGTCGCTTGACGTCGACTTCCAGAACCTCGAGGGCTGCAACGAGATCCTCAACGACACCCGCCCGGACGTGATCGCGGACATCCACGACGCCTACTTCGCCACGGGCATCGACGCCGTCGAAACCAACACCTTCGGCGCCAACTGGTCCAACCTGTCCGACTACGGCATCGACGACCGCATCGCCGAGCTCGCCCTCAAGGGCGCCAAGATCGCCCGCGAACGCGCCGAAGCCGCCGAAGAAACAGACGGCCGCATGCGCTGGGTCCTGGGCTCAATGGGCCCCGGCACCAAGCTCCCCAGCCTCGGCCATACCAGCTACGATTACCTCAAGCAGACCTTCGCACTGCAGGCCGAGGGCCTCATCGACGGCGGCGCGGACGCCTTCCTCATCGAAACCAGCCAGGACCTCCTTCAGACCAAAGCCGCCGTCAACGGCTGCAAGCAGGCCATCGTTTCCCGCGGCATCCGGCTCCCCATCTTCGTCGAGGTGACGGTCGAAACCACCGGAACCATGCTCATGGGCTCCGAAATCGGCGCCGCCCTCACCGCGCTCGAGCCGCTCGGCGTCGACGCCATCGGCCTGAACTGCGCCACCGGCCCGGACGAGATGAGCGAGCACCTCCGCCACCTCTCCAAGCAGTCCTCCGTGGCCATCGCCTGCATGCCCAACGCCGGCCTGCCCGTGCTCGGCGCCAACGGCGCGCACTACCCGCTCTCACCCGCCGAACTCGCCACCGCGCACGAGCAGTTCGTGCGCGAATTCGGCCTGGGCCTGGTAGGCGGCTGCTGCGGTACGACGCCGGAGCACATGGCCGCCGTCGTCGAACGTCTTGCCCCCTTCCGAACCCGCAAGACGGACGCCGACAGCAACACTCCGGCCCGCGTCCCCACCGAGCGCGAAGCCGGCGTCGCTTCCCTTTACCAGCATGTGAACTTCGACCAGGACGCCTCCTACCTCGCCATCGGGGAGCGCACCAACGCCAACGGCTCCAAGGCCTTCCGCCAGGCGATGCTCGAAGAACGCTGGGACGACTGCGTGGACATCGCCCGCGAACAGATCCGCGTCGGCGCCCACCTCCTGGACGTCTGCATCGACTACGTGGGCCGCGACGGGGTCGCGGACATCAAGGAAGTCGTGAGCCGGTTCGCTTCCGCCTCAACCCTCCCGCTCGTCATCGACTCCACCGAACCGCCGGTCCTGCAGGCCGGCCTGGAACTCATCGGCGGCCGCCCGGTGGTCAACTCCGTCAACTACGAGGACGGCGACGGGCCCAACAGCCGCTTCGCGCGCATCATGCCGCTGGTGAAGGAACACGGCACCGCCGTGATCGCCCTGACCATCGACGAACAGGGCCAGGCCCGCACCACCGAGGGCAAGGTGGCCATCGCCTCCCGACTCGTCGACGCCCTCGTGGGCGAATGGGGCATGCGCGTCGAGGACATCATCGTCGACTGCCTGACCTTCCCCGTCGCCACCGGCCAGGAGGAAACCCGCCGGGACGGCATCGAAACCATCGAGGCCATTCGCCAGATCACCACCAAGTACCCCGGCATCAACACTACGCTCGGCGTCTCCAATGTGTCCTTCGGCCTCAACCCGGCGGCGCGCATCGTCCTGAATTCGGTGTTCCTGCACGAGGCCGTGCAGGCCGGCCTGACCAGCGGCATCATCGACGCCGCCAAGATCGTCCCGCTCGCCTCCCTCCCGGAAGAGCAGCGCAAGGTGGCACTGGACCTCGTCTGGGACCGCCGCGAATACGACGCCGATGGCAACACCACCTACGACCCCCTGGCCAGCATGCTCGACATGTTCGCCGGCGTCGACACCGCAGCCCTGAAGGACCAGCGCGCCGCCGAACTCGCGGCACTGCCCACCGGCGCCCGGCTGGAACGGCGCATCATCGACGGCGAAGGCAAGGGCCTCGAAGCGGACCTGGACCTGGCCCGCAGCGAGGGCATGACCCCGCTCGGCATCATCAACGACCACCTGCTCGAGGGCATGAAGGTGGTGGGTGAGCGCTTCGGCGCCGGCGAGATGCAGCTGCCGTTCGTGCTCCAGTCCGCCGAGGTGATGAAGAACGCGGTCGCCCTGCTCGAGCCGCACATGGAGAAGTCCGATTCCTCGGGCAAGGGCACCATGGTGATCGCCACCGTGCGCGGCGACGTGCACGACATCGGCAAGAACCTGGTGGACATCATCCTCACCAACAACGGCTACAAGGTCATCAACATCGGCATCAAGCAGGGCATCGCCGAGATCATCGCCGCAGCCGAGCAGCACAACGCCGACGTGATCGGCATGTCCGGCCTGCTCGTGAAGTCCACCGTGGTGATGAAGGAAAACCTCGCCGAGCTGCAGTCCCGCGGCCTGGCCAAGAAGTGGCCCGTGATCCTGGGCGGCGCAGCCCTGACCCGCGCCTACGTGGAGCAGGACCTGGCGGAGCAGTTCGACGGCGTAGTCAGGTACGCCAAGGACGCCTTCGAAGGCCTTTCCCTCATGGAACCGCTGGTCCGCGTGGCCCGCGGCGAATCACCTGACGACGTCGGACTGCCGCCTTTGAAGAAGCGGATCCACAAGGGCGGTGCGAAGTTCACGGTTACCGAGCCTGAGGCCATGCCCGGACGGTCCGATGTCGTCTCCGACAACCCCGTGCCCGTGCCGCCGTTCTGGGGCACCCGCATTGTCCGCGGCGTCTCGCTCCACGACTACGCCGCGTTCCTCGACGAGCGCGCCACCTTCATGGGGCAGTGGGGGCTGAAGCCCGGCCGCGGCGAGGACGGCGCCTCCTACGAGGAACTGGTGGAACGCGAGGGCCGGCCGCGCCTGCGCTACTGGCTGGACCGCATCCTCGGCGAGGGCATGCTCGACGCCTCCGTCGCCTACGGCTACTTCCCCGTGGTTTCCGAGGGGGAGCAGGTGGTGGTGCTGCACCATGGGGAGGACCACGACGGCGTCCTGGGCCAGGCGGGCCTGCTCGCCCCCGACGGTGGTTCAGGTGGCCCGATCGGCACCGACCGGTTGCGCTTCGATTTCCCGCGGCAGCGCCGCGACCGGCACCTGTGCCTGGCGGACTTCGTGAAGTCGCGCGAGTCCGGGCAGATCGACGTGCTGCCGGTCCAGCTGGTCACCGCCGGCTCGAAGATTGAAGAGTTCACGTCCAAGATGTTCGCCGCCAACCAGTACCGCGACTACTACGAACTCAACGGCCTGGTCATGCAGCTCACCGAGGCGCTGGCGGAGTTCTGGCACGCGCGCATCCGCAAGGAGCTGGGCTTCGCGGCCGAGGAACCGAAGGACACGGCAGGGTACTTCAAGCTCGACTACCGCGGTGCCCGGTTCTCGCTCGGCTACCCCGCCTGCCCGGACATGGAGGACCGCCGCAAGGTGACGGAACTGCTGAAGCCCGAGCGGATGGGTGTGGTCCTCAGCGACGAGCTGATGCTGCACCCCGAACAGTCCACCGACGCGTTCGTGTTCCACCACCCGGAGGCGAAGTACTTCAAGGTGTGACTTGAAGCGGGTCTCCGCTTTGGGCGGAGCGCCTCCCAAGGCGCGGAAGAGAAGCATGGGCGCCGCGCTAGGCAGCCAAAACAGGAGCTGAACTAATCGCTAAGGCTTCTGCCTGGCGGAACGGGCACTGTCGGGGGAGTCTGTTACACCTGGGGTGTGCCGGAAGCGGAGCAGCTGGCTCTTCCTACGTACCGTTCAGGCGGTGCCGAAGGGGTTGTCTATGATGAGCTTCCATCCTTGGTCGCTCAGACGAAGAACATCAGCAGCAGTGCCTTTCAGGTCCACTTCATTGCCATCGGCGGCTGTGCCCTTGATTGTCCAGTCAACGATCGCTAGTGCTATATCTCCTTCCTGTAGTACGTGTCGGACATTCAAGTCGATCGGCAGTCCCATAGCGAGGAACTGCCGCTGGGCTACAAGGTTGTCTTCACCGGTGAGGGCCAACCCTGGCTGAGGGGCGAATACGGCATTTGTGTCCATGAAGCCAGCCATCCCGTCAAAGTCCTGGCGGTTGAAGCATTCTGCCCATGCAGGGTGCAGAGCACCCGGATCTGTAATTTTCATTCTGTCCTCCACACGGCCTATGTGCGCCATTTCAGCAGTATTGGGCGGGGACCATACGTGCCTTCCAATGGCAAACCGAATCCCGTTGCACGTCCATACCTCGGGTGAAGCATGACGTTCGTGGGTCTTGCTGTCAAGGGACTTCAGTTACGCTTCAGTTCCAGTACATCGTCTTGACCACTACTGCCGCGTTACCGGAACTCCGGTGACGTCAAAGCGGCGAATGCAGACCCATGAATAATTTCGGTTAGGGCTGCCCACTGGTTTGTTAGGAGGCACTGCGCGACCTGTCCCGGCTGCGCTTCGGCGCTGCGAATGATCTTGCGCATTGCCCGTTAGCATGGGAGCGTTCCGCTCCGCCACTGTCCGGCACTAGGGCGACGCGCCCGCCGTCGACCGCTTCCGCACTCTGTTCCCTCACCCAAGGTGAGCGCCTATTTCAAGCTCGATGACCGCGGTGCGCAGTTCTCCCTCGGCTGCCCCGCGTGCCCGGACATGGAGGACCGCCGCAAGGTGACGGACCTGCTGAAGCCAGAGCGGATGGGCTGGTGCTGAGCGATGAGCTGATGCTGCACCCCGAACAGTCCACCGACGCGTTCGTGTTCCACCACCCGGAGGCGAAGTACTTCAAGGTGTGAGGTGAAGCCGGTCGGTGGGCGGAGCGGCCGGCTCAAACGCCAATGCGGCCGAACTGCAGGGCTGATGCCGGGTGGCCGGTGCAGCGGCTGTCAGCGGACGCCGAGGTCGCTGTCAACGTATGAACCCGGGCGGTTTTCAGCGCCATGCTGGCAATTGCAGCCACCATCCAGCTGCAGCCGTACGGTCACCGGACTCGATGATTCGAGTCGGATGTCAACATGCTCTTTCCCGGTGCTGCTGAGGCGGAGAATTGATTCTTGGTCGGTGCTGTAGGTCATGTGATTACCTTTGCTGATCATGAAGAGTGGATGCACACCGGTGGCACGGTCCAGGAAGGCCCGTGCCACCGGGGCGGGTTGCTGCGGTTCTAATTCTTGACGTATCCGTTTGGATTCAGCACGAATTTCGTTGCCGAACCGGCGTCAAATTCGGCGTAACCACGCGGTGCATCCTCAAGTGGGATGGCTGTGGCGTTTACTGCCTTCGCGATCTGGACCTTGTCGTGCAGGATAGCCATCATCAGCTGGCGGTTGTACGACATGACGGGGCACTGTCCAGTGGTAAACGACAGGGACTTTGCCCATCCGGTGCCCAAGGACAGCGACAGGGAGCCGTGCTTCGCTGCCTCGTCAATTCCACCAGGGTCGCCGGTGACATACAGGCCGGGAATGCCAAGAGCCCCGCCTGCAGCGGTGATGTCCATGAGCGAGTTCAGCACGGTGGCGGGGGCCTCGTGCGAGGCGTCCTTGCCGTGACCGCGGGCTTCGAACCCTACGGCGTCGACGCCGCAATCCACTTCGGGGACACCAAGGATTTGCTCGATCTGGTCCTTCGGATCCCCGTTGGTGACGTTCACCGTTTCGCAGCCGAAAGAGCGGGCCTGGGCCAGGCGGTCCTCGTTCATGTCACCGACAATCACCACGGCTGCACCGAGCAGCTGCGCACCGACGGCGGCCGCGAGACCCACCGGGCCGGCACCGGCAATGTAGACGGTGGATCCGACTCCCACTCCGGCGGTGACGGCGCCGTGAAAGCCTGTGGGGAAGATATCGGAAAGCATGGTCAGGTCCATGATCTTTTCCAGGGCCTGGTCGCGATCCGGGAACCTGAGCAGGTTCCAGTCAGCATAGGGGACCAGCACGTATTCGGCTTGGCCGCCCACCCAGCCGCCCATATCCACATAACCATAGGCGCTGCCCGGGCGGTCCGGGTTGACGTTCAGGCAGATGCCCGTCTTGCGCTCCTTGCAGTTCCGGCACCGGCCGCAGGAGATGTTGAAAGGCACGGAGACAATGTCTCCCACCTTAATGAACTCCACGTCCGAACCGACCTCCACCACTTCGCCGGTGATTTCATGGCCAAGGACGAGGTCCTTGGGGGCCGTGGTCCGGCCCCTAACCATGTGCTGGTCCGAGCCGCAGATATTGGTGGTCACCGTGCGCAGGATCGCGCCGTGGGGTACTTTTCGGCCCACATTGGCGGGATTGACGCCAGGCCCATCTTTGAGTTCGAACGTCGGGTAGTCGGTGTTGATGATTTCGACGACACCGGGTTCCTTGTAGGCGACCGCTCTGTTTCCTGACATGGACACTCCTTTTGGTAGGGGTACTTGGTGCCAGGCCTTCCATTCGGATGGCCTTGCACTGGTCCGGCTAAGTTGCAGGCGCTGCCCCATGTCCCGTGAAGAATGCTTCGATGAGGATACCTCCCCAGGTTTCAGGCCACCGAAGCACCCTTCACGGGCACGGGACAGCTCTTCCTTCGTGAGCACGCAGCCTGCCCGGCGCTGAATCGGACAGGAATGACTCTGCTGGCCGAAGAGCTAATGATGAGATTAGGGTCACAACAGTTGCAATAAAAGCGCAAGATTTTGAAGATAACCATGCAGAATGGATGGATGATCACTCCGCGGGCCATAGCATCGGCATGCAGTTCCGCTGCTGTTTGGGCGCGATGGTCGAATGCTGCTGAAACGAGCCAGGAAGCGAGGGTCATCGTCTACCCGCCGCTGGCCAGCGGTGTACCGACAGGCACTAAGACGTGAAGGAAGCAAGCAAATGACTGAAGAACTGCGTGAACGCATGGATCGTTTCGTCGAATTCATCAATTCAGCCGACGAAAAGATTGGTGATGAGATCATCTCACCGTTGGCGACGTTCCATGTGCCCTTCCTGCCGGAGCCGGTGCAGGGTCCAAACGGCTACCTCAAAATCATCGGGATCATGCGACAAGCGTTTCCCGACGTCCAGTGGTCACTGGAAGAAACCATTATTGAAGGAAACACAGTAGCCGCACGATTCATCCTTCGTGGCACACACCAAGGGGACTTCCTGGGCGTACCTGCAACAGGCAAACCGATCCAAACGCAGGCGATGAACATCTATCGATTCACAAATGGTCAAATCAGTGAAGAGCACGGTCTCCCGGACCTCTTCGGGCTGATGATGCAAATCCGGCCGATCGACGCCTAAATGCAGTGAATTAAGACATTGGTTGCATCGTGAATAAAAGCCGAAGGGACTGGGCCCGGTGTATCACCGAACCCAGTCCCTTCAGCTCCAACCCGCAGGTGAGCTGGTCATATCGTGGCTGCGTTACTTCTTTTCGGGGAGGAACATTGCCTTTTCCAGCGGTGTCACGGTGAGTGATTTGAGCTGGGCGGTACCGCCTTCCGCGAAGAGGGCCATCTTGTCGGCTCCCTGGTTGGGGAATACCTGATCGGTAATGGTCTTCAGGCCGTTCTGGGCGAACACCTCCACGGAGGAGTGATCGAGGTAGATCCGCATGGTGACGTTGCCGTTCTTGTCCAGCGTGACGGCGGCGTCCTCGACGGATGCAAAGGCCGGGTGGAATGCGGTGTTGCCGGATTTCGTGCGGTCCACGAACATCTTGCCGGTGGTGGCGTCGTAGCCGATGACGGTGGCCGACTGTCCGTCGCCGAGCACGGTGATGCCGGATTTTGTCGCGGTACCGGGGGCGAAGGTGATGTCCACCTGCTGCACCTGGCCCGATGACTGTGCAGGCAGCGGGTGAGTGCCTGGTGAAACCGGGCCGCCCTTCTTGTCGTTGTAGCTGGCTTTCCCTGCCAGTTTTTCCACTTGCTTCACTGCGCTTTGGGTGAGGCGGGGGCCGTCAGGGGTTTGGGTGAGTTTCACTTCGCGGGGAAGGGCCATGGCGCTGCGCCAGGGGCTGGTTGGGATGTTGTTGGCGTAGTCCCAGTTGTTCATCCAGCCCAGCATGATCCGCTTGTCCTCGGGCATGTTGCCGAAGGATACGGCGGCGTAGTAGTCCCGTCCGTAATCAAGCCAGTCGTAGGACTCCAGCCGGGACGTCGCTGGGGCCGGGCTTGCCGTGAATTCATCCGCGAGTATGTGCCCCCAGCCGAACCGGTTGTTGTCGACAACCTTGATTTGTGCCTGCTGGCCAACGAATTCCTTCACATTCCAGGATGCCCAGTCCAGGGTTTCGCTGTCGTTGCCGGTGGCCGTACGGACCACCTTGCCGTTGACTACCAGGTTCACCGTTTCTTCATCGGACCTGGGAACAGCTGCGGTGTCGGTGAGCATGACGTGGTCAAGGGTCAGGTGTCCCCACCCGCCGGTAGCTTGGTCAACGATACGCAGCTGGGCGTTTTGGCCGGCGAATTCGGAGACGTCCCAGCCTTTCCAGTTCAGCAACCCGCCGTTGTCGCCCGCCAGGGAGCGGACCACGTTGCCATTGATGAGCAGCTGGACGGCGAGGGTCTGTCCGGAATCGGCGGAGCGATTGCCGCCTCCGACCAACATGCTCATGAAATTTTTCGTGATGGGGAACTCGGGTGATGTCAGGGTGCCTTGACGGTCATCACCGGGTACGGTGCCGGTTTCGAACGTGTTGATCCGTTTGGCGCCAATGTAATAGTCCCCACCGCTCGTGGCCGGCTGGAAATTGGGGGTCAGGTCTCCGGTGCCGGTCCAGCCGGCATCGGCCAGCGTCGTCCCCTCGGGAACCTCGAAGCCGTCAAACTTGAGCTCGCCCTCGGGCGGATTATTGTCCAGCTTGTCGGAGACATGGGGGTGCTTGCCTCCGCCCACGAGGAAGTTCAAGTAGTCGTCCGTCACGGTGAATGTGGGTGACTGCATGGATCCGAGGGGCCAGTCCCCATCATTGAAGGAGTTGATCAATCCGCTGCCGCCGAATCCGGTCACGGGGCTCTGCCCGGGCAGGGAACCGGCCGCCGGGGCGCCACCGAAGGGACCGTTCTTCCAGTTGCCCGGTTCGTTGTTCACCGTCCAGCCGTTGTAGGTTCCGTCGTTGAATCCGGCCAGGACGGTGCCTGCCGGCATGGTCGCGGCGGGTTTAGTGGTTTCAGAGGTAAAGGTAGTTCCATCGAAGTTGCCTACGAAATACTGGCCGCCTGACCCTCCGGCGACGCCGCCCGGGTTGATGTTGACGACCATCACCCACTTGATGTTGTTGGTGTCACCGTCCACGGCCAGCGGGAAGAGGTCGGGGCATTCCCACTGTCCGCCGGTGGCGTTGGCGGGACCAAATTCGCTCAGCGCGGTCCAGTCCTTGAGGTTGGCGGACTTGTAGAGGACAACCTTGTGCTCCTGCGATTCCACCGCGGTCATGACCCAGTAGCCTCCGCCGGCCGGGTTGTCGTACCAGAAGACCTTCGGGTCGCGGAAATTGGCTGAGTTCCGGTTCAGGACAGGATTGCCGTCGTACTTGGTCCAGGTCTGGCCGTCGTCCAGGCTGTAGGCCAGGGACTGGGCCTGCAGGCCGCGATGCGGGGACGCTTCCTTGTAGGCGCTGGTGTAGATCGCGATCAGGGGCGGGTTTTCCGCGGTGCCCAGTCCGGACGTATTGTTTTTGTCCACGACGACGCTGCCGGAGAAGACATCTTCCTGGGCGTCGGTGGAGATGGCCAGCGGCTGCTCTTCCCAGTGGACGAGGTCCTTGGACGTGGCGTGGCCCCAGGACATGTTCCCCCAGGTGTTCCCGGAGGGGTTGTGCTGGTAGTACATGTGGTAGACGCCCTTGTGGAATACGAGCCCGTTGGGGTCGTTCATCCAGTTCTTTTCCGGCGTGTAATGGATAGCCGGCCGGTGCAGCTCATCCCCGGTTTCGGCGGCGGAGGCGGGCATGGCACCAGCCAATGCAGCGGCGAGCGAGAGGCTGGCCAGTGTCAGTGCAGAGACGCTGCGCGTGCTCCGCATTGTGGATTGTTTCATGTTGCTTGTGTCGCCCTTCATCGCGCGTGTCTAGCCAGTAGACAACGTTGTCAATCAGTGCGATGGACTCTAAGAGATGTCTATTGGACAAGTCAACGGTCATTTTGTAACCGATTTCCTGAGCTCTGTTGACGGTGCTGGGCAAGGGAACGACGACTGGCCCCGCGTCCGCAGGACGGGGGCTGAGGCGTACGAATGGGCGGCTTTTGAGGGAGAGCCCTGGGTGGGAACTACCGTATGGCCGCTGATTGCAGTGGGGCTAGAGGACCGGGTTGAGCCAGGTCAGCTCCGAGGCGTCACCTTCGATATGGCGGGCCAATTCCTCGTTGAACCTGGCTCCGTAGTCGGCGGTGATGTGCTCCTGGAACGCCGCTTCATCCCGGTAGACCTCGAAGACGAAGTATTCCCGGGGATTCTCTTCGCGGGTGTAGGGAAGAAACAGTTCGTTGCCTGGTTCGTTGCGGACGTGCCGGGTCAATTCGGCCATCATTTCGGCAACGCGGGCCTCACTGCCGGCTTTGACGGTGAACTCGGCATACAAGGTTTTGGTCATGATCTCTCTCTTCAGGTTTGCTTTGCGGAGGTTTAGTTCTTGTGGGGAAGGGGGTTATGCCGGCGGACGGATTTCGCCGGAGCCTCTTTGGATGAGCTCGGACGGGACAATGTAGGTCCGCGGAGGTTGATCGTCGCCGTCGATTCTGGCCAGAAGCCGTTCGGCCGACTTGACGCCAATCCGCTCCGGGTGTTGAGCGATGACAGTAACCCCGGGGTCCATCATGTCGGCAAGCGTAAAGTCGTCAAAACCTACAAGTGCCACACGCTTGTGTAGGCCGAGCTCCTTCAGTGCGCGCATCGTTCCGAAGGTGACGAGGTTCTGGCTGGAGAAGATTGCCGTCGGGGGATCCTCGGAGCTCAACAGTTCCAGGGCTGCCTGCCTCGCTGCTTCCTCATCATGAAGATTGTCGATGACGGGCAGTGCGGAGGTGGGAATTCCTGCCCCACCGACTTCCTCGAGGAAGCCCCGCCGGCGCTCCCGTGCGGTTTGGATGTCGGTGCGGTCGCCCAGGTAGGCCAATTTGGTGTGTCCGTGCATCAGCAGATGTGCGGCCGCTTTGCCCGCGCCCACTGCGTTGTCGGTGACCACAGCATCAGCCTCAACCCCTACCGGTTCCCGGTCAATAAAGACCATTGGCAGGTTTCTGGAGTGCTCCGGAATCATGTAGGCCTGGTTTTTAGCGATCGGTGTCAGGACAAGCCCGTCGACCCGCCTGCCCAGGAAAGCTGCGATGATGGCCTGCTCCCGTTTAGGGTCGTCGTCGAGGCTGGCGGCGAAAACCGCTATTCCCCGGGCGCCAAGAGCATCCTCCATGGCCCGGTGTATCTCGGCGCTGAATGGGTTGGAGACGCTGGGCAGCAGGAGGCCAACCGAGAGGGTCCTTCTGCCCGCTCGCCGCAGGCTGCCGGCTGTGACGTCCAGCTGGTAATTGAGCTGCGCGATGGCATCGAGCACCTTTTGCCGGGTGGCCTCAGATACCCCGGCCTCGTCGTTGATCACGCGGGAAACGGTTTTGATTCCGACGCCGGCGAGTGCGGCTACGTGGCGCATTGTGGGTCGTGTCGGGGACAAGGGTGGTTGGTAACGATCGGACATCGTTGTCAAGAAAGTCGCTCCTTCTCGTTCTTTTCTATTGACTCTAACGTGTGATCCTGATTACCTCGGTTATGACATCGTTGTCGAGGCCAGCTAAGGCCTCAAACACCAGGAGATTCAATGTTGAGTTCCAAAGCACCCCATTCAATGGCCACCCGCCTGTTCGCGGCAGGAGCGGTCCTGACGCTGGGAGCGGTCAGTCTTTCCGCCTGCGGTGGCAGCTCCAGCAGCCCCTCAGCCAGCGGAGGCTCCGCTGATGAGAAGGTCGGCGTTTCCCTGATCGTGAAGACCACCACCAACCCGTTCTTCGTTTCCATGCAGGACGGTGCAAAGAAGGCCGCCGAAAAGGACGGGGTTGACCTGAAGCTGGCAGCCGGCAAGGCCGACGGTGACGAAGACACACAGATCCAGGCGATCGAAAACGCGATTTCCAAGGGTGACAAGGGCATCCTGATCACCCCCAACGGCCCCTCTGTCGTTGACGCCCTGAAGAAGGCCAAGGACGCGGGGCTGTTCGTCATCGCCCTGGACACCCCGCCGGACCCGGCAGACGCCGCCGACATCACCTTTGCGACGGACAATTTCGCCGCCGGCCAGCTGATCGGCAAGTGGACTGCGAGCCAGCTTGGCGGTAAGAAGGCCACCATCGCGCTGCTGGACCTCTTCAACGACAAAGTGGTCTCCGTGGACTACAACAGGGACCAGGGCTTCCTGACCGGCCTCGGCATCGACACCGCGGACAAGAAGAAGAACGGTGACGAGGCCAAGACCGGCAAGTACACCGGCGGCAAGGGCGGCGACTACGAGATCGTCGGCAGCCAGGCGACCGAGGGTAACGAAGACGGCGGCAGGACCGCCATGGAAACCCTGCTGTCCAAGAACCCCAACATCAACGTGGTCTACACCATCAATGAACCCGCCGCAGCCGGCGCCTACGAGGCCCTGAAATCCGCCGGCAAGGAAAAGGATGCACTGATCGTCTCGATCGACGGCGGCTGCTCGGGCGTGAACAACGTCAAGGCCGGCGTTATCGGTGCCACGGCCCAGCAGTACCCGGTCAAGATGGCCGAGCTGGGCGTGAAGGCCATTGTGGATCTGGCCAAGACGGGCAAGAAGCCGGAAAACTCAGCGGGTCTGGACTTCTACAACACCGGTGTCGAGCTTGTCACGGACAAGCCGGTTGACGGCGTCAAGAGCATCACTACGACGGCGGCCTCAGACATTTGCTGGGGAAAGTAACCCCACGCTTCACAAGGATTTGCAGGGAGGCCCGAAGCTTCAGGGCCTCCCCGCATCCCACCTACCCAGTCAGCTCCGCACCAGCAACAATCATCAAAGATCAGGACTTACCGTGACACAACAGCAAACCGCAGGCCCGCCCAGCGCCGGGCATGCCGACCTGGCGGAGGAATTCCTTGACCGCCAGACACCGCTTAGCCGGATACGCAATATCCTTCACCGTTACCCGGCCGTCAGCCCGGCCCTGGTGCTTCTCATCGCGGTGGTCGTGTTCAGTCTCCTCAACGACAGGTTCCTGCGGGTTGAGAACCTGTCGCTCATTACCCAGCAGGTCGCCGTCGTCGGCACCCTGGCCATCGCCCAGACGCTCATTATCCTCACGGCGGGCATCGACCTTTCCGTCGGAGCGGTGATGATCCTGTCGTCGATGGTCATGGCCCAGCTGGCCGTCAACAACGGAGTTCCGGCACCCGTGGCGCTGCTCGCGGGCCTGGTTGTCGGGCTCGCGGCCGGAGCGCTGAACGGGTTCCTGGTGACCCGGTTCCGCCTCCCGCCGTTCATCGTCACCCTGGGCACGCTGAACATCTTCATCGCCCTGACTCTGCTCTACTCCAATGGAGCAACCGTGCGCGGATCGGCGATGCCGGCCCTGATGACCTGGACCGGGAGCACCTTCCCGGTTGGCCCGGTCAGGATCTCGACCGGCGTGATCATGATGCTCCTTCTCTACATTGCAGTCGCCTTCATCCTCGGCAAAACCGCGTGGGGCCGGCACGTGTACGCAGTGGGCGATGACAAGGAAGCGGCCCGCCTGGCCGGCATACCCGTAAACCGTGTCCTCATGAGCGTCTACCTGGCAGCCGGCGCCGTACTGGCCGTTGGCGCCTGGATCCAGATCGGCCGCACCAACGCCGCCAGCCCCAATGCCGGCGTGGACCTGAACCTGGACTCCATCACCGCCGTCGTCATCGGCGGCACCAGCCTCTTCGGCGGCCGCGGCTCCGTCTGGGGGACCCTCCTGGGCGCCCTGATCGTCGGCGTCTTCCGCAACGGGCTCTCCCTCGCCGGGCTGGACGTTCTGTACCAGACCCTCGCCGTGGGCGTCCTGATCATCCTCGCTGTGTCCGTCGACCAGTGGATCCGAAAGGTCAAGTCATGACCATGACAGAATCAGCAGCCACCCATACCGCCACCCGCGAGCCCATCCTGAAAGCCAGGAACCTCGTCAAGACCTTCGGCCGCGTCGTAGGCCTGGACGGCGTCAGCCTTGACCTCTACCCGGGCGAAGTCCTGGCAATTATCGGCGACAACGGCGCGGGAAAATCAACCCTGATCAAATGCCTCACCGGAGCAGAAGTACCGGACTCCGGGGAGCTCTTTGTTTCAGGGCAGCCCGTGCACTTCAAGCGGCCGCAGGATGCCCGGGCCCACGGCATCGAGACCGTGTACCAGAACCTGGCGGTCTCGCCCGCGCTGGATGTGGCATCCAACCTGTTCCTGGGCAGGGAGGAAAGGCGTGCCGGGCTGCTGGGGAGCGTACTCCGGATGCTTGACACCAAAGGCATGCGCATCAAGGCCAAGGATGAGCTGACCCGGCTCGGCATCTCCACACTCCAGGACGTCACCGTGCCCGTGGAGAACCTCTCCGGCGGCCAGCGCCAGGCCGTCGCCGTGGCCCGGGCCGCGGCGTTCGGATCAAAGGTTGTGGTGCTGGATGAGCCAACGGCGGCGCTGGGCGTGCGCGAGTCCAACCAGGTCCTGCAACTGGTCCGGGACCTCCGGGACCGCGGCCTGCCGGTCATCCTGATCAGCCACAACATGCCCCACGTGTTCGACGTGGCAGACCGCATCCACATCCAGCGCCTCGGCAAGTGTGCGGCCACCATCACTCCGCAATCCCACAATATGACCGATGCAGTGGCAATCATGACCGGTGCAGCCACCGCCTGATCAACTGTTTGCCCCGACGTCAGTCCGCGGACCAGGTTGCCGGTCCGCGGACTGACGTCGCTTGAACAGCCCCCACCCCAGCTCCCCACGAGAGACAGACCATGGATTACCTCACAACAGCCCGGCAGGACACTCACCCCACACTTGACGTTACGGTCGTGGGTGAAGCGCTGATCGACGTGGTCACAACGTCCCAGGCCCGCGTCGAACACCCCGGCGGCTCGCCGGCCAACGTCGCCTACGGACTTGGCCGCCTGGGCGTGGCGACAGGTCTGCTCACAGCCATCGCACCTGACGACCGCGGGACTGCCATCGAAAACCATCTCCGCAGTGCAGGAGTCGTGCTCCTGCCCGGCTCGAAATCCCTTACGCGGACGGCATCGGCAACAGCAACCCTCGCTCCGGACGGCTCTGCCACCTACGAGTTCGACATCTCCTGGGACCTGGCCGCCGCACCGCCCGCGTACTTCCCCAAAATCCTGCACACAGGATCCATCGCCACTTTCCTCAGCCCGGGCGCCGGCGCAGTAAAGGCCCTGCTCGAACAGGCCCACCGGCACTGCATGATCACCTACGACCCCAACATCCGGCCAGCCCTGCTCGGCAGCCACACGGAAGCGAAAGCCATCTTCGAAGAACTCGTGGCCCTCACCGACGTGGTCAAACTCAGCGACGAGGACGCCCAGTGGCTGTACCCCCGGAAAAGCCTTGATGAAACCGCCGCGCACATCCTCGCACTGGGCACCCGGTTGACGGTCATTACCAGGGGCGCTGAAGGTTCGACATTCACCTCGGCCGCCGCCAGCATCGACATCCCTGCCGTGAAAACGACAGTTGCAGACACTATCGGCGCCGGGGACTCCTACATGTCAGCCCTGATCCTGGGATTCCTCACCCGGGGAACCGAAGGCTTCGCCCCAGCAGTCCTGGAGCAGCTGGGACACACGGCAGCCGCAGCCGCAGCCATCACCGTGCAGCGCCCCGGAGCGAACCCACCCACCCTTGAGGAACTAAACGCCGCACTCGAAGCCAACGCCCCCGCCGAACTCGCGGGTGCCTGAAGCCCATCATTAACAAAGGGGGTGGCCCGGTCACTATTTTCAGCGGGGTCCTCAGGCCTTGAGCTGTAGCGGGTCCTTCATCTGGACGGACTGGGCCTTCGCGGCTTGTCCGCCCCCGCTGGACACCGGCTTCACCCGCCGCAGTGCTGCGAGGATGGCCCGGCCCACCACGGCGATCCCGATCACCGTGGTGATGGCCCTTAGGGTGTCCCAGCCCGCCGTCGAGGTCACCAGCGAGTAGAGCAGGAAGCTGCTGAGGTTGGTGGTCAGCGGCGCGCCCGGCACGTAGGAGATGCCGGTGCCGGCACCGACGGCGAAGGGCCAGAACCACAGGTTGGTCAGCAGCCCGAACAGGTACGACGCCACCACGCCGTAGCCGCCCAGCATCCACAGTTCGGCCTTGCCCCGCACCCGGCGGGGAAGTAGGCCGGCACCGGCGCCCACCCACGCGCACGCGAAAATTTGGAATGGTGTCCACGGCCCAACGCCGCCCCACAGGGCGCTGGAGACCGCAATGGTAGCGGCGCCGAGGAGCAGGCCGAACCGGGCACCGAAGGCCCGCCCGGCCAGGATCAGCAGGATAAAGACGGCCTCCACGCCGCCGACGCCGGTGCTCGCCACGCGCACGGCGGAACCTACCGCGGCCAGCACGCCCAGCAGCGCCACGGTATGTGCCGAGCGGACAGATCCGTCCAGGGACACCACGACGGCGACGGCGGCGACGGGTGCGATGGCCAGTGCCGCGTAGGGAAGGGCAGCGGTGGCGTCCTGAGGGAGTGCCGCGGCGAGCAGTGGCCAGCAGAAGGCCGCGAGGGCCAGCAGGTTGGCGGCTGCGAGGACAGACAGCTCGAGCCCCCTCGGCATCCGGAGGTGGCGGTGCCTGGCAGGGTCGACGGCTTCCGCTGAGTTGGTGATGGAAGTGCGTTTCGCTCCGGCCAGTGTGGGCCGGGGAGCGACGGGAACCGGCTCAGGAGCCTCGGACGCGGGTGATGACGGCGCCACGCCGTCCCGCATCGGCAGGATCCGGGCGCCCAGCCCCCGGGCAAACTCGAGGTCGTGGGTGGCGATCAGCACCGCTGCACCGTCGTCCGCCGCTGCCCGCAGCGCCGCCGAGACAGCTGCCCGCGCCGCGGGATCCAGGCCGCGGGTGGGCTCATCGATCAGGAGAACCGGCGGGCGGTCCATGGTCTGCAGCGCGATGGCCAAGATCCTGCGCTCGCCGGCAGAGAGGTCCCGCGGATGCTCATGGCCAACGGGAATTTCCATCCCTCCTCGCAACCGGGCCAGGCGTGCAGCGGCAAAGCCAGGTTCAAGATGCTGGCCGCTCGTTCCGCGCGCACCGTTCTTCCCCCGTGCCAGGCGCCGCTCGGCCGCGCGGAGCTCGCCGGCGACCGTGTCCCTGGTGAAGAGGTCGTCCGAGGCGTCCGGCACCAAGGCGACCCGACCGCCGGCGATCCTGCCGCCGTCGAGCGTTCCTTCAACAGCCCCCTCACCCAGGGCCAGCGCCACAAGGAGGGAGGACTTCCCGGCACCGTTGGGCCCAACCAAGGCCACCACTTCACCGCGGTGCAGGACCAGGGACGCCTCACGCACCAGCGGCTGGCCCTTGCGGTGCACGGCGAGGTGTGCCGCCGTCAGCACAGGCACAGAGTCCGCCACTTCCCGCCCGGGACCGGCGTCGGGATGGACACTGGCTGCGGACGGCGCGGTACCCCGCAACAAGGCGCCGCCGTCGATAGTCCACCACGAGTCGGCAATGGGGGCGAGTGCTTCCGCCCGGTGCTCCGCGACGATGACGCAGACCCCTTCCTCCCGGGCCAGGCCGCTGAGCACGGTGAGGACGCGTGCGCGTGCGGTGGCGTCAAGGTCGGCCAGGGGCTCGTCAGCCAGGAGCAGGGCCGGATGGTCCACGACGGCGGCGGCGATGGCTACCAACGTCGCCTCACCGGCCGAAAGGGTGCTGACGTTCCGGTCCAGCAGTGCCGAAACCCCGATCCGTTCCGCCACCTCCTGCACCCGCGCCTTCGCGGCAGGAGCGGGCATGCCGCGCAGCTCGAGGGCCAGGGCAATCTCGTCGCGGACCCGGGTGGTGGCGAAGGCGGCGCGGGGATTCTGGAGGACGACGCCGATAAGCCCGGCAGTATCACGCGGCGGCATGGCAACCCGGTCCAGTCCGCCGGCCCGCACGGTGGCGGAAACCTCTCCACCGTCAACGTGGGAGAGCAGGCCCGCGATCCCCCGCAGGATGGTGGACTTCCCGGAGCCCGTCGGCCCGGTGATCACCGTGACTGACCCGCCCGGCGGCGCAAAGCTGTCGACGTATATAGAGGTGTCCCCGATCCGGAACCGGGCGTTCCGGACGAGGAGCGGCGCGTCGCCGTCGAACCCTTGCGTGTGTGCCCCCCGGCTTCCGAAGCCGCGCAGTTCCAGGGCCGCGGCAACCCGAACCGCGTGCTCCAGGGTGCGTTCCAGCACGGGCACCAGGGCGCGGGGTCCAAAGCGTTCGCCCCGCAACCGGAACGCCAGGCGCACGGAGGCCACGGCGTCGGACAATGCCGGAAGCGCCGCCCATGCCACCACCAGCATCCGGGCCACGCCCTGCAGGGGGCCGCCGCGGGCCAGCCGGACGAAACCGCGGGAGATGTCCACCCAGGCATTGAGCAGGCCGAAAGCGAGGATGGTCGCGGCGATGGGCAGGGCGGACAGTACTGCCTGCCAGAGGCCCGGCGCGGACACCGGACCGAGGAACACCACATGGGCATACGGGGCGGGAAGGCGCAGCGGCGGCAGATCGAGCAGGACGGGACTGCCGGTGCCCGCCCCGTTGAAAAGGACGCGGTAGATGACCCGCGCCGCGACGAACACAGCGGCGAGGACCGCCGCTGCGCGTAACGGCGCGGGCCGGAAGGTCATGCCGCGGGGGCCGCCGGCTCGTTATCAACCGTGAAGAGCAGCTCCAGGCTCTCTCCCGGCTTTACCTGCTGGGTGGCAAGGCCCTCCTGCGCGTATTCCCATTTCCCGGAGGCCGGCTTGATCCAGATCGACCAGTAGGCAAAGGCCGCGGGCATCCCCTTGCATTCTTCGCGGTAGGTGCCGTCCTTGTGCTTGATGTCAAAGTCGGCAGCGGGGACGCCGTTCACGCGGCATACGGCATCGGGGTACTGCGTCGTTCCCTCGGTCTTGATCTTCGCCTCGTCGAGCACCTTCGACGCCACCGTGGGTCCGTCCACGGACACGCAGGTGGAGGTGCTGGCGGCGGACTGCTTCAGGGCGCCGGAATCGACGATGACCTTCACGCCCGCGCAGGGCTCGCCAGATGCGCTGGAAGAGGCGGGGCTGGAAGAGGCGGCGCTGGAAGAAGCGCCGGCTGAAGCCGGTGCTGAGGAGGCGGAGGCACTGGGCTGGTTGGCGGCCGGCGTGGAACAGCCGGCGAGGGCAATCAGGAGACCGGCGGCGGCGAGCGAACCCGCGGCGGCGGTACGGATCTTAGTCAAAGTCACCTGTCAAGGGTAGGGCGTCGCCGGTCCGGAGCAGGAGGCCGTCTCCTTCTATGACGCCAACACTCAACATGGGCGGGGGTGTGACACAAAAAGGGCCGACGACGGCACTCGGGTGAGTGCCGACGTCGGCCCTTATTGCGTGAGGTGTTAAGCGGGTTCTGTTGCCAGGGCGCCGTCGGCTGCCAGAGCATCCTCCGGCGCCTCGTGAGCGGCTTGGTGCCGACCGGCACCTGACGACGGATGGGCGGCCACGGCCGCGGCGTGCTCGGCCAGCACGCCTGTCTGGTGCCGGATCTTGAGCCGGTAAAGCAGGGTCCCGCCAATGACCACGGCACCCACGAAGATCACGCCGCCCCACTGCAGGTACCACTCGAACGGCGGCACGGAGTTGTAGATCTCCTGGCGGGGCCAGACCAGGTTCACGGTCATGGCTGCGCCCCACAGGACCGCCAGGACGTTCACGGGAAGACCCCATTTGCCCATGCTGAACCCGGGCTCGGACCCGTCGTCGGCCAGGGGCCACTTCTTCACGAGGCGGTTGCGCAGCATGGGCACCGTGACCAGGAGGTAGGACAGGTAGATCAGCACGATGCTGATGCTGGACAGGATGGTGAAGATGGCCGGCTGCATGACGTTGATGAGCAGCGGGATGACGGCCAGGACGCCCACCGCGATGGCCGCGACAGTGGGGGTCCTGCGGACCGGATCCACCTTGCTGAGCTGCCGGCTGAACGGCAGGTTGTTGTCCCGGGCCATGGCAAACACCATGCGGATGGCTGCGGCGTGGACCGCGAGCGTGCAGACCACCACGGCCACCACGATGCACAGCAGGAAAGCCTTGCCGAAAGGCCCGCCAAGGACGGAGAGCACGATGTGCTGCAGGCCGCCGTCGGCAGATCCCACCTTGGGGTCGGTCAGGTCAGGCGCGGCCAGGATGCCGAAAAGCAGGATCAGGCCGCCCAGCACGAACGAGGCAGTGACGGCGCGCAGGATGGCCTTGGGCGCCGTGCGTTTGGGGTCCTTTGTTTCCTCCCCAAGGGAGCTGGCCGTGTCAAAGCCGTACATCACGTAGCCGGAAGCCATGGCACCGATGAGGAAGACGCCGAAGAAGCCAAGGTCGTTGCCTTCCCCGAAGCCCGCGGTGTCGAAGAAGACCTCGGGCCCCCGCACCACGTGCCAGCCCAGTGCGAGGATGAGCAGCACGGCCGCGATCAGCTCCACGAAGACGCCGATGCTGTTGATCCTGGTCATGAGCTTCACGCCGAACGCGTTGATGAGGGTGGAGATGGTGATCATGATGGTGGCCAGCACCACGCCGTTCATGGCGAAGTCGTAGGGGCCGGTGCCGTCACCGACGAACTGGAAGCCGGACCAGAGCTGCGGCAGCGTCAGCTGCAGGGCCAGTGCCACGGCTCCCAGCGCCATGATGCTGGACAGCATCAGCAGCCAGCCGGCCAGCCAGGCGGAAGTCCCGGATGCGAGCCGTTTGGCCCAGTTGTACACAGACCCGGCCACGGGGTAGCGGCCGGCCAGTTCGGCAAAACAGAGGGCCACCATCAGCTGGCCGACGAACACGATGGGCCAGGACCAGGCGTACGCCGGGCCGGCCATGGAAAAACCAAAGTAGAACAGTTGGAAGACACCCGTGAGGATGGAGATGTAGCTGACACCCGCGGCGAAGCTGGCAAACTTGCCGATGCTCCGGTCAAGGGTCTGGGTGTAGCCGAATTCGTCCATGCCGCTTGAATCAATACTCTTGCTGGGTTCCAATATGGACTCCTAGATCAAAAAAGCACGATGGGAGGGGCCGCCCTGGGGTGCGGCAGAATAATGCGTGCGGGGCCGCCGCTGTTGGGGAAATGCGGCCCCGCCAAGACCTGCCCTCAGGCGAGGGATGCGGTGAGCTCCTTCTCTTCCATGGCGTCTGCGCCGGCGTGGTCGGCACGGATCAGATCGGCGCAGCGCTCGCCGATCATCATGACGGTGATGTTGGGGTTGACGGTGATGTGTTCGGGCATGACGGACGCGTCGGCGACGCGGAGGCCGGTGACGCCCTTGACCCGCAGGTGGGGGTCCAGTGGCGACATGTCGTCGTCGGCCGGGCCCAGGCGGACGGTGCCTACCGGGTGGTAGACGGTGTTGTGGGTCTTGCGGATGTAGTCCTGGAGTTCCTCGTCCGTCTGGGCCTCGACGCCGGGCGAGAGTTCACGGCCGGTCCATTCCGCCAAGGCGGGCTGGGCGGCGATTTCGCGGGCCTTCCTGATGCCGGCCACCATGACCCGCATGTCGTGGCCCTCGGGGTCGGTGAAGTAGCGCGGGTCCACCATGGGCTTGTCGCGAAAGTCGCGGCTGCGCAGCCGGACGGTGCCGCGCGAGCGGGCGTGTGTGACGTTCGGGGTGAGGCTGAAGCCGTTATCCGTGGTGGGGTAGCCGTGCCGCAGGGTGTTCATGTCGAAGGGGACGGAGCCGTAGTGCATCATCAGGTCCGGACGGTCCAGGCCGTCTTCGGTGGGGGTGAAGATCCCGATTTCCCACCACTGCGTTGAGGTCTGCACCATGGGCCGTTTGGCTTCGAACTGGACCACGCCTTCGGGGTGGTCCTGCAGGTGCTCGCCCACGCCGGGGGAGTCCACCAGGACCTCGATGCCATGCTGCGCCAGGTGGGCCGCCGGGCCGATCCCGGACAGCATGAGCAGCTTGGGGGAGTCGATGGCACCCGTGGACAGGATGACCTCCTGGCGCGCAGTCAGCCGGTGGGTGCGGCCGAACGCCGAATCCACCACGTCCACACCGGTGCAGCGCTTGGCTGCATCGAACACCAGCTGGCGGGCCCGGAGGCCGGTCAGCAGGGTGAAGTTTTCGCGTTCGATGATGGGGTGGATGTAGGACACCGAGCTGGAGGCGCGAGTGCCGTCCGCCTGGCGGTTGATCTGGAAGAAGTTGGCACCGTTGACCACCGTGGTTCCGGTGTTGAATTTCGCACGGGGAATCCCGGCCTGTTCGCAGGCGTCGAGGAGCGCGACGCCGGCAGGATCCACCGGGGGCACGTTCATCAGGTGCACGGGGCCGGAGTCCCCGTGGTGGGGTGCGTCCGGGCCGGCGTCCTCGTTGGTTTCCAGGCGCTTGTACAGGGGCCAGGCAGCGTCGGCGTTCCAGCCGGCGACGCCGTACTTGGACTCCCACTCGTCCAGGTCCTCCCGAGGTGCCCAGAAGGCGATGCAGGAGTTGTGGCTGGAGCAGCCGCCCATGACCTTGGCGCGGGCGTGGCGCATGAAGGAGTTGCCGTTTTCCTGCGGTTCCACCGGGTAGTCCCAGTCGTAGCCGGATTCCAGCAGTTCCATCCAGCGGTCCAGCTGCAGGATTTCCGGGATGTTGCGGTCATCCGGCCCGGCCTCCACCAGGGCCACGGTCGCGTCCGGGTCCTCGCTCAGGCGTGCGGCGACTGCGGCGCCGGCGGATCCGCCGCCGACGACGATGTAATCGAATGAGCGCTCGCTGAGGTCCTCGATGTTGTCGAAGTGCATCTAGTTCTCCTTGCCGTGGTCAGCGAACCAGCCGGTTACCTGCGGGTTGGTGTTCTGGTAGATGTGCTTGGCTTCCTGGTACTCCGCCAGGCCGGTGGGGCCCAGCTCGCGGCCCACGCCGGACTGGCCGAAGCCGCCCCACTCGGCCTGCGGGAGGTAGGGGTGGTAGTCGTTGATCCAGATGGTGCCGTGCCGCAGCCGGGAGGCCACGCGCTGCGCCTTCCCGGCGTCCTGCGTCCACACCGCGCCGGCCAGCCCGTAGATGGTGTCGTTGGCGGTGGCCACGGCCTCGTCTTCGGTGCGGAAGGTTTCGACGGTCACGACGGGGCCGAACGCCTCGTCGGTGACCACGGACGTGCCGCGCTGCACCTGGTCCAGGATGGTCGGCTGGTAGTAGAACCCGGCGTCGTACTTCTCTCCAGAAGGTGCCGCGCCGCCGGTGCGCAGCCGCGCGCCTTCCTGGATGCCGCGCTGGACGTAGGCGTCCACCTTGTCGCGGTGGGCTGCGGAGATGAGCGGGCCGGTTTCGGCGGCCTCGTCAAAGGGGCCGCCCAGCCGGATTGCCTGGGCGCGGCGGGCCAGCTCGGCCACGAAACGTTCGGCGATGGATTCCTCCACCAGCAGCCGCGCGCCGGCGGAGCAGACCTGTCCGGAGTGGACGAAGGCGCCGTTGAGGGCATTGTCCACGGCGGCGTCGAAGTCCGCGTCGGCGAACACCACGTTGGGGTTCTTGCCGCCCAGCTCCAGGGCCACTTTCTTGACGGTGGCCGCGGCGGCCGCGGCGATGCGCTTGCCGGTTTCCAGGCCGCCGGTGAAGGAGACAAGGTCGACGTCGGGGTGTTCCGAGAGCGGCGCACCCGCCTCGGCGCCGGGGCCGGTGACGAGGTTGGCCACCCCTTCCGGCAGGCCGAGGTCCTGCAGCAGCTGCATGGCAAGGATGCTGGTGGACGGGGTCAGCTCGGAGGGCTTGAGGACGAACGTGCAGCCGGCGGCCAGTGCGGGGGCAATCTTCCACGCCGCCTGGAGCAGGGGGTAGTTCCAGGGTGTGATCAGGCCGCAGACGCCAACGGGTTCGTAGACGATCCTGCTCACGACGCCGGGGTCCCCGGCGTCGACCACCCGCCCGGCCTGCTGCCCGGCGAGCCTGCCGAAGTATTCAAAGCAGGCGGCGATGTCGTCCATGTCGATGCGGCTTTCGACCATCCGCTTGCCGGTGTCCAGGGACTCGGCCCGGGCGAACTTTTCCCGGCGTTCGCGCAGGCCGGCCGCGACCTTCAGGAGGAAGGCGCCGCGCTCGGGTGCCGGGACGGAGGACCAGACGCCGGAATCGAAGGCGGCCCGGGCCGCTGCAATGGCGCGTTCGGCGTCGTCCCGGCCGGCCTCGGAAACCGTGGCCACCAGCTCGCCGTCGGCCGGGTTGTGGATCCGGCGCACAGCGCCGGACGCTGCCGGCTCCCACACGCCGTTGATGAACAGGGAGGATGCTGTCTCAGTTTCTTCGGTTCGGGCTACATCCCGAACCGGTGTGGCGTAAGTCATAGGAAGGACAGTAATGCACGTTGAACAAGTGTTCAATAGTTTTCTTGAACAACTGTTCAATGTGACTGAGGGAGCTGCCGGTGCCTTGCGGACTTACTGTTTAGGCGAAGGCGATCTGCTCCGTGCGCTCGATGCTCCGCTGGATGGAGGCCTTGTCCACGCCGAGCAGTGCGGTCAGCCACATGCCGTTCTGGATGACGACGATGTCCGCGGCCCGTTCCCGGCATGCCTCCCATGAAAGCTCGGGTTTGGCGCTGGAGACCAGTGCTGCGAGCCCGTCGATGTACCGGTCGAAGGCGGCGGCGTTGATCTGTGCGTAGTCCTCATCGGCCTGGGCGAGGGCCCAGAGGTGCAGGCGCAGGGACAGGTAGCGCGTGGTCAGCAGGTCGGCGGCCGCCACCCGGCGCAGGGCCTTGCGCAGCTGTTCATCCGGGGGTGACGACGGATCGGGGGCAACCAGCAGAAGGTCATGCTCATCCACCCGGCGCAGGGCTGCCCGGATGAGGGTGGTCTTGTCGTCGTAGTAGTAGTTGACCAGGCCCAGCGCCACGCCGGCTTCCCGTGCCACGGCCCGCATGCTCACACCGGAAATGCCGTGCCGGGACAGCAGATCCATGGCCGCTTCGAGAATGCGGGTCTGTCTGTCAGTCTGTTCGCCGGAATTCACGGCACTGGTCCCCATCTGGCCAGACTATTGCCTAACCGGCCGGGAGTGCACTTTCCGGCGGGTCGGGCGGCCGGCTGGCGATTTTTGTTTGAAGCCGTCTCCGGCAGGGCACCTTGCTTGTGCACCAGCATTTGTTCGTACAGCTTTGGAGATCGATGGAAAGCGCAAGCCTCATGGCCCTGTTATTTGCAGGTGCCGTCGGCAGAGGCTGGAGCGCCCAGCCCAACGCCCCGCAAATCATTGCCAGGCCTTCGCGGATGTCGGCCGCATGGACGGCGGCACGGAGCAGGGCCGCCACATTCCTGCACCGGCTGGCGTGGGCAGTGGAGCCGGACCCGCACTGACCCGGGGCATGCCCGGCACGGAAGAATCCCCACCGGGCGCAGGCTAACCAGCGTAGTCCCGGTGGGGATCCATTCGTCGGCAGGACGCCTATTTCTTGGGCAGGCCCGCCGGGTTCAGTTCGGACTTCTGGATGGCTTCGGAGGAGAGGCCCCAGCGGTCCAGGATTTTGGCGTAGGTGCCGTCCTCGATCAGGTGGTTCAGCGCAGCCTGGGCGGCAACCGCCAGGCCGTTGCCTTTCCTGGTGGTGAACGCGATCTGCGCCGTCAGCGGCCAGCCGCCGTTGAGGGTGCCCACCTGCTTGCTCTTGCCATCCAGCGCGGCCTTGTAGGCGGCACCGGCGTTGGGGCCGAACGTCAGGTCCGCCCGGCCCGACTGGAGGGCCAGGGTAGAGGCGGAGTCGTCGTCGTAATACTGGAACTCGACCGGCGCCAAGCCATTCTTCTTGTTTTCCTCGTCCCAGCGAACCAGGATGGCTTCCTGGTTGGTGCCGGAGCCCACGATGATCTTCTTGCCCGCCACGTCCTTGGCTTCCTTGATCTCGCCGATGTCCGAACCGCTCTTGGCGTAGAAGCCCAGCAGGTCATTCCGGTAAGTGGCGAAGTCGAACTTCTCCTTCCGCGCCTCGGTGACGGTGACGTTCGAGAGGACGGCCTCGTACTTGGACGATTCGATGCCCAGTGGCCAGTCCGCCCAGGCAACGGGCAGGACCTCGACGTCGAGCCCCAGCGCCTCACCGACCGCGTAGGCGATGTCCACCTCGCTGCCGATCAGGGTCTTGTTGTCCGTGGCGAAGGTGCTGAGCGGGGCCGTGCCGCCGGTGCTGACTACTGTCAGTTTGCCGTCGGCCTTGATGGCGTCAGGCACCAGGGCCGCCGCGGCGTCATCTTTGGTGACCTTGAAGCGGTCCTGCTGCGGGGACAGGTTGAAGGTCTTGCCGGTGGTGTTGGTGGCGGACGACGACGGTGCTGTCGCCGCCGCGGCGCCGGGGTCGGAGCAGGCGGCCAGTCCCAGCAGCGCTGAGACAGCCAGGGCAACGACGGCGGCCGGCTTGGGGTTGATGGCCATGGTTCCTCCTTGGAAGGGTGGCGGGAATGCAACGGAATGTGCGCGTTGCAGCAACTATCCGACAGCCGCGGAGGGGGAATCAAAGGCCCCGAAATGCTGGGATACAGGGAGTAACGGCGGTTAACCGGAGGACCGCGGCGGTCATATTTGACCGGCCGCGGCTCGTTGCGCTGGGCGGCCGCCTGACACAGATTCAGCAGAAAGCGAGTACTCGGACAAAAAAGACAAGTAGTGATTACGCGTGTTCTCCGCGTGTGCCGGACCCTAGGGTTGGCATGAAGCGGCCAGAGAGGTCTGCTGACAGGTCTCAACAGGAGCTCGCATGCGCACTTCCCCC
The DNA here is from genome assembly GCF_031844305.1 of Pseudarthrobacter sp. BRE9. Classification (NCBI taxonomy): domain Bacteria; kingdom Bacillati; phylum Actinomycetota; class Actinomycetes; order Micrococcales; family Micrococcaceae; genus Pseudarthrobacter; species Pseudarthrobacter sp. BRE9. Next base: position 237,364 of record NZ_JAUZUY010000004.1, on the reverse strand, counting down.
TCCCCCTCTGTCCGTGCCCGCCGCTTGGCTGCCGCCGTTGTCCTGCCCGGCCTGCTCGCCACCAGCATGGTGCTGATCCAGCCGGCGGTTGCGGCTACCACGTCCACCACGGGGATGTGCAACGGCGTGGTGAACCAGCTCGCGCACCGGGGTGCAGTCCAGGAGAATCTGTTGAAGGCGGCGGCGAAGAAGAACGCGGACGCTATCGCCGCGCTGCAGGCGGAGAGGGCAGCACTGCAGTCGACGGCCAACGCTCTGACGTCACAGATCTCCGACGCAAACAAAGCACTGGCCGACCTGAAAGCCCAGGACGAGTCGCTGAACTTGCAGATAGAAACGCTTGACGCCCAAATCAGCGACATTCAGCAGCAGCAGGGCATCCAGCAGGCCGTGTTCGATTCCACCACACGTGAGATGGCCTCTTTGCAGAACCAGCTCGCCCAGCTGCAGAGCCAGCTAGATCCGCTGCAGGAGCAGCTCGTAGTGGCTCAGGCTTCCTCCGCCGACCTCAAAACGCAGGCGGAAGCAGTGAGTGGACAGCTTGCTGCAAATAGCAAGGACGTGGCCATCGCCCAGTCCGAACTTGCCACGCTGACCTCGGCAGCCGAGAATGCCGCAAACGCCCTGGCCGAAAAGGAAGCGGAGGTTCAGACAGCCCGAGACCAGCTTTCGACGCTAACCGTGCAGGCGCAGCTGGCGGCTGATGCCGTCACGGCTGCGCAGAAGGAAGTCGATGACGCACAGGCGAAGCTCACGCAGCTGAATCAGGCTGGAGACACCGCAACCGCAGCTTTGGAGGCCCAGCAGGCGTTAGTCGCCGATGCTGAGCAGAAGCTGACGAACCTGCAGGGGACGGCCGCGAATGCTAACAACGCAGTCACCGCCAAGAAGGACCAAATCGGCGCAGCCCAAAAGGAGCTCACAGGCCTGCAGTCCGCGGCCTCAGCCGCCAAGACCGCCCTTGACGCCAAGAACGCCGAAGTTGAGGCGGCCCAGGCAGCCCTAGGGACCCTGCAGGCCAACGCGGCGGCAGCAGCGACAGCGGTCAGCGACAACGCTGCCAAGATCACCACCGTCAACGCTGACATCACCACTCTGCAGGGCCAGATCAAAGCCCTCAACGATCAGATGCCGGCGAAACAGGCACAACTGACTACGGCGCAGAACGAGTTGGCTGCGCTGCAGGCACAGAAGACGAGCCTGGAATCCGATATTGCTGTACTGAACGCACAGATCAGTACATTTCCAAGCAACAGCAACGCCCTCGCAAAGCGTCAGCTAGAGGCTCAAGTGGCCACCAAGCAAGGCCAGTTGGCCACCGTCAACAACCAGATCGGCGACAAGAACACGCAGATCTCGGGACTTTCCGGCGACCTGGCCACGCTCCAGAAGCAGGTCGATGCGCTGAACGCCCAACTGCTGTCCAAGCAAACGGAAAGCAGCACCTTGCAGTCCCAAGCCGCAGCCCTGCAGACGTCTCTCACAACGGCGAACAACGCTGTCACTTCAAAGCAATCAGACATCGACCTGCTGAAGTCCCAGCTTCCGGCCCTTCGAGCTGCACTCGACCAAGCCAACAGCACAGTAAGCGTGAAGCAGACTGAGCTCAGCACGCTTCAGGGCCAACTCCCAGCGCTGGAACAGGCGGCGAAAGAGGCGGCAGCGGCTGTGACAGCCCAGCAGCAGACGGTGGCGGACCTCGAAGGAACCCTGGCAGGTCTCGCAGACAATGCGGAGCAGGCGCAGAAGGACATCGCGGCTCAGAAAGTAGTCCTTGATGGCTTGAACGGCGCTCTAGGCCAGGCAAAGGATGCGCTGGTGCAGGCCAACACTGCCGTGGATGAGAAGAACGCGGAGATTTCCGCCATGCAGAACCAGCTCAAGGGCCTCCAAACGACTCTTGACGCCGCGGACGCGGCAGTCACCAGGAAGACGGCCGATATCGCTTCGCTCAACGCTCTGGCTGATGGACTTGTAGCCCAGCTCGCTGAGCTCAACGACCAGATCGCTACCAAGGAAGCAAACATCCTCGACCTGCAAGGCAGGGTAGCGCCACTGCTGACGCAGCTCAACGGTCTGAATGGCGAGATCAGCGCCACGGAAACGAAGCTGGCGGAACTGCAGGGCCAGCTTAAGACACTTGATTCGCAGCTCACGGCGGCTCAGGACAAACTGCGGACCTTAACTGGCCAGAAGAAGCCGAGCAAGGATGCGGTCGACGCACAGAAGCTGGTAGTGGCGGGTCTCCAAGCCCAGCTGGCGGACGTCCAGAAGCAAATCACCGCGATCGATCCCACCATCGCGAACGGGGGCTGCGCCGTCTGATTCCAGCGGGTTGGCCTGAGGGCCGGCGCCCAATGACGCGCGCCGCAAGGAGGGGACCAGTTCATTGCGAACTGGTCCCCTCTGCTATTGCCTGGAAAGCGGCAGTACTCAGGGCAGCGCAGCCAGGACTTCCTTGGCCACGTCCTCGCTGGACTGCGGGTTCTGCCCGGTGATGAGGTTGCCGTCGCGCACCACGTTGGAGGTCCAGGCGGCACCGTTTTCGATCACCGCCCCCTTCTCCTTGAGCGCGTCCTCTACGAGCCACGGGGTGTTCTCGCCGGTCCCGCCGCCCAGCTCTTCCTCGTTGGTGAAGACTGTGAGGCGCCGGCCCTTGAAAGCGAACCCGCCGTCGTCGTCCGTTGCGCTCAGCAGCCCCGCCGGACCGTGGCAGAACGGCGCGATGATTTTGCCGTCCTTTTTGGCTGCCACCAGCAGGCGGCCCAGGTCGGCGTCCTTGTAGAGGTCGGCCATGGGGCCGTGGCCGCCGGGCATCACCACGGCGTCGTAGGCGGCAGGGTCGACGTCGGCAAGGACCAGCGGGTGCGCCAGCTCGCTGTCGATCTTGTCCAGGTAGTCCCGGAACCCCTGCGCGCGTTCCTCGCCGCCTGCGGACCCGGGGGCCAGGCTGACCTGGTCCACGGTGGGCTTCTTTCCGCCGGGCGTCGCGATGTCCACTGTGTTGCCGGCCTCGGTCAGGGTCTGGTGGGACACCACCAGTTCCTCTGCCCAGTAGCCCGTGGGGTGTTCGCTGCCGTCCTTCATGGTGAGGGAATCCGCGGCCGAAACGACCATCAAAATGTTTGCCATGGTGTAGCTCCTGTCCTGGGTTCTTTACGTACCGGGTTCTTTACTTGCCGGCCGCTTCGAGCTCCGCGTACGTGTCGTCGTCGAGCGAGACGCCGGCGGCAGCCATGTTCTCTTCGAGGTGCTGCACGGAACCGGTGCCGGGAATGGGCATCATCACGGGGGAGCGGCGCAGCAGCCAGGCCAGGGCCACCTGGGACGTGGTGGCGCCCAGGCGCTTGGCGGCCTCGTCCAGCGGTCCTCCCGGCTGGGCCAGCTCGCCCGCGGAAATGGGGGCCCACGGGATGAACCCGATGCCGTTTTCCTCCGAGTAGCGCAGCACGTCCTCGGAGCTGCGGTCCGTCAGGTTGTACCGGTTCTGGACCGTGGACACCGTGAAGTGCTTACCGGCGGCTTCGAGCTCGGCCACGCTCACCTGGGACAGGCCCAGGGCGCGGACCTTGCCTTCGTCCTGGAGTTCGCGCAGCACGCCGAACTGCTCTTCGGCGTCCACCTTGGGATCGATCCGGTGCAGCTGCAGCAGGTCCAGCGTCTCCACCTTCAGCTTGCGCAGGCTCAGTTCCGTCTGCTGGCGCAGGTATTCCGGCCGGCCCACGGGAACCCACTTGTGCGGCCCGGTCCGGGTGAACCCAACCTTGGTGGCGATCTTCAGCCCCTCCTTGTAGGGGTGGAGCGCCTCGGCGATGATTTCTTCACTGATGTTGGGGCCATAGGAATCGGCGGTGTCGATGAAGTCGACGCCGAGTTCGACGGCGCGGCGCACCACGGCCACGGCGGCCTGCCGGTCTGCGGGCTCACCCCAGACGCCGTCACCCACGATGCGCATGGCACCAAAACCGAGCCGGTGCACGGTTCCCAGGTCCTTGAGGTCAATCGTTGCGGACAGTTCCAGCTGCTTCGTTGAATCATGGCTCATAGGGGCGGCAACCTCATCAGTGTGCTGAGTATTCCGCAGATCACAGAAATAAGCCGGGCTCCGCCGTCGTTACACCTCTAGTGCCCGCCGCAATCCGGCCGGCACGACCTACGAAACGTTTTTGAAAGGCCGGCACCCGACGTGACTCTTCCCCTCTCCATCCTTGACCTGGCAACCATCGGCAAAGGCCAGACGGCGGCGGAGAGCTTCGCGGGCAGCGTGGCCATGGCGCAGAGCGCCGAGAAACTGGGCTACCGGCGCGTCTGGTACGCCGAGCACCACAACATGTCCTCGATTGCTTCCTCCGCGACGAGCGTGCTGATCGCCCACGTGGCCGCGCACACCGAAAGTATCCGCCTCGGCGCCGGCGGCGTGATGCTTCCCAACCACTCGCCGCTCACCATCGCCGAGCAGTTCGGCACCCTGGAAACCCTGCACCCCGGGCGGATCGACCTGGGCCTGGGCCGCGCACCCGGCAGCGACCAGAACACCATGCGCGCGCTCCGCCGGGACCCCATGTCGGCCGACAGCTTCCCGCAGGATGTCCTTGAACTGCAGGGGTACCTGACCGGGCCCACCCGCATCCAGGGCGTCGAGGCCACCCCGGGCAAGGGCACCAACGTGCCGCTGTACATCCTGGGCTCGTCCCTGTTCGGTGCCCGCCTGGCCGCGCAGCTGGGCCTGCCCTACGCCTTTGCCTCCCACTTCGCCCCGGCCGCGCTGCAGGAGGCCGTGGCCATCTACCGCCGCGAGTTCAAGCCGTCCGCCCAGCTGGATGCCCCGCACGTGATCGCCGGCGTCAACGTCATCGCCGCCGACTCCGCCTCCGAGGCGCAGGAAATGTTCCAGGCCACCAAGCGCGCCCGCGTCTCCCTGTTCTTCGGCGGCGGCCGCGAATTCACCGACGACGAGGCGGACATGATCCTCGACTCGCCGCAGGGACGCCACGTGGCACAGATGATGACGTACTCCGCAGTGGGGACGCCCGACGCGGTCATTGACTACCTGGACAGCTTCGGAAAGCACGCCGACGCCGACGAACTCATCGTGGCGCACCAGAGCCCGGAGACCGGGGCGCGCCTGCGGTCCGTCGAACTGCTGGCCGAGGCCGCCGGAATGGTCCGGGTCTGAGATGCCGAAGGCAACAGCGAACGCAAAAGGAGGCGTAGGCTTCCGGTCCGACCGCGGGCCCATCCTCATCGCCCTGATGCTGTCCACCGGACTCGTGGCCATCGACTCCACCATCGTGGCCACGGCCGTGCCGTCGATCGTCCGTGACGTGGGCGGCTTCTCCTCCTTCCCCTGGCTCTTCTCCGCCTACCTGCTGGCGCAGGCCGTGACCGTGCCCATTTACGGCAAACTTTCGGACATGGCGGGCCGCAAGCCCATCATCCTGACCGGCATCGGCCTGTTCCTGCTGGGCTCGGTGCTCTGCGGCCTGGCCTGGAGCATGCCGTCCCTGATTGCGTTCCGCGCCCTGCAGGGACTGGGTGCCGGCGCGGTGCTGCCGGTGTCCATCACCATTGCCGGGGATATCTATACGCTGCAGGAGCGCGCCAAGGTCCAGGGCTACCTGGCCAGCGTCTGGGCCATCTCCTCCGTGGTGGGTCCCAGCCTGGGCGGCATTTTCTCCGCGCTGGGCATCTGGCGCGGCATCTTCCTGGTCAACGTCCCGCTCTGCCTGCTGGCCGGCTGGATGCTGGTCCGCACCCTCCACGAAAACGTGGAACGCGCAAAGCATAAGGTGGACTACGCCGGCGCCGTGCTCCTGGCCGGCTCCCTTGGCCTGCTCATCCTCGGCGCCCTCCAGGGCGGCCAGGCCTGGGCATGGAACTCGCCCATCAGCATCGGCGTCTTCGTGGTGGGCGCAGTCCTGCTGGCCGCGTTCCTCCTGGTGGAGCGGCGGGCGGCCGAACCCATCCTGCCCTCCTGGGTGGTCTCGCGGCGCCTGCTGGGCACCACCGCGCTGGTGTCCTTCGGGGTTGGCACCGTGATGATCGGCCTGACCTCCTACGTGCCCACCTTCCTTGAGGGGGCACTGTCTTCCTCGCCCCTGGTGGCGGGCCTGGCCCTTGCCGCCCTGACCCTCGGCTGGCCGCTCAGCGCCTCGCAGGCCGGAAAGTTCTACCTGCGGATCGGTTTCAAGTCCACCGCCCTGATCGGCATCGCCATTTCCGTGGTGGGCCTGCTGATTCTGTCGCTGACGGCCGGCGCACCCAACGTGGCGCTGATCGCCATCAGCTGCTTCGTCGTCGGGCTCGGCCTGGGCCTGCTGGCCACCCCCACCCTGATCGCCGCCCAGTCCAGCGTCCCTTGGCACGAACGCGGCGTGGTGACCAGCACCAACATGTTTGCCCGCTCCATCGGCAGTGCCCTGGGCGTCGCCGTCTTCGGGGCCGTGGCCAACTCCATCTACGGCGGCAGCAGCGGCGGCGAGGGGGACCCGGCCACCGTGATCTCCGCATCCGGGGCCGTGTTCCTTGCGGCGCTGGTGGCCGGGCTCCTGACCGTTGCGGCGGTGCTGGCCATGCCCGCGGTGAAGGCCGAAATGGCGGAACCTGCGGAACAAGAACCGGTGCCCAGCCCCGAGGGCCGCGCCAGCTAGGATCCCTAGCGGGACGCGCGGAAGATCTGCGGCGCCGGCCGGGTCCCGGTGGCAAGATCTGCCAGGATCCGTCCCACCACCGGCGTGAACTTGAAGCCGTGGCCGGAGAAACCGGCGCCGATCACCACGGGGCCCACCCGGTCCAGGATGAAGTCCTCGTCCGGGGTGGTGGTGTAGGTGCAGCTGATGGCCTCGAGGTCATCGGGGTCCACGCCCGGCAGCCACTGCCGCGCGTAGTCCTGCAGCGCGGCGAGCTGCGCTGGTTCGGGCCGGAAGTCGCGGTGGTCCGGGTCCACCACGGGGCCCACGCCGTGCCAGCCGGCCTTGATGCCCTCCCCCGGAGTCTGCATGCCGTAGACCGGGGAGTACCAGCCCCGGTAGTCCGGGCCCGGGTAGTGGTTGAAGCCGGGCCACACCGCGCCGGCGTCCGCCACACGGAAATGGGCCGGCTGCTCCTGTGTCACCCTGAGCCGGGGAATCCGGATCCCGGCAGCGTCGCTGCGTGAATCGCTGCCCGGAACCTTTCCTGAAGCCATCTCCAGCAGCTTCCCGGTCCAGCCGCCCGCCGTCACCACTGCCTGCGCTGCCGTGACCACCTCAGTGCCCGCAGCCGATTCGAGCGTCAGCCGCACGCCGTCGTCGAACTCCTCAAAGTCCACCACTTTGGTGTGGTGCCTGATCTCGGCGCCCCGGGCGGAGGCCAGCCGCTGGAAGGCCGGCAACGCGGCTTCCGGGTTGAGCTGGCCGCCGTCGGGCATGTGCAGGACCTGCTGGTCGAAACGGATGCCCCGCCACCGTTCGCCGGCCTCCGCCACGTCCAGGAATTCCGCGCGGATCCCGGCCGCGGTGAGCGCATCTGAAACCTTCTGGAGGTCCCCGCCCGGGCCGTGGTTGACGACGCCGGTGCGCGCCAGCAACTGCACACCGCTTTCCTGCTCCAGCTCGTCCCACAGTGCCAGCCCCTCGGCGAGCATGGCCACGTATTCCGGCCGGTGGTAGCCCGGGTTCAGGTTCCTGGTCGCCCCATGGGACGCGCCGATCCTGTGCCCGGGACCGAACTGCTCCACCAGCGTCACCTGCCGCCCCCGGCGGGACAACGCCCACGCGGCGGCAGAGCCCATGGCGCCCCCGCCGATCACCACGGTGTCAAGAACAGTGTTCATCAGCCCTCCAGGCAGCAGTTATGGTCAAAAGCTATGCCAACAACAGCGCGACGCCGATCATCGCCGGCACTGCCACCACGGTGGTGATCAGCACGGTGTCCTTCGCCACGGTCAGCCCGGTCTGGTAGCGGCTGGCGGCCACGAACACGTTCTGCGCGGTGGGCAGGGCCGACGTAACCACCACCGCGAACAGCGCGTGCCCGTCCATCCCCAGCGCGAAGCGGGCGAAAACATAGGCAAGGGCCGGCTGGACCGCCAGTTTGAATCCGCTCGCCAACAGTGTGTCCACGCGCCTTCCGGCGGAGGCCTGCAGCGGGCGCGTGCCGTTCAGGCTCATCCCGAAGGCGATCAGCATGGCAGGAATCGCGGCGCCGCCAATCAGGTGGATGGGCTCCATCACCAGTGCCGGAACCTGGAAGCCGGTCCCGGCCACCAGCAGCCCCAGGCCGGAACCCACGATCATCGGGTTCCGCAGGATCATCAGGACGAACCCCAATACCGTGGTGCGGTGCGTGCTGGTGCTCGAATCAAGGATCATCAGGAACATTGGGGTGAAGAACGCCAGCTGGAAGATCAGCAGCGGGGCCACGTAGCTCGCGTCGCCCAGGACATATACCGCAATGGGAATACCCAGGTTGGCGGAGTTCGCGAGCGAGGCGGACATGGCGGACATCAACGATTCGGGGAGTGCCCGCTTCAACCAGAACTTTGCGAGGGCAAAGAAAATCGCGGCGGTAATGATGGCCGCCACCGCCGTGACCAACAGCGGTTCGGCGAACACTTCCTGCAGGCGGGCCTTGCTGAGGGTTTCGAAGAGCAGCGCGGGGCTGGCCACGAAGAACGTGAGGCCGCTGAGAACGGGCCGCGCGTTATCGCCGAGGATCTTCTGCCGGCCCACGAACCATCCCACCAGGATGATGCACCAGACCACGAAGAACCCGGCCAGCACCCCTAGCAAGGGTCAGCCTTTTGGGCGCAGCGGAAGCAGGGACCGGGACGCACGCTCCGGTTAGACGGTGGCGTTGTTAAGGGCGAAAGGGGGGCGCATCATGCCGGCGGTGAGGCCTTCGGCGGGGTCGTTGCCGAGCTGGATGATCCGGTTGTTCGCGTCCACGTGGACCACGCGCGGCTCATAGGCCTTGGCCTCTTCCGTGGTCATCTGGGCGTAGGTAATCAGGATGACAATGTCGTTCTCGTGCATGAGGTGCGCCGCTGCACCGTTAATGCCGATCACACCCGAGCCGCGTTCGCCGGCGATGGTGTAGGTCTCAAGCCGCGCGCCGTTGGTGACGTCCACGATGGACACCAGCTCGCCGGGCAGGATGTCGGCAGCCTCGAGCAGGTCAAGGTCCACGGTGACCGACCCTACATAGTGCAGGTCGGCGTGCGTGACGGTGGCCCGGTGGATTTTGGACTTGAACATTGTTCGATTCATAACGGCTCCAGTCTAGACCTGCGGCCTCCTGCCCGCAGTGACGCAGGAAACACAACGCCTTGGGACATGTACGACGGCGGCCGGTCAGCCGGCGTCGTCCCTTGCCACTGCGGCGGCGGCCGCAGCGAGGGTCTCCCGGGCGGCCAGGATGGCGGGGCGCTGGGCGCTGGAGCGGCGGACCGAGGTGAAGATGGTGCGGTGCGGCTTTCCCGGAAGCTCCAGCAGCTGGGCCGTGGTGCCCCGTCCGGTCCACACCAGGTCCGGCATCAGGGCCACGGCGTTGCCGGACTCGATCAGCCGGGCCTGGGCCTGCAGGTCGGCGGTCTCAAAGCGGACGTCGGGTTCGAAGCCGGCGCTGCGGCAGGCCTGTTCCGCCCAGTGGCGCGACGCGGCACCCCTGGGTTCCATGACCCAGGCGAGGTCCGCGGTGTCCTCGAGCGAACGGATGGCGGGCCCGCCGTCGGACGCCGGGGGAACGGCCAGCCGGATGGCGTCGGTGGTCAGCTTTACCCGGTCCAGCTCGGGGTAGCGCGGGGCCGCATGCCCGGGGTACTGCTCAGCGATCACCAGGTCGAAGTCGCGCGCCCACGTCTCATGCAGGGCGGTCTCGGGCTCACGCTGGATCATTTCGATCCTGACTTCGGGGTAGGTTGCGGCCATCCGGGTCAAGGTGTCCGGCATCAGGGCCAGCGCCGCGGACTGGAACACCGCGATCCGCACAGTCCCCGTGACGGTGGTCAGGGAGGCTGCCAGGTCCGCCTCTGCCTGCTCCATGGTTTCCAGCAGCTGCGCTGTATGGGCCACCAGCACCTCGGCCTGGGGCGTCAGCTGCACCCGCCGCCCCGTCTTCCTGAGCAGCTCCACGCCCACTTCCTTCTCCAGGAGGGCCAGCTGCTGGGATACCGACGACGGGCTGTACTGGAGTGCCTCGGCCACCTCCGCCAGCGTCCCCCGGATGCTTAATTCCCGGAGCAGCCGGAGCCGACGGACGTCAAGCATGGCGAATCCCTAACTGAAACTAACGAATATAGGTTAGAAGTAGTCACTTTATCTAACGCAACCACCCTTGCATACTGTTGGGATCGAGTTACCCCCATCACAGCCATTTCCGCGCGCCGTGCTGGGACCGCACCCCAAGCAGGAGATCTTGATGAGCAGTAGAGATATGAGCCAATCAATCATGCGGCGCAAACCCGTCGACGATATTGAAGAGGAGAACAAGCACAGCGGCCTCTTCAAGTCCCTTGGGCTGTGGCAGCTCACGGCCATCGGCGTTGGCGGCATTATCGGCGTCGGTATCTTCTCCCTCGCAGGACTGGTGGCGGCAGGCAGTGGTGACAACCCGGGTGTGGGGCCCGCGGTGCTGATCTCCTTCCTGATCGCTGGCCTTGCATCAGCTGCGGCAGCGCTCTCCTATGCCGAATTCGCCGGCATGATCCCGCGCGCCGGCTCGGCCTACACGTACGGCTATGTTGCGCTCGGCGAGGTGATCGGCTGGTTCATCGGCTGGGACCTGCTGCTCGAGTACATTGCCATCGTGGCCGTGGTGGCGATCGGCATTTCCGGTTACCTGGATGCCTTCCTCGCCGGCATCGGGATCCACATGCCGGCCTGGATGACCTCCACGGTGGACGAGGGCAAGGGCGGAATCGTCAACGTCCCTGCCATTGTTGTCTGCCTCCTGGTCACTTGGATCCTGTCCCGCGGAACCAAGGCGTTCGGCCGGTTCGAACTCGTCGCCGTGGCCATCAAGGTGGTCCTGATCCTCTTCATCATCGGGTTGGGCGTCTTCTACATCGACACCAACAACTACAACCCCTTCATGCCCAGCGGCTTCGGTCCGGTGGTGGCAGGCTCCGCCACGGTGTTCTTTGCCGTGTTTGGCTACGACGCCATGAGCACCGCCGCCGAGGAAGCCAAGGACGGCAAGAAGCACATGCCCAAAGCCATCGTGCTCTCGCTCATCGTCGCCATGCTGCTCTACGTAGCCGCCACCCTGGTCCTGACCGGCATGCAGAACTACAAGGACATCGACCCGAAGGCCGGCTTCGCCTCCGCTTTCACCTCCGTGGGGCTTCCGGTCATCGCCACCATCATCTCGGTGTTCGCCGTGCTGTCCATCCTCACCGTGATGCTTACCTTCCTGCTCGGTGTCACCCGCGTCTGGTTCTCCATGAGCCGCGACGGGCTCCTCCCGGGCTGGTTCTCCAAGACCGACCGCCACGGCACACCCCAGCGCGTCACCTGGATTGCCGGCATCACCTCCGCCTTCCTGGCCGGCGTCTTCCCGATCAAGGAAGTGGCCGACCTGACGAACATCGGCATCCTGGCGGCGTTCGTCGTCGTCTGCCTGTCCGTGATCATTTTCCGTTACAAGCGTCCCGACGCTCCGCGGACCTTCCGCCTGCCCCTGATGCCCGTGGTGCCGGCCTTCGGCATCCTGTCCTCCGGCTTCCTGATGACCCAGCTGCCGTGGGAAACCTGGGTGCGGTTCCTGGTGTGGCTGATCATTGGCCTGGCCGTCTACTTCGGCTACGGCCGCAAGCACTCGTTGATGAACCCCAACAGCCCGCGGCACGAGGAACTCGTGGAGCTGCACCGCCCCCTCGCCTAACCGACTCCCGACGCCCGCTCACTTCTGGCGCCATTTCCCGGAACGCCCGCTCACTTATGGGCGCCTCCTTGCAAACCCCCGCTCACCTAAGGTGAGCGGGGGTTTGCCGTTTGGGGGTCAAAGGTGAGCGGGCGTTGGGGTTTTGAGGGGTCAAAGGTGAGCGGGGGTTTGGGTTTTGAGGGCAAAAGGTGAGCGGGGGTTTGGGTTTTAAGCGTCAAAGGTGAGCGGGGGTTTGCCGTTTGGGGGTCAAAGGTGAGCTGGCGTTGGGGTTTTGAGGGCAAAATGTGAGCGGGGGTTTGCCGTTTGGGGGTCAAAGGTGAGCGGGGGTTTGGGTTTTAAGCGTCAAAGGTGAGCGGGCGTTTGCAGGGGAAATGCATTGGTTTTCCTAACCTGTATTGGTTGGAAAAGATCGCTTTATCTTATGTGAGCGGAAGCTCATACTGGTGGAAAGACCTCCTCCCATAGCCAGAAAGATCGGGAAAAACCATGACCCACGTAGCAATGGAACCAGCAACTTCCGCCGGTGCCGTGCCGCAGACCGTCGACGTCGACGTCCCCCAGGCGAAGGCCCTCGCCGATGATGCGGTCGCCTTGGTCCGGCAGTGGCTCACCGAGGCCGCCAAGGTCCCCGTGGACGCCTCCGCCCAGCAGCTCGCCGGCGTCCTGAAGGACCCCAACGGCCTGGAATTCACCGTGGGCTTCGTGGACGGCGTGGTCCGCCCCGAGGACCTGAACGTGGCAGCCCGGAACCTGGCCGCCCTGGCTCCGAAGGTTCCGGCCTTCCTGCCCTGGTACATGCGCAGCGCCGTGGCATTGGGCGGCACCATGGCCCCCGTTATGCCGCAGGTTGTTATTCCGATGGCGCGCAAGGTCCTGCGCGAGATGGTGGGTCACCTGATCGTGGACGCCACCGACGCCAAGCTGGGCCCGGCCATCGCCAAGATCCGCAAGGACGGGATCATGCTCAACGTTAACCTCCTCGGCGAAGCGGTCCTCGGCGAGCACGAGGCGTCGCGCCGGCTCGAAGGCACGCACACCCTGCTGGCGCGCCCCGACGTCGACTACGTTTCCATCAAGGTCTCCTCCACTGTGGCCCCGCACTCCGCCTGGGCCTTCGACGAAGCCGTGGAACACGTCGTCGAAAAGCTCACCCCGCTGTTCCAGCGCGCAGCCTCCTTCGCCCACAACGGCGGAAAGGCAAAGTTCATCAACCTGGACATGGAGGAGTACAAGGACCTGGACATGACCATTGCGGTCTTCACCAGGATCCTGGACAAGCCCGAGTTCAAGAACCTGGAGGCGGGCATCGTGCTCCAGGCCTACCTCCCGGACGCTCTCTCGGCCATGATCCGCCTGCAGGACTGGGCTGCCGAACGCCGCGCCAACGGCGGCGCGGGCATCAAGGTCCGTGTGGTCAAGGGTGCCAACCTGCCCATGGAACAGGTGGAAGCCTCCCTGCATGACTGGCCGCTGGCCACCTGGGGCAGCAAGCAGGACTCGGACACCAGCTACAAGAGCGTCATCAACTACGCGCTGCACCCCGAGCGGATCAAGAACATCCGGATCGGCGTGGCCGGCCACAACCTGTTCGACATCGCCTTCGCCTGGCTCCTGGCCAAGCAGCGCGGCGTGGAAGCCGGCATCGAGTTCGAGATGCTGCTGGGCATGGCGCAGGGCCAGGCCGAGGCCGTCAAGAAGGACGTCGGCTCCCTCCTGCTGTACACCCCCGTGGTGCACCCGTCCGAGTTCGACGTCGCCATCGCCTACCTGATCCGCCGCCTCGAGGAAGGCGCCAGCCAGGAAAACTTTATGTCCGCCGTGTTCGAACTCAGCGAAAACGAAGGCCTGTTCGAGCGCGAGAAGCAGCGCTTCCTCGCCTCGCTGGACGCCCTGGACAACAGCGTGCCGCTGCCCAACCGCCGCCAGGACCGCAACCTTCCCCCGGAGCCCATGCCGCACACCGGTTTCGGGAACACCCCGGACACCGACCCGTCCCTCCCCGCCAACCGCACCTGGGGCCGGGCCATTCTGGAACGCGTCCCGTCCTCCACCCTGGGCAACGCCTCGGTGAAGGCCGCCTTCATTAAGGATGAAGCAACCCTTGAGTCCGCCATCGCCAACGCCGTGGACAAGGGCAAGGCGTGGGGCGCCCTGTCCGGTGCCGAGCGTGCAGAGATCCTGCACCGAGCCGGGGAGATCCTGGAAGCCCGCCGGGCCGACCTCCTGGAGGTCATGGCCAGCGAGACCGGCAAGACCATCGAACAGGGCGATCCCGAGGTCAGCGAGGCTGTGGACTTCGCCCACTACTACGCCGAGTCCGCGCGGAAGCTGGACACGGTCGACGGCGCCACGTTCGTCCCAGCCAAGCTCACCGTTGTCACGCCGCCCTGGAACTTCCCGGTCGCCATCCCGGCAGGGTCCACCCTTGCGGCACTCGCCGCCGGCTCCGCCGTCGTGATCAAGCCCGCCAAGCAGGCCGCCCGCAGCGGCGCCGTCATGGTGGAGGCGCTGTGGGAAGCCGGCGTGCCCAAGGGCGTGTTGACCATGGTGCAGCTGGGCGAGCGGGAGCTCGGCCAGCAGCTGATCAGCCACCCGGCCGTGGACCGCGTGATCCTCACCGGCGGCTACGAGACCGCCGAACTGTTCCGGTCCTTCCGCAAGGACCTGCCGCTGCTGGCCGAAACCAGCGGGAAGAACGCCATCATCGTCACCCCCAGCGCCGACCTGGACCTGGCGGCCAAGGACGTGGCCTACTCCGCGTTCGGCCACGCAGGCCAGAAGTGCTCCGCCGCCTCACTGGTGATCCTGGTGGGCTCGGTGGCGAAGTCCAAGCGGTTCCACAACCAGCTGATCGACGCCGTCACCTCGCTGAAGGTGGGCTACCCGGAGGACCCCACCAGCCAGATGGGCCCGATCATCGAGCCGGCCGACGGCAAGCTCCTCAACGCCCTCACCACCCTGGGTGAAGGCGAGAACTGGGCGGTGGAACCGAAGAAGCTGGACGACACCGGGCGGCTCTGGAGCCCGGGCGTCCGCTACGGCGTCAAGCGCGGCTCCTACTTCCACCTGACCGAGTTCTTCGGCCCCGTCCTGGGCGTCATGACGGCAGACAGCCTGGAAGAGGCCATCGCCATCCAGAACCAGATCGAGTACGGCCTCACCGCGGGCCTGCACTCGTTGAACTCCGGGGAACTCGGCATCTGGCTGGACAGCATCCAGGCCGGAAACCTCTACGTGAACCGCGGCATCACCGGCGCCATCGTGCAGCGCCAGCCGTTTGGCGGCTGGAAGAAGTCCGCCGTCGGTGCCGGAACCAAGGCGGGCGGCCCCAATTACCTGGCCGGCCTGGGCGACTGGATCCCGGCGGCCAGCACTGCCACGGCGTCCGTTACGCACCCCGGCGTCAGCCGCATCCTTAACGCGGCCGGCCCTGCCCTGCAGCCCGCCGAGCTTGAGTCCGTGCAGCGCGCCCTGGCCTCCGACGCCGCAGCGTGGGCCGGGGAGTTCGGCACGGCAAAGGATGTCTCCGGACTGAGCGCGGAACGCAACATCTTCCGCTACCGCAGCCTGCCGGTCACCATCCGCCTGTCCGAAGGCGCGCCGCTGGCTCACCTCGTCCGGACCGTGGCTGCCGGCGTTGTGGCGGGGTCGGCACTCACCGTGTCCACCGCCGTCGAACTTCCCGCCCAGCTGCGCTCCGTGCTCACCGCACAGGACATTGACGTGACGGTGGAGTCCGACGCCGGCTGGCTGGCTTCGGCGGCACACCTCGCTTCGGCGGGCAAGCTGTCCGGTGCGCGCATCCGCCTGATCGGTGGAGACGCCTCGGCGCTCGCTGAAGCGACCGGCGGACGGCCCGACCTGGCCATCTACGCCCACGCCGTCACCGAGGCCGGCCGGGTGGAACTGCTGCCGTTCCTGCATGAGCAGGCCGTCAGCATCACCGCGCACCGGTTCGGCACCCCGAACCACCTGTCGGACGCGCTGATCTAATCGGTTCCGGACGGGAAGCGTCACCTTAGCTGAAGCGCCCGGGATGCGTTCCCAGCGCTAAGGAAAGGCCGGGCAGCCACCTGATGGTGGCTGCCCGGCCTTATCGCTTTTCCCCCGAGACCAGGCGGTTTTAGCCCAGATACCAGCCGGGCGGTGTCCAGGTGACCGGGACGTTATGGGCTGAGAATTCCTCGCAGTGGGTGCAGGTGTAGGCCACTTCGCCCAGGGTGGCCACGGTTCCGTCACGGCGGTACGTGGGCGGAATGTACGACTCAAGGTAGACGAACTCGTCGGTACGGCATTTGTCGCAGGTGGGTTTTCCCACGTATCCGGAGTCTACGGAGGCGCGTCCGGTTCCGAGGGTGTTCTGGCGGGTGGACGGCCGTGCTGTGGAGTACGGGCGCGCGTGCGCAGAACTGAGATGGGTGTTCCTGGCTGTCGTCATTGGCTGCCTGTCCCAAGCGCGGCTTTCCGGCATGCGGATGGCGCTTGTTTCGGTGAACTGGCCTGCTGCTTGACCCTGGAACACAGCATAGGGGATGGCACTTCCCCTATCAATGGACACGGGGTCCCTAACTCCCCTAAATGCTGGAAATTGCGACGACGGGGAGTTAAGTTTGGCGGTTAATGGTCCGCCCCACGATGGATTGCGTGAGGGCGTCGATGACCTCGGCGTTCGCCAGCGGGTTGCGGATCAGGGTGAAATCCACGTCCCCCACGGCCGGAAGGTCGAAGCGCCGTGTGATGATCTTCAGGTCCTCGGGTACCAGCGACGTGGGCATGACGGCCACGCCGATGCCGGCCCGTACCGCCGCGAGCACGCCGCTGATCTGGCGGGTGGTGCAGGTGATCCGCCAGGTCCTGCCATGGGCTTCCAGCGCATCGATGGCAAGTTTCCGGCTCAGGCTGGGAGAGGGGTAAGCGATCAGTGGCACGGGTGCGCCCTGCTCCAGCACTGTCTGTTCCAGCCCCACCCAGGAGAACGAGTCGTGCTGGACCACGGTGCCGTCCTTGGCTCCGGCCACCCATTTCACGAAGACCAGGTCCAGTTGGCCGGCGTTGAGTTTGCGGTACAGCTGGTCGCTTTGCCCGACGGTCAGTTCCAGGTTGATCTGCGGGTAGATCTGCCGGAATTCACGCAGGATCCGGGGCAGTCCGGTGATGGCGAGGTCGTCGGCGGTGCCGAACCGCAGGCGGCCCCGCATGGCCGAGCCGGAGAAGTACCGCGCCGCAGCGTCATGCGCGGACAGGATGTTGCGGGCAAAGCCCGCCATGGCATCGCCGTTGTCAGTGAGCCGCACATCGCGGGTGTCCCGGGTGATCAGGCTGCGTTTGGCCGCCGCTTCCAGTTTGCGGATGTGTTGGCTGATGGTGGGCTGGGCCAGGCCCAGCCGCTCGGCCGCCTTGGTGAAGCTGAGGGTGTCCGCCACCGCAAGGAAGGAACGCAACTGGGCTGGTTCGAACATGCTTTCCGTCCTTCTCCTCCGGCTGATCTATTGCGTTTTGCAATACGAGTTATAGGGACCATACGCCTCCATAATCTGCTCCGCCAGCCTAGCGTTAAGGACATCCCAGACCGCCCGCAATTTTGAGGACACTCCTGTGGCACCCCCACCGCCTTCGTCGGCCTCCGTCTCCCAACCAGTCATCGACGCGGCGGGCTCAGCGCCGCCGGACAGCCAGACCCAGCCGCTGCCTGTCGTGGCGGAGCGGCTCCCCTGGAAGCACACCTTCATCTCGCTGAAAGTGCCCAACTTCCGGATCTTCGCGGCCGGCCACTTCATTGCAGTCATCGCCATCTGGATGCAGCGGATTGCCCAGGACTGGCTGGTGCTGCAGCTCTCGGGATCGGTGACCGCCGTGGGCATCACCGTGGCGCTGCAGTTCCTGCCCTCCCTGCTGCTGGGGCCGTGGGGCGGCATGATCGCCGACCGGTTCGCCAAGCGGAAGATCCTCATCCTCTGCCAGTCCATGGCCGCCATCCTCGCCGCAACACTGGCCACCCTTTCTCTCACCGGCGTGATCACGGTGTGGCACGTCTACGCCATCGCCCTGGTCCTGGGGTTGGTGACCGTCCTTGACCAGCCGGCGCGCCAGGTGTTCGTCAACGAACTCGTTGGCCCCCGGTATTTGCGGAACGCCATCAGCGTCAACTCCACCACGTTCCAGCTGGGTGGCCTGATCGGCCCTGCGCTCGCGGGCCTGCTCCTCACCGCGGTGGGGGCCGGCTGGGCCTTCGCCGCCAACGCCGTTGCCTGCTGCTCCACGGTGGCCATGCTCCTGATCCTGCGCAAGGACCAGCTGTACGTCAGTGCCCCCACGCCCAAAAGCAAGGGCATGCTCCGCGAGGGGTTGCGCTACGCCCTGGGTAAGCCCACCATTTACTGGCCGTGGCTCATGGCCGGCTTCATCTCAGTCTTCGCCATGAGCCTGCCCGTGGTGCTCGCCGCCTTCGCGGACCACGTCTTCCAGGTGGGAGCCGGCGGGTATGGCCTCCTGAATGCTTTGGTGGCACTCGGGGCGCTGTCCGGCGCCGTGGCGTCCACCCGCCGTCGGCAGCTCCGCCTGCGTTCCGTCGTGTTCTGCGCCGGAATGTACGGCCTGATGCTCTGCCTCGCCGCCCTTGCCCCCTCCATGGTCTGGTTTGGGGCCGTCATGGTGCTGTCCGGATTCTGGTGCCTCATGTTCCTCACCGGCTCCAACCAGCTGGTGCAGGTCAGTTCCAACATGGGCATCCGCGGGCGGGTGATGAGCCTGTACATCATGGTGCTGATCGGCGGCCAGGCACTGGGCGGACCCATGCTGGGCTGGATCGCCGAACATGCCGATCCCCACGTCGCCCTGCTGGTCTCCGGCGGCGTTCCCGCGCTGGCGGCCATGACCGTGGGCGCCATCCTGGCGCGGAAGGGCGGGTTGAAGCTCCGGATGGATCTGAAGGGCCGCCGCCCGGTGCGGATCGTCAGCCGCGCAGGTGCCTAGGACCGCACCCAGGCACCCATGCGTAGGCCCGGTGCTTACAGGGCGGCCAGGTGGAGTGCCCGGTGCGGATACTCCGGGCTCCGCTCCTGGAACTGAAGCACGGCTTCATTGCGGATGACACCGTCACGGATTTCAATGGCCCGCGCTATGGTCTCATCCCTTTCCCACGCGGCAGGCCCGGCCATCACCGTTTCGAGGAACGGCTGCAGGGCCTGGCTGATCTCCCAGCTGGAGGAATTCCAGAGGTAGGAGGGGCTGTGGTCCACCGCGTAGTAGTTGATGTGCTCACCTACGGTGAACATGGGATCGGCAAACGTGGTGGACCGGGCCCAGCTGAACCCCATGCCGTCGTCGCAGGAGACATCAATGATGAGGCTGCCCGGGCGGAACCCCGCCAAATCCTCTGTCCGCAGGTACGTCAGGGGATTGTTCGGGTCCTGCAGCGTGCAGTTGACCACAATGTCGCTTTCGGCCAGGAACGGGGCCAGCGGAACCCGGCCGCGCTCCGTGATGACCTGGCTCAGGAAGGGGGCCTCGGCGTCGTGGTCGAACTGGACGATGTTCACTGAATGGATCGGTGCACCCACCGCGGCCACCCCGCGGTTGGTGAGCACCTGGACATCGTGGATGCCGTGCGCGTTCAGTGCCGTCACAGCCCCGCGCGCCGTGGCACCGAAGCCGATCACGACGGCGCTCAGGCGGCGTCCGTAGTCCCCGGTGGAACCGGTCAGTGCAAGGGCATGCAGGACCGAACAATACCCCGCCAGCTCGTTGTTCTTGTGGAACACGTGCAGGCCGAATCCGCCGTCGCTGGCCCAGTGGTTCATGGCCTCGAATGCGATGAGGGTGAGCTTCTTGTCGATGGCGAGTTGGGTGATGGCGCGGTCCTGGACGCAGTGCGGCCAGCCCCAGAGGACCTGCCCGTCGCGCATGTCGGCGAGGTCTTCCGGCTGGGGTTTGGGCAGGAGCACGACGTCGGCAGCGGCCAGCAGTTCTTTCCTGGGCGCCATTCTCCCCACCAAGGTGGAGAGGTGGCTGTCCGGGACGCCGAAGCGCTCGCCGTAGCCCTGCTCCAGGATGATGCGTTGCCGCAGTCTTGGTTCGATCCGCTCGAAGTGCAGGGGGTGGATGGGAACGCGGCGTTCGTCAGGTTTTCGCGTGGTGGCCAGGACGCCCAGGCTCAGCTGGGTCTGTTGGCCGCTCACTTCTTTTTAGCGGCCTTGGTGGACGTGATGTCCAGGGAGCTGGCCGGCGCAGCGGCGGCCTTCTTGTCTGCGCGCTTTTCCTTGATGGACTTGCCGGACTTTTTTGATGCCGTTTGACGCGGGGACTTATCAGCCATGATTGCTCCTGTAGCGGAACCGAAAAGGTTCCTGGCTACCGACACTACACCCCTGCGCCGAATGGGATCCGGGGCCTGCGGAGATGAGGGGAGCGGGATGTGAGAGCGGCTGACGGGAATCGAACCCGCGTATCAAGCTTGGGAAGCTAGCGCTCTACCATTGAGCTACAGCCGCATTTACCGCCGCTCGCGCGGGGCAGAACTTAGCTTAGCGCAGTTCTGCGGGCTTCCCGGCAACCCTGCAGGCTGCAGGTTCCGTGTCCCGGGGAGCGTGACGTCATCCAGTAACTCTTCAATAACGTCGGCGCTGCCGGCTAGGTTTGGGCGTCGGGCGCTGGCTAACCTGATCCGGGTAGCCGCCACGTTGGGGGAGGCAGCTATTGCGGCAGCCGACGTCAACCACAGGAAATATCTTCATGGCAATCGCAGAATACGAGGTCCTCATCGAGCGCGACGCCATGGCCGTCTACCAGTACCTCCTTGATGCCACCAATCTTCCCTCGTGGCGGAACGATGTCCGCAGCGTGAAACTCGTGCAGGGGCCGGCGGAAGCCACCGGCGCCGTCTACAGGAAAATGGTGGCGGGCCGCTCGGGCCTGAGCATCCCCGCCGACCTTGAGATCACCAATGTGCGCCCTGGCGCCGAAATCCAGTTCCATGTTGTTTCCGGGCCTGCCATCCGCTGGGGCGGTTACTACCTGAGCACCGAGGACGCGGGGACGCGGGTCCGGTTCGCCATGGAAGCGAAACGCGAGGGGCGCTTCGGCTTCCTCCGCAGGTTCGGGTTCCTGAACGGAATGCTGCAGCGCCGCGTCAGCGCGGATGTGGCCCAACTGGACCGGCTGAAGCACGTGCTGGAACTTCAACCGGCTATTTGAGCCCGCGGCGGCCGCGCCCGCCTACTGGGCCAGCCGCTGCCCGGCCCAAGGTCCGGCGATGGTCGACGGCGACAGCAGGCTTCCGGCGCTCAGGTCCCAGTACTGCACGGTGTCATTCGCGCGGCGGAGCGCGACGCCTGTGGAGTTCAGCCCGGTGACGTTGCGGAGCGCCCGGATCCCTGTGACGTCCGTCCAGCCGGTGGCCACGGTAGGCCGTGCCTCTGCGCGGAGTGCTGTGGTGCCCCACCCGCGGTAGAGCTGTATGCTTCCGTCGCCCCTCAATGCCAGCAGGTCCTGGAAGCCGTCGGCGTCGTAGTCCACCATCGAGAGCCGGGAGGCGTAAACACCGGTGGCGACGGTGGCGCGGTCTGCGATATCGCCCGTTCCCTTGTTGGCGTAGAGGAACAGGTTTCCGGCGCCGTCCAGGGCCAGGATCTGGGGCATCCGGTTGTTGGCGCACCAGCCGCCAACGGCCAGGGTCAGCGTGTTCCATCCGCCTCTACCGAGGGTGATGGCGGCCTGGAAGCCGCCGCCGGCGTTGCCCCGGTGCAATGTCAGGTCGCCGCCGGTCCACTGGGTCAGGACGTCGTACGCGCCGTCCCGGTCCCAGTCGGTGACGAAGACTTCCTTGGCTCCGCTGAAGCCTGAGCCGATCACCTTGGCTGCGGCATAAGTGCGGGGCCCGGTGGAGGCCCTGCCCAGCAGCTGCCCGGCGGAGTCAACGGACACGAGGTCGGCGGGGCCGGTGATTGCCGCGGCGGCGAGGTTAAGGGTGGGTGGCATGTGCTTGACCGGCGCATCGCACAGGCTTGGCGGCGGTGCCGGGAAGGCGCCGCTGGATCCCGCGCCGCCCGGGGAATCGAGAGTTCCTGCCGGCAGCGTGGTGTAGCCGAAGAAGTTCACCACTCCCCAGATCTGGTAGGTGGAGTTGGTGTAGGAGATTCCGGCGCCCATCACGTTGAAGCGCGGGTCGAGGAGCATGGCGTTGTGGCCCGGCGAGCCCTTCCACCATTCCACCAATTGGGCGGCGTCGCGGTCGGTACGGATGGCAATGACCTCCCCGGCGCCGTTGTTGGGATTCAGGGCGCGGGGATCGGTCCAGAAGCTTGCCCGGTGCTCGATCACGTCACGGCTGGCGATGCTGTCCGACCATTCCTGGGACAAGCCGGCCACGGTGGGGTGGTACTTCACCTTGTTCAGGCCGTTGGCCACCCGGTACTCGTTGATCCTGGTGAATACGGTGAGGATGGCCGCTGCGTTGGAGTCCGGGACCAGGGCCTCGGTGGAGGGAAGCGCGGCGGCGGATTCCGGGGTGGCCAGCCGGGTGGCCGGCGGCGACGTCAGTTCCTGGTCGGTCGCCCACAACGGGGGGATCGACACTGTCTGGGGGGTCGGCTCCGCCGAAACGGCAGACGGTGCCGGTGCTGTTTCCGTAGAGGGCGCAAGCCCAGCCGTGGAAGGTGAGGCTGTCACGGGCGCGGCCGTGGAACCCGGCGTGGTTGGTGCGCTTGGCATGGTGGTTGCACTTGGCGTCGCGGTGGTTTGCCGCAGGGGGGAAGCGACCCGGATGTCCGGGTCCACGGCAGGGGTGAGGCTTCCGGCGGTACCGTCCCCCGTGGCGGACGTCCCGGCGTCGCGGACCACGGGAGCCGCCAGCGAGATACCCGCTGCTTCTGCCTGGCGGACCTGCAACGATGCGGGAGGCGGGGCAGCTGATGAAGCGACCAAGGCCCACGCGCAGAGCACGCCAATAAAAGAGGGTGCCACCAATTTATTCACAAACATCCCCAGCTCTGTTACGCCCTCCGGGAGACCATTCCGGCGGCTTTCATTCGCAACATTAGCCCCACAAGGCCACAGCAACAACGGGAAAGTGCGGCTGTGGATAACCGATACGGTAATTTGGGACGGTGCTGATCTCTGACCGCGACATTCGTGCCGAAATTGATTCCCAGCGGATCGTGCTGGAACCGTTCGATCCGGCGATGGTCCAGCCGTCGTCCGTGGATGTCCGGATCGACAAGTTCTTCCGGTTGTTCGACAACCACAAGTACGCCCACATCGATCCGGCGCAGGAGCAGCCTGAGCTGACGCGGCTGGTGGAAGTGGAGCAGGACGAAGCCTTCATCCTGCACCCGGGGGAGTTCGTCCTGGGTTCCACCTATGAAACCGTGACGCTGCCGGATGACATCGCGGCCCGCCTGGAAGGCAAATCCTCCCTGGGCCGGCTCGGCCTGCTGACGCACTCCACCGCAGGCTTTATCGATCCCGGCTTTTCCGGCCACGTCACCCTCGAGCTGTCCAACATGGCCACCCTGCCCATTAAGTTGTGGCCGGGCATGAAGATCGGGCAGCTCTGCTTCTTCCGGCTGAGCTCGGCCGCCGAATATCCGTACGGCCAGGGCGAGTACGGCAACCGGTACCAGGGCCAGCGCGGTCCTACCGCCAGCCGCAGCCACCTCAACTTCCACCGCACCAGCATCTAGCCGCAACCAGTACCAGCCGGAATCCGGCAGCACCGGCATGGCCACAGGTCCCGCCATTGGTCCCATCGCCGCTGTGCCCAGAGCCCGCCAGTGTGCTTAGAGCTGTGGGGCGACGGCCGGCCTGCGGATGAACGGCCTGGCCAGCGCTTCGACGTAGCGGGCGGCCAGCGGACCCAGCACCGCCATCAGCAGCACATACGCTGTGGCAAGCGCTGCCAGCTCATGCGGGACGACTCCGGAAGCAACGGCCAGGCCGGCGATCACGATGGAGAATTCACCGCGGGCCACGAGTGCGGCGCCGGCACGGAACCGGCCGGGCCTGGCGATGCCTGCGCGTTTGGCGGCCCAGATCCCGGTGGCCATTTTGGTGGCCGTGGTGGCCACCGCCAGGACCAGGGCCCAGCCAAGGACCGGGGGAATGGATGAGGGATCGGTGTTGAGCCCGAACGCCACAAAGAAAATGGCGGCAAACAGGTCGCGCAGCGGCTCAAGGATCCGGGTGGCGTTGTGGGCAGTGGCGCCCGAGATGGCGATGCCCAGCATGAAGGCCCCCACTGCGGCTGAAACCTGCATGGCTGACGCGGCGCCTGCCACCAGCAGGGCGGCCCCGAGGACGTTGAGCAGGAAGACCTCGGAGTTCTCGCTGTGTACGGCTTTGGAGACGTGGTGACCGTGCCGCAGCGCTACCATGAGGACCATGCTGACCACGGCCAGGGCGATTCCCACCGTGGTGAGCCCGCCCAGGAAACTCACGCCCGCGAGGGTGGCCGTGAGGATGGGCAGGTAGACGGCCATCGCCAGGTCCTCGAACACCAGGATGGACAGCACTACCGGGGTCTCGCGGTTTCCAAGCCGGCCAAGGTCGGTGATGACCTTGGCGGCGATGCCCGATGAGGAGATGTACGTGACCCCGCCCATGACCATGGCACCCACGCCGCCCCAGCCCAGGAGCAGGGCAAGGCCGGCGCCAGGCAGGAAATTCAGGACCAGGTCCAGGACGCCTGCCTGCCACGAGCGGCGCAGGCCGGTGAAGAGCTCCGACGCCGTATATTCCAGTCCGAGCATAAGCAGCAGCAGGATGACGCCGATCTCGCCGGAGAGATGTGCGAACTCGTGCATGCCTTCAAGCTTGACGATGCCCCCGGCGCCAAAAGCCAGCCCGCCCAGCAGGTAGAGGGGGATAGGCGACATTCCGATCCGTCCGGCCAGCCTGGCCAGCAGCCCCAGGCAGAACACAACGGCCCCCAGTTCAATGAGGGTCAGGGCCAACGGGTCCATAGGAACTAACCGTGGCGCAGGATGTCGGCCGCTGAGTCGAGGCCTTCCTGGGTGCCAACCGCCACCAGCAGGTCACCGGGGTGCAGCACGACGTCGGGCCCGGGCGAAGGCAGCACCTCACCTTCGCGCATGATGGCCACGATCGATACGCCGCACCGGGTGCGGATGCACGCCTTGCCCATGGGCTGGTTCTGAAACGGGGAATCCGCGGCGATGGAGAACTGCCGGGTGACGATGCCCGGGACGTCCTTGTGTTCCTCCGCAAGCTTCATGGCCAGGTGGGTGCCACCCAGGAGGTTGCCCAGTGTGGCTGCTTCGTCGCTGGTGAGCGGAATGGAAGCCTGGCAGGTGTCGGGGTCGTCCCAGGTGGAAACGATGAGTTCCGTCTGGCCTTCCCGCCGCTCGACGACGCCGATGCGGCGTCCGGAAGCGGTCATGAAATCCTTCCGCCGGCCCAGGCCGGGAAGGTTGGTTTCGTCCACGTTCATACAACCAGCCTAGTCTGCCTGGCAACACCTGGCCGGGCTCTGGAAGAGCACTCCGGGGGCGTTTTCAGCTGGCTGGGACCACGGCGATAGATGCTGTTTCCGGGGACTTCACCGGCAGCAGCACCAGGAGTCCTGCCAAGAGGACCACCATGATGCCCAGGATGCCCCACCGCTGAGCCTCCCCGGCGGGCACCAGCGGGGTTGCCACCGTGATGCAGAGGGTGAACAGGGCGGGCGCCAGGAAGCTGACGGCGCGGCCGGTGGTGGCGTAAAGGCCGAACAGTTCGCCTGATTCGCCGTGCGGCGCGAGCCGGGCCAGGTAGGCGCGGGACGCGGACTGGGCAGGCCCGACGAACAGGCAGAGGAAGAGCCCGAACACCCAGAACGTGGTGCCGCCGGCCCATTGGATGCCGAAGAAGACATAGTCCCCGTTGCCCAGGACCAGGATGGCGGTCCCGGCGACCAGGAGCCCCACCAGGGAACCGGTGATAACGGCTTTGGGCCCCACCTTGTCGTCGAGGAAGCCGCCGATGACCGCCCCGACGGCTGCCACCACGTTCCCGAAGATGGCGAAGAAGATGACCTGGGAGAGGGCAAAGCCGAAGGTGCCGGCGGCGATGATGCCGCCGAACGTGAAGACGGCGGCGAGGCCGTCCCGGAACACGGCACTGGCCAGCAGGAAGTAGATGGTGTGCGGGCTGGTGGCGTAGATCGCCTTGATCCTCCGGAACAGCAGGCCGTAGCTGGCAAGGAATCCCAGCCGGTCCGCCCGGGCGGACCGGGGCAGCTCGGGGACGGCAAACAGGACGGGGAGGGCGAAGACGAGGAACCACAGGGCGGAGAAGACGGCCACCAGCCGGATGTTGAGGCTGTCCCGGGTGGACGCGCCGAACCAGTCGAAGGCGGGCTGGACGAACAGCTGCAGGACGATCAGGAGGGCCACGATGCCGCCGAGGTAGCCTGCGCCCCAGCCGAAGCCGCTGACTTTTCCGATGTTTTGCGGCGTCGACACCTGGGTCAGCATGGCGTTGTAGTTGACGCCGGCGAATTCGAAGAACACGTTGCCGAGCGCGATCAGCGATACCCCGAGGAGCAGGAATTCCGGGCGCGGGAAGACAAAGAAGCACAGGGCCGTCAGGATGGCGACGGCGACCGAGTTCACTCCCAGCCACAGTTTCCGGCGGCCGCCCGCGTCAGAGCGCTGGCCGGTGACGGGGGCCAGCAGTGCGATGGCGAAGCCGGCGACGGCCAGTGCCGCTCCGAGGACGGCGGAGGCGTTGTCTTCGCCGCCGAACGCGTTGGATGTCAGGTAAACGGTGAACACGAACGTGGTCATTACGGCATTGAAGGCCGCCGAGCCCCAGTCCCAGGAAGCCCAGGCCAGCACGCGGCCCTTGCTGGAGTAGCCGGGCCCGGTTTCGAGTTCCGAGGCAGGCTGCATTGCTCCCGGAGCGCTGGCGCTGTTCATACGATGCATCGTATCCGCCTGTGGCGAACACCCTGGGGACGACGGGCCTGTGATCGCGGGGATTCCGCACCCCTGTAGCGCCAAGGAAGAGGCCGGATACCGGGCGGGCCTTGGTAAACTGGACCCTCCCGAACCTTACTTTTTGCCGCCTGCTCCAACTTTTGACAATCGAATTCCTGACGTTGCGGAGAATACAGTGATCACAGTCCTTGCCGTGCACTTTTCGGTGGCTGTCCTCGCGCCCTCCCTCTTCAGGCTGTGGGGCCGCAACGCCTTTTACGCGCTGGCCGCGGTTCCGGCTGTTTCCTTCGGCTGGCTGATGTTCCAGCACAATCCCATTTATTCAGGGTCCGGCGCCGTCACAGAGGTCTTCGACTGGATCCCCAGCCTCCATCTCGAATTCGCTTTCCGCATGGACGCGCTCGCCTGGCTGATGTCCCTGCTGGTGCTCGGCGTCGGCGCCCTGGTGCTGGTCTACTGTGCCCGATACTTCAAAAGTCAAGACGAAGACCTCGGCCCGTTCGGCGCCCAGCTGCTGGCCTTCGCCGGGGCCATGTTCGGGCTGGTCACGGCGGATGACCTGCTGCTGCTGTTCGTCTTCTGGGAACTGACCACCATCCTGTCCTACCTGCTGATCGGCTTTGCCCGGACCCGCCTTGCCGCCCGCCGTTCCGCGCTCCAGGCACTGATGGTCACCACCGCCGGCGGCCTGGCCATGCTGGTGGGCCTGATCATGCTGGGCTACACGGCCGGCACGTACCGTATCTCCAGCATCCTGGAGCAGGCTCCCGCGCTGGTGTCCGGGACGTCCGGCGCCGTGGTGGGCGCCGCCGTCGTACTCATCCTGGTGGGTGCCATCACCAAGTCAGCCCTGGTCCCGTTCCACTTCTGGCTCCCCGGTGCCATGGCCGCTCCCACCCCCGTCAGCGCCTACCTGCATGCTGCCGCGATGGTGAAGGCAGGCATCTACCTGGTGGCGCGGCTCGCCCCGGGATTCTCGGAGACGGCGTACTGGCAGCCCGTGGTCCTGGGGCTGGGCCTGGCCACCATGCTCGTGGGCGGCTACCGCGCACTGCGCCAGACCGACATCAAGCTGATCCTCGCCTACGGCACCGTCAGCCAGCTCGGCTTCCTCACCATGGCGGTGGGACTGGGCACGCCCGACGCCGCGCTGGCAGGCCTTGCCATGCTGCTGGCCCACGGCCTGTTCAAGGCCACGCTCTTCCTGGTGGTAGGCATCATCGACCACCAGTCGGGCACCCGTGACGTCCGCAAACTGTCCGGCGTCTTCCGTTCCTCGCGTGCGCTGGGCATCGTGGCCGGCATCGGCGCCGCGTCGATGGCGGGGGTTCCGCTGCTGGCCGGCTTCGTCGCCAAGGAATCGGTGCTGGAAGCGTTCGTGCACCACGCTGTTGACCCGCACTCCGGTCCCTGGGGCATGGTGGTCCTGGTTGGGCTGGTGGTGGGGTCAATCCTCACCTTCGCCTACAGCGCCCGCTTCATGTGGGGTGCGTTCGCGGCCAAACCCGGCGTGGAGCCCACCCCCTTCAAAGCGGTCAGGCCCTCCTTCCTCGCCGCCCCGGCAGTCCTCACCGTCCTGACCATCGCCTACGGGCTCTGGCCGGTGCCGGTGGACGCATGGATCCAGCCGTACGCGGCGTTGTTCGCTTCCACAGCGCCCGACGCCGGCACTCCGGCCGCGCAGGCGGGCCACCTTGCGTTGTGGCACGGGCTGACCCCGGCGCTTGGGCTGACGGCCGTCACCTTCGTGCTGGGCGCGGCCATGTACGCTGGCCGCAATGCGGTGGCCCGGGTCCAGTCCCTGGTCCCGGCCTGGGTGGATGGCGACCGTGCCTACCAGCTGACCATCGGCGCCCTGGACGACGTGGCGGTCTGGATCACCGGCCGGACGCAGCGCGGCTCGCTGTACTACTACCTCGCGGTAATCCTCAGCGTGGCGTTCGTCCTGCCGCTCACGGCCATCCTCCTGGGCGGAAACGCCCTGCCCCAGGACATCTACCTCGTGGACCCTAACTCGCCGCTGCAGCTCGTGGCGGGGGTGGGCATTGTGATCGGCGCCCTGGCCGCGGTCAAGGCGAACAAGCGCTTCCTCGCTGTGTTGATGGTGTCCGTGACCGGCTACGGCATCGCGCTGGTGTTCGCCCTGCAGGGCGCTCCGGACCTTGCCCTGACCCAGATGCTGGTGGAAACCATCATCCTGGTGGCGTTCGTCCTGGCCATGCGCAGCCTGCCGCCCGAACTGCGGGACCGCACGGGCGGAAAATACCGGGTGGTGCGCGTCATCATCGGTGCGGGGTTCGGCGTGACCATGGTGTTCGCGGCCATTTTCGCGATGGGCGCGCGGACCGCCATTCCGGTATCACTGCAATTCCCGCAGCTTGCCTACGAGGGCGGCGGCGGCCTCAACGTGGTCAACGTGACCCTGGTGGACATCCGCGCCTGGGACACCTTCGGTGAGATCAGCGTCCTGGCGCTCGCCGCCACCGGCGTCGCCAGCCTGATCTTCGTCCGCGGCCGCGGCGACCGCCTGCGGCGCTCCGCCTCGGTCGCCGAAGGCACCGTAGGCCGGCGTCACGGCGTGGACCCCGGCTCCCGCGACGGCGCGGCCCTGGCCATCAGCCGCAGGTTCGCCGCCGCTGCCCGTGATCCCTGGATCGTGGCGGGCCGGACGCTCGCTCCCGAGCGGCGCTCCATTATCTTCGAGGTGGTCACCCGGCTGATCTTCCACTCGATGATCATCTTCTCGCTCTACCTGCTGCTGGCCGGGCACAACCTGCCGGGCGGCGGTTTCGCCGGGGGCCTTACCGCCGGGCTGGCATTGACCATCCGCTACCTGGCAGGCGGACGGTTCGAGCTGCGGGAGGCTGCGCCGCTGAGCGCCGGCGCACTGCTGGGCACGGGCCTGGCCCTGGCTGCGGTGTCCGGGGCGATGCCCCTGCTGCTGGGCGGCCAGGTGTTCCAGTCCGCCATCATCCAGGTGTGGCTGCCCGTATTCGGTGACATCAAATTCGTCACCTCCACGATCTTCGATATCGGCGTGTACATCGTGGTGGTGGGCCTGGTGCTTGACGTGCTGCGAAGCCTTGGTGCCGAGATTGATGAGCACATGGAGGAGAGGTCGGCAGCCGCACACCCGGACGAGCCGGACGGGGACCGTCCCGGGCAGCCGGACCTGGAAGCTGAACGGGACCTGGAAGCTGAAGGGGAACTGGAAGCTGAAGGGGACCTGGAACCGCCGCTGGAGCGCGGCAGCGTGCCCGCCGAGACCGTGCCTGCCGAGACCACCGCGAAGGGCCATGCATGAGCGTCAACCTGACCCTGCTGATCGTCATGGGCGCCCTGTATGCCTGCGGCATCTACCTGATCCTGGAACGCAGCCTCACCCGGGTGCTGCTGGGGCTGATGCTCCTGGCCAATGCCACCAACCTCCTGATCCTGGCTACCGGGGGATACGCAGGCCTTGCTCCGCTGTTCGCAAAGGACACGCCGGCCCAGGACTACAACGATCCGCTCCCGCAGGCCCTGATCCTGACCTCGATCGTTATTTCCTTCGCTGTCACGGCGTTCATGCTCGGCATCATCTACCGCACCTGGGTGCTGGCACGGCAGGACGACATCCAGGACGACCTGGAAGACCGCCGCGTGGCGGCAACGCCGAGCTTCGACGCGGAGGACGACGCCGAAGTCCCGGCGGAAACCTCCGAATTCCCGCTCACCATGCTGGGATCGGACGGCCGGGACGTTTCAAACCATGCAGCTTCCGGCGGGGATGCCGGCCGGGAAACGGAGCAGCGGGTGTCCACGCTCGTGGCAGGCGGCCGGGAGATGCCCGTCGAACATGCTGCCGCGGAGGAAAAGCCCGGTTCACTCACCATTGACCCCAGCCCGGAAGGAGGCGGAAAGTGAACATCGCAAGCTTTGCCCCGCTCGCCGTCGTACTTCCCATTCTGGGCGCTGCCCTGACCTTCCTGCTGATCAGGCATACCCGGGCCCAGCGCGCGGTGAGCATCGCCCTGCTCTCGTTGACCCTTGCGCTCGAATGCCTCCTGCTGGCATCGGCGTGGAACGGCGGAACGGCTGCGGTGACCATCGGCGGCTGGCTGCCGCCGTGGGGGATCGTGATGGTGGTGGACCAGTTCTCCTCGCTGATGCTGGTAGTCTCCTCCGCGGTGAGCCTGGCCGTGCTGGTCTACGCGACGGGGCAGGGCATGGCCGACGGCGACCATGACGCCCCGGTCTCGATCTTCCACCCCACCTACCTGATCCTGGTGGCGGGCGTGTCCAACGCGTTCCTGTCCGGGGACCTGTTCAACCTTTACGTCGGCTTCGAGATCCTGCTGACAGCGAGCTACGTGCTGATGACCCTGGGCGGCACCGGGCCGCGCATCCGGGCGGGCGTCACCTACGTGGTGGTGTCCGTGGTGTCCTCGGTGCTGTTCCTGATCTCCATCGCCATGGTCTACGGGGCCACCGGAACGGTCAACATGGCTGACCTGGCCATCAAGCTCGGCGAACTGGACCAGGGCACCAAGACCCTGCTGCACGTCATGCTGCTGGTGGCGTTCGGCATCAAGGCGGCCGTCTTCCCCCTGTCCTTCTGGCTCCCCGACTCCTACCCCACCGCACCCGCCCCGGTCACGGCCGTGTTCGCCGGGTTGCTGACCAAGGTGGGTGTCTACGCCATGGTCCGGACCGAGACCCTGCTCTTCCCCGGGGACACGCTGAACACGCCCTTGATGGTGGCCGCGCTGCTGACCATGGTGGTGGGCATCCTTGGCGCCCTGGCCCAAAGCGACATCAAGCGGCTCCTCTCGTTCACCCTGGTCAGCCACATCGGCTACATGGTGTTCGGGCTGGCCATGTCCTCCGCGGCCGGGCTGGCGGCGGCGGTGTTCTACGTGGCGCACCACATCACCATCCAGACCAGCCTCTTCCTGGTCACCGGCCTGATTGAACGGCGCGGCGGCAGCTCCTCCGTGGACCGGCTGGGCGGGCTCGCCAAACTGTCGCCCGTGCTGGCGCTGCTGTTCTTTGTCCCCGGCATGAACCTCGCCGGCATCCCGCCGTTCTCCGGGTTCCTGGGCAAGGTGGGACTGATGCAGGCGGGCATCGAGCTGGGCACCCCGCTGGCCTATGCGCTGGTGATCGGCGGCGTGGTCACCAGCCTCCTGACGCTGCTGGCCATCGCCAGGGTGTGGAACCGCGCGTTCTGGCGCCGGCCCACCGATGCCGAACATCCGGATCCGGTGCTCCTTGCCAGCCCGGCCAGGGTTTCCGGGCCGGGGGCGAAGCTCAACACCGTGACGCTCCTGCCGCGCACCATGGTGGGCTCGACCCTGGGCCTGGTGGCGCTGGGCGTTGCCCTGACCGTCTTTGCCGGGCCCCTGTTCGGGCTTTCGGACCGGGCCGCGCGGGACATGCTGGACCGGACCCCGTATATCCAGTCTGTGCTGGGCAGTGACGTCCCCATCCCGGCGACATCCGCCGTGGGAGGAGTGCGATGAGCCGCAAACGCATTTCCCTGCGCCAGGAGCTGCCTCTCCTGGTTTGGCTGGTGGTTGTCTGGGGCGCCCTCTGGCAGGATTTCAGCCCCGGAAACCTCCTGTTCGGTGCCCTGCTGGCAGTGGGCGTGGCCCGGCTCTTCTACCTTCCGCCGGTAGAGCTCAGCGGCCGCTTCAACCTTCTCTACGCCGTGCCCTTCGCGCTGGCCTTCGTCGGCAAAGTGGTGGTGGCCAGCGCCCAGGTCCTGTACCTGGCCACGGTCCGCGGCCCCAAGGTGACCAACGCCGTCGTCGCCGTGGGGCTGCGCAGCCACCAGGACCTGATCGTCACCGCCACCGGCCACGTGATCTCCCTGATCCCGGGATCCCTGGTGGTGGAGGTGGACCGCTCCACGTCCACCCTGTACCTGCACGCGCTCAACATCACCTCCAAGCAGGATGTGGAGGGCCTGCGGAACGAAGTGCGGTCCATCGAGGCCGGCCTGATCCGCATCATGGGCAGCCCGGAGGAACTCGAAGCCGTCCGAAGGGAGGCCGCCGCATGATGCACGTTGTCCTGGCAGTCACAGCCGTCATCTTCTCGCTGGCTGCGGCAGGTGCCATCCTGCGGATTTCCCGCGGCCCCTCGCTGCTGGACCGGGTGCTGGCGGCCGATGTGCTGCTGGCCATCCTTGCCGGGGCCCTGTGCATCGACATGGCCGTGAACCGGCACCTGAACAACCTCATGCTGGTGGTGGCCATTTCCATCATCGGTTTCATCGGATCCGTGACCGTGGCCCGTTTTGTGGCGGACCGAAGGGTGAAGCCTGATGAATCCTGACTTTACGGGTCCCGACGGCTGGATCGACGCCGTCTCCGCCGTGTTCATGGTGGTGGGTGCGCTCATGTCCCTCGGCGCCGCAGTTGGCCTGCTCCGCTTCCCGGACCTGCTGAGCCGCATGCACGCGGCCACCAAGCCGCAGGTCCTGGGCCTGTTCCTGCTGCTGGCAGCCATCGGGCTGCAGATGCGGACGTGGTGGGTGTGGCCGGTCCTGGCCGTGGCCTGGATCTTCCAGCTGCTCACGGTACCGGTGTCGGCCCACATGGTGGGCCGGGCGGGGTACCGCACCAAGCACCTGCACCGTGAGCTGCTCACGGCCGACGAGCTGGAGGCTGTGGTGCAAAAAGCCGCCGCCGAGGCTGCCCGGAAGGACAGCCCCGACGACGGCGGGCACAGCTGAAAGCTAGACGATGTCCTGCGTCTTGGCGAACCGGGTGATGGCACGCTGGGTGCCGCGGTTGGCCAGGACCTGGATGATGGCACTGACTGACGCCGAGATCAGGGCGAAGGTCAACGCCG
Source organism: Pseudarthrobacter sp. BRE9 (assembly GCF_031844305.1). NCBI lineage: Bacteria > Bacillati > Actinomycetota > Actinomycetes > Micrococcales > Micrococcaceae > Pseudarthrobacter > Pseudarthrobacter sp. BRE9. Next base: position 203,729 of record NZ_JAUZUY010000004.1, on the reverse strand, counting down.
AACGCAGGCTGGTGGGGACATCCTCGTTCTTGCCGGTGGGGGCCTTCTGCCCGGTGGTCTTTTCCCAGATGGTGTTGACGAGCTTGGTGCCGACGAGGCCTGCGCCGAGGCTCACCCCGGTCCCGAGCAGCTTGATGAAAAGGTTCATTCGTATTACTCCTTGCGGGCGGAAAACGGACTGCCTCCAGCCTAGCCGTACGCCTGTTCCGGAACGGGCAAGGGCGTGGCGTGCTGCAGGCGGCTTGTTGGACTAGCCGGCGGGCGGCTCGGTGCGGAACTTGATCATCTTGTGGGTGCCGTCGCAGTAGGGCTTGATGGCCGATGCCCCGCAGCGGCACAAGGCAACGGTCTTGCGGTCACGCGGCACACCGTCCCCGGACGGGGTGACGATTTCAAACTCGCCCCTGACTATCAGCGGCCCGTCCGGGCAGACCACAATGGAGCTGGCGGCTGCATCCTGGTCCCCGTGGGGTTCTGTTCCATGCTCTCCGGGTTTCATGCCTGTACCGCTTTCATCGTTGTTTCCTTGGTGTGCGGTGCCCGGTTGAGTTTTCCGCCATGGCGCTGCCGGAGTTCAGCCTCCGAATGGGCCGCCGTCCTGATCCTGCTGCCGGCGTAGGGGATGCCGCCGGCCATCCTGAAGGCGGCTGCCAGCCAGACGCAGACGGCCCGCTCAAGTGCCCACAGCGGCGCGAACCAGGCTGCCGAGGCGGGAAAAACGGCGGTCCCGTTATGCCGGCGTCGTCCAATTTCCGCGCAGGTGACGGCCGCTCCGGCAAGCCCCAGGAGTGCAGTCCGCCGCGCCCTGGCGGGAAGGAACGCGGCGCCGGTGACTGCCGGGAGCAGGGCAAGTTCCGCGGCAAGCCGCCGTGGCTGGGCAAAATCGTCGTAGGCCTGCCGCACCCGTTGGCGCAGGAAGTGCCGGGCAGTAGGCGGCCTGCGGGCAACGAACAGGCCGGGAAGGGTCCGTTCCCTTCCGCCGGCGGCCTTGACGGTCCGGATGAGCTCCAGGTTTTCGAACAGGACACCCGCGTAGCCGTCCGTGGCCAGAAGGGTGCTGCGGCGGACTCCCAGCGTGCCGGGGTAGTCGGTGGACCAGGCACGGTTGAGCAGCGTCCTGGCCGTGTCCCACTGTGCGTGCCAGGGGCGGGGATCGAAGTAGTTCTGCGGCCGGACCACGTCTGCCGACGCCAGGTGATGGACGACGGCGGCGAGGGCCTCGCGCGTGTAGCGGACGTCGTCGTCGGCAATGACAAGAAATTCTGCGCTGGAGGAGCGCACGCCGGTCATCACCCCGGCCACCTTTCCGTTGTTGGCGCCGCCCCCGGCGCCCCCGCCGCCCAGGTGGTCCGGGGAAGTGCGGTCCGGGGAAACATCGGGGTCCGGCCGGAGGTGGCGCACCGCTGCCGGGAACGCAGCGCGGTGGCGTTCGAAGAGGCTGGCGTCGGAACCATCCACCACGGTGACGGGCATCCATTCCACCAGGCGCCGGAGATAGTCCGAAAGTTCGGCCAGTCCGGAATCCCTGGTCCAGCGCAGGGGAAGGATGTACTCCGCGCAGGAGGTTGCGGAGGGGTGCGGCCCCTGCCCTGCCGGAGGTCCGCCCGTCATGCTGCCGCCGGTACGGCCGCCCGCAGCGATGATGTCCCTGCTTCCCACGACGTCATCAAGTGGGCGGAAAGGCGGTTGTCGATGGCCATGACGGCGGTCGCCCCGAACAGGACGTCCGCGAGGAGTTCCGGCTCGGCTTCGACGAGGCCGCCGGCGAGGTCACGCCCCGCGATCTGCTCGTGGACGGCGTCGGCCTCCACGTGCTCGTCGAAGTAGTGGGTGACGTCCGTACCGAATCCGTGCCGGCGGAATCCGTTGCCGTAGAACCGGTTGGGCTGGGAGGAGGTCATTTCGTAGATTGCCAGGTGGCCGGTGATGGCACCGCGGAGCCGCCGGTTCAGTCCGCAGAGTGACATGAGGTTTACCGATGCGAGGGAGACGGCGGGGACGGCATCGAGGTAGGCGCCGTAGCTGTCGTCGAGGCCCAGGCCGCGCATGGTCCTGGCGAACAGGGCGCTGTGCATCCGGTCCGGGCGGCCGCCGCCGTACTCGTCCGCCTGGATTTCCACCAGCGCCGCTTTGGGCCGGCCGCTAAGGCGCGGGATGGCCCACGTGTGCGGGTCGGCTTCCTTCAGCTGGTACACGGATTTGTGGATCAGGAACTCCCGGAGCTGTTCCAGGGTTGCCTTCCTGGCAACGTAGCGGGAGACGCTGGGACCGGTGTCCGTGGCGGCGAGGCCGAACAGGACGTCCGCTACCTGATCGCTGGTCATGGCAACACCGGTGGGTAGTTCGACGTCCCCGGCAGCCTGCTGTGCGGCGGTGCGGAGGGCTGCTTCGAACGGTCTCTCGATCAGTTGCCGGACCCTGATCAAGGCCGGCTCCCACTCCCAATCGTCGGAGACGCCGTCCAGGCCGGAGTAGTGGAGTTCGTAGAGGCAGAAGAGGGTCAGCTGGATGTCCTCGTCGCCAATGATGTCACCGGTGCCGGCCACCTGCGCCGCCGCCAAGCGGTGCAGTCCGTCCAGTTCCGTCCCGGCGCCATCCGGAGCCTGCGCAAGGACCGCGAAGAGGGCGCTGCTGAGGGGACCTCTGCTTTCCGGGATTCTCATGGTGCTCCTTGGTCTGCCGCTGGTGGGAACGAACGCGGGACCGCCCATGGTGACTGCCATGCCCTGTCCTCCTCGAAACCCGGGGGACAATATAGTAAGCATGATTACTAATGGAAAGCTAAGCAGGCTTTCCATATAGGGGGTTTTGCTGGTCCTTCAGCGTTCAGTCGGACAGTGCCGACCCCAGGATGTCGCGCAGCGCCTCCACCACCAGGTCATGGTCCTGCAGCTGCGGCAATCCGGAGACGGTGACCGTGGCCACCGCTCCTACGCCGGTGACGTAGATGGGAAATGCGCCTCCATGGGCTGCGTACCGGGACTGGTCGAACCAGGCGTTGTCCTCAATCCGGCCGCCGCCCAGCCGGCCGCGCAGCCCCACCAAAAGGGACGGCACTTCATACCGGGCGGCAGTGCGCTGCTTGGCCCGGATCCAGTGCCCGTTGTCCGGGGTGGCGCCCGGCAGTGCGACGTGGAACAGGACCTGCTCGCCCTTGGTGATGTCGATGGCGATGGGAAGGGACCGCTCCTTGCCCAGTTCCACCAGAAGCAGGCCCAGGTTCAGCGCGTCATCCGCCGAAAACCCGGGGAAATGGAGCTCCCGGACCTCCGCCTCGACGCGGCCGATCAACGCCTCCAGGGAGCCCTCCGGCTGGGCGTCGGCGGAATCAGGATCGAACCCGGTCACATCCGGTGGAATGGCGCTCATGGCCTTCAATCTACCCCCGCCCGGTGTAAACTTGACCACGCCCGGAAGGGCAATCAAAAGCCTTACCCAACGAAAAGCAACACTACGAACGACAGGGGAGCGCCGCCGTCGGGCATCTGGCACACGCCGGGTACCGCAGGTGGGCGCTGAGAGTGCGGACAGCCGCAGACCCTCGAACCTGATCCGGTTAGTACCGGCGCAAGGGAGTCGAGTTCTCAAAGTGCCGCGGCTGCACGGCTACAGGCCGTCAGCCGGGTCCACTTTCCCCTCCTGTTTCCCAGGAGGATCACATGAGCACTGCATCAATCAAGAAGACCACCAGCAAGTCCTGGCGCGTCGTGGACATCGTCGTGGCTGCGCTGGTGGCCATCGCCGGCGGCGTTATTTTCTGGGCGTGGGACCAGGCGGCCGCCGCACTGTCTGCCCCCATGACCGCGGCCTACCCTCCCCTCACCGGCATCATTGCCGGCGGCTGGATGATTCCCGGCGTCCTGGGAATGCTGATCATCCGCAAGCCCGGCGCCGCGCTGTTCTGTGAAACAGTCGCTGCCACCGGGGAACTCCTCATGGGCTCCCAGTACGGCGCGTCCGTTCTCTTCTCCGGCTTCATCCAGGGCCTGGGCGCCGAAATCATCTTCGCCATCTTCGTCTACCGCAAGTTCAACCTGCCCGTCTCCCTGCTCGCTGGAGCGGCTGCCGGTTTCTTCTGCGGCCTGAACGACTCCTTCGCGCCCTGGGGCTGGAACATCGCCTACTCCGGTGCGGACAAGCTGGCCTACATCGTGCTCACCACCATCTCCGGCGCAATCATCGCCGGCGCCCTGTCCTGGGTGGCCACCCGCGGGCTGGCGCGTACAGGCGTGCTGAGCTCCTTCGCCTCGCGCAAGGCTGCCACGGAGCCTGTCTTCTCCTGATGGCACCGGTCTCCTAATGGCACCCGCCCAGGACGCGGCAGTCCGCCCTGCCGCCGTCACGGCCCAAGGCTGGGGCTGGCGGCACGCCGGCAGGGCCAAGCCTGCCGTCCACGCCCTTGACCTGGACATCAGTCCCGGGGAGCGGGTGCTCCTGCTCGGCCCCTCGGGCGCCGGGAAGTCCACGCTCCTGCATGCGCTCGCAGGGGTGCTGGGGGACATTAACGACGACGGCGGCGAGGCTGGGGATGCCGCCGAGTCGGGTTCGCTGCTGGTTGACGGCGCCGTGCCCCGCGCCCGGCGCGGGCGTGCCGGACTCATGCAGCAGGACCCCGAGACCCAGGTGGTCCTGTCGCGCGTAGGGGACGACGTCGCCTTCGGCGCCGAGAACCTTGCGGTGCCGCGGGACGCCATCTGGGCGCGGGTGCACGAGGCGCTTGCCGACGTCGGACTGTCCCACCTCCCGCTGGACCACCCGACGTCGGCCCTGTCCGGCGGGCAGAAGCAGCGCCTGGCGCTGGCCGGCATCCTGGCCATGCGCCCGGGCCTGATCCTGCTGGATGAGCCAACCGCCAACCTGGACCCGGACGGCGTGCTGGAGGTCCGCGATGCTGTGGCGCGCTGCCTGGACAAGACCGGGGCCACGCTGGTGGTGGTGGAGCACCGGGTTTCGGTGTGGAAGGACCTGGTGGACCGGATCGTGGTCCTGCAGCCGGGCTCCGCCACTGATCCTGCCGTGCTCCTGGACGGGCCGCCGGACCGGGTGCTCACGGAGGCGCGGGCCATGCTCGCCGCCGCCGGTGTCTGGGTCCCCGGCTACGTGCCCCCCACCCGGCCCCGCGCTGCTGTCCCGGCCCCCGGCACGGGAAACCTGCTGCTGGCCGCCGAACAGCTGGCAGTCTCCCGCGAACGGCCCCGCCGCAAAGGCTTCCGGACGGTCCCGCCCGTACCGGTGCAGGAAGGCCTGGCCGCGCAGGTCCGCGCCGGGCAGGCCCTCGCCGTGACGGGTCCCAACGGCGCCGGTAAGTCCACGTTCGCGCTGACCCTGGCCGGGCTGCTGGAGCCAGTCTCCGGAAAGGTGTCCGCCGCCCTGGACCTCAGCCGCGGTGCCGGCATCGACCCGTACAAGTGGAAGGCCGAGCAGCTGATTTCGCGCGTGGGGACGGTGTTCCAGGAGCCGGAGCACCAGTTCGTGACCGGCAAGGTGCTTGACGAGCTGCTGTTCGGCCCCCGGCACCTGGGCCACGGCGAGGACCGCGTGGATGAACTGCTGGAGCGGCTGCGGCTCACCCAACTGGTGGACGCCAACCCCTACACGCTCTCCGGCGGGGAGAAGCGGCGCCTGTCCGTGGCCACCGTCCTGGCCGCCAGCCCGCAGGTCCTGGTCCTGGACGAGCCCACGTTCGGGCAGGACGCCAACACGTGGGCCGAGCTGGCCTCGTTCCTGTCCGAGCTCCTGGACGCCGGCACTGCCGTGGTTTCCGTGACGCATGATGCCGAATTCACCGAAGCCTTGGGCGGGGCGGAGCTGCGGATGGCTGCGGCGGAAGCGGTGGCACCATGAGGCAGGAACTCACCCTGAGCGGCAACCATGCCCTCCTGGCCCGCGCCAATCCGCTGAGCAAATTCGCGGCCGTCCTGCTCATCACTGCGGTCCTGGCGCTGTCCATCGACTGGGTGTCGGCGTCCGTGGCCCTGGTTTTTGAGCTCCTGCTGTTTCCCCTCGCCGGGCTCACCCTGTCCCTGCTGTGGCAGCGCGGCTGGCCGATGATCCTCGCCGCTGCCGTGGGCGGCTGGAGCACCTCGATCCTGGCGCCGGACAGCGGCAGGATCCTGCTCGACGTCGGCATCTGGACCATGAGCGAGGGTTCCCTGCAGCTGGGGATCGGCTTCCTGCTGCGCGGGTTTGCCATCGCCCTTCCGGCGGTGCTCCTGATGAGCTGCACCGATCCGACCGACCTTGCCGATGCGCTGGCGCAGAAGGCGCGCCTGCCGCACCGGTTCGTCCTGGGGACGCTCGCCGCCATGCGGCTGGTGGGGCTGATGGCGGAGGAGTGGCAGACCATCGGGATGGCGCGGCGGGCCCGCGGCGTGGGCTCGCGCGGGAGCCTGGGCCAGCGGGTCAAGGCGACGCTGGGGCAGAGCTTCGGCCTTTTGGTGCAGGCGATCCGCCGGGCGTCCCGGCTGGCCGTGACAATGGAAGCCCGGGGTTTCGGCGGCGGGAAACGGACCTGGGCGCGTGAATCGACGTTCAGCCCGCTTGATGTATGGGTGGTTGCCGGCGGTGTGATGGTGGCCGGGCTTGCCCTTTTCGCGGCCCTGGCCGCCGGAACGTGGAACATGGTGTGGCTGGGCAGCTAGTGTTGGTGCAGCGCTCCCGGTGGTGATTTCTATCGCATGTACTGGGTAAAGCCTTTCCAGAAGTGCCGGCTGACTCAGGCGCCGCGCCGCTATAACTCATTTATGATATATTTTGGTTATGACGCAGGAGACCGCTGAGCACGTTGCCGCCATGTTGAGGGACGCCCGGAGCGAGAAGGGCTGGACCCAGGGCCAGCTGGCCGCCGAACTCGGCACCAGCCAGAGCGCCGTTGCGCGGATGGAACAGGGCAAGCAAAACCTGAGCCTGAAGATGATCCAGCGGCTGGAAACCATCTTCGACCGCAGCATCGTGAACGTCGGCAAGCCGCAGATGACGCACCTCCGGGTGGAGGGCGGCCGCACCCTGTCCGGGGCCGTGGACGTCAACAGCAGCAAGAACGCCGGCGTCGCCCTGCTGTGCGCCAGCCTGATCAACCGCGGCACCACCATCCTCCGCCGGCTGGCCCGGATCGAGGAAGTCAACCGCATCGTCGAAGTACTGACCAGCATCGGCGTCGAGTGCACCTGGCTCAACGACACCGATCTCCGCCTGCGCCGTCCGGCCGTCCTGGACCTGGACGCGATGGATGTTGACGCGGCCCGCAGGACCCGCAGCGTCATCATGCTGCTTGGCCCCCTGCTGGACGAGTCGCGGGAGTACAAGCTGCCGTACGCCGGCGGCTGCGACCTCGGCACCCGCACCGTGGAGCCACACATGCAGGCATTGCGCCAGTTCGGCCTTTCGGTGGAGGCCACCACAGGTTTCTACACCGTCCAGGCTCCCCCTGCCGACACCCGCGACCGCTCCTTCGTCCTCACCGAACGCGGGGACACCGTTACTGAGAACGCCATCATGGCTGCGGCGCACCGGCCGGGAACCACAGTGATCCGCAACGCGAGCCCCAACTACATGGTGCAGGACCTGTGCTTCTACCTGCAGATGCTCGGCGTCACCATCGAGGGCGTGGGCACCACAACCCTGAAGATCACCGGCATGCCCGAAATCGACGCCGAGATAGAGTACTTCCCCTCCGAGGACCCCATCGAGGCCATGAGCCTCATCACCGCCGGCATCGTCACGAACTCCGAGGTCACGGTGCGCCGGGTACCCATCGAGTTCATGGAAATCGAGTTGGCCACCCTGGGCCAGATGGGGCAGAAGCTGGAGATTTCGGGTGAATACATGGCCCGCAACGGCCGCACCCGGCTGGTGGACGTGACCACCATGCCTTCGGAGCTGCGCGCCCCCGAGGACAAGATCCACCCCATGCCGTTCCCCGGGCTGAACATCGACAACCTGCCCTTCTTTGCGGTCATCGCCGCCAACGCCCACGGCCAGACCATGATCCATGACTGGGTGTACGAGAACCGGGCGATTTACCTGACGGAGCTGAACCGGCTTGGTGCCCAGATTCAGCTCCTGGATCCGCACAGGATCTACGTCAACGGGCCCACCAAGTGGCGCGCCGCCGAGGTCGGCTGCCCGCCTGCTCTCCGGCCGGCCGCGTGCCTGCTGCTGGCCATGCTCGCTGCGCGGGGCGTGTCCGAACTGCGGAACATCTACGTGATCGAACGTGGCTACGAAGACCTGGCCGAGCGCCTGAACACCATCGGCGCCAAGGTGGAGTACTTCCAGGACTAGGATTCACGGTTCGTCATGAACCGCCGTGCCCCTTTGAATGCCTGGTATGTATCGCAGAATGTTGGTATGCGTACTTTTGGCGTGGAAGAAGAACTCCTGATCGTTGATCCGGAGTCCGGGGAGCCCCTTGCCCTGGCCGACGCCCTCCTGGCCGGCCACCACGTAGCGGCCGACGATCTTCCCGCAGACCCCGAGGTCCACCACGGCGGAAAGCAGGCGGATTACGACGACGAGATGGGCTTGAGTGCCGAGCTGAAGCTTGAGCAGATCGAGACGCAGACCCGGCCTTGCCTGGACTACGGGAGCCTGCTCGAACAGATCCGCGCCGGCCGCGCCCTGGCGGACCAGGCAGCCCGGAAGCATGGTGCCAGGGTGGCGGCGCTGGCCACCTCGCCGTTGGCGTCCACCACCCACACGACGCCGGACCCGCGCTACGCCAGGATGCTGGAACGCTTTGGCCTCACCGCCCAGGAACAGCTGACCTGCGGCTTCCACGTCCACACGTTCATCGAATCGCCCGAAGAGGGCGTGGCGGTCCTGGACCGGATCCGGGACAAGCTGGCAGTGCTCACGGCGCTGAGCGCCAATTCGCCCTTCTGGAACAGCGTTCCCACCGGGTTCGAAAGCTACCGCACCCAGGCCTGGAACCGGTGGCCCACGGCGGGGCCTGGAGGCATCTACGGCACCTACGCTGCCTACCGGCGGGTGGTCACACGGCTGCTGGAAAGCGGCGTCATGCTCGACGAAGGCATGCTGTATTTCGATGCCCGGCTCTCGCGCAACCACCCCACCGTTGAGGTCCGCGTGGCGGATGTGTGCCTTCGTGCCGAGGACGCCGCGCTCATTGCCGTGCTGGTCCGGGCGCTGGTCGAATCCGCCAGCAGGGAATGGCACGACGGCGTGGATCCCGCGCCGGTTCCCACCGTCCTCTTGCGGATGGCGTCCTGGCAGGCCAGCAGCGCCGGACTCAGCAGTGAACTCCTCGATTTCGGCAATTTCCGCCCCGCACCGGCCGCCGACGTGGTCCGCTCGCTGGTGGATTACCTGGCGCCAGTCCTTGCCGAGCAGGGCGAACTGGCGCTGGCACGGCAGGGTGTGGAGGACATCATCGCCCGCGGAACAGGAGCCGCTGAACAACGCCGCGCCCGCGACAAGGCCCTGGCCGGGCCGCCCCCGGAGGACATGGGGTTCGGTGCCGTGGTCCGGCAGGCCGTCCACGTGACGATGAGGGATGCCCTGGATCTTGCGGACGTGGAGGCCACGCCCGAATTACTGCGGGTCCGCCAGTCCTGACGGGCGACGCGCACATCCATTCTCGACGCAAATCCATTCTCGACGCGCACATTCCTCTTCGCAGCCTGTATTTCATGGGCGCCAGGGAATTTGCGCCTCGAAAATGACGAAGCGCGTCGCCTAGATCTGCTTCAGGGCCTGTTCCAGGTCGCGGATCAGGTCGTCAACATCCTCAAGCCCCACGGAAAGCCGCACCACACCGTCAGTGAGGCCGATGGCGGCACGCCCCTCCGGGCCCATGGCGCGGTGCGTGGTGGTGGCGGGGTGCGTGATCAGGGATTTGGAATCGCCCAGGTTGTTGGAGATGTCGATGATACGCAGCCCGTCCAGCAGTGCGAACGCCGCTTCCTTGCCGGAGCGCCCACCGGAGGGGGCGAGCTCAAGCGTGAGGACAGTACCGCCGGCACTCATCTGCCTTGCGGCCAGCCCGTACTGCGGGTGGGACTTGAGCAGCGGATACTTCACCCAACTCACGGCAGGCTGTTCCTCCAGCCACTCCGCGAGCCGCAGCGCGGTAGCTGAGGAATGCTGCACGCGCAGGCTCATGGTCTCCAGGCCCTTGGTCAGGACCCAGGCGTTGAAGGCGGAAAGTGCGGGCCCGGTATGGCGCATCAGCTGCTTCACGGGGCCGTCAATGAACTCCTTGGTGCCCAGGATGGCCCCGCCCATCACGCGGCCCTGCCCGTCGATGTGCTTGGTGCCGGAGTAGACAATGACGTCCGCGCCCAAGTCCCCGCAGCGCTGCAGCAGGGGAGTGGCAAAGACATTGTCGGCCACAACCTTGGCTCCGGCGGCATGCGCCAGCTCGCTGACCGCCGCGATGTCCACGATCTCCTGCATCGGGTTGGACGGGGACTCGAAGAAGACGGCGGCGGTGGGTTTCGAGAGGGCTTCGCGCCACTGGTCCAGGTCCGGGCCATCCACGAAGACCGTTTCCACGCCCCACCGCGGCAGGATCTCGTTGAGGATCACAAAGCACGAACCGAACAGCGAACGGGCGGCCACCACCCGGTCGCCGGCAGCCAGCAAGGCACCCAGCGCGGTGAACACCGCGGACATGCCCGACGCCGTCGCGAAGCACGCTTCGGTGCCTTCCAGCAGCCTGAGCCGCTCCTGGAACGTGGCCACGGACGGGTTGCCGTAGCGGGAGTACACAAAGCGCTCGTCTTCGCCGGTGAAGGCGCGTTCAGCCGCTGCGGCGGATTCGTAGACGAAGCCGGAGTTCAGGAAGACGGCCTCGGACGTTTCCTGGAAGTTGGTGCGGTCCAGGCCGCCGCGGACAGCCTGGGTGTCGGGGTTCCAGCCGGGGGCGTCTTGGTTGAAAGTCACTTAGTTCTTTCCGAGGTTGGTGGGCAGGCCACGGTTCTTCCAGCCATTGACGGTGCGTTCGCCGTAGCGGTCCGGTTCGCCTTCAAAGCCCTCCAGCACGTTGTAGGACGTGAAGCCGGCCTGCGTGGCGGCGGTGGCAGCCGCAACCGAACGGTGGCCCGACCGGCACAGGAACACCAGTTCGGCGGAGGGGTCCTCCGGCGCCTGCTCCCTGAGGTCCTTCAGGAAGTCCGGGTTGGGGATGCCGCCAGGGAAGGTCCACTGGATGAAGAGTGGGTCGTTGTCCGTGGCCCTGGTGTCCGGCATGCCGATGTGGGCCCATTCGCCCTCGGTCCGGACGTCTACCAGGATGGCGCCCTGCTGCAGCTTCTCCCAGGCTTCCTGGGGCGTGAGGTCTCCTGCGTAGCTCATGCGTGGCCCTCGCCGTCGAACTCGCCCTCAAACTCGGCGTCCAGCTCGTCCACCGCAGACGCTACCGCTGCGTCAGCCGAGGCGATCGCGGCCGGAAGGACCAATGCCTGCGCCACAATCACGCTGGTGCCGTTGAAGGTGGCCGCCGGGCTGCCGTGCAGCACATAGCCCTCCGCCAGCGCAGCCGAGATCCGCTCGCAGAATGCGCGGTCGTCCGGGCCCGTAATCAGGCGGTAGGACAATTTTTCGTCAGGGGCAGGTGCGTCAGACACGACGGATCTCCTTCTTTCACGCTTGCAGCTCGAATCGGTCGATATGCCGAGTATTCACCTGAGGCACCCCGCCGCGAAAGGGAGGGTTGCCGACCGGCCAGTCAGGGCTTCACACCGGTACTCATTACTCCCCAAAAACGTAACACCTGCCGCGCCGGGCCGCACCGCCGCCGTCGTCATGTTCCGTAATTGAGCCGTGGTGAAGGAAGGCGCCGCGTCGAAGAAAGGTACGACGGCGGACATCACCGCAGGTGGGCGGCCCGCCACGCGTGGTCAGCGGCCGCCGGGCCGATACAGTTCTTACCGGGGCGCCGTCGGCGCCATCAGGGCAATGAGTACCGGGGGTCTTGTCAGCATGCGGGCAGTCACATCGCACCACCACGCCGCAACCCGCCGGAACCGTCTACGGTCCATCCGCGCGTTTCTGGCCGCGGCCCTCATCGCGCTCCTGGCCCTGGCGGCCGCTGGTCCGGCGCATGCGGCGGAGGCTCCACCGGAGAAGGGAAAGCCCTGGCTGGGTGCGGTGCTCGAGTGGGGCGAGGACACCGCCGCAGGCTTCAGCGGCCGGCTTGGCGCCGGCCCGGCCGTGTTCGGCCACGACATCACCATGCCCTACCGGGATTCGGAACGGAATGACATCGGCGGCTTCCTTCAGCAGGCCGCTGCCGAAGGCACCCACGCCCTGCTCACGGTGAAGCCATCCGTGCCCCTGGCCCAGCTCGGCGCCCCGGAGGCAGAAGCCTTCGCAACACAGGTGCGGGACCTTACCTCCGGGTTCAAGGGGCAGCTGCTGATCCGGTTCGCGCCGGACATGAACGCAAGCTGGGTGGCATGGGGCCAACAGCCTGCCTCGTACCGTCAGGCCTTCCAATCGGTTGCGGCAGCGTTCAAGAAGTACGACGGCGGCCGGGCCGCCATGGTGTGGGCCCCTTACCTGGGCAAGGACTACCCCTTTGACCGCAACCGGGATGCGCCGCAGCCCGGAAGCGAAGGCTTTTCGCTCCTGGACACGAACGGCGACGGGGCCTGGAACGGAAGCGACAGCGCGTACGCCCCGTACTACCCGGGCGACGACGCCGTGGACTGGGTGGCGCTGACTGCCTATCACGATGACACCGCCGGTGGCGCCGCCGTCAACACCCTGCCGCGGCCCGGTGAGCTCCAGGAAATGCTGACGGCCTCGGGCAGCGAAAACTTCTACGGCACCTACTCCGAGGGGCACCGGAAGCCTTTCCTCCTCCAGACCTCGGCTTTCTACAGCCCTGCGTCCGGGGGCGCCTCCGAGGCGGACATCAAGGTGGGGTGGTGGGACCAGGCGGTGGCAACTGCCACTTCCCCCGCATTCGACCGGACGGCCGCGGTGGTCTGGGACGAGCGCACCAGCACCAGGGATACCGGAGTGGCAAGCATCAGCTGGTTGCTCACTGGAAAACCGGATGTTGCCAAAGCGGCCCTGGACAGGCTGAAGGCATCGCCGCTTGTCACCGGCCCCGTCACCGACGTGGGCTCCGCCAGCCCGTACGTCCGGGCCAACACCCTCTCCGGGGTTGCGCCGTGGACTGTTGCTGCGGCCATGGTCATCCTGCTTGTGGCCCTGTGGCAGATTCCCCGCCGGTACAGCGCCGCCACGGGGTGGAGCTACCAGGATCCCTCCACCCGGGATTCCCGCGTGGATCTGCTGCGCGGAATGGCCATCGTCTTCGTGGTGGTGAACCACCTGGGCATGGCCTCGCTGTTCCAGCTGCTCACGCAGGAGGCTGTGGGCTTCGTGTCCGGCGCCGAACTGTTCGTCCTGTTCTCCGGCCTGGTGGTGGGCATGGTCTACGGGCCCAAGGCCAAGGAGGACTTCGGCCGGGTGGTGGACCTGACCACCCGCCGCGCAGGCAAGCTCTACCTGACGGCACTGGCCGTGCTGATCGGCGTCTTCCTCCTGTCCCTGCTCCCGTTCTTCAACACCGAGGCCCTGACCACCTTCGTGGACCAGGGAACCGGCGGCGCCGGGCATACTGGAGCCGGCCGGAGCTACGACCTGTACGCGGGCATGTCATCGCTGTTCCAGTTCCCCGTCCCACCCCAGGTGCTGCCGGCCATCGTGCTGCTGCAGTTCGGGCCCTGGCAGTTCAATGTCATGGGACTCTATGTGGTGCTTTTGCTGGCCAGCCCGCTGATCCTCGCGGCGTTGAACCGCGGCAAGGCCATCTGGGTGCTGGTTGCGACGCTCCTCGTGTACGCAGTCGGGACCGTGACCAGGTTCCGGATCATGCCATCGCAGTTCGAGGATTCCTTCCCGTTGCTGGTGTGGCAGGTGCTGTTCGTGCTCGGGCTGGTTGCGGGTTACTACCGGCGCAGCATCACGGAGTGGCTGTCCGCGCACACTTGGGTGGTGGTTGCCTGCACTACCGCCGCCTTCGCGCTGGCTTTCCTGTCCTGGGGCAACCCGTACCTGGCCAACAACTATGACGTCCGCCTGGCGCTTCTGCCGGATGCGTCCTACCGGGCCATGTATGACGCATTCTTCGGCCGGACATATCTTGCCCCGGGGCGACTGCTCAACGTCCTGGCCCTGGTGGTGGCTGCCTACGCGTTCCTCAGTACCTACTGGAAGCCGGTGGAGCGGGCACTGGGATGGTTCCTGGTCCCGCTAGGCAGGGCAACGCTCTACGTGTTCATCATGCACGTGGTCCTGATCGCCGTCGTGGCCAATATTCCGGCGCTGCAGCAGCAAAGCATCTTCCTCAACACCGCGGCCTACGCCGTGGTCCTGGCCCTGCTCTGGGTGATGGTCCGCACCAGGTTCCTGTTCCGGATCATCCCTACCTAGCCCCGGCGCTTCCACACCAATGCGGGCATGAAAAATGCTGCGGCACGGGCGTGCCACAGCATTTGAACATGTGCCACTGGTTGCCCGGTGGCCTCTTATGAGCCGGGTGGGTCTTAGACCAGGCCCGGGTAGCTGGTCAGGATGTAGTCCGCGGCGGCAGGACCCTTCATGCGAAGCCCATTGCGGCGCGGGGAGATCCGGTGCTTCATGGCTGACCAGAAGCTGGACTCGGTGCCCGGTGGCTGCTGGTTGATAACGCACCAGCTGGTGTAGAGCCCGTAGAGGCGGTCGCCGTCCAGGCTGGTACCTGAGGCTTGGTCGGGGTAGGTGGCTTCCTTGAGAAAAATATCGAACTGCGAATGTGCCATGATGGCTCCCCTTCGCTAAGTGCTCGGCGCCGCCGTTCGGCTACAGCAGCAAAACCCGATGCCCTGCACGCGGCCATCGGATTTATAGGTTGAGTCCCCTCGAACTGCAGTGGGCCTCAGCGTTGTCAGCGCCTGTCTACGCTGTAGACTTTACCCGTAGACTACAAGTGACGCAACCGTCTCGATTTATTCGGGACGCCACCTCCACAGCTAGGACAACATCATGAATGCCCCGCGTGCTTCAGGGCGCACACCTGCCAAGGCAAGGTTGAGCAGGGAAACGGTGCTGGCCAAGGCACTCGAACTGGTTGACGCGGAAGGGCTGGACGCGTTGACCATGCGGCGCCTGGGGCAGGAGCTTGGCCGGGACCCCATGAGTCTCTACCGCTACGCCGAGAACCGCGCCGCACTGCTGGACGGGGTTTCTGAGCTGGTCCTTGACCAGCTCCCGATTCATCCGGAAGACCCGGACTGGAAAGCCCAGCTGCGGAACATCGCCCATGATCTGCGGATGCTGGCGCTTGAGCATCCCAACGTTGTCCCCCTGCTGGTGACCCGGCCCCTGTCCACGCCGCTGGGGCTGCGCCCGCTGGGCACGCTCCGGCCGCTGGAACAGATCCTGACACTGCTGGCATCGGCGGGATTCCAACCGGCAGATGCGCTCCACGTCTACCGCGCCTACTACGGTTTCCTCTACGGGCACATCCTGAACGAACTGCAGGAGTACGTTGTGGACCCGGAAGAGAACGAGGTACTGCTGCGCCTGGGGCTCCACCGCCTGCCCGCAAAGGAATTCCCCCGGCTCCGCGCCCTTGCGCCGGCATTGGCGGAGTACGACGGCGCCAGGGAGCTCGACCAGGGACTCACCATCCTGCTGTCCGGGCTGGAAGCGCAGCTATCACGGCAGGTGGCAGGCTCCACCTCCTGACGGGCGCAGCCGTCAAGACGCGGTTATTCAAACGGTGCTATTCGAGTCGGGCTATTCGAACGAGGCCCGGCGCCGGTCCTGGACCCGGGTGTTCCAGATGTCCGGCCGGTTCACCCGGAACCGGCGTCCGGTCAGTGCCTTGGCGTTCAGCCTGACGTAGTTTGCCTTCTCGCCGGGCTGCCACGGCTCCAGGCCGAGGCTGTCCACGGCATCCTTTACGGCCTGGTCCTCGACGATCTCCGTATCGCCCCGCACCACCACACTCCATGCCAGTTCGTTCGCGGGATCGTAGCCGTCGATTTCCAGGGCGGCCGGCCGCTCCATCCTGGCGCCCCAGAGCTTGGACCCCGGCGCCGTGCGGAACAGGATGCTGCGCAGATGGACAACGTAATTCACGGGAAAGATCTCCGGATGCCCGTCCACCACAATGGCCAGCCTGCCCAAGGTGTCACCCTCAAGGAGGTCCCAGCAGTCGTCAAAGGACAGATTTTCGATCGGCAGCTTTTGCGAGTCCATGCTGCACACCTTACGGGCGATGCCGGGACGGGAAAAGGGTTGGCCCGGCCTGCTGGGGGCTAGTGGATGCCCGCGAAAAGTCCGCTCAATTCAGCGGTCAGTTCCTTTTGGACGGCCGGGGTGCCGATCTCCTTGCCGTCGATCCGGTTCACGGGGGCCAGCAGGCGGACGCTGGAGATCAGCCAGACGGCGTCGGCGTCCAGGAGGTCCTGCGGCTCCAGCGGCCCATAGCCCAGTTCCCAGCCCGCCGCCTTGGCTGCAGCAAAGAGCGCCCCCTGGGATGTTCCGGGCAGGATGCCGCTGTCCAGCTGTGGTGTGATCAGGCGCTTGACTGTTGTGCCGTCGTCGGACTTTTCCAGGTGCGCCAGCAGCACCGTGGACGTGGGGCCTTCCAGGACGCGGCCGTTCGAGGAGGTGAAGATGACGTCGTCGGCGCCCTGCTTGTGCGCGTGGCGCAGCGCTGCCATGTTGACGGCGTAGGAGAGGGTCTTGGCTCCCAGGAGCAGCCAGGGTGCCCGTTCAGCCACGTCACTGTCGTAGCCGCGGTCAAGGAGGATGACGTCGATGCCCGTTTCCCGCTGCCGCCGGCCGGCAGCTCCCGCCGGCGAGGCCTGCACCCAGGCAGTGGGGGCGGGCGCGCCCTCCACGCCGCGTGTCACCACCAGTTTGATCACTAGCTCATCTGCGGCAGGGTCTGCCGGCGGGTTCTCTGACCGGTGCCTGGCGACCGCGGCCGCAATGGCGCGCCGCCAGGCGTCCTGGCCGGGGATGTCCAGGTCCAGTGCTGTGGCCGAGCCGGCCAGCCGGTCCAGGTGGGCCTGCATTTTCCGCACCGTTCCACCGACCGCCAGCATGGTTTCGAAGACGCCATCGCCGCGCGTGACGCCGAGGTCCGTGACCAGCAGCTGGGGCTTGGAAGCGTCGGCCACCCTGCCGTCGGGGAAAGCGGGGTCAAGGAAAACGAGAACCACGGGGGCTGGAGAGGTCATGGCACCAGCTTAGTGCGGCGCCGCGGATAAGCTGGGCAGAGTGCCCCGGCGGGAAACCGTCCTCCGGAGCCCAACCTCGCCGGGAGTTATTGACGTGTTGTGGCCTTTTTCGCTTGCCGGCACCGCGCCGACATGGGTTGTGGTGCTCCTGGGTTTCGCCGACCTTGTCATCAGGGTCCTGGCCCTGGGCATCATCCCCGGCAACAGGCGTCCCACCACGGCCATGGCCTGGCTGCTGGGGATCTTCTTCATCCCGTTCGTGGGCATCGTGCTGTTCCTGCTGTTCGGCAACTTCCAGCTCTCCAGCCGCCGCCGCGCGCAGCAGCAGCAGGTCAACGAGCGGGTGCGGGCTGGCATCTCAGCCCTCGCGGACGCCGACAGCGACTACCCCGGGCCGGAGTGGGTGAAATCCGCCGCTGAGCTCAACCGCACCCTGGGTTCGCTGCCCATGGTGGACAACAACTCGGTTGAGCTCATCCCCGGCTACCCGGACTCCATCCTCGACATGACCAACGCCGTGCGTAAGGCGAAGAAATTCGTCAACGCGGAGTTCTACATCATGAGCTCGGACCACGTCACCAACGACCTGCTCACCGCCCTCGAGGAAGCCGCCGAACGCGGCGTGGAAGTGCGGCTCCTCTTCGACCACATCGGCACGCTGCGCATTAAGGGCTACCGGAAGCTGCTCAAGCGGTTAAGGGCAGGCAAGATCCAGTGGAAGCGGATGCTGCCGCTCCTGCCCATCCACGGCCAGTGGCGCCGGCCGGACCTGCGCAACCACCGCAAGATCATGGTGGTCGACGGCGAAATCGCCTTCACGGGGTCGCAGAACCTGATCGAGCCCTCCTACAACAACCCGCGCCACCGCAAGGCAGGCCGCGAATGGGTGGAACTGATGGCATGCCTGCGCGGCCCCATCGTGACCACCCTGAACGTCGTCTTCGCCACCGACTGGCTGAGCGAGACCGACGAATCCCTGGAACACCAGCTGCAGCTCCCGGCGAACCCGGAACCCGGCAACGTTACAGCCCAGGTAGTGCCCAGCGGCCCCGGCTTCATCACGGAAAACAACCTCCGGCTCTTCAACACGCTCATCTACTCCGCACAGCACCGGATCTCCATCTGCAGCCCCTACTTCGTGCCGGATGACTCACTGCTGTACGCCATCACCACCGCGGCCCAGCGCGGCGTTGACGTGGAACTGTTCGTGTCCGAGAAGGGGGACCAGTTCCTGGTGCACCACGCGCAGCGGTCCTACTACGAGGCGCTCCTCGAGGCCGGCGTGCGGATCTACCTGTACAAGGCGCCGTTCGTTCTGCACGCCAAGCACTTCACGATCGACGACGAGGTGGCCGTCCTGGGGTCCAGCAACATGGACATGCGGTCGTTCTCGTTGAACCTTGAGGTCTCGGTGATGCTTCTGGGCGAGGACATCGTGAACAAGATGCGGGCGGTGGAGGATACCTACCGGGACATCTCCCATGAGCTGAAACTGGCGGACTGGCTCAACCGTCCGCTCGCCGCCCGGTATGTGGACAACGTGGCCCGGCTGACGGCCACGGTCCAGTAAGCGCGCTGCAGCCAGCTATTCGTCGGCACTGACCCGCTGGCCGTCGTCGCGCCCGGCATGCTCCGCCCAGCCGCCCTTCCGGTAGGCGGGAGTCCCCAGGGCAAGCACTGTCACCGCCACGGCGCAGCTGCCGATCATGACGCTGGCCATCGACAGCGAATTTCCGCCCAGCACCCCCACCAGGGGACTCACCAGTCCGGCCACCCCTGACTGCAGGGCACCGATGACCGCCGCCGCCGTTCCCGCCATGTGGCCGTAGTTGTGCAGGGCCAGGACGGAGGCGTTTGCCGGGACCATTCCCTGGGCTGAGAGGACCAGCCACAGGGCGGCCACCAGCCCAAACGCGCCACCGGCACCCGTGGCCACCACCACGAGCAGCACCAAGGCCAGGCATAACTGGACCAGCAGGGCGGTGCGCAGGAGGCGGACCGGCGGGAACTTGCGGACCAGGGCGGCATTGAGCTGGGCGGAAAGGACAAGTGCGGCGCCGTTAAGGGCGAAGACAAGGGCGAACTGCTGGGCGGTGAGGCCGTATTCGTTCTGGAAGACGAAGGGGGAGCCCACCACGTAGCTCATGATCAGGGCCAGCCCCAGCCCGGGGATGACGGCCAGCGCCATGAAGTGCCTGTCCCGCAGCAGCGACCAGTAGGCTCCGGCGACGTGCCGGGGGTTGCCCGGGCTGCGGCTGTCCGTCGGCAGCGTTTCCGGCATGAAGCGCCAAACGATTGCGACCAGGACCACCCCGATCAGCGCAAGGGCGTAGAAGACGGCGCGCCAGTCCCAGGCGCCGGCAATGGCCTGCCCGACGGTGGGAGCCAGGAGCGGCGCCACGCCGATCACCAGCATCAGCCGGGAGAGCAGCCGGGCGGCGGCGGAGCCAACGAAGCGGTCGCGGATGACGGCCAGTGCCACCACGGCGGCGGCCGCGTTGAAAAAGCCCTGGAGCACACGCAGCCCTGTCAGGGTTTCAATGTTCGGGGCTACTGAACACAGCAGCGAGATGGCCACGTGCAGCGAAATCCCGATGATCAGCGGCAACCGTCGTCCGAACCGGTCCGAGAAGGGTCCGATGACCAGCTGGCCGACCCCCGCCCCGACGAGCGTTCCGGACAGTGTCAGCTGGGCGGCGGTCTGGGTGGTGTGCAGATCGGCTTCCACGGCAGGCAGCGAGGGCAGGTACATGTCCGTAGTGATGGCGGGAAGGGCGGCCAGGGCACCCAGCATGAGGACGTACTTAACGCTGCGGGGTGCCTGCTTGCTGGTGTTGTCGGGGTGGGAAGGGTCTGTCACGCGGCAAACCTCACTCGTGTGGGCGCTTGGGTATCCCGCCGCATTGCTTGAGCGGTTCAGCTGACGCTCAGCTCCCTACCCGCGGCGGTGTCCTCCTAAACCGTTTTCCCGGCTGCGGTGGCAAGGCAAGCTGCCGGCCGGACCGTCCGCCGTGGACGCTTCAGTCGTCCGGAAAATCCGCCCCCAGGGTGGAGAGGACCCCGTAGGCCTTGGTCCGGATCTCCTCATATTCGTCGTCCGGGTCGGAGTCCGAGGTGATGGCGCCGCCGACGCCGAGCGAGAGTTCCGCGGTTCCGTCACCTGCCGCGCTGACCACCAGGGTCCGGATGGCGACGGCGAGGTCCGCCGCCGCGTTCAGGGAGAAATAGCCGATGGCTCCCGAATAGATCCCCCGGGGCCCTGCTTCCAGCTGGTCGAGGATGGCCATGGTGCTGATCTTGGGGGCGCCGGTCATGGAGCCGGCAGGGAAGCAGGCTGCCACCGCCTCTGCCCGCGGCGCTCCGGGCAGGAGGTGGGCATCGATGGTGCTGACCATCTGGTGGACGGTGGCGTAGCTCTCGATGGCGCAGAGCCGGCTGACCGTGACGGAGCCCGGCATGGCAAAGTGGCTGAGGTCGTTACGCAGCAGGTCCACGATCATGATGTTCTCGGCCCTGTCCTTCAGGGAGGTGGCCAGGTCCGCACGCAGCCGGCTGTCCTCCTGCGGGTCAGCAGCCCGGCGCCGGGTGCCCTTGATCGGCTCGGCGCGCATACCGCCGTCGGACCCTATCTTCAGGAACCGCTCCGGCGAGGTGCTGGCCACGGCAAGGTTTCCCACCCGGAGGTAGCTGGCGAACGGGGCCGGGTTCCTGCGGCGAAGGGCCAGGTAGGTGGTCCAGGGATCCAGCGAGCCGGCCTGGATCCTGGCTTCGAGCGTGGTGGTCAGGCACACCTCGTAGGTGTTGCCCTCAGCGATTTGGTGTTGGGCGGCGGCGATCTTTTCCCGGTACCGTTCGCCCGTGTCCCGGCTGCGGAACGTGGGCGGCGCGGGAGGTACGACGCCGGTGCTGCCGCCCGCGTCCGCTGTTGGGTGCGCCGCGGCTTCCACGGCTGCACGCGCCTGCTGCAGCCACTCGTCGGCGTCCGGTGCCTCCAGCGCCAGGAGCCAGACGGCGCCTTCGGCGTGGTCCAGGACCACGGCACGGCCTGCGAAGATCAGGGCAGCGTCCGGGGTGGGTGCGGAAAGATCACTGCCGCCGGTTTCACGTTTCAGCTCGTACCCCAGACAGCCCAGCCAGCCCAGGGTGAATTCGCCGGGGTAGCCTTCGGGTGTCCGCACCGCCCGGCGGCCCCAGACGGTGTCGAGCCAGCGGAAGAAGGGGCCCGGAACGTTGGCAGTGGACGAGCCTGCGCTGATCCGGCTCGCACCCCCGCGGTGTGTGACGCACTGTCCGAACGTGCCGCCGTCGTCCGCCATGATGCTGAACCGGCTGCGCTCTGCCGCCGTCCGCTGCGCCTGGTCCCCGCCGTCAGGCTCCGTGCCCGCGTTGGAGGAGTCGAGCCACACGGCGTTGGTGGAGCGGCCGTACAGCGACTGGAACAGGGCCGGTGCCTTGGGGACGGCATCGATGCGCTCGGCATGAAGGCGCAGGCCGCGGCGGGCTGACAATTCGGGGCCGAGGACCGGGGCCAGGGCGGGCAGGTAGGGGAGGAGCTGCACAATGTCCGCCGGGGCCGATCCGTCGGCAAGGTTCCGGACGCGAAGGTCCGCTTGGCCCGGCACGTCGTCACGGCCCAGCCACTCTTCCTCCTGGGCGGCCCACACGTCCCAGTACGGTTCATAGGTTGCGCCGTCGCGGTCCAGGGCCCGGGTCCGCCGGACATCGTCCGGGGATTCGGTCCAGATCACCGCACCCAGCATGGGCCGGGCGGCCTCCGCGGCGGCCCCTACCCCCTCCACGATGACGATTTCCGCCGGCAGCGTCACCCGGACGTCGCCGTCGTAATGGTTCTCCCAGTCCCAGCTGGTCCAGGTCGCTGCCTGGCCGCGGCTGAGCGGGGTGAGGACCGTGGAGACATAGCGCTCGACGCCGGCCGCCAGTCCGTCCCAGCCCGGGTAGATGTCCTCAAGGTGGAACAGCGAGACCTTGTGGTGGGCGCGGAGCCGGGCCGCGAGCTCGACGGCGAGGGTGGTCTTCCCTGCGCCGGAGCGCCCGTCGATGGCGATAATGACGGGGGCTGGGCTCATGGACTAGAGCGTACCGTTTTCCGTGGTGCGTTTGGGTTTGGTTGTGCCCCGGTTCGTCGGCCTGGACTGACCGGTTCCCCCGCAACTAGTGCGGCTGCAGCTGGGTGTTCTGCAGGACGGCGGACTTGATGTGCTGGACCAGTCCCGGCAACGCTGCATGGATCTGGTGCCAGACGGCGTCGAAATCCGCATGGCCGCCGTACCAGGGATCCTCGATGCCCTGGTCCAACCGGTCACGCCCGGCCATGCTGGGATCAAAACTGCGCAGCATCCGGATCTTGTCCAGGGATTCCTGGTCCGGCGCCGCTTCGCTGAGCCAGGCGTAGTGGTCAATGTCCAGGGCGAGGATCAGGTCGCGCTCGCGGAACCACCCATGCTCCCACTCGCGGGCTATGTGGTGATCGGAGGCCAATTGGGTTGCGGCGAGCCGGCGGGCGGCACGGGGATCAATGGGCCGGCCTGCCTCGTAACCGGTGATGCCGGCGGAGTCCACCTCCACCAGGCCGTCAAGACCCTCGCGTTCGAGTGCTGCCTCGAGCATAAGCTCGGCCATGGGGGACCGGCAGATATTGCCGGTGCAAACGGTGATGACGCGGTATGCGCTCGACGCTGAGTCCATGCCCCTAAGCATGCGCGCTTCCGATCACTCTTGGCTAGCCGCGTGTTCACAAAGATTTACGGCTTTGTAAAGATGCATTACTAACCCCTGAACGGGGTACGGGTCACGTTGGTGCCCGCCTTGAGGGAGGGCTTTTTCAGTGGATCAGGGCCAGCAGGATGCCCACGCCCACAAACAGGACTCCGAACACCCTGCTCAGGACCGTTTGGCCCCGATCAGTGTTGGTGAACCGTTGGAACGACCTCGCGGCCGCAGCAAAGAAGAACCACATCACCAGGATGTCGATGACAACAATCGTGGCCGTCAGCACGGCGTACTGGTTGAACAGGGGTTGATCCGGCCGGATGAACTGGGGGGTGAAGGCGAGGAAGAACACGATCGCCTTCGGGTTCAGGAGGTTGACCCAGAACCCGCGCCGGAAGAGTGACCAGCCGGGTTCGTTGCGAAGGGTGGCGGCCTGTTCCTGGGCCACCGTGGGCTTGCTCAGGAACTGGCGGATGCCCAGGTACACCAGGTACGCCGCGCCGGCGTAGCGGATCACGTTGAAGGCGAGGGGTGAACTGGCCACCAGTACCCCAACGCCCAGGGCCACAATCAGCACGTGCACCACCAGGGCTGCCTGCTGGCCCAGGATTCCCCAGATGGACCGGCGGAAGCCCGCGTTCAGCGAATTGCTCATGGTGTTGATGGCCCCGGCACCCGGGGTGAAGCTGATCAGGGCGCCGGCGCCGGCCAGGGCCAGCCAGAGGGAGAATTGCACCACCCAAGTTTAGTGTCCCTGCCGGCAGAAGGTTGCAACTCCCATTGGGGGCTCTCAGGCCCTGGCGATGACCTCGCCGTTCGGGATCAGGAACCAGCCGTCGTCGGTGGAGCCCCAGCGGTGCCAGCC
This sequence comes from Pseudarthrobacter sp. BRE9, assembly GCF_031844305.1. Lineage (NCBI taxonomy): Bacteria > Bacillati > Actinomycetota > Actinomycetes > Micrococcales > Micrococcaceae > Pseudarthrobacter > Pseudarthrobacter sp. BRE9. The sequence goes on along the minus strand of NZ_JAUZUY010000004.1, from coordinate 179,924 downwards.
GGCAGAGATCCGGGCAAGGTCTGCCGGGTTGGCGAATCCGTACTCCAGCGCCTGCTCGGCGAAGGCCGAGTGCAGCACCCGCTCACCCCAGACACGCGCCTGCCAGCGGCGCTGCTGCGCCGTGGCGTAAAGCCAGTTGCTGCTGCTGGGGGCGACGTCCGTGAATCCCGCAGCCTGTGCCCAGCTGACCAGCCGCCGCCCGGCGTCGGGCTCTGCTCCGTTCCGGCGGGCAATCCGCTGGTACAGGTCCATCCACTCGTCCAGCTCGGGGATGGCTGGGTACCAGCTCATGCCGTGGAAGTCGGCGTCGCGCACTGCCACGATGCCGCCGGGCTTGGCGACCCGGCGCATCTCACGCAGGGCCTCGACGGGGTCGGTCAGGTGCTGGAGTACCTGGTGGGCGTGGACGACGTCGAATGTTTCGTCAGGGAAGTCGAGGTCGTAGATGTTGCCGGCCACGAATTCAACGTTGGGTACTTCCCGCTCGACGGCGAGGGCCTGCGCCTGGGCAATGATGTCCGGTGAGCGGTCCAGGCCGGTGACCTTCCCGGGGCTGACCAGGGCGGCGAAGTCGCAGGTGATGGTGCCAGGGCCGCAACCGACGTCGAGCAGCGACGAACCCGGCGTGACGTGCGGAAGGACGAACGCCGCTGAATTTTCGGCGGTCCTGGCGGCATGGGCGCGGACCACCGATTCGTGGTGGCCGTGCGTGTAAACGTCGTCTTCAGGCTGCTGCGCACTCATAACCAAACGCTACCCCCAATGCCGGCGTGCCTGCGGCTACCCGGACTCCGTCCTTGCCGCCACCGTGGCTTCCACCATCGCCGTCATGAACCGTGTGACGGTTTCCAGCTCCTCCTCCGAGAAGGCGGCCATGGCGCTGCCCATGTGTTGCGCCAGGGGAGCAAAGATCGCACCGCCTTCCTGGAACGCCTTGGGGGTCATCTTCAGCTGGACCTGGCGCCGGTCCGCACTGTTCCGTTCCCGCACGATGTGCCCCGACTTGTCCAGGCGGTCGATCAGGGCGGTGGTGGCCGGAGAGCTCAAGTTCAGTTCTTTGCGCAGGACCCCGGGCGTCACCACGCTGCCGGCGGAGGTGTGCCGCATGATGGCGGCCAGGGCATTCATGTCCGTGCGGTGCATGTCCTTCCGGCCGCCGGCAACATCCACGTAGCGGTTGGCCTCCATGGTGAATTCCTGCAGGAGGCGGAGCAGCGGCTGCGGCGGGCCGTCGGGAGGGCCGTCGAAGTGCGCCCGCGCCGAATCAGCCGAAGCTTTGCCTGCCATGCCCACCTCCCCGCATTCCTGGTTCCACGCCAACGTTTCTTTCCGGCCGTACTGACGGATATTACTGCAGTTCCCGCTTTCGTCTTCAGCTGCCGGAAAAAGCTTGGCAGGCACTTATGTCTACGATGGAGATAATCTATGATGGAACAAATTCTACTCCACCCCTGATTAATGGAAGGCGCCATGAACCGCACAAAAGTTGCCAAGGAGCGAGTCCCTTTCTGGCTGCGCTGGCTCGTCCCTGTCGTCTTGGTGCTGGCCTGGCTGGGACTTGCCGGGGTTGGCGGCCCCACGTTCGGCCGGTTGGAGGAGGTCTCCTCCAATGACCAGGCGTCGTTCCTGCCCGCCAACGCCGAGGCCACCGAGGCGCAGGACTGGCAGGCAAAGTTCCGTGACTCGGACGAGGTTCCGGGCATCATCGTCATCGAGAAGAACGAGGCGTTCACGCCCGTACAGCTGGGGGAGCTGGCCGCGCTCAAGTCCAGCCTTGAAGACCTCAAGCTGGGCAGCACGGTGATCGGCCCGATTCCCTCCAAGGACGCCAAGGCAGTCCAGTTCGTGGTCCCCGTCGGGTCCCCGGTGGAGATCAAGGACGCGGTCAAGGAGCTCCGCGGCACGGTGGCGGAGGCAGCGCCGGAGGGTGCCCGGACCTTCGTGACCGGTCCCGCCGGCCTTGCCGCGGACCTCACCGCAGCCTTCGGCGGCATCGACGGCATCCTCCTGCTGGTTGCCCTGTCCGCCGTGTTCGTGATCCTCCTCATCGTCTACCGGTCCCTGCTGCTGCCCGTCATGGTGCTGCTGACGTCCGTGTTTGCCCTGTGCGCAGCAATCCTGCTGGTGTTCGGCATGGCCAAGGCCGGCTGGATCCAGCTCAACGGCCAAAGCCAGGGCATCCTCTCCATCCTGGTGATCGGCGCGGCCACGGACTACGCCCTGCTGTTTGTGGCACGCTTCCGCGAAGCGCTCACCCACACCACCAACCGCACGGCCGCCGTCCTCACCGCATGGAAGGCATCCTTCGAGCCCATCCTGGCCTCCGGCGCCACCGTGATCATCGCGCTGCTCTGCCTGCTCTTCTCCGACCTGAACTCCAACAAGGCGCTGGGCCCCGTGGCTGCCGCAGGCATCCTGTGTGCCCTGTTCGCCGCGCTGACCCTGCTGCCCGCGCTGATGGCTCTGCTGGGCCGGGCCGCCTTCTGGCCGTTCCGGCCCAAACTCCTCCCGGCAGACCAGCGCGAACCCGAATTGGTCACGGGCCTGGAGGGCCAGAAGGGGCTGTGGCGTGCCACCGGTTCACTGGTGGCGCGCCGGCCCCGGACGGTGTGGGTGGCGTCAGTCCTCCTGCTGCTGGTTGCGGCCGGCGGCCTGTTCCAGCTGAAGGCCAACGGCGTGCCGCAGACCGATGTCATCCTCACCGCCTCCAACGCCGTTGACGGCCAGGACGCGCTGGCCCGCCACTTCAACGCAGGCAGCGGCAGCCCCGCCGTCGTGATTGCCGACCAGGGCAAGGCAGCTGAAGTGCTGGACCGCGTGAAAGCGGACGACGGCGTGGGCGAGGCTTACCTGCTGGGTGCGGGCAGTGTGCCCATCACCGGAGCCCCCGGGGCTCCCGGCGCCCCGGACGTCCGCGACGGAAAGGTGATCATCAACGCCACCCTCAACGACGCGGCAGACTCGCTGGAAGCGGAGGAAACGGTCAAGGCCCTGCGCACCGGCGTGAAGGCCGTCGACCCCGGCGCGCTGGTAGGCGGCGTCACCGCCACGGCATTGGACACCAACACCACAGCCCAGCACGACCTGGCGGTCATCATCCCCGTGGTCCTGGTGGTGATCCTCTTCATCCTGATGCTGCTGCTGCGCTCCATCGTGGCCCCGGTCCTGCTGGTCCTCTCCGTGGTGCTTTCCTATGCGGCGGCGCTCGGTGTTTCGGCATTCGCCTTCAACAACATCTTTGGCTTCCCCGGCGCCGATGCGACCGTTCCGCTGTTTGGCTTCGTGTTCCTGGTGGCCCTGGGCGTGGACTACAACATTTTCCTGATGAGCCGGGTCCGGGAAGAGTCACTGAAGCACGGAACCCGGGCCGGCATCCTCCGCGGCCTGGTGGTGACCGGCGGCGTCATCACCTCCGCGGGCGTGGTGCTCGCCGCCACGTTCGCTGCGCTGGGTGTCATCCCCATCATGTTCCTGGTGCAGCTGGCCTTCATTGTGGCGTTCGGCGTGCTGCTGGACACCGTCCTGGTGCGCTCGCTGCTGGTGCCGGCCCTGGCCTACGACATCGGACCGAGGATCTGGTGGCCGGGCAAGCTCGGACGCGCCGACGGCGGGACTTCACTGCGGCCGCGGGAGCCCGGCGTCGAACCCCTGGAAGAAGTTCCCAGCCGCTAAACCCCTGCTCCTGAACCACTAAGCCTGCTGCCGCCACCAGTCCACAGTGGCGGCAGCAGCCGTTTCCAGCGGAGTGGGTTTGACGTCCAGGGCAGCCTGCGACGCGGCCGAGTCCATGATGAACGGCCGCTCAAACTGGTACAGCATCTCCGCCAGCTCGCGGGCACCGCCTGAGACCAGGCCCGCCGCGCGCAGCGTCCAGCCGGGCAGGGCGCGCACTTTGGGGGCACGTTGTCCCGCCGCGGCGGCGAAAGCGTGGGCAAGGTCCGTCTGGGTGAGCGCCGGCCCCGTGGGCGCGTGCCAGACGGCATTCCAGGCGGACGGCCTGTCTGCCGCCGCGATCATCGCCCTGGCAAGATCCGGGACGTACGTGAACGAGTGCGGCTGCCGGGAGCTGCCCACCACGCTGACGTTCTTTCCCGCCAGGATCGGCACCACCATGCGTTCGCCTCCGTGCGCCATCCGGACGCGGGGGCCAAAGAAGTCGCCTGCCACCACGCTCACGGTTGGAGCCGCTGCGGCCTCGCGGGCCCGAAGCAGCCCCGTCCGCACCCCGCGCTTGCCGCCGGCAGCCTGGCGCGGGCTGCCCTCCGTCATCACGCTGTCTGGCTCGGAGTAGGAATAGAGGCTTTCGGGGAATACGACGACGGCGCCTGCTTCGTGCGCCGCGGCGAGGACTGACTGCTCGGCGGCGGGAAGTTCCGCCTGCCATGCCGGGGCCGTATACGCAGACCCGTGGATGCAGTGGAAGACAGCCTTCGCACCGGCAAGGGCAGTACGCAGAATGTCCGGATCCTTCGCGTCCCCGGCAATGCGCTCGACCAGCGGATGCCCGGGCCCGCTGCCCGAACGCGTGAGGATCCGCACCTGCCGCCCCCGGTCCGCCAACTGTTCGGCGACCGTCCACCCCACCGGTCCCGCTCCGGTTACTACATATACCTGCGCCATCGTGTCCTCCTCGTTCAGTTTCTGAGAGCAGTGCTCTCAGAAACAGCTTGGCGCGGCTTGCCCGCTAAGTCAAGAGCAGCGCTCTCTTTTGTTACCGCAGCTCTCGGTTGTGGCATGCTGGACCGGTGACTGAAGTTAAGGAAACAGCCGCTGGCGTCGACCGCCCCCTCACCCCCCGGCAGCGCGCAAGGACGCAAACCATCGCGGATATCGTCCGCCTGGGCCGGCAGCACCTGGCCACCCACGGTGCGGCCGCCCTCTCCCTGCGGGCGGTAGCCAGGGACCTGGGAGTGGTGTCCTCCGCCGTCTACCGGTATGTGGAGAGCCGCGACGAACTGCTGACCTTGTTGCTGATCGATGCCTTCGGCGAGCTTGGCGACGAGGTGGACACCGCCGTCGGGCAGGCGCCGGAAGGCGACCATCGTGCCCGCTTCCTGGCGCTGGGCAGGGCCGTCCGGGAATGGGCCCTGCGCGAGCCCGCCAGCTACGCACTCCTTTTCGGCAGCCCCGTTCCCGGCTACAACGCCCCGGCGGAGCGCACCACGGGCCCCGGCACAAGGGTCATCGTCAGCCTCGTCGGCATCCTTGACGCGGCTTCCCGGGCCGGTCAGTTGTCAGTTCCAGCCGATGGGTCCCACCAACTGCCGCCCACCCTGGCCGCCGACCTGGCTGCCATCCGTTCAGAGTTCGGTCTGGACCTCCCGGAGGAACTCGTGGCGCGGGGTGTCCTGGTGTGGAGTTCCCTCTTCGGTGCCGTCAGCTTTGAGGTGTTCAACCAGTACGGCCCGGACACCTTTCGTGTACCCGCTGAGCTCTTCGACCATCACCTGGCCGTCCTGGCGGGCATTGCCGGCCTGCGGGCACACGCCTCCCGATAAGCGGCGTCGAAGCCCTGTTGATGCGCCCGGGCCGTCGATAGACTGCCAGTGCGCCCGCATGGACGCGCAGCCTCGAAGGAGAGATGCACCATGACTGAGAACCCTGAAGTTGCAGGCGAGGAACCCCGCAAGGGCGGCAGCGCACCCGGACTGGAGGGGGAAGGCGGGCAGTACGTGGACGGGGACTACGGCGACGCCGGCACCATCAACGAGCCCGAGCGGGACCTTGCCGAGGGCGAGTACGAGGAAGGCGACTACGGCGACGCCGGCAGTGCGGGCGGCCGCACCGAGGAAGCCATCCGCGAGGGGCTCACGGACCGCCAGGTCCAGGCGACGCCGGAAGAGCGCGGCCCCCTTCATGGCGACCGGGACGCGGACCGGTAAGCAGCCCGGCGGTCCGTTCTCCAACAGCGAACCCGCTTATCGGCGTCGTAATTCTGCGTACGAAAGCCCGGAAATCCAAGGAATGCTGAGATAAGAACCTGACGTGACAGCCAAAGTTGAGCGGACTCCACTCAACTTTGGATTGACATCGGTGGCGCCCTGAGTAAAGTTGAGTGCAGAACGCTCAATGCTTAGGGCGCCAACCAGTTTCCAAGGAAAGAAGGAAGCAACACATGTCACGTGCAGTAGGTATCGACCTCGGAACCACCAACTCCGTCGTCTCCGTTCTCGAAGGTGGCGAGCCCACCGTTATTGCCAACGCCGAGGGTGGCCGCACCACGCCGTCGGTCGTTGCATTCTCCAAGTCCGGCGAGGTTCTGGTCGGCGAGATCGCCAAGCGCCAGGCCGTCAACAACATCGAGCGCACCATCGCGTCGGTCAAGCGCCACATGGGCACCGACTGGAAGGTGGACATCGATGGCAAGAAGTACACCCCGCAGGAAATCTCCGCGCGTATCCTCATGAAGCTGAAGAACGACGCCGAGTCCTACCTGGGTGAAAAGGTCACCGACGCCGTCATCACCGTCCCGGCCTACTTCAACGACGCCGAGCGCCAGGCCACCAAGGAAGCCGGCGAAATCGCAGGCCTGAACGTCCTGCGCATCGTCAACGAGCCCACCGCCGCAGCGCTCGCCTACGGCCTGGACAAGGGCAAGGAAGATGAACTCATCCTGGTCTTCGACCTCGGTGGCGGTACCTTCGACGTCTCGCTGCTGGAAGTCGGCAAGGACGAGGACAACTTCTCCACCATCCAGGTCCGCGCCACCGCCGGTGACAACCGCCTGGGCGGCGACGACTGGGACCAGCGCGTCGTTGACTACCTGCTGAACCAGCTCAAGGTCAAGGGCATCGACCTGTCCAAGGACAAGATCGCCCTGCAGCGCCTCCGCGAAGCAGCTGAGCAGGCCAAGAAGGAACTCTCCTCCTCCACCAGCACCAACGTCTCGCTCCAGTACCTCTCTGTCACCCCCGACGGCCCGGTCCACCTGGACGAGCAGCTGACCCGCGCCAAGTTCCAGGACCTCACCAAGGACCTGCTGGAGCGCACCAAGAAGCCGTTCCACGATGTGATCAAGGAAGCCGGCATCAAGCTTTCCGACATCAACCACATCGTCCTCGTCGGTGGCTCCACCCGTATGCCCGCTGTGTACGACCTGGTCAAGGAACTGGCCGGCGGCAAGGAGCCGAACAAGGGCGTGAACCCGGATGAGGTTGTGGCCGTTGGTGCAGCCCTGCAGGCCGGTGTGCTGAAGGGTGAGCGCAAGGACGTCCTCCTGATCGACGTCACCCCGCTGTCCCTCGGCATCGAAACCAAGGGTGGCGTGATGACGCACCTGATCGAGCGCAACACCGCCATCCCCACCAAGCGGTCCGAGACCTTCACCACCGCTGACGACAACCAGCCGTCCGTGGCCATCCAGGTCTTCCAGGGCGAACGCGAATTCACCCGCGACAACAAGCCGCTCGGCACGTTCGAGCTGACCGGCATCGCCCCGGCTCCGCGCGGCATCCCGCAGATCGAGGTCACCTTCGACATCGACGCCAACGGCATCGTCCACGTCTCCGCGAAGGACAAGGGCACCGGCAAGGAACAGTCCATGACCATCACCGGCGGCACCGCACTCTCCAAGGAAGACATCGACCGCATGGTCCGTGACGCCGAGGAGCACGCAGCCGAGGACAAGGCCCGCCGCGAGGCAACCGACACCCGCAACTCCGCCGAGCAGCTGGCCTACTCCGTGGACAAGCTGATCGCCGACAACGCCGACAAGCTGCCTGAAGAGGTCAAGACCGAGGTCCAGGCCGACGTCGACAACCTCAAGAAGGCCCTGGAAGGCACTGACGACGCCGCCGTGAAGTCCGCGTTCGAGAAGCTGCAGGCTTCCCAGACCAAGCTCGGCGAAGCCATCTACGCCCAGGCCGGTTCGCCGGACGGCGCAGGAGCTTCCGCAGGTGCTGAGGGCGCCGGTGCCGCCGGAGCTTCGGCAGGTTCCTCCGACGAAGACATCGTCGACGCCGAGATCATCGACGAAGACGAAGCGAAGAAGTAACCATGCCGCACCACGGTAACGAGGAAGAGCACAACACATCCGCAAGCCAGCAGAACACGCAGGGCAACGGCCAGGAGCCGGTCATCCGGGACAACCGCAAGGTTGACCCGGTGACCGGGCAGGCCCGGCACCCCGAGGGCGGCCAGTCCGCTCCCGGAGCCGGCTCCCAGGCCGGGGCGGCGGATTCCGACGGCGACGCGCTGGCCCAGGCCGAGGAGATTCTCAACGGCGTGGAGGTGCCGGCCGAGGAATCCGTGGCCCAGGGTGCGCCCGGAGGGTCCGCCGGCAACGCCGAGGCAGCCGAACTGCGCAACGACCTGCTCCGCCTCCAGGCTGAGTACGTCAACTACCGCAAGCGGGTTGAACGGGACCGCGCCGTGGCAGGGGAAATGGCCGTCATCGGCGTCCTGAACTCCCTGCTCCCGGTCCTGGACGACGTCGACGCCGCCCGGCAGCACGGCGACCTCACCGACGGTCCCTTCGCCGCGATCGCCACCAAACTGGAGAACGCGCTGAAGACCTACGGCCTGGTCCGCATCGACGAGACCGGCGTGGAGTTCGATCCCACGATCCACGAGGCACTGATCCAGCAGCCCGGCGAGGACATCGAAGTTGACACCGTCAGCCAGGTCCTCCGCTCCGGCTACAAGTCAGGCGACCGCGTCCTCCGCGCGGCCCAGGTCATCGTCGCAGTCCCCGCGTAGTTGGGGTACTTCCGGCGCTACGCCGGATAGGGGGCGGTGCCCGCTGCGCGGTGCCCTCCACACCGCCGCCCCCTATCCGGCCTCCGCGCCGGCGGGTTGTCTCGCCTAAGGTGAGGTAACCACAGAGCCCGCAGCGGTACAGGGGCCCGGGAGTGGCATCGGGCCTACCGGAGCTGGGTGGCGAAGGATCGCAGATCCTTAGCCACCCAGCGTAGGGGCGGGGGCCCCTGTACCGCGGAGGGCTGATACTTAGAGAGACTTTGAAAGGAAACGCCATTGGCTAGCCAGGATTGGGTGGACAAGGACTTTTACAAGATCCTTGGTGTTGCCAAGGACGCTTCCGACGCCGACATCAAGAAGGCCTACCGGAAGCTTGCGCGGCAGCACCACCCTGACACCAACTCGGGGAACACTGCTTCCGAGAAGAAGTTCAAGGACATCTCCGAGGCTTATTCGGTGCTCTCGGATCCCGACGAGCGCCAGCAGTACGACGCCATCCGGGCCATGGGCGGCGGAGCCCGCTTCGCTCCCGGCGGCGGGGGAGCCACGAACGGCGGGTTCGAGGACCTGTTCGGCGGCCTTTTCACCGGCAACACCGGCAGGCATGCGGGCGGCTTCAACCCGTCCGCCGGCGGTATTCCACCCGAGTTCGCCGATCTGTTCGGCGGCGGATTTGGCCAGACGGGCTTCCAGCGCACCCCGCAGAAGGGCGCCGACCGGACCGCCTCCACCAGCATTTCCTTTGCCGGCTCGATCCGCGGCACCACCATCGGACTGCGCGAACCCAGCGGTGAAGTCATCGACGTCCGGGTTCCGGCCGGCATCAAGGACGGCCAGAAGGTCCGCGTGCGGGGCAAGGGCCAGCCGGGTGCTGCCGGCAACGGTGACCTGGTGGTCTCCGTCTCGGTCCAGCCGCACCAGTTCTACACGCGCGACGGCGACAATCTCCGGATCCACGTCCCCGTCACCTTCCCGGAGGCTGCTTTGGGCGCGGACATCGAGGTTCCCACCATCGACGGCGACAAGGTAAAGGTCCGTGTTCCGGCGGGCACCCCGTCAGGCCGTACCCTGCGGGTCAAAGGCAAAGGCGTGAAGACGTCCAAGGGCACCGGCGACCTGCTGGTGACCATCGACGTCGCGGTTCCCAAGAATCTCAACAAGGATGCCGAAGCTGCGGTCAAGGCGTTCGCCGAGGCCACGTCTTCGGCGGATGTTCGCGAGGGCCTGGCAGCCAAGGCCCGGCTCTAGGACCGGAGGTGAGCCGTGGACATCAGTGCTGACCAGCCGATCTTCGTGATTTCCGTGGCGGCCGAGCTGGCGGACATGCACCCCCAGACCCTGCGGCAATACGACAGGCTGGGCATCGTTTCACCCAGCCGTGCCCCCGGAAAGTCCCGGCGCTACTCGCAGCGTGACGTGAACATGCTCCGTGAGGTGCAGCGGCTGTCCCAGGAAGGCGTATCGCTGGAGGGGATCAAGCGCATCCTGGAACTTGAAAACCAGGTGGCAGCCCTCCAAAACCGGATCGTTGAACTTACCGAGGAACTTGGGCGGCGGCCGCGTTCTGTCGATTCGCGTATCTTTGCGGCTGGCGCGGCGGGTGACGTGGTCAGCCTGGCCCGCGGCCAGCGCCCCCGGCCCCGCTCCCAGGCGGTCATGCTGTGGCGGCCCCGCGCAATCGGACAATAAGGCAATCGGAAAATAAGTAGTGCTTCCCGGCGCCCGTCCAAATACGAGTACCCGCTACTCGTGACGGAAAAGCCCCCTGGAACTTGAATGGAACCATCGCCGGATCAGCGGCGATGGTTCCGCAAGTTCTGGGGGTTTTCCGTGTTTAAAGTTCTCAGCAAAGCCTTTTCGACCAAGGCCCGGCCATGAGCCCGGGAATGGAATCCGTGGCCGCATTCAGCAGCTCCATGCCGGGCCAGATCCTGCTGGCCATCGGGCAGACCATCGTGGTGGTCTGCGTCTGCTTCGACATGGTCCGCGAGTTGTCCGTCCCGCGGTCCCATCGGCGTTACGTGGCCAGCACCGTCTTCCGTACCCTGGCCATCCCGTCGATCGCGGCCAACGCCATGACCGTCTTCATCGCCCTGGTGCTGTCCTCCTGGGTGGACGTGGTGATGGGCATGTTCGTCCTGGTGGCCATCGTTTTCCGGTTCCACCACAACCAGGACGAGGACAACTGGTGGAAGGGGAAGGGCAAGAAGCTCGCCCGGTGGGCCCGCCGGCAGTTCGCCGGCAGGACGTCCACCGCCCCGGCCTTGGGGTAGCGCCGGAAAGCCTCGGGAGCCCGGCGCTGCCGGCCTGCGCGCCGGTTGATCCACACGGTGCCGGCCTGGAGCCGTGCCGTGACGTCCCGGGCCTCGGCCAGGTTGGGGGATCAGACCGAGGCGCCCAGCACGTTGTTCTCGTCCAGTCCTTTGCCCATGGGCATCTGCCGAGCGACCGCCACGAGCTCCACCCCAGTCTTGATGATGGCCTGCCGCGCTCTTGTGTTTGTGCGCAAAGTGCTTGTACTCAGCGAACGCAAAAGGCGTCACGCCAGGCATGCTTTCGCTGAACGTACGACGGCGGGACCCCGGGTTTCCCAAGGTCCCGCCGCCGAAGGTGGGCCGAAAGCGTGCCCTGCGTGACACCGTCGTACGTGTCACGCCAGTCGCCTGGACCCGCAGTCCGGTTGGATCAGTAGCTGGCAGGGGTGCCGCCGTCGGCCTGCGGAATGTACTTCGCGGCGAGGGCCTCGGAGCCTCTCGCCAGCAGGGAGACGTCGGCGCCCACCAGGATGAATTTGGCTCCAAGGTCGAGGTAATGCTGGGCCGTGTCGGGGGTGAAGGCGTTCACGCCGGCGGGCTTCCCGGCCGCTGTGGCAGCTGCCAGGCAGTGTTCGACGGCGGCGCGCACCTCGGCGTGTTCCTGCTGTCCGAGCAGGCCCATGGACGCCGCGAGGTCGGACGGGCCGACGAAGATGGCGTCCACGCCGTCAACTTTCAGGATGTCTTCCACTGCCTCGACGGCCGCCGTCGACTCGATCTGGACGGTGACGCTGATGGTCTCGCCGGCCCGGGCCAGGTAGTCCGGCACCCGGTTCCAGCGGGCAGCGCGGGCCAACGCAGAGCCGACGCCTCGGACGCCGTGGGGTGGGTAGCGGGTGGCCGCCACTGCCGCTTCTGCCTCGGCCACGGAGTTGACCATGGGGATCAGCAGGTTCTGCACTCCGAGGTCCAGGTACTGCTTGATCAGTACGGTGTCGTTGACCGGCGGCCGGACCATGGTGTGCACCGGGTAGCCGTGGATGGCCTGGAGCTGGGCCAGGATGGATTCGAGCCCGTTGGGGCTGTGCTCGGCGTCCACCAGGAGCCAGTCCAGTCCGGACCCGGCGCACAGCTCGGCGATCAGGGGGCTGCCGGAGCAGACCCACATCCCGGCCAGCGGCCGGTCCGCTGCTGCCAGGGCGGAGCGGAAGGTGTCTTCTACTCGAAACGGCATGTCACGCTCCCGAGGGGTCCGTAGTCGGCGTGGACGGTGTCGCCCTTGTAGACCCACATGGGGCGGGTGAAGGATCCGGCCAGGATGATGTCCCCGGCCTTGAGCGCGTCGCCGTGGGCGGCGATCTTGTTGGCCAGCCAGTGCACGCCGTTGGCGGGGTGGTCCAGCACGCCCGCCGCGACGCCGGTTTCCTCCACGGTCTGGTTCTTGTACAGGATGGCGGAGACCCAGCGCAGGTCCACGGCGTCCGGCTTGACCGGGTTGCCGCCGATCACCATGGCGCCCATTGCCGCGTTGTCCGAGATGGTATCCACGATGGTCCGGCCCTCCATCTCGATCCGGGAGTCCAGGATCTCGAGGGCCGGAACCACGTAGTCGGTGGCCTTCAGGACATCGAAGATGGTGACGCCGGGGCCCTTGAGCCCGTCCTTCATGACGAAAGCGAGTTCCACCTCCACCCGCGGATGCGTATACCGCTCCCACTCCACCGAGCAGCCGGTTTCGAGGACCATGTCATCGAAGATGGCGCCGTAGTCAGGTTCAGTAATGCCCGTGGCAGCCTGCATTGCCTTGGACGTGAGGCCGATTTTCCGGCCCACCAGGGTCCGGCCGGCGTCCTCGTTCCGGCGCCGCCACAACTGCTGCACCGCGTAGGAATCCTCCACGGTCATGTCCGGGTAGCGGGCGGTCAGGCGGGGGACAGGGGTGCGGGTGCGGCCGGCTTCCACCAGCTCGTCCGCGATGGCCTCGATTGTCTTTGGCTCCAGCATGTCCTAGACCTGCGCTCCCAGCTTGAAGCCTTCAGCCCCGGCTGCTTCGCTGGGCCGGGTGTAGGAGAAGCCGTCGGCGCCGACGGTGACGGCCATTTCGGACTTTTCCTCGCGCTCGATGACCGGCTGGGGGTTGCCGTCCAGGTCCAGGACCAGGGAGGCTTCGGTGTACCAGGAGGGGACCACGGGGTTGCCCCACCAGTCGCGGCGCTGGTTGTCGTGGACGTCCCAGGTGATGGTGGGGTTGTCCGGGTCGCCGGTGTAGTAGTCCTGGGTGTAGATCTCGATGCGGTGGCCGTCGGGGTCCAGGATGTAGAGGTAGAACGCGTTGGACACACCGTGCCGGCCGGGGCCGCGTTCGATCCGGTCGCTGATGCGCAGGGCGCCCATTTTGTCGCAGATCTGGATGATGTTGTGCTTCTCGTGGGTGGCGAACGCGACGTGGTGCATCCGCGGTCCGTTACCGCCGGTCAGGGCGGTGTCGTGGACGGTCTGCTTGCGGTGCATCCAGGCGGCGTAGGTGACGCCATCGGCGTCCTTGATGTCCTCCGAGACGCGGAAGCCGAGGTCTTCGAGGTAGGCGCGGCCGCGGGGGACGTCGGGGGTGACCTGGTTGAAGTGGTCCAGGCGGACCAGTTCGCCGGCGGAGTAGAGGTCGTAGCGCTGGGTGAGGCGTTCCACGTGCTCCACGTCGTAGAAGAACTCGTAGGGGAAGCCCAGCGGGTCCTCGACGCGGACGGAGTCGCCCACCCCCTTGGTGAAGCCTTCCTTGCGGCGCTCAACCCGGCAGCCGAGCTCGCGGTAGTAAGCCTCGGCGGCGTCCACTTCGGCGGGGGACTTCACGCGGTAGGCGAAGGCGGCGACGGCGGCGATGGGTCCCTTGCGGAGCACCAGGTTGTGGTGGATGAACTCCTCCAGCGAACGCAGGTAGATGGCGTTCTCGTCTTCCTCGGTGACGTGCAGGCCCAGGACGTCGACGTAGAACTCGCGGGATTTGGCGAGGTCGGTGACCACGATGTCCATGTAGGCGCAACGGACGATGTCCGGTGCCGGGACGGAAGGGGTGGGAACGAAATTGGTCATGATGGTCTCTCTTCTTTGAAAGGTCTGGGAAAGTACGACGGCGGCAGGCCGGGCGGGTGCCGGAGCCTAGCCTTCGTTGGCGGCGGAGGCTTCGATGCTCCCGAACTTCGGCGTGTGGACGGAGCCGAGGGTGATGTGGACGGCCTGCTGGTCCGTGTAGAAGTCGATGGAGCGATAGCCGCCCTCGTGGCCCAGGCCTGAGGCTTTGACGCCGCCGAACGGGGTGCGGAGGTCGCGGACGTTGTGGCTGTTCAGCCAAACCATGCCGGCTTCGACGTTCTGGGAGAAGTTGTGGGCGCGGGTGAGGTTCTGGGTCCAGATGTAGGCGGCGAGGCCGTACCTGGTGTTGTTCGCCAAGGCCAGCGCCTCGTCGTCGTTCTCGAACGGGGTGATCGCGACGACGGGGCCGAAGATTTCCTCCTGGAAGATCCGGGCATCGGGGGCGACGTCGGCGAACACGGTGGGGGCGATGTAGTTGCCTTCGGGGAGGTGCTCGGGGCGGCCGCCGCCGGCCAGGAGCCGGCCTTCGGACTTGCCGAGCTCCACGTAGGAAGCGACCTTGTCGTAGTGCTCAGGGTGGACCAGGGCACCCACCTCGGTCTTGGGATCGTGCGGGTCACCCACCACGATGTTCCTGGCACGGGCGGCGTACTTCTCACAGAACTCGTCGTAGATCGCTCGTTCCACGAGGATGCGGGAGCCCGCGGTGCAGCGCTCGCCGTTGAGTGAGAAAACCCCGAACAGTGCCGAGTCGATTGCGGCGTCCAGGTCGGCGTCGGCGAACACGACGCACGGGGATTTACCGCCGAGCTCCATGGACAGGCCCTTGAGGTTGGCCGCCGCGTTCCGGAAGATCGTCTGTCCCGTGGTGGTTTCGCCGGTGAAGGAGATCAGCGGGACGTCCGGGTGCTTGACCAGCGCATCACCGGCTTCCTCGCCCAAACCGTTGACCAGGTTGAACACGCCGTCTGGCAGGCCGGCGTCCTTGAAGATGGTGGCCCACAGGGAGGCGGAGAGCGGCGTGAACTCGGCGGGTTTGAGGACCACGGTGTTGCCGGTGGCCAGGGCCGGTGCGAGCTTCCAGGACTCCAGCATGAACGGGGTGTTCCACGGCGTGATCAGGCCCGCGACGCCGATCGGCTTGCGGTTGACGTAGTTGATCTGGGAGCCGGGGACCTTCATGGCGTCGTCGAACTGGGCCACGATCAGGTCCGCGAAGAACCGGAAGTTCTCAGCGGCGCGGAGGGCCTGGCCCTTGGCCTGGGTGATCGGCAGGCCGGTATCGAACGTTTCGAGTTCGGCGAGCCGGGCTTCCTGGGCTTCGACGGCGTCGGCGATTTTGTTCAGGACGCGGGCGCGTTCGCGGGGCTTCATCCTGGGCCACGGGCCGTTCACGAATGCTTCGCGGGCGGCGGCCACGGCGAGGTCGATGTCCTCTTTCTGCCCGGCTGCGGCGGTGGCGTAGTTCCGGTTGGAGACCGGGTCCAGGACATCGAAGGTCTTGCCGCCCACGGAGTCGACGAACTGGCCGTTAATGAAGTGTTGGATATGGGCGGGCAGGTCGTCCGGAACGTAGTGCTTGGTGGTTTCTACCGAGGTCGTCATCGTTGAAGTCCTAACTGGTTCTGTGCGTACAAGTGGGCTATAGGTCTAGTTGGTGTGGGCGAGGTAAGCGTCCAGCGTTGCGGTGCGGTGCCGGCGGGCAGCTTTCTCGATATCGTCTGCATCCGCCCCGGTCTCGATGAGGTGCAGCAGGTTTTCGTGTTCCTCCACCGAGTCGCGGGCCCGGCCGGGGACGAAGCGGAAGGTGGAGGACCGGAGCGCTGCGAGCCGGTTCCAGCCGCGGTGGACCAGGTCCAGGATGTGGGGGTTGGGGCAGTGCTCGAAGAGGACGCTGTGGAAGTCCTGGTTGAGCTGGGTGAAGCGCACCGGATCGAAGTGCTCCAGGCAATCGCGCATCTCCTGGTTCACGGCGCGCGCCCGCGCAACGGCCGCAGCATCGATCAGGGGAGCGGAAAGGGCAGTCGCCGCACCTTCCACGATGCTGAGGGTCTGCATGGTGTAGAGGTATTCGGTGGGGTCGATGCCTGCGACGGTGGCGCCGACGTTGCGTTCGAACGTCACCAGGCCTTCGGCCTCCAGCCGTCGGATGGCTTCCCGGACCGGAACCACACTGAATCCCAGGTCCTTGGCGATGGCGCCCAGGACCAGCCGGTAACCGGGAGTGTAAGTGCCCTCCACGATCCGCGCCTTGACGGCCTGGTAGGCCTGCTGGGACTTGCTGCCGGGTGTGGCTGCGAGGCCGGTAACGGCTGTTTCAGTCATCGGTGTTGCCTGCCCATTCCTTGTAGCGGGCCTGCCACTCGGCGTTCATCGGGTAGAGGCCGTCCACGCTGTTTCCCTGCTTCACCATCTCGAAGATGAAGGTTTCTTCTTTTTCCTGCTGGATGCAGTCCGCCACGAGTTCTTCGGCGATGGCCGGCGGGATCACCAGGATGCCGTCGGAGTCGGCCACGATGATGTCGCCGGGCTGGACGGTGGCACCGCCGCAGGCGATGGTGATGTCCGTGTCCCAGGGGATGTGGCGGCGGCCCAGCACGGCGGGGTGGGGGTTGGCGAAGTAGGTGGGCATCTCGAGCCCGGCAACGGCAGTGTAGTCGCGGACGCCGCCGTCGGTGATGATGGCTGCGGCGCCGCGGACCTGGGCGCGCAGGGCCAGGATGTCACCCACGGTCCCGGTTCCTTTTTCGCCGCGGGCTTCCATGACCAGGATTTCGCCCTCGTTGACGGAGTCGATGGCGCGCTTTTGGGCGTTGAAGCCGCCGCCGTGGGTCTTGAAAAGGTCTTCGCGGTTGGGCACGTAGCGCAGGGTCCGGGCCAATCCCACCACGCGGCGGTCCGGGCGCGTGGCCTGCAGCCCGTCAATGCTGACGTTGTTAAGGCCGCGCTTGCGCAGCTGCGATGACAGGGTGGCCGTGGCGACGCTCTCCAGCTTCGCTTTCAGCTCAGGGGAAAGGGCGGGGACGACGGCGGCCACCGACTCAGGTGCCAGCCCGGCGGCCTCGCGGGAACCAAAGGCTTCCTCCCGCTGTAGGTCATCCACCTTGGGCTGGGCACCAAACCCGGCGAACGCCGTCGTGCCTTGCTCAATGGTGGTGACCAGACGCCCGGTGGTGAGGCTGCCGTCCAGGGTGCCGACCTCGACTTCCAGGACGTCGCCGGGCTTTGCCACCGACGCGCCGGCTGGGGTGCCGGTGAGGATGATGTCCCCCTCCTCGAGGGTGAGTAGCTGGGACAGGTCCGCCACCAGCCGCGCGAACGGGAAGAGCAGGCCTTCCGTGGTGTCGTCCTGCACGAGGTCGCCGTTGTGCCAGGTGCGGATCCGGAGCTGCGAAGGGTCGACGGCGTCTGCCGGAATCAGTGCCGGGCCCACGGGGGTGAAACCATCCCCGCCCTTGGACCGGAGGTTCGAGCCCTTGTCCGCGTAGCGGAGGTCGTACACGCCAAGGTCGTTGCTGGCCGTGACGGCGGCAACGTGGCTCCAGGCGTCCTCGATTCCCACGCGGCGGGCGGCCTTGCCGATGACCAGTGCGATTTCACCTTCGTAGCCGAGCAGTTCGCAGCCGGCCGGGCGTTCCACGGGGCTTCCGCTAAGCGCAAGTGAGCTGGAAGGCTTGAGGAAGTAGGACGGCTGGGCCGGAGTGCGGCCGCGCTGGGCGGCACGGCTGGGGTAGTTGATGTGCACTGCGACCACCTTGCGTGCTGCTGCCAGGGTGTCCCCGTTGACCTGCTCCAAAGCGTCTCCTCATCAAGTACGAAATCGTATACGATCACTATCCCCAGATTTGCCGCTCCCGTCAACACCCGGTTTTCCGTCGGTTTCCAGTCACAACTTAGGCCACTTGTCGCCCGCGTCACATCCGGCGTACAGTGGAAATCAAGTTTTGAGTTTTCAATTATCGAATCAGTTGTTCTGATATAGAACATGGTGAGCCATCCACAAAGAAGTGAGGAAAGCCCGTGCAGTTCCACCACCACGGATATGTATCCGGTGACCCGCGCGTCCAGCCGGCGGCCGGCGTCGGCCTGAACCGCCCCGAGGAGCTTCCGGAGGAAGTGGACGTTCTCATCGTCGGCACCGGTCCGGCGGGAATGCTCGCCGCCGCCCAGCTGTCCATGTTCCCGAATGTCACCACCCGGATCATTGACCGCCGGCCCGGCCGCCTCACCATCGGGCAGGCTGACGGGATCCAGGCGCGCAGCGTCGAAACCTTCCAGGCCTTCGGGTTCGCAGAGCGGATCATCGCCGAGGCCTACCGCATCACCGAGATGGCGTTCTGGAAGCCGGACCCCGCAAACCACGCCAACATTGCCCGCGCCGCCCGCGCCGTGGATGACGAGACGGGGATCAGCGAGTTCCCGCACCTGATCGTCAACCAGGCGCGCGTGCTGGATTACTTTGCCGAGTTCGCCGCTAACTCGCCAACCCGGCTGAAGCCCGACTACGGCTATGACTTCCAGGGCCTCACCGTCGCCACAGAGGGCGACTACCCCGTTACCGTGACGCTGCTCGACACCGCCGGACCCAACGAGGGCCAGGAGCGGATTGTCCGCGCGAAGTATGTGGTGGGGGCCGACGGCGCGCGGAGCAAGGTGCGCACGGCGATCGGCTGCACGCTGGCGGGGGACCAGGCCAATCACGCCTGGGGCGTCATGGACGTCCTGGCCGTCACCGACTTCCCCGACATCCGCACCAAGTGCGCCATCCAGGCCGAAAAGGGCAGCATCCTGCTGATTCCCCGCGAAGGCGGCCACTTGTTCCGCATGTACGTGGACCTGGGCGAGGTGGATCCTGCCACGCACCACGCCGTGCGGAACACCAGCATCGAGCAGATCATCACCAAGGCCAACGAAATCCTGCACCCCTACACCCTGGATGTCCGCAACGTGGCGTGGAACAGCGTGTACGAGGTGGGGCACCGGCTCACTGATCGGTTCGACGACGTCCTGCCGGAGGAGCGCGGCACGCGGACCCCGCGGGTGTTCATCGCTGGCGACGCCTGCCACACCCACAGTGCCAAGGCCGGCCAGGGCATGAATGTCTCCATGCAGGACGGCTTCAATATCGCCTGGAAGCTGGGGCATGTGCTGGAGGGCCGGAGCCCGGAGAGCCTGCTGTCCACCTACTCAGAGGAGCGGCAGGTGGTGGCCAAGAACCTGATCGACTTCGACAAGGAGTGGTCCACCATGATGGCGAAGAAGCCTGAGGAGTTCGAGCACCCGTCCGACCTCGAGGACTTCTACGTCCGCACCGCCGAGTTCCCAGCAGGTTTCATGACCCAGTACGCGCCGTCCCTGATTATCGGATCGGCGGATCACCAGGGCGTTGCCAGCGGCTTCCCCGTGGGCAAACGCTTCAAGTCGGCACCCGTGGTGCGCGTGGGGGACACCAACCCCATCCACCTGGGCCACCACGCCACAGCTGACGGCCGCTGGCGGATCTACGTCTTCGCCGATGCCGCCCTGCCCGGCACAGATTCCACCACGGACAAGCTCGCCGAGTGGTTCGCCCGGTCACCCGAATCTCCGCTTGCCGCCACCCCTGCCGGCGCCGACCTGGATGCGTGGTTCGACCTGAAGGTCATCTACCAGCAGCCGCACACCGCCGTCGACATCGGTGCCGTCCCTGCCGTGTTCAAGCCGCAGGTGGGCCCGTTCAAGCTCACGGACTACGAGAAGGTGTACGCAACGGATCCTGCCGCGGACATCTTCGACCTGCGCGGCATCGACCGTGCGGGCGCCGTGGTGGTGGTCCGGCCGGACCAGTACGTGGCCAACGTCCTGCCGCTGACCGGAACCGCGGAGCTCGCCGCGTTCTTCGGGCCGCTGCTCAAGCCGCTTACCAAGGCGGCGCCCGTGCAGCCGCGTCAGGCGGTGGCTGCCTCCCGGTAGTCGGCCGTTCTGTAATCGGCCGCGGGGTACACGCCGAGGATCCGCACCTCGGTGGTGAAGAAGTCCAGTTCCTCGAGCGCCAGCTTCAGCGGCAGGTCCTCGGGGTGGCCTTCGACGTCGGCCATGAACATGGTGGCGGCGAACTCGTTGCCCACCATGTAGCTTTCCAGCCGGGTCATGTTCACCCCGTTGGTGGCGAAGCCGCCCAGTGCCTTGTACAGAGCGGACGGGACGTTCCGGACACGGAACACAAAGCTGGTGACTGCCGGGCCGGGAAGTTCATCCCGAGCCGGCAGTGCCGTTTCGCGGGCCAGGACCACAAAGCGGGTGGTGTTGGAGGGGTCGTCCTCAACCCTTGAGGCCAGGACGTCGAGGCCATAGATCTGCGCGGCCAGCGGGGGAGCCAGGGAGAGCTTGCGGGGGTCATTCCACTCGGCCACTTCCCGCGCGGAGCCGGCTGTGTCACCGGCGATGACGGGCTTCAGGCCGTGCTCGCGGATCAGCTTGCGGCACTGGCCCAGGGCGTGGATGTGGCTGTGCACCTCGGTGGCGCCCTCGATAGTGCTCCCCGGGATGCCGAGCAGGTCGAAATGGATGGGCAGGAAGTACTCGCCCACGATCTGCAGGTTGGACTGGGGCAGCAGGATGTGGATGTCCGCCACCCGGCCGGCGATTGAGTTCTCGATGGGGATCATGCCGAGATCCGCTTCGCCGCTGGCCACGAGTTCGAAGGCGTCCTCGAAGCTGGCGCACGGGACGCTTTCCATGTCCGGGAACATCTGCTGACACGCGATATTGGAGTTGGCGCCGGGCTCACCCTGGTACGCAATCTTGGAGGCCATGATCCGTATGGTTTCACGCTTGCGGGCCCGTTGGGAAAACGGTCCCGCGATGCTACGCGGGGGTGACGCGCAGCCAGAGGTACTGCCGGGGGAGGAGGGTGACGCCGTCGTCCAGCTGCAGGGTGGCTTCGGAGAGAAGGTCGACGGCGGCGGCAGTGAAGCCACCAAAGGTTTCCGCGGGCAGGGCCTGGGTTGAGTCGCCGAAGTTGGCGAGCACAAGGACAGTGCTTTCACTCGAGTCGCCCGGGCGCTGGTAGGCGAGCACCGAGCGGTTGTTGGTGCGGAAACCGACCAGCGTGGTCCCGGCAAATTCCGGGGTTCCGGCGCGGACCTCGATCATCCGCTTCAGGCCGGCGTAGACCGCGCCTTCCGGGGTGGTGGGATCGTCGCGGCGGGCGTACTGTTCGGCGGGGAAGTGCGGCCGGTGCACCCAGCGGCTGTCCTCCTCGTGGCCCGGCTCGGACGCGTAGGAGTAGTCGTTGACCTGGCCCACTTCGTCGCCCAGGTACAGCAGCGGGATGCCGCCGGTGCTGAACGGCACCGAATGGGCCAGGAGGATCCGTTCCACCGCCTCAGCCGGCTCGACCTCCATGCCGCACAGGGACGCCGTCGTGCCTGAAATCCGGCAGTCACCCGTCTTGGGGTTGTCCTGGAAGGGGACACCGCGGGCGAAGCTGCCCGGGAACCGGTTGACGTAGAAGGAGTTCAGGAAGCGGCGGTGGTCGAAGCCGTTGATGCCGAGTTCGGCGGCGTCTTCATCGGCGAAGGTCCAGCCGATGTCGTCATGGCTGCGGACATAGTTCACCCAGGCCGTGCCGTCGGGGATGTTGTGCCGGCGCTCCAGGGCCTGGGCAAGGAGGGATACGTCCCGGGTGGCCAGGGATTCCCAGATCAGGGCCATCTGCAGGGGGTTGTAGGACAGCTGGCATTCGGCGGGGTCGATGTACAGCGCCACCTCGTCCGGGTGCACGATGGCCTCGGACTTGAACAGCAGCGATGGTGCCGCCAGCCGGCAGACGGTGTTGAAGGCCCGGAGCAGCGTGTGCGCCTGGGGGAGGTTCTCGCAGGGCGTGCCCAGCTGCTTCCAGATGAAGGCCACCGCATCCATGCGGAGGATGTCCACGCCCTGATTGGCCAGGAACAGCATCTCGGCCGCCATAGCCCGGAAAACCTCGGGATTCGAGTAGTTCAGGTCCCACTGGTAGGTGTGGAAGGTGGCCCACACCCAGCGGCCGTCCGCCATCTGGATGAAGGACCCAGAGTGGTTCTCCGGGAAAATTTCGCGGACGTTCGCCTCGAAGGCGTCCGGCATGGTGCGGTCCGGGAAGATCCAGAAGTAATCGCTGTACTCCGGGTCGCCCGCGGCTGCTTTGCGGGCCCACTCGTGCTCGTCCGAGGTGTGGTTGAAGATGAAGTCCACCACCAGGCTGATCCCGTTGGCCTTCAGTTCCGCGGCGAGATCCCGGAGCTGCTCCATGGTGCCCAGTTTCGGGTTGACCTGGCGGTAGCTGGAGACGGCGTAGCCCCCGTCCGAGTGGGGTTCGGGCGCCAGAAACAGCGGCATCAAGTGCAGGTAGGTGAGGCCCAGTTCCTTGAAGTAGGGAATGCGGCTGCGCACTCCTTCCAGGCTTTCGGCGTAGCGGTCCACGTAGCAGACGCCGCCCAGCATGCCGTTGGACTGGAACCAGTCCGGCGTCTCCTCGCGCTCGGCGTCCATCGACGTCAGCTCCGCGGAGCGCTCCTGCCACGACCGGGCGCACTGGACCACCAGGGCGGACAGCTGCTCCAGCCAGTCCTGCCGGGCGCCGTAGAGCGAGTGGAACAGGCTGCGGAGTGTGGGGAAATGCTCATCAAGCCGCCGGTCAAAGTCCGGATCCGGGCCCAGGGTGAGCTCCCGTTCCCGGGCTACTGCGGAAAGTACCTGCCGTCGTGCTTCCTGGTCCTCGTTGACGGTTTCCTGCATTTTGACCGGCCCTTTCCCCACTTCCGCCGGCCTTCCCGGCCGCGCGCCCCTAGGGAAGTATTCCACGTCACATGCTGGGGCGTCCTACGGCGGCGTGACTTGCGCGCCTTCCTAGTCCGGATTCAGCGTCGCTCAACTCCGGGTCTGTCAGATTGGACTCTAAGCCTCTTCGAGTTGGGTGTCGGCGGATCCGAAATTGGACCCTATCCTGACGGAATTGACCACCGCTTCTGACGTCAGGTTGGGGTGTACCTCAGCTGACATCCGAATAGACAAGCCCCAGTTAGTGGTCACCTCGCCGTCGCCGGGACTGTCCGATAAACGGTGTGTCGAGTCCGGCCGGTTTTCATTGTTGAGTGGTTCTTTCGAACCGGCCAGCGAAGGTAATAGCGAACGCGTTTAGCGCAGGCTTCCACCTCATCACCCAGCGTGCACGGCCACCGCCGGTTGGATCAAGAGATCTGGTGACCAGGTATAGGCATTTCAGGGCAGCGGTCTCGTTCGGAAAGTGCCCGCGGGCCCTCACCGCCCTTCGGTAGCGTGCGTTGATCGACTCGATCGCGTTCGTCGTGCAGATGACCCGTCGGATCTCCACGTCGTACTCCAGGAAGGGCACGAATTCGGCCCAGGAGGATTCCCAGAGCCGTACGATGGCCGGATACCGCTGGCCCCACTCGGCAGTGAATTCGGCGAACCGGTCCTTCGCCGCCTGCTCGGACGGGGCCGTGTAGACCGGCTTGAGCGCCTTGACGATGCCGTCGCGGTGCTGGCGTCCGGCGTAGCGGAAGCTGTTGCGGATCAGGTGCACGATGCACTGCTGCACCACCGTCCGCTCCCACGTGGTCGTGATCGCCTCCGGCAGGCCTTTGAGCCCGTCGCAGACGGCGATCAGCACATCTTCCACGCCCCGGTTCTTCAGCTCCGAGAAGACCTGCAGCCAGAACCGGGCACCCTCGCCACCGTCGCCGGCCCAGATGCCCAGGATCTCCCGCTCCCCATTGGTGGTGACGCCCATAACGACGTAGAACGGGGTGTTGCGCACCTGCCCGTCACGGACCTTGACCACGACCGCATCAACGAACAGCACCGGATAGATCGGATCCAAAGGCCGGGCCGACCATTCGGCCAGTTCTCCGGCGACTTTCTCCGTGATGCGGCTGATGGTGTCTTTAGAGACTCTGGCCCCGTAGACCTCCTCGAAGTGGGCGGCGATTTCCCCGGTCGTCAGCCCCCGGGCAGAGAGGGAGAGCACGATCTGGTCGATCCCGTCCAGACGCCGTTTCCGCTTGGGCACGATCACCGGTTCGAACGACCCGTCCCGATCCCGGGGCACCTCAATCTCGACCGGACCGATCTCGGTCAACACGGTCTTTGACCTGGTGCCGTTGCGCATGTTGGCTGCGATCGGTGTCTGGCCGTGCTCGTGGCCGAGGTGCTCTGTCAGCTCGGCTTCCAGAGCGGTCTCCAGCACATTTCTCGTGAGTTGGTTCAGCAGCCCGCCCGGGCCTACCAGGCTCACGCCCTGTTCCTTGGCCTGCGCGAGCAACCGCTCCGCAAGCTCCTTCTGATCGATGATCTCTCCCGTCACAGGATCGATCATCACCCCTGCCATCTCGGACGTGGACTCTGACACGGCCGTCTCCTTTCGGATCAGGCCGGACTCCACACACCGTTATTCAGACAGTCCCCGGTCGCCCACAACTAGAGGCACCAACGACCGGGAGGTAATCAGGGTCGTGTCTTGGGGCGTCTGTTTTGTCCTCCGTCCCTAGCGTTGGGGTCGCGTGGGTTAGGAGACACTCCACCCGGCTAGGACTTGGTTGGTGCGTCTTTGCCAATTGAGTTGGGGTGGGTGGCCAATGGTGTGACTTTGATTTTCAGGTAGGGGTACATCGGGAAGTCGCTGAGAGTCCGGTGCAGTTCGTCGTTGGTGTCGACGTCGAACACGGAGTAGTTTGCGTATTCGCCAACTACCCGCCAGATAGCTGTAAGTCGCCCATCTTGCTGGATGGCCTGCGAGTATTCCTTTTCCAGCCGCTGAAGGCGTTCGATGTCTTGTGGGTTGAGGTGAGGCGGGACTTGGACATCCATGCGGGCTAGGAACAGCATTTTTCTCTTTCGGTTTGCTTTGAGGTGGGCTAGCGCACGCGGTATGCGGCGAGCTTGTCCTCGTCTATTTCCGCACCTACGCCGGGCACGTTACGTACGGTGATGGTTCCGTCCAGGATTTGGAGCGGGTCGGCCAGGAGGTCATCTGCC
Source organism: Pseudarthrobacter sp. BRE9 (assembly GCF_031844305.1). Lineage (NCBI taxonomy): Bacteria > Bacillati > Actinomycetota > Actinomycetes > Micrococcales > Micrococcaceae > Pseudarthrobacter > Pseudarthrobacter sp. BRE9. Next base: position 154,869 of record NZ_JAUZUY010000004.1, on the reverse strand, counting down.
ATGTCCAGGAAGTTGGACAATTCCCCTGCCCGGCGGCTGGATGCTTCGTGAGCGGCTCCAAAGGTGACGGTGGCGAGGGAGCCGATTTGGGTGTCGATCTGGTTGCCCATCGTCACGTCGACCCCTAGTCCGGTGCAAAGTCCCAGGATTTGGGTGGCTTCGGTGAATCCGGAGCGGGCGGTTTTGATGCAGATGGCGTTGCAGCTGCCGGAGAGCAGTTCCCGGGCGACGTCACCGGCGGTGGGTACTGATTCGTCGCCTACTACTGGTATCGGTGACTTGTCCACGAGACGTTGACGGCCCATGACTTCGTTGGCATCGCATGGTTCCTCGAGCAGCGTCAGGCCCAGGCCTTCGGTGCGGCGGAGGACTTCGAGGGCCTCGTTGGCCGTCCAGCCGCGGTTGGCGTCGAGGTAGATTTCGACGTCTTCGCCCAGCCCTTCGCGCAGCACGCGGCACGCTTCGATGTCGAGGGAGAGCGGCCTGCGCCCTACCTTGAGTTTGAAGGTGGTGATGCCGTAGATCTCGCCGAAGCGCAGGGCCTCATCGAGCAGTTCTTCCGCGGGGCGGAAGCCGAGCATGTGGCTGACCCGCATGCGGTCGGTGTAGCCGCCGAGCAGCTTGTGGACCGGTGTTTCGAGAGTCTTGCCGATTGCGTCCCAGACTGCGATGTCAACGGATCCCTTGGCGACGTGATTGTTGACGGTTCGGCCCAGCACGGCGTGGATTTGTTCCCGGTCCATCACCTCCATGCCAACCAGCTGGGGGGCGAACACGTTGTCGATGATTGCCGTAATGGATTCTTGGGTCTCGCCGTAGGTATATGGGCGGGGAGGAGCATCAGCGACTCCCACTATTCCGTCGTCGGTGTGGACGCGGACGAGGACATGGTCGGCGGTGCTGACCTCACCACTGGCGAACTTCAGGGGGTGCGTGTAAGGGATCGCGTAGGGGATCGCTTCGATTCGTTCAATTTTCACGGGGCGGTCCTTCCGGCTTCAGACCGGGGTGAGAGGGGCTGGCCTGGGAGCGGTATTGATGGAGAACCGCTGCGGGATCCTGGGGAAGGATCCCGCAGCGGCAGTCGCGTTAGCTCATCACTTGTGGTGATCAGGCCTCGGGGTCCAGGACGAAGTTGTAAGTAGTCTGCACTCCCTGCCCGTCGGGGCCGGGCTGGATGTCGAGCATCAACTCCGGTTTGGTCGCGGTGGCGATGTCGTCATCGTTATGCGGGTCCCCAGGGAAGTAGAGCTGCGTGGTCAGAAGCTCGGATCCCGGAGCGGAAACTTTCAGGTGCAGGTGGGCCGGACGCCAGGCGTGCCAGCCCGCTGCGGTGATGAGGCGACCGCAGGCCCCGTCGGTTGGGATCTGGTACGGGGCCGGCTGGATCGTGTTGATCTGGAAGTTTCCCTCGTCATCGGTGATGAAGGTACCGCGCAGGTTCCACTCAGGGATGTTCGGTGCGAACTGGGAGTAGAAACCGTCCTCGTCAGCGTGCCACAGCTCAATCTTCGCAAACGGCAGCGGGCGGCCGTCTGTGCTGCGGACCTGGCCCTGAAAGAGCATCGGGGTGCCCTTCTCACCAGGGCGCATGTCGATGGTTGCGGGGCTTTTGTGTTCCGGAGAGTTCGGGACGTAGTAGGGCCCCTCGATGGATCCCTTGTTGCCCTTGCGGTGGCTGGTCGCCACTTCCTCGACGGAATGCTCAACCCAGACGTCCAGAAACAGCGGCCATTCACCGTCCTCGCCGACCTGGATCAGCCACGCTTTGAGTGCGTTGTACTCGTCGTACGTGACCCTTTCTTCCAGCACGATGTCGTTCGTGGCTTTGATCAGCCGACCGGCGAGCAGGGCCACACGCTCCTGGCTCGTGGCTGCACCGGTCTGCTTCTTCTCACGGAATCGTTGCGTTGCGTTGGCGCCGGAGGAGGCAGCGGTTGCTTGTGCACTCATGTCTGTTGCTCCTAATACTTCAGGCGGTTGGGGTCTTGGGTTCGCTAAAGCTTCAGGAGCTTGGCGGCGTTGGTCCGCGCGATCTTGGTCAGATCGTTTTCGTTGAGTTCGAGGTTGTCGAACCAGGTTGCAGCCTCATCCATCCGCTCGAACGGGTAGTCCGAGGAGAAGAGCAGCCGGTCTGCCCCGATCTCCTGAATGGTGTTAAGCAGGGCAGGGGTGCGGAAGTTTCCGCTTGTCGTGAGGTGGAAGTTGTTGCGCAGGTAATGTCCAAAGGTTTTTTCGATGGAGATGCCGCGGGGAGCCACGGCGATCCTGTGGTCGGTGCGCCAGATGTTGAAGGGCAGCAGTTCGCCCAGGTGGCCGAGGATGATCTGGATTCCGGGGTGCCTGTCGAACAGTCCGCTGCCCATCAGTCGCAGCGCGTGGGTGGCGGTTTCGACGGAGAATGCCCAGGCGGACCCATATAGCCACGGGTGTCCGTCGTACTGCGGACTGCGCGAAGCCAGCGGGTCGCGGGGGTGAAGGTAGAGGGGCACATCGAGTTCCTCCACCGTGGCCCAGAACTCGGCGTACCGCGCGTCGTCCAGGTACACCACCGTGTCCTCAGTGCCGATCTGCGAATAGCCATTCACCAAGGCCCCGACAAGGCCCAGGTCAGTCACGGCGCGGCGCAGCTCCGCGACCGCGGCGTCGGGGTCCTGCATCGGCAGTGCCGCGAAGGAAGCGAAACGGTCCGGATTGTTTGAAACCTGTTTGGCGGCGTAATCGTTCAGTCGCTTCGACCAGTCCACGGCCTGCTCGGGATTGTGCAGCGACTGGATGCCGGGTGAGAGCAGTGACAGCACGGACTTTTCGATCCCGCACTGGTCCATCAGGCGAAGCCGGTCATCGTGGATGTCCAGCAGCATGTCCCGGCGTGCGGGCCAGGCGTCGGCGGTGAAGTGCTCCGCGGACTGCTCCACGATGTTGGGGTCGGTAGCACCGAAGTGCTCTTCAAGGGCGATCTTGGCAACCATAAAAGTACTTTCCTTTGAGAATAGGTGAAGCAGGGTCGGTGGCATCGGCCACCCCGGGGAATGTGGGTTGGTATGGACTAGGAGGCAGCGACTTCGGGGCGAGCCGCAGTGGTGACGGGGATCGGGAGCCGTGCGTCCTGGCGTTGCAGTTCCGTCTGAACGGAGTAGGTGTCGCAGGTCCTGCCGAGTGCGGTCTGGGCGGCGGCGATGCCCGAGGCGTGGCCGGTGGCGAAGGCGGTGCCCATGACCCTGAGTGATGACCCGGCGGCCTGGTCCCCGTCAAGAAGCCGGCCGGCGGCGAAGAGGTTGGTCCGGTTTACGCTCCTAAGGCAGTCCAGGGGAATGCCGAAGTAGCCGGGGTCGGCGATGAATTTCCAGATCGAGGGGACGCCGGGGCCCGGGTGGTACTCCATGGGCCATGCCCCGATGGCGACAGCGTCGTGACGGGGTTTCGGGAGAAGCACGTCTTCTTCTGTGAGGCGCAGGGGCGCGACCACATGCCGGGACTCCCGGGTGCCCAGTTCGGGTCCGGTGGAGACGATATAGGCGTTCTCGCAGCCGGGGACGGTCTTGAGCGCCTGGAGGTAGGCCTGTGCCTGGAGACGGGCGTGGGCTTCGGCCCGGCTGGTGTCCATGGCGCTGCGTGCGTCGTAGCCCTCGTCCACGAGGTAGGTGATGATGTCTCCGGAGACTGGGAGGCGGGCCACGAGTCCGGTTTCGGCGAGCAGGTTCGGCACGCCCGCGGTTTTGCTGGCGGTGACCGCCTTCTTCAGTGCGGCCCGTCCGGCGTCAACCTCGAGCGGGATCCCTCCGAAGCGGACTCCCAGGGTGCCGTTCTGTACCTTTCCGTCACGGCCGTAACGGACCTCTGCACCGCTGTGGTGGGCCAGGTCAGCGTCTCCGGTGGCGTCCACGAATGCACCGGCCGTGAATTGGTGGATGCCTTCGTGGTCTGCGACGCGGACGGCGGTGATGGTTCCGGCGGCATCCGCTTCCGCGCCCACAATGAGGGTGTGAAGCCGCACGTGCACACCGGATTCGGCGCACAGTTCGTCGAGGACGAATTTGACGTCTTCGGGTTCGAAGACGACCGTGACGGCGTTGTACTTGCGTGGTTCGCTGACGGCGCCTATTTCACGCAGCCTCGCGTACACGTCTTCCATGACGCCGAAGACGACCTGTCGCTGGTCTTCCTGGGTAAAGATCCCGGCGTACGTCACCACGTTGCGCAGGGTCGCGGCTCCGCCGAGGCAGGGTCCTTTCTCCAGCAGGAGTGTGCGGGCGCCGGCCCGGCTGGCGCCGACGGCTGCCGCTACTCCTGCCGATCCTCCGCCGGCGATGATGACGTCGTAATGCTTATCCAAAGTCTTGCCTTTCAAAGTGGAGCTGAAGGTTCGGGGGAAGTTACTGGGCGGGCTCGGCCGCTGCCACAGGGACGTTCTGGCTGCTGGCGGGCTTTACAGGGCGGATCGCCAGCATCGGGATCACTGCGAGCAGCGGGCCTGCTGCCAAGGCGAGGAATGCGAGCTGGAAGGAGGACGTCGCGCCGAACACCATGCCGATGACGGTTGGGACCACGGTGCTGCCCAACTGCCAGAAGGCGTTGACTCCGCCTGCTGCGGATCCGGCGAGTTTTTCGCCGGCGAGGGTGGGGATCATGGCGAGCATGATGGGGCTGTAGACGTAGGCGGCGATGCCAAGCAGCGGTGCGATCCAGAGGAACTGCACGCCGTCCGTTGCCGTGCTGAAAAGAACAAGAGTTGCCGAGAAGGTCAGCAGAATGCAGATGGTGAGGGTTCGGCGGGTCATTTTGATGGCGTCGGACAGGAATCCGATGAGGGGCTTGGAGAATATTGCGGTTGTACCGAAAATGACCACGACGATGCCGGCCTGCACGGGGTCGACGCCGACGCCTTTGGTCATGAGCAGATTTGACCAGGTGACGAACCCGTAGGTGCCCCAGAGGGCGCCGAAGCCTGCCAGGCCGAGCAGGATGAGGTTTCTGTTGCGCAGGAGGGGCTTGATCTGCGGCCGGGTCTTCTCTTGCGGGCCACTTTGCTGCTCTTTGCCGCCGCGCAGAAGGATCAGGCAGATAATGCCGAGGCCGATGGAGATGAAACCGAACAGGTGGTAGGAGGCCCGCCAGCTTGCCTGCTGGATCAGGGAAGGAACGACGGCGTTGGCGATAACGAGGCCAAGAGAGGTTGCTGTCATAAAGATTCCCATGGCAGCTCCGCGCTTTTCAGGGCGGAACCAGTTGGAGATCAGCCGGATGCCTCCGCCAAATTCTGCACCTGCACACAGGCCGATGCAGGCCTGGAAGACCAGGCCCATCTCCTGGGAGGTCGACTCGCCGAAGGCGAGCATGAAGGAACCGGACAGCAGAATGCTCAGCCCGACAATGAGCCGGCCGCCGAGCCAGTCGGCAAGGAAGCCGCCGAACAGGTTGGAGAGGACGTAGCCGATGTAATACGTGGTGGCGAAGAGTCCCAGCCCAGCCACGGCAACGCCGAGGTCTTCACCAACAGAACCGGCGGCGGGTCCCCAGGTGGCGCGGTCTACGGAAGTCATGGTGAAGGCAGCCCAGGCCAAGGTCAGGACCACCCAACGGTAGGGGGACTGGCGGATCGCAGGTTGCGAAGTCGTCATTGACTTTCTTTCTTTCAGGCAATTGACAGATGGGAAAGGGGGCGGGCTGCAGCGGTCCCTACTGTGAGTCTGAGATCCGTTCCCATAACTAACGGGACGGGTCTATGTCACACATCACAATATAGAAGCCCTTGATTGCAGGTATCCAATACCCTTTTCCGGGAGGGGGCATACCCTGAAGTTATGGCCAGGCAAGAGTCTTGCTCTGCGAAAGGACGCAACATGGAACTTCGGCAACTGCGCTACTTCGTGGCGGTTTTTAGCCAAAGGTCAATTTCCAGGGCTGCAGAACAGCTGCTAATCTCTCAGCCTGCCTTGACGCGCCAGATCCGCCTTTTGGAACACGAGTGCGGTACGCCGCTGTTTGAGCGTCTGCCCAAGGGCACCTTCCCGACTCCGGCCGGCGTGGCCCTCCATAAGCATGCTTTGACAATGCTGGCATTGGCCGGGTCCGCTCGGGACGTAGCGCGCCAAGCCGGGCCAGTAAGGCAACCTGTCGCTCTTGGGTTGGCGCCGGGTCTACCTTTCGAATGGGTGGACCGACTTCTCGTGGCAGTAGGCGCACAAGCACCCCTGGCTGAGCTGGAGCTGACAGACGGGGACACCACAAGCCAGCTAAGAATGGTCCGGGAAGGACGACTCGATATTGGCCTCGTGCATCAGGAACCCTCACAGGACCTTGTCGGCGGGCGCGTCAGGAAAGAATTCTTCGGGCTTGCCTGCCGCCCCGGACTGCCGGCGATCGGCGGCGAGACGGACTGCCGACTGGCCGATGTTCATGATCAACGAGTGCTGATTCATTCCAGGGAGCAATTCCCCCTCGGACATGACCGGCTGTTGGCAACCTCCCATGAGCTCGGTGTGGCTCCAGCCTGGCGGATTGCAACCTTCAACGAACATGCCCGCGCCTGCGCTGACTCCACGTCGTCGGTCGCGGTAATGCTGACCGAAGCAAGCGCCCGGCGACTCCTACCCGACTGGCACTGGAAGCAGCTCGTAGATCCAGCCATGGCCCTTGAGACGTGGCTGGTTCGCCAACCCGTCACGCGCGGAATCGTCGAAAACGTCGCCGACATCATCCTGGAGACATTCCAGTAGTACTTGGGACATCAGCCTTAAAAGAGTTTCTGGGACGCGTCTTAGCCCGAAACGCATTTTCCGCAATGCCTGGTCTGGGCATACTTCGACCACCGCGCGAAGTTGCCCAAGAGCAGGGCTTAGTAGGCGGCGGTGATGCGTTCCCACACTTCGTTGCCGTCGAGGTCAAGGCCCAGTTTCTTGACGTTCTGCTGCACGAGGAGCCGTCCGGTGTGGGAGAGGTGGGCGTGCATAGCGGCCGCTGCCGCCTCTCCGTCGCCCCGGGTGATGGCGTCGATGACTGGATCGTGCTCGTGTGCGATGTCCACGAGGGTGCGGTCAACGCCTGCTGTTGACGCGCCAAGTATCCGCGTTGACGCTCGCAGCCGGTTGATTATTTCCCGAATTCTGTGGTTTCCGGAGGCTTGGATGATGAGGTCGTGGAAGCGCTGATCGTGCATGAAGAACCGCGTCTCGTTGTCTGCGGTCGTGGCGTCTAGCATCTGTGTCATTTCCTGGCGGAGCGCCAGGACGAGTTGTTCTGACGCGTTCAGGGCTGCGCGGCGTGCGGAGGGGACCTCCAGTGCCAGTCGGACGGCGAATATTTCTGCGACGTCTTCCGGGCGGGGCTGAACGATCCGAAACCCCTTATTGCGTTCAAACCGAACCAGGCCGGCCTCCTCCAGGCGCAGCATAGCGTCACGGACTGGGGAGCGGGAGATGTCGAAAGACTCCGCCAATTGGTACACGGAATACAACTCGCCCGGCTTCATCTCGCCTGACATGACCGCGGCTCGCACTCTGTTCATGACCTTGCCCGTGAGGGAGGTTTCGGGCTCTCCCAAGGGTTCGAACGAAAGATCATGTCGTGCCATGAAATTTACCTTATCCCAGCGGAAGAGCCCGCCCTGAAGCCCTGTGAGAAAAGGGGCAGAGCTGGCCGCGCTCTCCACTTCGCAGCGATCACCCTTTCACGTGTCACATGTAGCATGTTACTGTTGTCGCGATCACAATGGAGTGACCGCCATCGGCGGCCAGACGAAACAGAGGGAACATGCACAAAGCTGGCAACCCCGCCCAGCCGGTTCCGTTGGATACCAGCGAACTGACCGAGGCGGAGAAGAAGCAGACCATGCGGAAGGTGACGTGGCGACTCGTCCCACTGCTCATCATCGGCTATTTCATCAGCTACATCGACCGCGTTAACATCTCATTCGCGAAGTTCGGCTTCGAAGACGACTTCAACATGGACGCCGCCACCTACGGCCTGGCCGCCGGCATCTTCTTTCTTGGCTATATCCTCGCCGAGGTACCCAGCAACATCTTCATGGTCCGATTCGGTGCCCGTAAATGGCTGGCCCGCATCATGATCTCCTGGGGCATCGTGGGTGCTTTGATGGCAGGCGCCTGGAACTCGGAGTCGGTAATCGTTCTGCGCTTCCTCCTTGGTGTCGCCGAGGCGGGCTTCTTCCCCGGCATCATCCTCTATCTGACGTACTGGTACCCCAACCGGGAACGCGCCAAGGTGGTGGCGACGGTCATGATGGCCATCCCGATCGCCGGCTTGGTTGGCGGACCGCTGAACGGCTGGATCCTTGATACCTTCGGCGGTCTGCTGGGCCTCGATGCCTGGCGGTGGATCTTCCTCGTGGGCGGCATACCCGCCGTCGTGCTCGGCATCGTCTTCCTCTTTACGGTCTCGGATTCGCCGGCGAAGGCCAAATGGCTGACTGACCGGCAGCGGACGTGGATTGCATCAACGATTGCGGCCGAGGACGCCACCCGCAGCCAGACTGCCCCTAAGGGCCACTGGGCTGCACTTAAAAACAAGAGGGTCCTGGTCCTGGCTGCCGTTTACTTCCTGCTGCAGTGCGGCTCTTACCCGCTGATCTACTGGCTGCCGTCGGTGATTAAGGGTGTCGGGCCCGGCTTCGATGCAACGACCATCGGCTGGCTGAGCGCCATCCCGTTCCTGGCCGCCGCGGTCTGCATGTACGTGGTGGGAAAGACGGTCTCAACCCGCCGCCCGTCACCGCCGCTCATCATCGCCTTGGCGGTTTCGACGCTCGCGTTCGCGGCAACTGCCCTCCTGCTGGGCTCAGTACCAATGTTGGCTTTCCTTGCTGTCATCATCGCCACCATGGCGATCCAGACATCGAAACCTCTCTTCTGGAACCTCCCCACATCCTTCCTCGCCGGCGTCGGCGCCGCCAGCGGCATCGCACTTATCAACTCGCTGGGTAACGCTGCTGGTTTCTTCAGCCCGCTGGCCTTCGGGTGGATCCAGGATGCGACCGGAAGTTCCGCCGTGTCGATCACGGTAATGGTCGCCACCAATGGCCTCGCCGCGCTTGTCGTGGTCGCACTCATGCTGTTTGGCCGCCGGAAAGCAGCCGGAGCACCGGCGGAAAAATAGCCACCTCTGCAACACATTTGGTGACGGCCTGGAGGACCAGGCCGTCACCGCACTCTAGGAGAAGATATGACCCTCGTCGCCCTACGTGAGGACCTCACCACACGCGCGGCCTACGTTTCGGACGCCTCGATCTACCGGCGCGTGCCCGCGGCCGTGGTTGAACCCCGCTCTGTGGAGGAGATCCGCGATGCCTTGCGCATCGCGGCAGAACGCGGCTGGTCCGTTACCTGCCGCGGGGGCGGCACCTCGGTGGCAGGCAACGCCATCGGTGATGGACTCATCATCGACACGAGCCGGTACTTCAACCAGATCCTGTCCATCGACCCCGAGGCGCGAACAGCGCGGATCCGGCCTGGTGTGGTGTGCGATACGCTGCGCGACGCGGCCGAACCGTTCGGCCTTACCTACGGGCCCGACCCCTCAACGCACTCGCGCTGCACCGTCGGCGGGATCTTCGCCAACAACGCCTGCGGTTCCCACTCCGTCGCCTGGGGAACAGCGGCAGACAACATCGTCTCGCTCAAGCTCATGCTTGCTGACGGGCGCGAGATCGAAATCGGTGCTGACTACTGCAGCGACCCGGTTATCGAGAACCAGCTCAAACGGCTCCGCGATAAGCACCTGCGCATCCTGCGGACCGAACTGGGCCAATTCGCCCGCCAAGTATCGGGGTACGGGCTTCACCATCTGCTTCCCGAGAACGGCTTTAACGTGGGCCGGGCCATGGCCGGGACCGAAGGGACCTGCGGGATCATCACGGAGTTGATAGTCCGGCTCGTCGAGCGGCCACGGGCCACCGCGCTGGCCGTGCTGGGTTTCTCCGATGTCTTCGCTGCGGCAACTGCCGCGCCGCTTCTGCGCCAGCCCGGCGTGTACACAGTCGAGGGCATGGGAGCGGACCTTCTTGCCGCACTGCGTTCACGTCCCGGCCAGGCCATGGCAGGATCCGAACTGCCCGCGGGTGGAGGCTGGCTCTACGTGGAGGTCGGTGGGGAAACCCCCGAAGATGCCGGTGACGCCGCCCGGGCCCTGGTCGACGACCTGGCCCGGGACGGGCGGATCGTGGACTCTGTCGTCGTGACGGAGAACAGTCAGGCACGTGCTTTGTGGCGGATCCGCGAAGCCAGCGCCGGCATCGTCACCCGACTGCCCGACGGCGGCGAGGCCTGGCCGGGGTGGGAGGATTCCGCCGTGCCGCCGGAGCATCTGGCGGACTACCTTCGCGATCTGTATAAAATCCTGGACTCCCACGGGCTGCGTGGCATACCGTTCGGCCACTTCGGCGAAGGCTGCGTGCACATTCGTATCGACTTCAGCCTCGGGTCAGAAGAAGGCGTCCTGGGCTACCGGAAGTTCATCGAGGAAGCAGCCACCCTGGTCGCCCGATACGGCGGGTCCGTCTCCGGTGAACACGGGGATGGGCGCGCACGCTCGGAACTGCTGCCATTGATGTACTCAGCGGAAGCCCTGACGGCCTTCGCGCAATTCAAGAACATCTTTGACAAAGAGAACTTCTTCAACCCCGGTGTCCTCGTCAACCCGGAACCGCTGGATCAGGGCATCCGCCCCGGCCCCGGAAACCGCACCTTCGAGCTCACTCCCGTGCATGCTTTCAGCCATGATGGCGGATCCTTCGCGGGCGCCACGAACCGCTGCGTCGGCGTGGGGCTTTGCCGGTCCGACGTCGGTTCCATGTGCCCCTCCTACCAAGTGACCCGGGACGAGGTCCATTCCACCCGCGGCCGGGCGCGGGCGCTGGGGGAGATGCTGCGCGGGGAATCGGTAACTGACGGCTGGCGATCCAAGGAAACCCTGGAGGCACTGGACCTGTGCCTGTCCTGCAAGGCCTGCTCCACCGAATGCCCCGTCAACGTGGACATGTCCACGTACAAAGCCGAATTCCTGCAACACCACTACAAGGGTCGTATCCGCCCCATGGCCCACTACGCGATGGGATGGCTGCCCCTCACATCGCGCCTGCTGGAGGCTATCCCTGGGGCCGCCCGGTTCGCCAACTGGACCCTCGGGTTCCGCCCGGTGGAAGAACTGGTCAAGCGTCTCGCCGGCATCGAACCCAAGCGCCGCATGATCCACTTCGCACCCCAAACCCTGCGAAAGTGGTTCACAAAACGTGCCGCCTCAGCTGCACAGCCGGTTAACCCGGACCAACCCACCGTGATGCTCTGGCCCGACACCTTCAACAACTTCAACTCACCCGGCGTCGGCCAGGCCGCCGTCGAGGTACTGGAGGCACTGGGATACCGCGTGGTCCTCCCTGACGGACAGGTATGCTGCGGCCTGACGTGGCACTCCACCGGGCAGCTGGACATGGCCAAGCGGGTCATTACCCAGACCCTGAAAGCACTGGGGCCTGCCTTGGACGCAAACATGCCAATCATTGGGCTCGAGCCCTCCTGCACCGTCATGCTCACGGACGAGATCACCGAACTCCTGGCCGATGACCCTCGGGCGGCCAAGCTGGCCAGCCAGGTCGTGACCCTGGCGGACATCGTCGCGGCCCATCAGGGGCCATGGCCGTTCGGTGAAATCAACATCAAGGCCATCTCCCAGGTGCACTGCCACCAGGAAGCGAAAGGGTCCTACGACCCCGACAAAGCGGTACTGCAGAAGCTTGGCGTGGACACAGACATCATTGGTTCCGGCTGCTGCGGACTTGCAGGCAACTTTGGTTTCGAGCCTGGACACTGGGACGTCTCACAGGCACTGGGTGAACGCGAGCTCTTTCCCAAGGTGCGAGGCAAAGACGGGAACACAATCGTTCTGGCCGATGGATTCTCCTGCCGAACCCAGGTGACACAGGGCACCGGAGCCGACGCCAGTCACCTTGCCGAAGTTCTGAAACTGGCCCTGGACCAGAAGACCGTCCAACCCGAATAAACCGCCGCACCAGAGAAATATTCCGGAAACGGGACGGCTCCTGCCCGGAGGCGGCACCGACAGACCACTTATGGCACGGCCGACCCGGCCTGAAGAAGAGGAAAGAAACAACGATGAAGACATCGGAATCCACTGACCCCGCGGCAGCACTGCGGTGCTTTCCATATTCAAGGAAGCAGACGGACAAATGACCGAAACGAGCACCATTTCCAGCAGGGCAGGTGCAGTCGTACAAGGCGATACTCAAAAAAGCGCCGGGCATGTCATCGTGGACACGCTCGTCGCCCACGGGATCAAGCGTGCACACGTCGTGCCGGGGGAGAGTTTCCTCGACGTCCTAGACGGACTGCACGGCTCCGGGATCGAAACCATCGTCTGCCGCCACGAAGGCGGCGCCACCTACATGGCTGAAGCCGACGGCAAGATGAACCAGCTGCCCGGCATCGCCATGGTCACCCGCGGTCCTGGCGCGGCCAACGCGCATGTCGGCCTGCACACGGCCTGGCAGGACTCCACCCCCATGGTGCTCTTCGTCGGCCTCATCCCCTTCGCCCACCGGGACCGCGAAGCCTTCCAGGAATTCGACATCAAAGCCTGGTTCGACACTGGTGCCAAGCGGGTTATGGTCTTGGACCACGCCGAACGGGCCTCCGAAATTGTCGCAGAAGCCCTGTTTTCCGCCATGAACGGCCGGCCCGGACCCGTTGTCATCGGGTTGCCCGAGGACGTCATCCGGCAGCAGATCCCCGCCGAACTTCACCCGCCCATCCCGGTAGCCACCGGAGGGATGACCACCGTGGACTCCGATGCCCTCGCCACGGCCCTGGCCAGCTCCAGCAAACCGCTCTTCGTCACCGGCGGCAACGACTGGACCCAGGAAGCCGCCGACCAGCTCACCGCGTGGCTGGAAAAGCACCACATCCCCGCCGCAGCCGAATGGCGCACCCAAGGAACCGTTCCCTTCGATTCCCCGTCCTACGTCGGTCCTATCGGCTATGGCCGGCCCCGCCCCACCTACGACCTACTCGAAGAAACCGACCTGCTGATCTTCGTCGGTACCGTGCCCGGCGACGTCATTACTGACGGTTTTCTGTGCCGCCAGGACTGGTCCAAGAAAAACTTCCTCGTCACGATCGACCCCTCCCTCCGCGGCCGCTCGGGCCCGGTCTCCTACCAAATCGTCGCCAAACCCGACGTGTTCATCCGCGACCTTGCAAAGATCGAACTCCCGGTCAAGGACGAATGGGAAGCCTGGACGGCACGGATGCGCGGCGAACAGGAAACCTTCGCCGCGCTCCCTCCGGCGGCACCGACGGCCGGACCCGCGCGGATGGATACCCTGATGGCGAACCTCGTGCCCACCCTGCCCGCGGATTCCATGGTCACCCTTGGCGCCGGTGAACACACCAACTGGGCGCATCGCTACTTCCCCACCCAGCGCTATGCCTCGATGATCAGCGCCCGCAACGGCTCCATGGGCTACTCCGTTCCCTCCGCCATCGCAGCGTCCCTGAAATACCCCGGCCGGCGTATCGTCACCATCGCAGGGGACGGCGAATTCCTCATGAACGGCCAGGAACTCGCCACCGCGGCCCAGTACGGTGCCACACCTCTGGTCATCCTGATGGACAACCAGGAATACGGAACCATCCGCACCCACCAGGAACGCCACTACCCCGAACGGGTCTCCGGAACCCAGCTGAAGAACCCGGAATTCGCCCTCATGGCCCAGGCCTTCGGCGGCTTTGGCATCAAAGTACAGCAGGATGCCGATGTCCCCGCAGCCGTCGAAGCAGCCCTCAAAGCCATCGATGAAGACCGCGTGTTCGCGCTCATCCACCTCGTCGTCGAGCAACGTGTCCGGGCCTACTAGGCGCAGACATGAGCACCGCCAGCCACACCCCAGTCTTATGAACGGAAGTACTAGAAGATGACTGTCCCCGCATTGAAGGAAATGGAATTACTGGACTTGGTTCCCACTGGCCTGTTGATTGGCGGTCAGTGGCGGGACGCGTCCGATGGCGGCACGTTTGATGTGCACGACCCCGCCACCGGGGAGGTACTTGCCACTCTCGCCTCCGCCACGAGCGAGGACGCGATCGCTGCACTGGACGCCGCCGACGCCGCGCAGGCTTCCTGGGCGCGGACCGCGCCCCGGGTGCGGGCCGAGATCCTGCGTCGGGCCTTTGACCTGGTCACCGCGCGGGCCGAGGACTTCGCCCTGCTGATGACTTTGGAAATGGGCAAACCCCTGGCCGAAGCCCGCGGCGAAGTCACCTACGGGGCCGAGTTCCTGCGCTGGTTCTCAGAAGAGACCGTCCGGAATTACGGCCGCTACCTCACCAGCCCCGAGGGCAGGAACAAGATCCTGGTCCAGCACAAAGCCGTCGGCCCCTGCCTGCTGATCACCCCCTGGAACTTCCCGCTGGCCATGGCCACCCGCAAGGTAGCACCCGCCGTCGCCGCAGGCTGCACGATGGTCCTCAAACCCGCCAAACTCACACCGCTCACCGCCCAGTACTTCGCGCAGACCATGCTCGACGCCGGCCTGCCCGCCGGGGTGCTGAACGTCGTCTCCTCGTCCAGCGCATCCGGGATTTCCGGGCCGCTGATGAAGGACTCGCGGCTGCGGAAGGTTTCCTTCACCGGCTCCACCCCGGTGGGCAAGCGCCTGATGGCCGACGCGGCGCAGAACGTGCTGCGGACCTCCATGGAACTCGGCGGAAACGCACCGTTCATCGTGTTCGAAGACGCCGACCTAGATGCCGCCGTCGAAGGTGCCATGGCGGCCAAGATGCGGAACATGGGTGAAGCATGCACCGCCGCCAACCGGTTCCTGGTCCAGGAATCCGTGGCCGAGGAATTCACCCGGAAGTTTGCCGCCGCCATGGGCTCCCTGGCCACCGGCCGCGGCACCGACCCGGCCACCCAGGTGGGACCACTAATCGACGCCGGCGCCCGCGACGACGTGCACGCCCTGGTGACCGCCGCCGTCGACGCCGGAGCCAGCGCCATCACCGGGGGCGCACCCGTTGACGGTCCCGGGTACTTCTACCAGCCCACCGTCCTCGGCGGCGTCCCCAACGACGCCGCGATCCTGGGCCAGGAGATCTTCGGGCCCGTCGCCCCGGTGACAACGTTCACCACGGAGGACGACGCGATCAGGCTCGCGAACGCCAGCGAGTACGGCCTCGCCTCCTACGTTTACAGCCGGGACTTCAACCGGCTGCTGCGAATAGCGGAGCAGATTGAGTTCGGCATGGTCGGGTTCAACGCCGGCGTCATCTCCAACGCCGCCGCACCATTCGGCGGCGTCAAGCAGTCCGGCCTCGGTCGCGAAGGCGGCACCGAAGGCATCGCCGAATACACCACCACCCAATACATCGGCATCGCAGACCCCTATCTCGGGTAACGCAGCCCCCTTAACTGCTGGGGCCCTACTCGCAACGGGCCCCAGCTTCTTTCGTTTCGGCATGGTAGGCGATGCAGACATGACCATACCCTCCGGGGGGACGTTAGTTAGCGCCCCCTTTGGGGGCTCCTCCCCGATGATTTCAAAGAGCCGATAATAAAGATTCTGTAAAGCTGGCTTTGCGAGGAAAGGCCCTGCGGCTGGCCAAAAAAGGAGATCCGTTGGCGAGGAGTTTGGTCCGCTTTATTTTGCAGTGGCAAGCCGCCTACGGAGGTCTAGCAGGCGTTCCTGGAATGCGCTGCAGTACTTTGTTCCTGGGCGGCTGGCGCCCGCAATCGATCATTTGTCAGACCCACCGATTAGCATGTGCTGTATGGATCGACGTAGGGGAAGCGACTCGAGATGCTGCACGCCCATGCCTTACCCGAGGACCTGGCGTTTTTACATCGACACGTCTCATGAATCCGTGCAAGCATTCGAATCTTGGATCCAGAGTCTTCCCGTGTTCAGCCGCAGTCATGAACTCGGTGAAATTGATGATCTTTTCGAGGCCGCATCTTTGGGCGAGCTCGAGGATACGGGGGATGCACGGACCCCCATCAAGCCGATTCGAGCGGATCCTGACGTTTTTGAACTAAGGCGAAAGGCGTTGTCCAAGCACCTACGCTTTTATCACGCCGAACCTTCTGAACTTCCCGAAGGACTTTTGGCCCTTCATAAGCATATGAAGGGCTCTGGGCAGCAGCAGAACGAGATCGACTTCGCCGTGAAGCGGTACTCCGATGGCTACCCGATGTGGTCATAACGATTAGCAATCGAGCTTGCACAACCTAGAGGTTGTGAGCAATGATTGCCACATGTCCACCGCAACCCTTTCGGCACCTTTGATGACCCCAGAAGTTGTTAGGGCCCGCGCCAAAGTCCTGGCTCGCGAACACCGAACCATGCGCTCAGAGCTCGTCGCACTGCGGCGGGAAGCTGGTCTGACTCAGGGCGACGTTGCCAATCGCATGGGCGTCACGCAGCAGGCCGTTTCCAAATTCGAACGCTATGACTCAGACCCAAAGCTTTCCACGGTCCGCAGGTACGCCAACGCGGTGGGTGCTCTGGTAGAGCACCGAGTTGAGCGCGACCAGGGACAGTCCCTGGTACTGGCAGCTGCGAGATCGGATTGGGTGCCCGTCGACGCGATACGTTTCATGGATGTGCGTAGCCAATACACGCAGAGCTCATTACTAGGTGCGGCCTGGTCCGCTGCAACATCCAAGCAAACCGACTTTGCTCTTGCTCGGTGACTCCTGTGAAAGATGCCGCAGCAAGGGATATTGAGCTGGTCAGGGACCTTCTGCAGCGTTCGGAACTTGCTTCCATTGAGTTCCACGAGGTCTCAGCGAAGAGATTTGAAGGCGTTCCTGACTCAGAGGAGCCTCACGAGGGCCAAATCAGCCTAGGCTTCCAGCACCGTGCCGATTTGGATGGGTTCGGAATTCGAATCGTCGGAGATGTCGCGGTTGCGATCGGAGAGGTTCGAGTAGTCGCCGCCGTCGAATACAAACTTCTTCACGGGGAGCAGCCGCCGCGCCGTAATGTCGAACTCTTTGCCAACGAAGTGGCGGTTATGACGCTGTTCCCGTACCTACGAGAGGGCATCGCAAGCATTACATCCAAAGTTTTTGGTGCGCCCATAACGCTACCCGTGGCCGAACGCGGCCAAATCGGGTTCGAAGTGAGCGAGGCTGATGAGTGATCAGCCCAAATCAGAACATAGGCTAGCGCCGATTGAGGTTCCGTGCATAACCCTGAGGGTTCAGCCCTAACGCTAGTTGGGAGCGCGCCGGGGGAGTAGGAGTGGTCTACTTCGATGCCCCTTGGCGGAGGTACTGATAGACCGTTTCCCTGCTGATTCCGTAATCGCGGGCAAGGACGACTTTGGGGATACCGCTGCCGGCGCGTTGAACCAGTTCCGCTGCTCGCTCGGGCGTCAACGTCTTCTTCCGTCCTTTGTAGGCGCCGCGCTGCTTGGCCAGGGCGATGCCTTCGCGCTGGCGTTCTTTAACCAGGGAGCGTTCGAATTCGGCGAAGGCCCCCATGACGGACAGCATGAGGTTGGCCATGGGGGAGTCCTCGCCGGTAAAGACGAGCTGTTCCTTGAGGAACTCCACCCGCACCCCGCGTCGGGTGAGCCCCTGGACCAGGGCGCGAAGGTCATCGAGGTTGCGGGCGAGCCGGTCCATGCTGTGCACGACAACCGTGTCACCTTCGCGGACAAACCGGAGCAGCTCTGTCAGCTGCGGTCGCGCGGTGTCCCGGCCGGAGGCTTTGTCAGTGAAAACCCTGTCCAGGACGTGGCCCTCGAGCTGGCGCCGCTCATTCTGGTCGAGCGTGCTGACCCGCACGTAGCCGATGCGCTGACCGTTCACGGCTGCCTCCAACCACTGACTTGTGGAATTGAGTGTCAGGGTGTGAGGTGGAAACGTCAAGGGGTAGGTCCCGGGGCGTGGGGTGACGCGGCTCAGTCGATGCTGTCGGCCATGTCGTCGAGGACCAGGTCATCGCCATGGGCCGGCTGGAACCCGAAACTTTCCAAGTACCGCCGCAGGGCTGCCTTCCCGGCGAGGTACTCCGGGCTGCCTTCTATGGGGCCGTTGTCGGTCAATGGGGGAGTGGCCTCGATGATGACTTTCGTCGATGATCTGCCAATCGTGCTGAGGACCGCTTTCAGCATTGAGTGACCCAGCTTGTTCCCGCGGAATCTTGGTACGACTTTCAGCCATGACAGGATCAGAAGATCCCCGCCGAGGCTCATCTCGTGGATCAGATCAGGGCGGTTGACGGTGAGCATCTCGCCGATGTTGGCGACCTCTTGGTTTACCGCGTCCAGTGTCAGGAAGAGGTCGATGATGCCTGCGTCCGGGACGATGTACAGCTCGGCCTCGCCGACGGTCACCTCCTTGCCATCGCCGTCATCCTCGTCGTCCCAAACCCGGCCCTTGACCTTCACGGTCCAGAACATCGGATAATCGTCCGGGTCGTGATGGACGCCGGGAACCCCGCGGAACGTGCAGCGGTAGTCATACGTCAGATACTCCGGTACACACTGCAGGTCATCGGGAATCTCGCCATCGACCGGCCGCAGCCGCACAAAAGGGCTCCAAGGCTGTGAACCTGTGCAGGTGCGCATCCTCCCAACCAGAGGCCGCCTGCAAGACCTGGTGCACCCTACCCTGCGTCATGGTGCTTCGGATCTCGACTGGCGCCAAATCCCAGGATCGCTGTCGACGAGCTCGACACGAATCTCCAGGAACGCGTCCCGTACCAACCCAACGCCATCCTCAGCTTTGCCCACGCAGATCACTCTTACAGGGCGTCGCAGCCCCATTTGTAAGACGGAGCGCCCTTGCCCCCATCGAGCTATAGGGGAGTTCTGCAGAGGTGAGCTTTTCGGATCGCTTTCGCTTCGACATCCTCTGGAATTGAGGTCAGACAGCCTCACCAGCATCCGGGCAAGGCGCAAGAATACTCCCCGAAGGCGACAAGCTCGCATGTCTTGTAGCATCACCATATGAAAGAACGGCAAGGCCCTACTGCTGACATGGACGCCGCTGCCCGGCCAGAAATCCCACTTTCGAGGCTTCGTCGCGCAATCTTTAAATTACTTACTTCGCATAGCGATGACATCCCATATCACGGCTGGCCCCACGTGCGTTTCGTTGCAGACCACGGAGCTCGCTTAGCGGCAGCAGTCGGTGCAGACAGTGACCTTGTAGCCGCAGCGGGGCTCGTGCACGACTTAAACTATCTTGTTCGTCCTGGGTCGCAGGTAAAGGAAGGAATTACTTTAATGCGTAAGTATCTGCGCGACGCCGGTTATAACAGTAGTCAGATGGACAGAGTAACGTCTATTGTCCTAGAAGCTGATCTCGCGACCCGTGGTCCTATTGTATCAAGTGAGGTTGCATGCCTGTCTGATGCCGACAGCCTATTCAAGGTTCTGCCAGTTACTCCAGTCTTACTAGCACGCGATTATCTCAAAGAGAACCATGTGTCGCTTAAAGAGCTTGCAGAGTCAATTATTGGCGAACAAGCAAGCCGGCTGGAAGAGGGCTATTACTTTTACACCGACGAAGCAAAGGATTTGTACGATGGGCTTGCGCGTCAAAGCATTATCATGTGGAACAGCATTTTAGAATCACTCGAAAATGATGAGGTATCGCTGCTCGTCGAGGATATTCTAGCCCCTGCAACAAGTCCTGACACGAAAGGTTTTTAGGTGTTTGATGGCCTGATAAGCGGACGCGTAAGACGCCTTTTGTATTTAGCAAGCGTGCTTCTGCTGATCGTCGTTGTGGTCGTCCGTGTTGTGCTTGGAACCGATCCCGCAGACGGCTCTACGGTGATTGCACGCGAACTGGTCTCGAGCGTTGCAGGAGCGATTGTCGTTTGGCTGCTCGGGCTACTTTTCCTACGCGTATTCATCTCGAGCGAGACTCGAGCCCGTGAGACCCAAGTTATCCATGGAGACGAGGGTGCTAAAGAGTTTTGTCGTCTCGCTGGTCGAGCTGTGGTCTGGTTTCACCACGGTCAGATTGGCCGATGGGTTCGCGAGAACGTGCTGCCGGAATTTATAAAACGCTCTGCAAGAAGTCCAGCACCACTACGCATCGTAGTCATACTGCTTGACCCTACTAATCATCCAGTCTGTGAGTCCCATGCGATGCGGCGAAATTCACGGAGACGAAAAGAATCTACGCCTTTCACGGCCGGACACATCAAAGTTGAGATTGCGGCTACTGTGCTTTCCCTGGCGAAGGCACAAGCTGCCTGTCCTCAGCTCCAAGTGCGAGTGCTAGTCACCGACCTTGATAACCCGTTTAGGCTTGACCTGTCGGATACTTACGGATTCATCACGCATGAAGACCAGACAGCGCCTGCGTTTGGATTTGAGGCTGAGAGCCCGTACTACGCGACCTCGTATTCTTACTTTTCCAATTTTCAATCGGTCAATGCGCGCGAACTTGATTTACAATCTATTACAGCATCTACCTCCAATCTTAATGAAAGGAATATCCGAGGTGCTTTGGAGGCCATGAATATAGGTTTCCCTGAGCTAGTCAAAACGGCGACCCGCACGCAGATCCTCGATTTTGTCAAGAAGGTGCTTGATTAGCGGTGTTCACGCTCCCGGATTTAGAAGTCTTATCACGCGTCAGAATAGGGCCGGAAGAAGCTCTAGCAGACGACTATATAGTCACCACGATCCTACGCCTTGCCGCTAAGCACTTGTTCCACACCGATGTATACCGGCATGAAAATGGATTCGTGAAAATCCTTTTGGGGGTTCACGCTGATATGCAGATTCGTGTGCACATTTGGGATGATCGATCGGCTGCTGCGACAACCAACATTCACTCCCATCGGCATCCAATCTTCAGCCGCATCGTAACTGGGAATTTTCTTGAGCGGCGTTGGGGTCTGGACGAGTCTGGCGATATATTCGATCGCTACGACTTTGTCCCGAACATCCCAGGGCAGCCGGAACTGACCGCGAACGGAACGATAATGCTGCGGAATCAAGGAACATTCAATAGATGTGCGGGCGAGGTATATAAAATCCCCCTTGACGATTTTCATACCGTTCAGACCGACGGAACGCTGACTATCACAGTCTTCGCCCAAGATTTAAGTGCTTGCCGTCCTGGTCTGGTCGCGGCCTCTGGCATGATTGAGCGATTCAGCCGGCCTGAGCTTATGACTTATACTGACCGAAAAGGCGTCAGTAATACTTTACGGGAGCAACTTTCACTCCTTGACGCTGCTCCTGCTAACCAAACCAGGCTGGGTATAATCACGTGATACTGCAGTCAATCAGGCAATCATTTGAGAGCCTCACTTCAGTGGATTCAGACGCCGACGTAAGGTGGATCATTAGGTGAGGGTTACCTTTTTTCTCCCATGGTCATCTAGGGATGCAAAGAGGGTGCCGCAGTTTCCTGTTCTTGTGCAAGAAATCGCGCGTCAGGCCTCAGCGGCGATCAGTGGGGATTACGGCATTCAGGTCCATGTAAACGGTGCTGGGGGTGCTGCTATAGCCAGTGTCCTGCGTCGACGTGTCCCGGTTGGTCTGCCGGTGACCATCTCAGTCGGCAAGGTGGCCGACAAGATCGCTGCAGTCGCGCTCGGTGCCGAGTTGGCGAAGGATGAGCGGGCGGATGTCCTCGTCGTCGTTGATAACGACGTCTATCTCGCCGAGGGGGCAATTGAGATGCTGCTGCAGGCCTATCGGAGATCGGAAGTTCAAGCAGCAGCAGCCACCAAAGCTCCATTGATAACTCGTGACTCGACCGAGTTTCAACGTCTTTATTCTTACGCTGTCCAGGAGAGCTTTCGAAGTGGAATCTTCCCCAAGCGGCCTACGGGATCGCTTTACGCTATTCATCCAGCTATCGTCCCTACAGTGCTGCCCCTTGGGCACGCTGAGAGCGACCGACTAGCTGCGATAGGGGCGGCACGCAGCCGCGCTTTGGTTCAATCACCTTATGCAGAGGATTACGAAAGTGAGGTGGAGCGCCGGGTGCGTCATTGGTTGCACGCTGAACGCCACGGGTACAGCCGCCTGCATTCGACCCCGGACTTTGCAAAGGGAGCCTTGTCTGTGCCCCTACCAAGCTCTGTTGACCGACGGCGGTTTCAGGCATCAATGAATCTCTGGCGGGCGATCCATTCCACTGCTGCAGTGATAGCGACAAAAGCCCAAGATCACGGGAATGGCATAAACGAAGGGGGGTAGGGCATGAGATCTCTCGCGGGTAACTGGTTCGAGCTGCCATCGTTCTCCCCACACCAAAGCACGATGCAGTCAGGCGCTCCAAACTGGAGGATCCAATCCCGGCATGCGCCACACGGAGGAACCCCATCACCATCAGAAACAACTACGATGGCAGAAAACTTGCTTCCGCCCATCGAGACCATTGCGGTGATGGCAGCTACTTCGGCGTGGACGTCACCAATGTGGTATTTCTGCTGAATATTGCAGCCCACGTAGATTTGGCCGTTACTTGCGAGGACCGACGCTCCAACACGTCGGTTTCCCCGAACGGCTGCGTTGGCTCGAACTGCCCAGGCGCGCTTAAGCAACTGGTGCGCTTCAAAATCCTCCATATATGCAGCCTAGTGTCACCATCGAAAATTTTAGAAAAGTCCTATTCCCGCACGGTCAGCGAGCAAGCTCGGGAGACTCCGAGGAGTCGAGGGCTCCCGCCGCTCCTCGCCCTAGCTTGACGGAATATCAAATATCGGCTTCTAGAATCCGACAGTGGAAGTGGTTGTGAGAGCTCCCGTTTGCACGGCGGATCCGGGGATTCTTCGGCTGGATTTTGGCGCAACCATAAGCGAATAAGTGGTGCCGTCATGCTGATGTGCTGCAGCCGCCTGAGGCAGGACATCCCGAGATCGAATCCTCGAGCGTGTCCGAGAACTTGAAGCCCGCGGGCCACCCGGCGGCGAATATCTCTGTCAGGCGGCAGCCCTCCAAGATATGTCGGGCTGCGGCTTGGACAGCTTCAGGACGTTGATCTCGGAGCGTGGGCAGCTTTGCAGCGTCTGAACCCGGTGTAAGGGCTTTCTCGTTTAACAGGGGAGTTTGATGCGCGGATTAGGGATTGCCGTACTTGTATCCGGCTCCTAGCATCGGGAATCTGGGGAACTTATCGAATTGCAGATCTCGTCAAGTAGAGGTTTCCAGAATGAAGAACGCAAACGCCTCATGTCACACGCCGGACGCCCCACCCATTTGCCCGATGCGCTCCGGTGTAGTTAGCCACGGACTGGAATGGAGCAACTGAGCGTGAAGAACACTCGAACCATTTCGGTTGGCGTTGTCGTGGCAGCCATGATGGCTTTCACTTCGCTTGTCCCGGCAGCCGCCGACGAAACCACCGGAGCCACGTGCACTCGACCGGAGTCCAACGCCGAAGGCATTCAGATGATCGCGGCCGACGAGAGACTGCAAGACACCGATATCACCGTCGCGATCAAGGTCACTCCGCAAGTAACCACTGAGCAAATTGCGGCAGCCTCAAGGGCAATACGCACCTGGAACTCGGTTCTACAGTCCTGCCTAGACGGCGCAGTCACCATTCGCGAGATCGTGCCCGGCAAGTGGGGCTCCGCAGACGTGGTCCTCCGCATCGTTCCGGGCGCACTGGGTGTCTCGGCTTCCGGCGTCGAATGGTGCATGGGCAATGCCCAGGCCTGCAAAATTATGGTCGCTACCGGAAGGCACGAACCCTACCCTGACGAACTTGTATACGGTGTGGCACTCCACGAGCTCGGACACGCGCTGGGGCTGGGGCACGCAACAAACATTCAGGAGAGTTACGACCTCATGGGGTACGGCTGGACACGAAACCGACCGCCAGTGCTTTCACAATGCGACGTCGACGCTCTAGCCGCAGTATGGTCGTGGGCAATCAAAGGCACTGAGCCACCTTCTGGCTCGGAAGTCACTGTCTACGACTGCTGAGGTCCGCGGCGCCGTAGCCTGGCTGTACCGACAGTATTCCTTGCTTCCATCCCGGTGGCGTTCCTCGGCCCCACAGCCGACCGAATTTGGAACCTCCAACCCAGTTGTCTCCACGATAGCTGGCTCTTATGATTCCGCCGTAGGGCCCTTTGTCTAGGGGGAACGCGCAATGAAGCTCAAGATCCTCTTTGTCGCCGCGGCGGTGGCTATTGGCTCACTCTCCGCGTGCGGAGGATCGAACACTGTTACTCCTGGCCTATCAACGCCCCCGGCAGCGGCTGGGCCCGAGCCGACTCAAACGACGGCAACGCAGACACCACGAGCGAAGACGGTCGGAGCTTTTGGCGACACCATCACCTACCCAAGCGCCATTGCAGTGAAGGTCTCACCCGGCAGAGTTGTTCCTTCCAGCCAGACAGGGATGGGCGCCATTGAAGGCAAGATAGTCGTCTTCGACCTGGCTGTGACGAACGGCGGAACGGAAGCCGTCGAGGGCAGCATGATGGGCCGTCCGAAGGTCAGCTACAGCGCCCAGGGCATCGAGGCACAGTCGGCTTATGACTTCGCCTTGGGGAATTCTGGAGGCTCCCTCTCAACAATCCTGCCCGGCGAGACGCAAACCGTGACGGTCGCCTACGGCATACCGACAGCGAGCTTCGGTGACGTCCGGATGGAGGTCCACTCGGCGAACTACTCCGATCCGCCTGCAATCTTCAAGGGTGCCGTGCACTAAAGGGCTCAGCTCGGCGGCTTTTGCGTTCGCGCGCAGCGCCTCGAGCTCTGCGACTTCCCGCAACCTCTGAAAGAAACTGAGCTGCAGCTGCCCGCGTCTCGTCGCTGCCGATGGCAGAGACTTGGCCCAGGTCTCGCCCCTGTTGGAATGCCGTTAACACGGCTGTCCCTCCGCCACGATGATTTGAAGCTCCCGCGTCCCGGCCCGCCCGAGCCAGTGAAGCGATGGCCCGCGCTATCTTCAGCCCGCCCTGGACTGACGGTTCGATCGGGTTCGCATAGTCCCCGTCTTCGCTGCAAATGAGGCGAAGGTCGATCAAGGCAGTACCGCGCGAAAAGGCCGCCCTGGTGATGGCATCGTTGAAGAGGCACAGGGCTACCTTGATCACGCTGTGGTTAGGCTCGGACGGGGGAGTGTCGTAGATGGTGCACACGGCTGACGGCAGTCCGGTGCCGGCGAGGGCATCGATCATTGCCGAGTAATCCCTGGTAAATGTCTTCTGGGCCGCCCCAAGCATCGCAAGAGCTTCAGCGACCGACAGGGGCTTTTCCTGCAGCAGCGGTGCGTGGCCGAGCGCATCATTGCCGCCGGCGCTGACCACCAGGAGCGTCGCATCCGCGGGCAGGGAACCAAGCTGCCGGTGGACGCCACCTATGACGTCGCCGTCGACCGCCAGCAGGGAGCATTGCCAGTCCGGTAGTTCCTGCCTCAGTTGGGCCACGACGTCGGGACCTCCACCTACGTACGCGGCGTTGTCGAAGATCGAATCTCCCAGCAGCACAACATGGCCTTTGTCGGCCTTTCCAAGGTTGACCTCTTCCATCTGCCCATCCCCTCCCCGGCGCTCAGGAGAGGTTGTGGATTGCCCCGGCCCAGCGGGGGCCGGACACGGCCCTGCGGACGGCCCTGGCACGGGTGTGGAAGTCGATCTTTGGCATGCGCGGGGAATCCTCAGTTTGGCCGCCAGGATCACTCCAGGCTGCTGGCTGGGCGTTACTTGTGGATGTTGTGCAGCGGTCGGTGATCAGTCCCATGCCGGCGTATTCGCGCACAGCGGCGATGCCAGCAACAGCGTCAGTCTTGGTCTCGAAGGGCTTGGAGATTGCCATGATGGTCCCATCTGGCGCTGTCAGCCGGAACCTGAACGCAGATTCCGCGTCGACAAATAGTTCGAACATTCCTGCCATTGCGATCCTTTCGGTCTGCGGGATCTTGAGGCCGCATCTTTGCCGCCCGACAGGCACGAGGCGTCTTTGCCTCCGTTTTCCCTGGTATCCCGCCATCCAAATTTCCATCAAATTCAGCATGCGTACCTCGAGTGTTTCGCAGGACCTTTGCCCGCGCAAGGCTTCGCCCGGCATCCAACCGAAGTGATCCCGCGCTCTCAAGTTCAGCCAGGCAATAGCGCGTGAGGAAACCTCGGAAGAACCAGGTCCTGCTACACACTGTCTAGGCTTGCGCTAGAAACAGGCTGACGGTGGTGCCCTGACCGGGGTTCCCGGTAATTTCGAGCCGGCCCCCGTGTGCGGCCGCGATCCTCGAGCATGTAGCCAAGCCCAGCCCGGACCCGGTGGGGTCGCCGTCACGGTGCAGGCGCACCAACGGTTCCACCACCC
Organism: Pseudarthrobacter sp. BRE9; assembly: GCF_031844305.1. NCBI lineage: Bacteria > Bacillati > Actinomycetota > Actinomycetes > Micrococcales > Micrococcaceae > Pseudarthrobacter > Pseudarthrobacter sp. BRE9. The sequence continues at coordinate 128,575 of NZ_JAUZUY010000004.1, read as the reverse complement.
GGGCGCGGTCCCCCACGCTGATTCCCTTACCGTTATCCACCACCCGCACTATGGTCCCGGCCTCCGAATGGTGACCTTCCACACGGATTACCGGCGGAACCCCGGGGCGGCTATAGGCAAGGGCATTGTTGATCAAGTTCTGCAACGCCATCCGCATCTGCGCCTCATCCGCCACGAAGACGAGGTCCTCACACGTCAGGAAAGCGCCGGACGCCCGTAAGCCCGCGCTCATGTCTACCCGGACTGCTTCCACTAAGTCCGCCAGCGCCAATTCTTTTCTCTCAAGCGAACCACCGATGGACGCAAATGCCAGCAGTTCCTCGACCATGGACAGCATCCTGCGCGCACTTGAACCCGCAATCTGCAAGTACTCGGCAACCTCTGCCGGGTCCGGGTCGGGGTCCATGGAACCAAGCTCCACATACCCGATGATCGACGTCAACGGGGTACGGAGATCATGACTGACGCGGCCAGTGAAATCCGCAAGACGCTCATTGCTGCTCCTGGCCGCAGCCAAGGCATCGGCAAGGTGGCTGTGGAGGGTTGTGACCCGTTGGGCGGCGAAGAGCCGGGTCTGGAGGTGGAAGGGGTCCAGCGGTTTGGTGACGTAGTCGTCGGCACCGGCGTCCATGCCGGCCAGGACGTCGTTTCGGGATCCGTGGGAGGTGACCAGTACCAGATACGTGTAGTTGTCTGTGTCGGCGGTGCGGATGGCGCGGCAGAGACTGAGCCCGTCCATGCCAGGCATTTGCAGGTCGGCAACCACCACGTGCGGCTGATGGCTGCGGTAAAGCTCCCAGGCCGTGTCGCCGTCCGCGGCGGTAATGCATTCGTGTCCGGACTGTTCCACAGCTGCCCTCGCGACCAGCAAGGACCCCGCGTCATCATCAACGACCAGCACCCTCAAGACCCGGCCCGGCTCTTCAGCGGGTCCGCGAACCACCAATTCACCCACGACAACGATCCGGTTCTTCGTCACCACAGCAAATGGCCTGACTGCAGGAACTCAAAGCAAACGACATTCGACCCCCAGTCATGTAGATGGTGCAGACCGCAGCAGTGCCGGACTTGGCCGAGTCTATCCCTCAACCAGATCCAAGGGCCCCCTTTGACAGGCAACCCTCCGGCCCTCACCCGCGATTGCGGGATTAAAGTTATCGCACCCGGCCAAGAAAAGATGCGGAACCTACAGCACGCTCCGGATGGCCTGCTCGAAACTGGTCACGTGCTCAAGGGCGAGCTTGCCCGCCCGGTCCGAGTCGCCGTCGGCCACCGCTTCCAGCAGTTCCACGTGCTCGGCGATGTGCCCCGCCACGGACGGCACCTTTTCCAGCACCATGCACCAGATGCGGGTGGCCAGGTTGTCGTACCGGATCAGGACGTCCTCAAGGTGCGTGTTGGCAGCAGCCCGGTAGATCAGGCGGTGGACTTTGATGTCGTACCGCATGAGGTCATAGGGATCGTCCTCCGCGCCCATGTCCGCAATCGCCGCGGCGGTCTCCCTGATTTCCTTGCGCAATGCGGGGGTGGCCAGCTTGGCGGCACGGCGGGCCGCCAGGGGTTCCAGCGATTCGCGCAGCTCCGAAACATCCGCGAGTTCGGTGATGTCGACGACGGTGGCGAACGTTCCCCGGCGCGGGTAGGACACGACGAGGTGGTCGCCTTCCAGGCGCTTGAGCGCTTCGCGGACGGGGGTGCGTCCGATCCCCAGTTCGGCGGCGAGCTTGCCGTCGTTGATCGCCTCACCCGGCCGGATGTCCAGCATGATCAGGCGGTCGCGAAGGTGCCGGTAGGCCTGCTCGGCGAGCGAGAGGTCCCCTTCTCCGGCCAGCTGGTTTTCTAGCATTACGCTCATCCGAGCTCTCCCAAGGTAGCTATTGACTGCCACGTGATCTACAACATACTATTACGTCAGTTCTAATATATCAGTTACAGATCAGTTATGGATCAGTAATTCCGAAGGGCCTAGAAGGAGAACCATGCAGGACGTACTGAACGCCTCGCTCGCCACCGTGGACGCCGACGTCGCCGCCGCTGTGGCACAGGAACTGCACCGCCAGCAGTCCACTCTGGAAATGATTGCGTCGGAAAACTTCGCACCGTCGTCCGTCATGGAAGCCCAGGGCTCGGTCCTGACCAACAAGTACGCCGAAGGCTACCCGGGCAAGCGCTACTACGGCGGCTGCGAGCACGTCGACGTGATCGAGCAGCTCGCCATCGACCGCGTGAAGGCCCTGTTCGGCGCCGAGTTCGCCAACGTACAGCCGCACTCGGGCGCCCAGGCCAACGCCGCCGCCATGTTCGCCCTGCTGAACCCGGGCGACACCATCCTTGGCCTCTCGCTGGCCCACGGCGGGCACCTCACGCACGGCATGAAGATCAACTTCTCCGGCAAGCTCTACAACGTGGTCCCGTACCACGTCCGCGAATCCGACCTCCGGGTGGACATGGCCGAGGTGGAAGCCCTGGCCCTGGAACACAAGCCCAAGCTCATCGTGGCCGGCTGGTCCGCCTACTCCCGCCAGCTCGACTTCGCCGAATTCCGCCGGATCGCCGACCTTGTGGGCGCCTACCTCATGGTGGACATGGCCCACTTCGCGGGCCTCGTCGCCGCAGGACTGCACCCCAACCCCGTCCCGTACGCGGACGTGGTCACCACCACCACCCACAAGACCCTGGGCGGACCCCGCGGCGGCGTCATCCTGGCGAAGGAGGAATACGCCAAGAAGATCAACAGCGCCGTGTTCCCCGGCCAGCAGGGCGGTCCGCTGGAGCACGTCATCGCAGCCAAGGCCGTGGCCTTCAAGCTCGCCGCAGCCCCTGAATTCAAGGAACGCCAGGAACGCGTCCTGCAGGGCGCCAAGCTGCTGGCCGAACGCCTGCTCCAGGAAGACGTTCAGGCCGCCGGCATCTCCGTTGTGAACGGCGGCACCGACGTCCACCTGGTCCTGGTGGACCTGCGCCACTCCGAACTCGACGGCCAGCAGGGCGAGGACGCCCTCCACCGGATCGGCATCACCGTCAACCGCAACGCCGTACCGTTCGACCCCCGCCCGCCGATGGTTTCCTCCGGCCTCCGGATCGGCACCCCCGCCTTGGCCGCCCGCGGCTTCGGCGCCGCCGAATTCACCGAGGTTGCAGACATCATCGCCACTGCGCTGATCGCATCGGCCGGCACAGGCACCCTGCCCGGGGACACCGCCGTCGAACTCCGCAACCGCGTGGCGGCCCTGGCCGACAAGTTCCCCCTTTACCCGCACCTCTCCGCCGACGCCGGCCTGGCCGAAGCCGAAGCAGACCTGATTGGAGCCGCCCAGTGAGCGCAGATCTCCTCCCCGAGCACCCGGACTTCCTCTGGCGGAACCCGGAACCCAAGTCCTCCTATGACGCCGTGATCGTGGGCGGCGGCGGGCACGGCCTGGCCACTGCCTACTTCCTGGCCAAGAACCACGGGATGACCAACATCGCCGTCCTGGAAAAGGGCTGGCTGGCCGGCGGCAACATGGCCCGCAACACCACCATCATCCGCTCCAACTACCTCTGGGACGAGAGCGCGGCCATCTACGAGCACGCCCTCAAGCTCTGGGAAATCCTGCCCGAGGAACTCGAATACGACTTCCTCTTCAGCCAGCGCGGCGTGATGAACCTGGCCCACACCCTGGGCGACGTCCGCGAAAGCATCCGCCGGGTGGGCGCCAACAAGCTCAACGGCGTGGACGCCGAATGGCTGGACCCGCAGCAGGTCAAGGAACTCTGCCCCATCCTGAATATCCGCGACAACATCCGCTACCCGGTCATGGGCGCCACCTACCAGCCGCGCGCCGGCATCGCCAAGCACGACCACGTGGCCTGGGCCTTCGCCCGCAAGTGCGACGAAATGGGCGTGGACATCATCCAGAACTGCGAGGTCACCGGCTTCCTCAAGGACGGCGACCGCGTGGTGGGCGTCAAGACCAGCCGCGGCACCATCAACACCGAAAAGGTGGGCCTCTGCGCCGCCGGCCACAGCTCGGTCCTGGCAGAGATGGCCGGCTTCCAGCTCCCCATCCAGTCCCACCCGCTGCAGGCACTGGTGTCTGAACTGCACGAGCCCGTCCACCCCACCGTGGTCATGTCCAACCACGTCCACGTCTATGTCTCCCAGGCCCACAAGGGCGAACTGGTCATGGGCGCCGGCGTCGACTCCTACAACGGCTACGGCCAGCGCGGCTCCTTCCACGTGATCGAGCAGCAGATGGCGGCCGCCGTCGAGCTCTTCCCGATCTTCGCCCGGGCCCACGTGCTCCGGACCTGGGGCGGGATCGTGGACACAACCCTGGACGCCTCCCCGATCGTGGGCCTGACCCCCGTGGAGAACATGTTCGTGAACTGCGGCTGGGGAACCGGCGGCTTCAAGGGCACCCCCGCCGCCGGCCTGACCTTCGCGCACACCATCGCCACCGGCGCCCCGCACGCACTGAACAAGCCGTTCTCGCTGGAACGCTTCGAAACCGGTGCCCTGATCGACGAACACGGCGCCGCCGCCGTGGCCCACTAGCCGCCGCCACCAGAAAAGGACTAACGCACATGCTGCTGATCCCATGCCCCAACTGCGGCCCCCGGGACGAAACCGAATTCCACTACGGTGGCCAGGCCCACGTCCCATACCCGGAGAACCCGAACGAGCTGAGCGATACCGAATGGTCCCGCTACCTCTTCTACCGCGAGAACCCCAAAGGCATCTTCGCCGAGCGCTGGGTCCACAGCACCGGCTGCCGCCAGTGGTTCAACATGCTCCGCGACACCGTGACCTATGACATCCAGGCCGTCTACCCGATGGGAGTGCCGCGGCCCGCCGCGCCCGTTCCGCCGGCCGCCGACACCGGCACCGCAAGCACCGGCCCGGCGAGCACCACCCCCCTCAGCCCCAGCACCGCCCCGGAAGGAGCGACCAAGTGACTTCCCAGAACGCCCGCCTGGCAACCGGCGGCCGCATCGACCGCACCATCTCCTGGCGCTTTACGCTGGACGGCGAGGAGTTCACCGGCCACCCCGGCGACACCCTGGCCTCTGCCCTGCTGGCCAACGGCCGCATCGCCGCCGGCAACTCCCTCTATGAGGACCGCCACCGCGGCATCATGTCCGCCGGCGTGGAGGAAGCCAACGCCCTGGTCCGCGTGGAAGCCCGCTTCCCCGGCCATGTCGCCGAATCCATGCTCCCCGCCACCACCGTCTCACTGGTGGATGGGCTGCAGGCCACCCTGCTGAACGGGCTGGGCAAGCTGGATCCCGAGGATGACCGCGCCGAATACGACAAGAAGTACGTCCACACCGACGTCCTGGTCATCGGCGGCGGCCCCGCAGGCCTCGCCGCGGCCCGCGAAGCCGTCCGCACCGGCGCCCGGGTCATGCTGCTGGACGACCAACCCGAACTCGGCGGCTCGCTGCTCTCCGGTTCCACGTCTCCCGGCCAGGCCGAGACCATCGAGGGCAAGCCGGCCCTGGAGTGGGTGGCCGACGTCGAAGCGGAACTCGTGTCCGGCGCGGAATCGACCGTCCTGAACCGCACCACCGCGTTCGGTGCGTACGACGCCAACTACGTCATCGCCGTCCAGAACCGCACCGACCACCTCACCACCCCCGCCGCCCCCGGCGTCTCCCGCCAGCGGATTTGGCACATCCGTGCCAACCAGGTGGTCCTGGCCCCCGGCGCGCACGAACGTCCCCTGGTGTTCGAGAACAACGACCGCCCCGGCATCATGCTGGCCTCGGCCGTCCGCACCTACCTCAACCGGTATGCGGTGGCCGCCGGAAAGCGCGTGGTCATCAGCACCACCAACGACAGCGCCTACTCCGTGGCAGCGGACCTCGCCGCCGCAGGCGTCAAGGTCGCCGCCGTGGTGGACGCCCGTCCTGCGCTGACCGCCGCGGCAACTGCCGCCGTCGAATCCGGGATCCGGGTGCTGATCGGCAGCGCGGTGGCCAACACCTCCGCCGACGGGTCCGGCCGGCTGGACGGCGTCACCGTCCGCAGCATTAACGACGACGGCGACCTCACCTCGGGCGTCGAGCAGATCGCCTGCGACCTGCTGGCGGTGTCCGGCGGCTGGAGCCCGCTGGTCCACCTGCACTCGCAGCGGCAGGGCAAGCTGCGCTGGGACGACGACCTCGCCGCCTTCGTGCCCAGCACCGAAGTGCCCAACCAGCAGAACATCGGCTCCGGCCGCGGCTCCTTCGCCACCGCCGACTGCCTGGCCGAGGGTGTCTCCGCCGGCGCGAAGGCGGCCATCGCCGCGGGGTTCGCGTCCGCCGTCGAACCTTCCCCGCTCGCCAAACCGAAGGCAGCCGCCCCCACCCGCCAGCTGTGGCTGGTTCCGGGCGAACAGGGCACCCCGGACGACTGGCACCATCACTTCGTGGACTTCCAGCGCGACCAGTCCGTGGCCGACGTGCTGCGTTCCACCGGGGCAGGCATGCGGTCCGTGGAGCACATCAAGCGGTACACCTCCATCAGCACCGCCAACGACCAGGGCAAGACCTCCGGCGTCAACGCGATCGGCGTGATCGCGGCGGCCCTCCGCACGGCCGGGGAAGCTTCCCGCGGGATCGGTGACATCGGCACCACCACGTACCGTGCACCGTTCACCCCGGTGGCGTTCGCGGCACTGGCTGGACGCCAGCGCGGCGAGCTGTTCGACCCGGCCCGCGTCACCTCCATCCACCCCTGGCACGTCGCCAAGGGCGCCCTGTTCGAGGACGTTGGACAGTGGAAGCGGCCCTGGTACTACCCGCAGAACGGGGAGGACATGGACGCTGCCGTGCTGCGCGAATGCGCCGCCGTCCGCGACTCCGTGGGCTTCATGGACGCCACCACCCTGGGCAAGATCGAGATCCGCGGCAAGGACGCGGGGGAGTTCCTGAACCGGGTCTACACCAACGCGTTCAAGAAGCTCGCACCGGGTTCGGCACGCTACGGCGTGATGTGCACGCCGGATGGGATGATTTTCGACGACGGCGTAACCCTCCGCGTGGACGACGAGACCTACTTCATGACCACCACCACCGGCGGTGCCGCGAAGGTCCTGGACTGGCTGGAGGAATGGCTGCAGACTGAGTGGCCGGAGCTGGACGTGCAATGCACCTCGGTGACGGAGCAGTGGAGCACCATCGCCGTCGTCGGACCCAAGTCCCGTGAAGTCATCGCCAAGGTGGCCCCGGAACTCGCTGCCAACGGTGGGCTGGACGCCGAGGCGTTCCCGTTCATGACCTTCCGCGAAACCACCCTTGCCTCCGGCGTCCGCGCCCGGATCTGCCGGATCTCGTTCTCCGGTGAGCTGGCCTACGAAATCAACGTGCCGGCCTGGTACGGGCTGAACACCTGGGAAGCCGTGGCCGCCGCCGGTGCCGAGTTCAACATCACCCCCTACGGCACCGAAACCATGCACGTGCTGCGCGCCGAAAAGGGCTACCCAATCGTTGGGCAGGACACGGACGGCACCGTCACCCCGCAGGATGCGGGCATGGAGTGGATCGTCTCCAAGGCCAAGGACTTCATCGGCAAGCGCTCCTACTCGCGGGCCGATGCCCAGCGCGAGGACCGCAAACACCTGGTGAGCGTCCTTCCCGTCGACGGGACCCTCCGGCTCCCCGAAGGCACCCAGCTGGTGGAAAAGGGCCGCTCCACCAACCCGGCCTACGGCCCGGTCCCGATGGAAGGCTTCGTCACCTCCAGCTACCACAGTGCAGCCCTGGGCAGGTCCTTCGGCCTGGCCCTGATCAAGAACGGCCGCAACCGCATCGGCGAAACCCTGGTGGCCGCCGCCGGCGACCAGCTGGTTGACGTGGTTGTTGCAGAAACAGTGCTTTTTGACCCAGAAGGGACCCGTAAAGATGGCTGAAACAGCAGCATCCCCGATCGCCGCAAAGACCGCCGCGGACAAGAACCTCGCAGCCCGAGTCAGTCCCGCTAAACAGCTCTCCGAAGCGTTCGCGGCCGGTTCCCTGGCCGGCATTGTGGAACTTGCTGAGCTGCCCTTCCTCACCATGGTCGGGCTCAGGGCCACGGCAGGATCGGACACTGCCAAGCGCCTGGCCGCGGTCACCGGCGGCCTTCCCGCCGGGTCCGGCGCCGTGGCCGGCAGCGGCGACACCTCCGTCCTCTGGCTGGGCCCTGGCGAATTCCTGGTGGTGGCACCCACCGAGGCCCACGAATCCCTGGGCGGCGGCCTGATCCCCGCACTCCGGGAAGCACTGGGGGACGACGCGGGCCAGGTGGTGGATCTGTCCGCCAACCGGACCACGTTCGAACTGACCGGCCCCCGGGTCCGCGCCGTCCTGGAAAAGGGCTGCTCACTGGACCTGCACCCCCGGGTGTTCAAGGCCGGCACCGCCCTCTCCACCGAGATCGCCAACATCCCGGCCATCCTGTGGAAGACCGGTGAGGAGTCCTTCCGGATCTTCCCGCGCGCATCCTTCGCCGAGTTCCTGGGCCGGTGGCTGCTGGACGCCATGCGGGAGTACGCCTCGCCAGAGGTCCCCTGATGGCGCTGAGCGTCCTTGACCTGTTCTCTGTCGGCATCGGGCCCTCGTCATCCCACACGGTGGGCCCGATGCGGGCGGCCAAGCTGTTTGCTGACAGCTTGAAGGGTGACGGCTTGCTGGCCTCCGCCGTGCGCGTCCAGTCGGAACTTTTCGGTTCCCTGGGCGCCACGGGACGCGGCCACGGCTCGGACAAGGCGGTGGTCCTGGGCCTGCAGGGCCTGGAACCCGAAACGGTGAACACCTTCACGGCGGACGACCAGGTGGCGGCCGCGGCCCTGAACGCCGAACTGCATGTTGCGGGAAGCCACCGGGTGGACTTCAACTGGGAAGAGGACGTGGTCCTCCACCGGCGCAAGTCCCTCCCGGCACACCCCAACGGGATGACCTTCCGTGCGCTTGACCACACCGGAGCCGTATTGAGCGAACGGAGTTTCTACTCCATTGGGGGCGGCTTCGTGGTGGACGGGGACGCGGCGGGCGCTGACAAGGTGGTGCCCGATGACACTGTCCTGCCCTACCCGTTCTCCACCGCCGACGAGCTTCTGCAGATCTGCAGCCGGGAAGGCATGTCCATCTCCGACGTCATGCTGGCCAACGAGCTCACCTGGCACAGCGAAGCGGAACTGCGGGAGAAACTGCTGGCCCTGTGGGCGGTCATGTGCGAATGCGTGGAGAACGGCTGCAACGCCGAAGGCATCCTGCCGGGCGGCCTGAAGGTCACCCGCCGGGCGCCGTCACTGTTCCGCACCCTGACGGCCTCGGCGGCAAGCGCCGAAGCCGCGGCAGCATCGCCGTCGCCCGTCCAGGCACCGGCGGACCCGCTGCTGGCGATGGAATGGGTCAACCTGTTCGCGCTCGCCGTGAACGAGGAGAACGCCGCCGGCGGCCGCATCGTCACGGCGCCCACCAACGGGGCGGCAGGCATCGTGCCCGCCGTGCTGCACTACTACATCAAGTTTGTTCCGGGAGCCGACGACGACGGTGTGGTCCGCTTCCTGCTGGCGGCGGCCGCCGTCGGAATCCTCTTCAAGACGAACGCCTCCATCTCCGGCGCCGAAGTGGGCTGCCAGGGTGAGGTGGGCTCCGCCTGCTCGATGGCCGCGGCCGGGCTCTGCGAAGTGCTCGGCGGAACGCCCGCGCAGGTGGAAAACGCCGCAGAAGTGGGGATCGAGCACAACCTGGGCCTCACCTGCGATCCCGTGGGCGGCCTGGTGCAGATCCCCTGCATCGAGCGGAACGCGATCGCCAGCGTGAAGGCGATCAACGCGGCCCGGCTGGCCCTGCACGGGGACGGCAGCCACAAGGTCTCGCTGGACAAGGCCATCAAGACCATGCGCGACACCGGAGCCGACATGAAAACCAAGTACAAGGAAACCTCCCGAGGAGGCCTCGCCGTGAATGTGATCGAGTGCTGAGCCATGACTGTTACTGAAACCCACATCCCCTCACCGAAGGCGCCCACCACGGTGGAGCACGTCCTGACCCTCGACTGCCCGGAAGGGCCCGGCATTGTGCACGCCGTCTCCGGCTTCCTGCTGGAGCACGGCTGCGACATCATCGACAACAAGCAGTTCGGTGAACGCTCCGAGGGCCACTTCTTCATGCGCGTGCACTTCGTCTCCGAAGGGGACGAATCCACGCTGGATCTCCTGCGGTCCTCTTTTGCCCCCGTTGCCGGGAAGTTCGGCATGCGGTGGCAGCTGGAACGCCAGGGCTCCAAGCGCAGGGTGCTGATCATGGTGTCCAAGTTCGGGCACTGCCTCAACGACCTGCTGTTCCGGGCCCGGATCGGGGAACTGCCCATTGACGTGGTGGCAGTGGTGTCCAACCACCGGGACCACCAGGCCCTGGTGGAGTGGCACGGGATTCCGTTCCACCACATCCCGGTCACGGCCGGCACCAAGCCCGCAGCCGAGGCGCAGCTCATGGAACTGGTGGACGGGCTCGACGTGGAACTGGTGGTGCTGGCCCGCTACATGCAGGTGCTCAGCGACGACCTGACCCGGCAGCTGGACGGCCGGGCCATCAACATCCACCACTCGTTCCTGCCCAGCTTCAAGGGCGCCAAGCCCTACCACCAGGCCTATGCCCGCGGCGTCAAGACCGTGGGTGCCACGGCACACTACGTCAACGCGGAGCTGGACGAGGGGCCCATCATCGCCCAGCAGGTGGTGGAGGTGGACCACACGTACGGGCCGGAAGACCTGGTGGCCGCCGGCCGCGACACGGAATGCAAGGCCCTCTCCAACGCGGTCAAGTGGCACTGCGAAGGCCGGGTCATCCTGCAGGGCAACCGCACCGTGGTGCTCCGGTAACCGGGGTTCGTCAGCGCCACCCCGCACTGGCGCGGCGTGGAACGTTCGTTCCGCGCCGGGCCAGTGCGCGTGCCGCAGCGAACAGTCCGGCCAGGAACAGTGCAGCCAGCCATGCCACGAGGATGGAACGCGGCCAGAGACCCGCCAGACCAAGAAGCGCCGGAACGGTGGCCGTGACCTGGCTGGCCAGGACCAGCGCCCAACCGGTGAACGGTTCCAGCCGCACGGCACCGAGGGCCATTGACGCGAACAGCAGCGCCCACAGCACAGACCAGCACAGCCAGAGCACAGCGAGCAGCGGGTCGGTGCCCGACCAGGCAGCCCCCAACAGCAGCCCGCAGAACGCCACCATCCCGCAGAACCAGCCCAGTCCCCTGGACCCGAGAGCCAGCACCACATCCAGCCCTGCGTACAGGTATGTCAGTCCGAACAGGAACATGCCGGCGGCTGCCAGGAGCGCCGGCGTCCCGGTGTCACCAGCGGAGAGATGCACGACGCCGAGAACCAGCTGGGTGCCTCCGATCACCAGGCTGAACGCGGCGGCATCACGGCGGGGGAGCCGCCCCAGCGTGGCGAGGCCGTTGACCAGCAGCGCGGCGCCGGAGAGGAGCAGGCAGACGTACGGCATCAGTCTCTGCCGATCGGGGAACGCCGCGCGGCGCAGCTTCTCATTGGATGGAAACTCATTTTCATATCACGGATGTTAGCCGGGGTTCCCCGAGCTCAGCTATTCGTCCCCAGTCGCAATCCGATGAGGGTTGACTCTCTCAGGCGGGTACAAGCTGGCGGTGGCATGATCAACCCATGAATGCGATGCCTGCCGCTGCCGACCATCGCCGGAACTTCAACTCCCCGGCTCACCATTCCCGGCTCCGGATGCTGGTGATGCTCGGAGTCGGCGTGATTGCGGCGATAGCCGTCGGGGCCATTGGCAACTGGGCATACGCACCTGCCCTCGGATGGGCCGCTGCCTCGGCCACCTACCTCATCTGGGTGTGGAGTGTCATCGCGCGCTTGGGACCCGCGGCCACCGCTGCCCATGCCCGGCGCGAGGATCCTGGCCGGGTCTTCTCAGATGCCCTGGTCCTCACCGCTACCATGGCCAGCTTCGCGGGGGTGGCGCTGATCCTGCTTGATGCCTCGAACACCCAGGGGCCGGCCAAGGATGCCACGGTGGCCATGGCCCTGGGCAGCATCGCGCTCTCATGGTTCCTGGTCCATACGCTGTTCACCCTTCGATACGCCGCCATCTACTACCGTGACGGCACGGGCGTTGATTTCAACGAGGAGACCCAACCCCGCTATTCGGACTTTGCCTACCTGGCCTTCACCGTTGGCATGACCTTCCAGGTCTCGGATACGGACCTGAAAACGAACGCCATCCGCTCCACGGTCCTGCGGCAGGCGCTGTTGTCCTACCTCCTGGGAGCGATCGTGCTGGCCACCACCATCAACCTGGTCTCGGGACTTATCCACTAAGGTTCCAGGCGGCGGGATCGGATTCGCCGAACCTGCCCCGCCGCGTATGCCCGGCGGTTCCCGCCGGGCATACGCTGGGGCCATGGCAGACATGAGGGTTAACTGGCACCGGCGGCACAAGGACGGCCTCAGTGCCGGCGAAAGGGCAGCGGACACCCTCCGGAACGGGATGGGCAGCTGGCCGTTTGTGGGCATCTTCCTGGCATCCATGCTGGCATGGGCGCTGGTGAACACCTACGTCCTGGCAGCGAACGCCTGGGACCCCTACCCGTACATTCTCCTGAACCTGTTCCTTTCCATGCTGGCCGGCCTGCAGGGTGCAATCCTGCTGATCGCGGCCAAGCGCCAGGACGCCATCGCCTCCGCGATGGCGCAGCATGACTACGACACCGATGTCCGTGCGGAGGCGCAGATAGAAATGCTGATGAACATCAACGCTGAGCAGTTGAAACTTCTGCAGGAGCTGCGGGCTATGCGCGACCGGCCCTGAAAACGCCAATGGGTGCAACTCCGGTTGGAGTTGCACCCATTCTTGAAGCGTCGAACTAATCCTTCTTGAAGGCGTCCTTGACGTTCTCGCCAGCCTGCTTCAGGTCCGATTTGGCCTGGTCGGTCTTGCCTTCGGCCTTCAGGCTTTCGTCGCCTGTAGCGCTGCCGGCAGCTTCTTTGCCCTTGCCGCCCAGCTTCTCTGCGGCATTGCCGATCTTGTCATCCAAACCCATGGAGTTGCTCCTTACATTGGTGCTCTCCCTGGCCAAAGCCAGAGCCTGACCCCTCCATACTAAGCATGCTTTCGACTTTGGCACCCATTCGGCGTCGAAATTTTGTGTCCGGCCCGCTGTGTCCAGCCCGCGGGGACTCCCAGGGGGCGGGCGACGTGCAGCCGCTTCTGCTCCACCAGCCACTGGATGGATTCGAAGACGGCCTGCTCCGGCTCGTACCGCGGCGCGTAGCCCAGCAAGGACGTGGCCTTCTCAATGCTGAAGCAATGGCTGCGGTAGAGGTGGCCCCAGCTGGATTCGGCATATTCCCGGGAGGTGTTTTCGCGGAAGCGGTCCCAGGTCACCGTCTCCAACACGGCGGCGTGCCCGAACCAGGCGGCCGCGATGTCCGCATAGCCACGGACGGTAAGGGCCGTCGGGGCCACGATGTTGAAGTCCTCACCGGCGGCCGCCTCCCGTTGTGCGATGGCCTTTTCGAAAGCCTGGGCGACGTCGTCGGCATGCACGTGGTGCATGAGTTCCGCGCCGCTGCCGGGGATCCGGAGGGGCTGGCCGGCGGAGATGGTCTGCCAGACGGCGGGGTCCAGGTTTCCGAGCGGGCCGATGGGATGCCACCCCGGCCCGACGATATGGCCTGGATGCAGCGAGGTGGTTGCCAGGCCGCCGCCGGCGGTCTCCTCCTGCAGCATCACCGCGATCCGGTGTTTCTGGACGCCGTACTCACCAAAGGGCTCGGCCGCGGAATCCGAGCCTTCCCTGATGGGCAGCTTCAGGCTTTGGCCGTAGCGCAAGATGGAGCCGCAGAGCAGCAGGTGCCCCACCTCGCCCCGCAGCCGGTGCACCAGTGACGCCGCGGATTCGAGGGTGAAGCAGACCAGGTCCACCACGGCGTCCGGCTTGAGCGCGGACACGCGCTCAGCAAACCTTCCATCCCGGTCTTCCGCCTCCCGGTCCGCGGTGACCTGCCGGACCTGCTGCCATTCCGGCGTGTCCGTGTAGGGCCTGCTGGTGCCGCGGCTGATGTTGGTGACCTCGTGGCCGGCGCGGACCAGCCGGGGGATCAGGAACGAACCGATGTGGCCGCTGCCGCCGATGACGGTGACTTTCATTGCTCTCCGATCGTTGTATTCCCCTAACCGTAGGGCCGCAGCAGCAGGAAAGGGAGGTCCTGGCGGGCCTCCCTTTCGTGCTGGTTCGCCTTGCTCTTCCAGGTCATCAGGCAGGCTTGGCGTACTCGGCCGCACTCATGACTTCATAGCCAACGAACGTCTCGTCGTTTTCCACCCAGGCGTCGTGCCCGGCCGGGATGGAGTAGGCGTCACCGGCATGGATGGTGGTCCGCGTGCCGTCGTTGAGCTGCACCGTCAAGGTGCCGGCAGTGCAGAAGCCAAGGTGGTTGTTCTGGCAGCTGTCCGTCTTGACCACGGTCTTGACGGTTTCAGACCAGCGCCAGCCGGGCTCGAAGGTGAACCGGCCCAGGGTGGCGCCGCCAATGTTGACCACATCAACCTGGGTCTTGGGCGGGCGGCGCTTCTCATCGGGTTCGTTGAAGGATTTGGATTCGAGGTTCGTGACCGTTACTGCAGGCATTTCTGGCTCCTCAAAAGGGAGTGGCTATGAAACCCACGTGCGCTGAGCCGCTCAGGGAAAGAGGGTCCGGCAGGGCGGGAAGTGCCCGTCCAGAACCCGCCGAACCATGCGTTGTAACGCTTTCAATCTGCTCCCGGGCGGACCCGATGTCAATGACGTTTTTCCTCCTGGAACCACTCCCGGGGCGGATTGGTCACTTCCGGGGCGGAACGGTGCAGCCCCGGCTGCGCGGCCCACTTCACGCCGTTGGCCAGCACCCGCTGGATCTGCGGGTGGTGGTACACCGGGTACTCCTGGTCGCCCGGGCTGAAGTAGAAAATGCGGCCCTTGCCCCGGGTGAACGTGACGCCGGAACGGAACACCTCGCCGCCGGCGAAGGAGCTGATGAAGATCAGGTCGTCCGGGTCCGGGATGTCGAACAGTTCCCCGTACATCTCCTGCTCAGGGATGACGATGGGGCTGTCCACACCCTCGGCGATGGGATGTGATGGCTTGACGGTCCACACCAGCTCGCGCTCGCCGTCGTTCCGCCACGCCAGCGCGCAGCTGGTGCCCAGGAGCTTGGTGAAGATCTTCGCGAAGTGCCCCGAATGGAGCACGATCAGTCCCATTCCGCCGAGCACATGCCGGTGGACGCGTTCGACGACGGCGTCACTCACCTCAGCGTGGGCCATATGGCCCCACCAGAGCAGGACGTCCGTCTCCGCGAGCACCTCCTCGTCCAGGCCGTGCTCGTTGTCGGTGGCCAGGACCGCCGTCGTGATGTCAGCGTCCGGGAGGTAGGAACGAAGTCCTGCCGCGATGGCACCGTGGATGCCGTCGGGGTAGATCTCCCCGATATGCGAGGGCTCATTGATGGCCTCGTGGACGCCCTCGTTCCACACCCGGATCCTCAGTTTGCCGTTCATTAGAGCCGAACCTCCCTCTGCTCCAGCGCCGACTGGTAGCACGCGTCGATGATCTGTGCCCGGTAGAGCGCCAGCGAGCCGTCGTGCGCAGCCCAGACAGCTTCACCGCCGCGCACCGCCGTTACGAAGTCTTCCACCACTGCATCATGGGCGCGGCCCGGCAGCACGGTTGGCACATAGTCGGCGGATTCGCCGTCCTTGTCAGTGAACACCCGAAGCTGGCCGACCGGCGGGAAGGGTGCACCGTGCACCTTGAGTTCTGCGCCGCCGTCGGTTCCGTAGACCGTAAAGTCGAGCAGGTCATCCGATTCCCGGTAGGTGGCCCAGCCTGCCTCGATGAGCAGTGTCCCGCCGCCTTCAAGCCGGAGGAACGCTGACGCGAAGTCCTCCACCTCGAACGCGTGGCTGGTGGCCTGGGCCGAATACCGGCTTCCGCCGCCCTTGCCCTGCGGGCCCAGCTCTGAGTGCGTCGCGGCGGAGACCGCCACCACCTTCGGTTCGCCGAGGAGGTGAAGGGCGTAGTCCAGCGCGTGCACGCCGATGTCCGCCAGCGGGCCGCCGCCTGCAAGCTCGGGGTTGGTGAACCAGCTGCCCAGGGTGGGGATGCCGGAGCGGCGCAGCCAGGATGCCTTGGCGTAGTAGGGCCGGCCCAGCCCGCCGTCGTCGATCACTTCCTTCAGCGCCCGGATGTCGCCGCGGCGGCGGTGGTTGAAGGCGACGTCCAGGACCCGCCCGGCCTTCCGGGCTGCGTCCACCATGGCTTGGCCCTCGGCGGCGTTGCGCGCGATGGGCTTCTCGCTCAAAACGTGGATTCCCCGTTCCAGGGCGGCGATGGCGATGGGGGCGTGCAGGAACGTGGGCACTGCCACGCTGATGGCATCCAGGCCGCCGTGGTCCAGCATCTCTTCCCAGCCGGCGAACCCGTTGGGAATGGAGTACCCGGCCTGCAGGGAGTCGCGGAGTTCCTGTTCCATTCCCGCCAGCGACACGATGCGGACGCCGTCCAGCTCAGAATAGGCCTTCAGGTGCTGCTGGCCGGCCCAGCCAATGCCGACCACGCCCACCCGCAGTTCCCGGGCAGGCTGTTCGCCTGTCGCGGGCGGTTGCTGGCCGGAGGATTGCTCGTTGTTCACAGCTGCTCCCTTTTCCGTGCGGGTCTGGGCAGAGGGCGTTCCGCGGCCAGTGGCCGAAGCTGCCTTCCCTGGTGGTTTTTCAGCTTAGCCGCCAGTTGGTGCGGCAAGGCGGAGCAACCGGTCGACGGCGTCACGCAGGGCACGCTTTCGACCCGCCTTTGGTGCGTCTGCCGCTAAAACCCGGCCTCCCGCCGTCGGCCGTTCCTTGAAAACCTGCCCTGCGTGACAGGTGCGTAACTCCTGCGTGCGGCGGGACGCCTGAAACTCGGTGGCGGATGACCGAAACGACCATTTAACACGCCGGAAACCCACCCCAAAATAGCCGCCATACAGTTGGAACCAGACGGCAACAGCCGCCCCTCCGCTGAACGTGGTCTCTCCATCCGCGTCCCTCCTCGGAGCGGCTCTGACGGCACATACCGTTCTCTCTTCGCATCTTGAAAGGGGTTTCCCATGGATTCGGGAAATGTCGCTTGGATTTTGGCCAGCTCGGCGCTGGTTTGCATGATGATCCCCGCCCTGGCCCTGTTTTACGGGGGCATGGTGGGGTCGCGCCGGATTCTGAACATGATGATGATGTGCTTCGGCGGCGCCAGCCTGGTGGCCGTCCTGTGGGCATTGTTCGGGTACTCGATGGCGTTCGGCAACTCCGTTGGGGGGCTGGGGCTGATCGGGGACGTGACCGAGTTCCCCGGCATGGGCCAGCTGCTGGCCACCGATGATTCGGCGTCCATTCCGGTCATCCTGTTCGCCGCGTTCCAGCTGTTCTTCGCCTGCGTCACCACGGCCCTGGTTGCCGGTGCGGCTGCCGGCAGGATGAAGTTCGGCGCCTGGATGCTGTTCGCCGGCATTTGGGCCACCGTTGTCTACTTCCCCATCGCCCACTGGGTGTTCGCATTCAACTCGGCGGACGGCAGCACGGTTGGCGGCTGGATCGCCAACGGCATCAAGGCCATCGACTTCGCCGGCGGCACCGCAGTCCATATGAACGCCGGCGCGGCCGCACTGGCACTGGCCCTGGTCCTTGGCAAGAGCTCCGGCTGGCCCAAGGTGGAACACGCCAAGCCGCACAGCCGGCCGCTTGTCCTGGTCGGTGCCGGACTGCTCTGGGTCGGCTGGTTCGGCTTCAACGCCGGTTCCGCCCTCTCGGCCGGCCAGTCGGCGTCGGTGGTCTTCCTCAACACCGCCGTAGCAGCGTCCGCGGGCCTGCTCGCCTGGGCCCTGGTGGAGCGGGTCCGCCACGGCGCAGCCACCAGCATGGGCGCCGCCTCCGGCCTGATCTCCGCACTCGTGGCCATCACCCCCGCCTGTGGCGCCGTCAGCCCGCTCGGCGCTGTGGCCATCGGCGCCATCGCCGGGGCCGTCTGCTCCCTGGCCATCGAACTGAAGTTCCGGCTCGGTTTCGATGATTCCCTCGACGTCGTCGGCGTCCACCTCGTCGGCGGCATCCTGGGCACCCTGCTCATCGGCCTCTTCGCCACCGACGCAGCACCCAACGCCGTCACCGGCCTCTTCTACGGCGGCGGGTTCGAACTGCTGGGTGTCCAGGCCATCGCCACCGTCACGGTGCTGGTCTACTCCTTCGGCATCACCTGGGTCCTGGCAAAGATCCTGGACAAGACCATCGGCCTGCGCATCAAGCCCGAGGACGAACTGCGCGGCATCGACCTGGCAGCCCACTCCGAGCTGGCCTACCTGACGGACGAGGACCCGGTGGAACTGGGGTCGCCGCAGCGGGTCTAGCAACAACGGATCCAGCAACAACGGATCCAGCAACAGCTGCCGGGCGCCCGCCTGCTGGGGGCGGCGCCCGGTGCACTTTCCCGGCGCAGCGGTTTCGCGTCCCAGCGCACGAGTCAGGGCCAAACCTTGGACCGGTGCCGGCATCAGCCGGCTTATAGTTCCAGGGTTTGGCCCTTCGCCGTGTCCGACGTTGGAGTGGCTAGTGTTCCGTGCAGACCAGGATCCCACCCCGCACTTCCAGCACCGCGGCCCGCACATGGCTGAGGTGCGTGCGCGGGTCCGGGGCCATAGTATCGATGTCCTCGCCACCCCAGCAGGGATGCGTGAAGTACACCAGCAGCGCACGTTGCGTGCCGGCGTCGGACGTGTCCCCGGGCACCCCGTTCGCAAGGGGCACCCTGTCCGCAAGGGGCACCACGTCAGCATGGCGCCCGACGACGGCCCTTCCGTCCACCGTCTCCGGCGCCGTGAGGATCAGCCCGCCACGGTGCTCCTGCCGGACCCAGTTGCCGGTTGCGTCAGGGGAGCGGTAGACGGCCTGGCCGCGCCACTCGTCCACGATCATCCAGTAGCTGCCGCCGAGGCGGAAAACCTTGGGTCCTTCGTGCGGCCGGCCCGGGATGGCGACCCCTTCCAGTGTCCAGGACGATGGATCGTCCGGGGTGTCGCTGACCGCTGTGCAAGTGTTGGATCCGCGGGCCTCGTCCTTGTACCAGAGCCGGTACCGGCCGTCCCCGCAGCGGGCAACGGCGGCGTCGATCACCCGCGGCGAGTCCAGGTCAATGCCGCCCAGGTACTCCCAGTTCACCAGGTCGTGACTGGCAAACTGGACGATTTCCGCCTTGCCGGTCCAGTCCGTGCGCCGGCCGCCCAGGACCGTGAGGTACATGATCCAACGGTCTCCAATGCGTACGACGTCGGGCGCCCAGAGGGTTGCCGGCAGTTCCGTTCCCGGCGGAATGAGGCCGTCTACGGTGCCCTGGTAGTCCCAGGTGGCGCCGCCGTCGGACGACCTGGCGACGCCGATGCCGGTTCCGTGCACCCATTCAACCTCTGTCAGTCCCGGGGCAGTGCACGGCGCTGGGTGTAGAAGAGGACCCACCCGCCCTTGAGGTGGTCGGCGACGAGGACGGGGTCGGTGGGGCCGTCCCAGACGGGGTCGCGGTAGGGGACAGTGAAGGCATCGGGGCGCAGGGGAGCCAGGGCCGGCCGGGCTGACGCTGCAAGGGTCTGATCGGCGGCCTGCTGCTGTGACATCTCTTCTCCAACGTTATAGTTTTGCGTTGGAGACCAGCATAGGCGGCGTTCACGCTACGCAAACGCATTCTCGCTGCGCACATTCATTGCCGCTACCGAGTTATGGGATGCGCCAGGGAATCTGCGCGTCGAAATTGCGTGTGCGCGTCGAAACCGGGAAGCCTACTCCTTGAACAGCCCGGCCAGGTCCTCGGCCGTGATGGCGCCACCGGCCAGGGCGTCGCCCTCCATGACGTCGGCGAACAGCTGGGACTTCCGGGTCTTCAGCGCCATCACCTTTTCCTCGATGGTGTCCTTGGCCACGAGCCGGTACACCATGACGTTCCGGGCCTGGCCGATCCGGTGCGTGCGGTCCACCGCCTGCGCCTCGGAGGCAGGGTTCCACCAGGGATCGAGCAGGAACACGTAGTCGGCTTCGGTGAGGTTGAGCCCGAACCCGCCGGCCTTCAGCGAGATCAGGAACACCGGCGCGCTGCCGTTCTTGAATTCGCTGACCACGTCGGCACGGTTCCGCGTGCTGCCGTCGAGGTAGCAGTACTCGATGTCCTCCTCGTCCAGGCGCTCCCGGACCTTCCCCAGGAACCCCGTGAACTGGCTGAAGATCAGGGCGCGGTGCCCCTCGGCCACCAGGTCCTGGAGCTGCTCGAACAACACATCCAGCTTGCTGGAGCGCACGGCGGACAGCGCCGGGTCCACCAGGGACACGTCCAGGCTCAGCTGCCGCAGCAGCGTCAGCGACTGGAAAATGGTGAACCTGTTCTTGTTGACGTCCTCGATCAGCCCCAGGATTTTTTGCCGCTCGCGCTGCAGGTGCGTCTGGTACACCTTCTGGTGCCGCGGGTTCAGGACCACCTCCAGGACCTGCTCCTGCTTGGGCGGCAGGTCCTTGATCACCTGGTCCTTGGTGCGCCGCACCATCAGCGGCCGGACACGGCGCCGGAGCTTCTCCAGCTGCCCCTTGTCGCCGTTTTTCTCCACGGGCTTCTGGTAGTACTCGGCGAAGCGTTTGGGGCTGGAAAAAAGGCCGGGGGCCACGATGGAGGTCAGGGCCCAGAACTCCATGAGGTTGTTCTCCAGCGGAGTACCCGTGATGGCCAGCTTGAACGCCGCCGGCAGCTTGCGCGCGCACTGGTAGGCCTTGGACTGGTGGTTCTTCACGAACTGGGCCTCATCCAGCACCAGCCCCGCCCAGCTGCGGGAGGCATAGGACTCGTAATCGATGCGGAACAAGGCATAGGAAGTGATGACGATGTCGGCCCCGCTGAGTGCCTCCGCCACCTCCTGGCCGCTCTTGGCAAAGGTCTCGCCCACCGTCCGGACGGTAAGGCCGGGCGCGAAGCGGGCAGCTTCGGCTGCCCAGTTGCCCACCACGCTGGTGGGGGCCACCACCAGGAAGGGCGCGACGGCGGTGGGCGGCGTGCCCGGGGCAGTGTCACCGAGTGCCACAGGGGCAGCCGCGGCGGCCGCGTGCTCCTTGGCGGCGCACATCAACGCCAGGGCCTGCACGGTCTTGCCCAGGCCCATGTCGTCGGCCAGGATTCCGCCGAGTCCGTGCTTGAACAAAAAGCTGAGCCAGTTATAGCCCTCCAGCTGGTAGGGGCGCAGCTCGGCGTTGAGGGAGGACGGGAGCGGCAGCCCGTCCGTGCCGCCCTCCAGCAGGCCGCCCACCGCGGACCGCCAGGCCGCAGCCTGTTCGTCCACGATCCCCAGCTGCGCCAGCTCGTCCCACAGCCCTGCCTGGAACCGGCTGATCTGCAGCGGCGCATCCTTGTTGTCCTGCAGTGACCTGGCTTCCTCGATCAGCGCCCGCAGCTGGTGCAGCTCCGGCAGGTCCAGGGAGAAGTAGGCACCGCTGGGCAGCAGCATCCTGGTTTGTCCCGCGGCGAGCGCGGAGAATACGGCGGCGAAGGAAACGGGCTGGCCTTCCAGGGAAATCTGGATGCCCAGGTCGAACCAGTCGCGCTGTTCGGTGGCTTTGGTGGAGATGGACACCACCGGGGCCTCCTCGGCCTCGCGGTAGTCGGCGATGTCGCCCACCGTCTCCACGTCAACGTCCGGGGCTTCGCGCAGCCGGGGCAGCACTTCCTCGGTGAAGGCCAGGGTGTCCAGGCCCGTCAGTTCGGCAGACGCGGCCAGCCGGGGGGTGCCCCAGCCGCCCGTGGCGGACTCGCCCAGCGCGGGCACCACGTCCCAGGGCCGGCCGATGCCCTCGAGGATGCGGGATTCAGCGGTGTCGTCGCGGTAGCCGGCGTCGCCGGGGTGCCGCCACAAAGGCTGCGCGGTGACCAGCTTGCCGGTCTTGTAATGCCACTCCCAGTGCAGCCGCACCCGGTGGTCCGCCCCGTAATTGGCCAGCAGCGACAGGCTGGGGACGGCCAGTTCGGGCAGTTCCACGGATTCGTCGCGTGCCGTGACCCGGGCCGTCTGCTTCAGTTTCGGGTAGAAGCCGGTGAGGAACCGTGACTCGTCCCGGGCCGGAATGTGCAGGGTGGTGGCGGCGGTGACGAACGCCAGCAGCTCCTCGCTGAGTCCGTTCTCGAGGGGTGCCAGGGTGATGGTTCCGTTGGGATCGGGAACACCGGGCAGCGCGGCCTCGCCGGAGGTAAAGAACAGTCCGTGCGCGGGCCGGCCGATGGTGCCCACGGACGCCGGATCAACCTCAGCCCCTTCCACGGTGATGGTGGGCGAAAGCTCCAGCCCGCCGTCGGACGCCTCTTCCGGGGCCGTGGTGCGGGCATCAGCAGAGGGGGCTTCGGCCACCGGAGTGCCGTACCGGCTCAGGGACAGCCCGACGGCGGCAGGGGCTTTGGCGAGCCGGACCGGTTCGGTGCCGCGCGAGTGGACCAGGGCGAGCCCGATCTTCCGGGCATCGGACAACTGGCTCCACAGGTTCTTGCCCGCATAGGCGTTCAGGCTCAGCCACAGGCCCGCTGAGTTGTGCATCCGGCTGGCGGAGGAAGAGTGGCCGGCAAGGAATTCCTGCAGCCATTCCACGTGCGCCTGGTTCGATTCGCGCCGGAAGTTCAGGTAGCTCAGAGTGTTCCAGGAAACGTCGCCGCGGATCCATTTGCCCTTGGCCCCCATGATGACGGGCCGCACCTTGAGCTGCCGCACACCGCGTACCGGGTCCCGGCGGCCGGTGTAGGAGAAATGCGGCGGCGGTTCCTCGACCTCGAACTGCAGGGCCAGGGGAACTCCGCCGGCAGAGGGGGCGGAACCTGGCTGGGAGATCAGTGGGCTGAGGGCCTGCTCCCAGTCGGAGAGGGCCGCCGAGGGTGCGCGGGACACCTGCGTGGAGGTGGACGGGGTCAGCAGCTGCACCCGGATGGACGGGTTGTCCTCCGCCGCGAAGAGCAGGGCCGCCACGTGTTTGCAGTCCTTGCGGACCGGGCAGCTGCACACGCCCAGGGTGCAGCTCCAGCCGCCGCCCTTCCGGACCAGCTTGGCCGTGGTGGAATACGGAACCTCCGCCCCGCCCCGGACCTTTCCCAGCATGAGCCCCGTGCCGCCGTCGAACGATATGCCGGAGACCCTGCTCGCCATGGCATACGCCAGCCCCGCCGCCAGCGAGCGGTCGTTGATGGCGGGTGTCTGAATTGCCAGGTCCGCACTGTCGTCCGGTTGGGATGGCATGTACGCGCTACTTTCGGCAGGTCACGGCGGGGCCGGGTCCGGTGGGTGGTTATCTGATCCATCTTAGTTCGCCGGGCGGCAGGCCCATGCCGGGCCTCTTCCGGGCCGGCCCGAAAACTTCGCCTGACGTTCATCTCCTGCAACACGCTGCCTTCTACAGGCTGCCGTAGCGTGAAAGCGTCGGTGTACCGCTACCTCCAGCAAGGAGTGCCATGACCACCAGCCAGCCCGTTGTCCTGACCAGCAGCAGCATCCACGGCAGGGACGAGGAGGTGGTGGAGGCCAACGCGGCCATCATCGATGCCATGCACAATGCGCTGCTGGGCGCGGACCGCATGTCACCCGTTGCCGTCCGCAGCTACTTCGTTGACTTCTACCTTTGCCAGGTGCTGGAAGGCGGGTTTGCGCTGTACGCCGTCATGGCGGCCGCCCGGACCACCACGGACGCGCTGGTCCGGGAGGGCATGGCAGGAATGGGCGCCACTGCACACCTTGACCTGTTCAACCGCGCCGTTGACGCGCACGACGCGCTGACCGCCGAAACTGCGCAGGCCTACCTGGACGGGCCTGGCGGCACCGGAGCCGATCCCGACGGCGTCCTCCGGATCGAGGAGCTCGACGGCGAGTTCGAAGAGTTGCTGGAACACGAGAACATCACCGCCCTCAACGCCCGCTGGCTGCGCGGCCAAGCGGACCTCCTGGTGCTGGACGATGAGGAAGTGGGCCCGTACATCCAGTACCTGGCGGCCCTGGTCCCCGGGGAAAAAGAAAATTCCAGGCGCCCGTAACCTTTCCCAAACCGCAGGCGATGTAGTCCGTGATGGGTCCGCACGGCGGACCCACTCTGATGTGTTGTCTAGGTTTGGAGAAGTTAGATGTCTGTGTTCACCGTTCTTGCCACCAGCAAAATCGCCGCCGGAGTCCTGGCCGCCGGAACCCTGGCAGTAGGAGGAACCGGCGCCGCCGCCGTCTCCGGCGTCCTTCCGACCCAGGCCCAGCAGACCGCCCACGAACTCTTTGGCGCACCTGCCCCCAAGCTTGCAGCCGAAGCAGCGGCTGACGCCCAGGCTACCCCCGCCCCCACGGCCACCGAAGCTGTGACCGGCGCCCTGAAGACCGCCGACGCCGATGCCTCCGCCACGGCCTCCGGCTCGGCTGCCGCCTCCGACGAAAAGGTCGGCGCCGACGCAACCACTTCCGCAGCCGCCAACACCGCTGTTGACGCCGCCGGTCCGGCAGCCCTGGGCCTCTGCACCGCCTACACCCACGGCGGCGTTGACGCTTCCTCCAAAGCGTTCTCCTCGCTGTCCATCGCCGCCCAGGGTGATGCGAACATCGAGAGCTACTGCACCGACGTTGTGGCCAAGGCCGACGCCGCTGCCAAGGCCGGCGCCGAAACCAAGGGTTCCGCTGCCGTTGAGGTTGAAAAGCCTGAGGTTCCGTCCGCTCCCGCGGTTCCCGCAGTTCCGGCCGTTCCGGGCGTCGACGGCGCACCCGCCGTTCCTGCCGTCCCTGCCGTCCCCGCCGCGGCCGGCAACACCGTGCACGCACCGTCAGTTTCTGCCCGCTAAGGCACATTGGCTAGTCTGGACTGCGGCCGCCGCTCCGGCGCGGCCTCGTCCAGGCAGCCGGCCGGGGGCACGCGCTGTTGGGTGTGCACCCCTTAACGACCCGCAAAAAGGCAGCTGGAAGACCACGGGGACTGGCAGTCCATACCCGAAACCGGGACAAGGCGCGGGCCGGATCCCGGGATGGAGGAGCCGCAGGTGCTGGACACTTTGGCCCAAGAAGAGATCGACATATTCGACAACGCAGCCGGAACCGATCCGGCCGCGTTGTTCGCCGCTGCCTATCGAACCTTCGCGGGCCCGGTGCAGGGCTACCTCAAGGCGCGGGGACTCGATGACCCCGAAGCCGTCACACAGGATGTCTTCCTGGCCTTCTATCCCAAAATCGGCAACCTCACCGGCGGCCTGGCGGGCGCCAAGTCGCTGATTTTTTCCATCGCCCACGCCCGCATGGTGGACCACTACCGGCGGCTGGAGCGCAGGCCGCAGCTCACACCGTACGACCCCCAGCAGGACGGCCGTACCTCACCGTCCGCGGAGGACCACGCCGTGGAACTGACCGGTGGCGCCGCGGCGATGCTGGCAGGCCTCAGCGAGGAACACCAGGAAGTCCTGGCCCTGCGCGTCGTGGCGGACCTGTCCATCGACCAGGTGGCCGCCATCATGGGCAAGAGCGCCGGAGCCATCAAGCAGCTCCAGCGCCGCGCCCTGCAGAACCTCAAGGCACAAACGCTCAAAAGAAACCAGGCGAATCATGAGTGACACCGCAGGATCCCGCAACGATGGGGCCATCGACCAGCTCCTGCTGGAGGCAGGCATGGACGACGACGGCCAGCTCCGCCACGCCCTGGTCAGCTTGCGTGCCCTGGCAGTGGAGACCCCTGAGCCCTCGGCCGACATCGCAGCGCTGATGGCAGGTGCGTCCGCTGCCGGCCCCGCCGCCACTGCGCTTCCCACTGCCGGCCCCGTGGCAACACCCGTCCTCCCCGCCAGCCGGCCGGCCGATGAGCTCGCCGCGCGCCGGAAGGCCAAGCGCCGCATCACGCTCACCACGTTGTCGGTGGCCGCTTCGCTCGCGGCCGGTGGTGCCGTGGCCGCCGCCTCCGACCAGGGGTTCCGCGAATCCTTCAACCAGCTGAACCACGCCGTCACCTCTTTCGTGACGGGGTCCACCGTGGCACCCGCCGGCCACGACGTCCCAAAGTTGCCCGCGCCCCAGCCCGCGGTCCCCCGGACGCCGGCAACCAGCAGCGCGGATGCCGTTCCGCCGGCACCCGCGCCCGCTTCAGCACCAGCCGGAGAGACGCCGTCGGACGTTCCCGCACGGCCGGGGAACGCGCCCAGCCACGGTGCTGCCGCCCGGAAGCCGGCGGGCGCCCCCACGGAACCGTCCCTGCCCGCCAACGTTCCCGAGGACGTCAGGAAGGGCCTGGAACAAGGCTCCAGGCTGCCCGTTCCTGTGCCCACGGAAGTTCCGCTCCCGGGCAAGGTGCCGGACGTTCCCGTGAAGTAGGCCAGGCTGCCGGCAGGCCTAATAGCCCTGGCCCGCCGCCTTGATCATCGCGCCCGACGGATCCGACAGGTACCAGACGCCGCCGACGCCCTGGCCCAGGACGTCGCCGGGCTTGGTGTCCTTGACGTAGTAATAGAGCGGCATGCCGTTCAGCGTCACCTGCTTTTTTCCGTCAGGGGTGTTGATGGTGCCCAGCTTCCCGGTCACGCCGTCGGCCGCAGGAGAACCCGAGGTGGTGGTCAGCGGCGGCCACTGCACCAGGCAGTTGCCGGTGCAGGCGCTGGTGCCGGAGTCCTTGGTGTCCTTGGTGAAGAAATAAAGGCTCATTCCCTTCGAATCCACCACAATGGAGCCTGCCGAGGAGGACGCCGTTTTGAGGTCGACGGCGGCCCCCGCCTGCGACGATGACGCGGACATTGAGGCCATGCCGGACGAAGAAGCAGCGCTGGACGCGGCGCCGGACGCGCTGCTTGATGCGGTGCTTGCGGCACCCGGGGCCGGGCTGGTGGCCGCGGGGGTGGTGCTGTTGCCGCAGCCGGTGAGGGCTGCCGCCAGGGCCAGGACGGCAAGGCCTGGCCCGACATGGTGTTTCATGGTGTGCTCCTTGGCTGTACTTTCGTGGCTGGTGCTTATTGCTGATGCATTCTGCGGGCGCCCGGCATCGAATCACCGGCCGCTAACCCCTATGACGCTTCCGGGTAAAGAATGGTTCACAGGCGCTGCGGACCCGGGCAACTGAACCGATTCCTGCTTCCCGGCGTGGTAACAGCCGGGAGCGCAGGATGCCGTGGCGTTCCGGTGTGGCCTGGGCGTTTTTGTGGTCCGGGCATTGATGTGAAAGGCCAGGACGGGAGGAGTGGCATGCCGCTCGACGACAACGTGGTGGAGGCCATCTACCGTGAACACGGGAGCGCCCTGCGCCGGTTCGTGCTCAGCGCCACGCATGATCCACAGCTGGCGGAGGACGTGGTGCAGGAAACCGTGCTCCGCGTCTGGCAGCACGCCCCGGACGTCAACGGCAGCTTCCGCAGTTATCTCTACCGCACGGCCAGGAACAT
This sequence comes from Pseudarthrobacter sp. BRE9, assembly GCF_031844305.1. Taxonomy (NCBI): domain Bacteria; kingdom Bacillati; phylum Actinomycetota; class Actinomycetes; order Micrococcales; family Micrococcaceae; genus Pseudarthrobacter; species Pseudarthrobacter sp. BRE9. Next base: position 101,136 of record NZ_JAUZUY010000004.1, on the reverse strand, counting down.
CATGATCGACAATTACCGCCGGAGCCAGCGCCGGCCGCACGAGTCGCTGGAGAGCAGCCTGACCGACCCCGCAGCGGTGATGGGCCGCGTTGACGAGATGCTTAACCGGGTCCTGATGGAGGAAGCGCTGCTGCGGCTGAGCAAGGAACACCGGGACGTCCTGGTAGCCCTACATTACCGCCGGTTCACGGTCAACGAGGCAGCCGTCCAGCTCAGCATCCCCAGCGGAACGGTCAAGTCCCGCGCCTTCTACGCGCTGAGGGCACTGCGCACCATCCTGGATGAAATGGGGGTGGAACGGTGAACACCAATCCGCACCACCTGCTGGGGGCATATGTACTGGGCGGCCTCGATCCCGATGACCTCGCACTCTTTGAGGCGCACCTCCACGACTGCGGCGCCTGCCGGAAGGAACTGGCGGAGCTGGAGAAGGTGCCCATGCTCCTGGACTCACTTCCCGTCCCCGACGCCGTGGCGCTCACCGCCATTCCGGGCGCCAGCGACGGTACAGATGCCAACGCCCCAGCCCGCCTTTTCGACGAACTGGCCCGCCGGCGTCGGACATTACGACGGCGGTGGGCAGCGCTGGCAGGCGCCGTTGCCGCTGCATGCCTGGCCGTGGGACTGGCCGTGGGCCCCCTGCTCGCCAGGCCGCCGCAGCCCGATGCCACCTATTCCGTGGCGTCCGGGGGAGGGCTGCAGGTCAACATCGACATGGCCCGGAAGACGTGGGGAACCGAGCTCGCGGTGAGCGGCAGCAGCCTGCCGGCGGAAGGAACCCTCTCCTTGTGGGTGCGCGACCGGGCCGGCGGGGAGGACCGGGCCTGCGCCTGGAGCGCCACCCCCAGCGGCAAGGTCAAGGTCACCGGGGCCACGCCCATCCAGCTGGGCAGCATCTCCAGCGTGGAACTGCGCGACGGCGCCCAGCGCGCCGTGGCGGTCATCACCGTTCCCTAAGTGTGGAGTGCCCTGAACTCCGCCACCAGGGACTCGTCCTCACAGGCGCGGGCGAAGGACTCGATCCGCCGTTCAATCTCGTAGCCCAGCAGCCAGCTGCCGATCCGCTCCATGATGGGCCGCAGCAAAGCCGGGCGGCACGAAAAGGTGTATTTCCAGACTGCCCTTGTGCCGCCGTCGTCCGCGCTGAAACGCCAGCCACCGCCGAAGTTGGTGAAAAACCACGGGCCCGACACCATGGTCATGCCCACGTTCCGGGGCGGCGCGTAGGAGACGTACTGGCTCACCATGGCCAGGCCAAGCCGCGACCTGGTGCGGGTGCGGACGCCTTTTCCCGGCGCGTTCGCCCCATCGAGGAAGCCCTGGGCGGAGATGAAGGGGTCCCACTTGAGCCGGAAGTCCCCGGTTGTCTGGGAAAAGGCAAAGGCCGTCTCCGGGTCGATGCGGATCAAACGTTCGGCACGTACCTGTGGCATGGCTCAACCTAACCACGCGACTACCGGCTACCTGGTCATTTTGGCCAGCCGCGCACGCATGATCATGTACGCGCCGTAGCAGACCAGTCCGGCTCCCACCGCAGCCAGGAGCCAGGGCCCCAGCGGCTGGTCGCGGAGGGCCCGCAGGCCGCCGTCCAGGCCGGTGGAATCCTCCGGGTGTTCCTTGATCGTGGCGATGGCAATGAGCAGCCCGGCCAGCAGCAGCACGGTTCCCTTGGCCAGGTAGCCCGCCACCCCCAGGGCTGTCACCGCTGTCCTGGCCGGGCCCGGAGCAGGCATCCGCAACTGCTTCTCGAACGATTTCTTCGGTCCCCGGATGCCGTACACCACGCCCGTGACTGCCACTGCCAGGCCGATCAGGACCAGCAGCGCCACACCGCCCGGGGCCTGCATCATGGAAATAGTGAAGTCGCTGGCGGCCTTCCGGTTGTCCCCGCCGGTCCCTGTGCCAGTGGCGAAATGCCACAGGGTCAGGGCCAGGACGGCGTACACGATCGCCTGCAGGGCGGCCTTGGCTTTGTTCTTGATCTTCTTTTTCGTGGCCTGGTGGTTGAAGTCGAAGATGGCATCGCCGGCCTGCCACAGCGACAGTGCCGCGCAGGCAGCGAAGCTTCCCCACAGCAGGAACGGCCCAACGGGCATGGTGGCCAGTTCCGCCACCGCGCCGCTGAAGTCGGCATGGCCCGTGCCGCCCATGGCCAGGCGGATGGAGATGGCACCTACCAGCAGGTGCAGGATGCCGCTGGCAGCGAATCCTGACCGGGCAAAGACCTCCAGGACGCGCGAATTGGTCACGTCCTCGGCCTTGTCAGCCACCTGTTTCAGTTCTTCTTTGATCGTCTTTCCTTTGGACAGGCGCGTCGTGCGCTGCTGTGCGTGCCCTTATTACACCGCAATCGTCCCACGCCGGCCGTGTCCCGAACAGCCGCCCCGGTACTGCTTCCCAGGGCTGCCCGGCCGTTCGCTCAGGCCGTCATTGGCCCCCCGGGGGATGGGGAGCGATCCCCATCGCAGGGTTCCTTCAGCTGTGCAACCATAAGGACCAGCGGTTGACACGCACCGCACTCTTTCCGGGGGGAAACATGACCTTTTACGGCGCAGACGTCAGCCAGTTGCGGGCGTTGGCCAAAGCGGCGGACCAGGCGGCCTCACTGCTGAGCAGCCGGGCAGGGGCCCTGCACAGCCAGATCCAGTCCGCGCCGTGGAAGGGCCGGGACGGGGACCGCTTCCGCCAGGAGTGGAGCGCCAGCCACCGGCCCAGCCTGGACAAAGTGGTGGCCAGCCTCCGGGAGAACTCAAAAATCCTGATGAAGCATGCCGATGAGCAGGAAAAGGCGTCAACTGCCAGCGCCGGTGGTTCCGGCAGCAGTACCTGGGACCGGCTGGCCTCCCTCGCAGCCCAGGCCAGGGAGTGGCTGAGGGAAAAGGCCGAAGCAGCCAGGGCGGCCGCCGAACACCGCCGGGAGCTGGAGTCCGGGCTGGACCGAATGCTTGATGCCAGCCCGCAGGAGCAGGCAAAGTGGTGGGCCGGCCTGTCCGATGCCGACCGGAAATACCTCATCGAGGGCGAAGGCAGCGATGGCCCGTTCGCCGAGGACCTGATGCGCATGGATGGCGGCATTCCCGCCGCTGCGCAGCAGCTGGCCAAGCAGCACCTGCAGGAACTGGCCAAGGCGGACATTCCCGTCTATTCGGAGACCGGCAAAGCCTCCATCGAGGCCCGGGTTGCCTGGGTCCACGGCGGCGCCGAGGTGGGAACCGAAGTGGTGGAGAACGCCGACGGCTCCGCCACCATGAAGGTGTACGGAAACATGGGCCTGGGCGTCAATGACACCACGGGAACGGCGGGCGCCACGCTGACGGGCGAGGTCTCCCGCGAGTACACGTTTGCCAGTGTGGAGGAAGCCATGGCTGCGCGGGAGCAGATGTACCGCGACCTTCCGCCGGACAGCATCGGCGAGATCAAGGACGTGGCAGGCAACCCGCCCGGATACATCCTGGACACCATCAACGACGCTGCGAAGGACAACGGCTCCACCGGACAGACGGACAAGGCAAAGGGGACGTTCTCACTGGCCGCGGAGGGCGAGGCCGGAACCGCGTCCGGCGGGGCGAAGCTCGACCTTGCCTACGAGCGGAACCTGACCGACGGTACCTCCACAGCAAGCGGCGAGGTCTCGGCCCAGGGCAAGCTCAACCTGGACGGGCGGGTCTTTGAGGCCTCCGGCAAGGGCGGGCTGCAGGTCAACATGGACAAGGGCAACAACATCGATTCAGTGTCCGTATCCATGGACGGGACCGTGGCCCAGGGCGTCACCTCCGGTGTGAAGTCCGAGGCAGCGAAGTTCGATTCCACCGTGACGGCCGGAACGCAGGGGACGATCAAGATCGACATCGATTACTCCCCCGAGAACCGCCCGGTCATAGATAGCTATCTGCGCAACGTGGCCCTGGGGAACGACGCAGGTGCCGCCCGCGATGCAGCCCGGCTTTACGAGGCCGGCTCCGCCACCATCCAGGTGAACTCTGTAGTGACGGCCTCCAACGAAGCGGGCTTCGACGTCAAAGTGGGCGAGGTGGACGTCAAGACCGAGAACCAGTCCACCACCAACGTGTCCACGTACTATAAAGTCCCCAACGACACCAAGCTCGAGAGGCTCTGAAACCAATGTCAGTGCACATCGAATCCCCGCTGGGCTTCACCGCAGATTTTCCCGAGCACACCCAGGTCCTGGATGATTCCACGGCAGGGCCCAACAGCGAACAGTACGGCCTGCTGGGCGGCGTCCTGGTCACGGTGATCAAGGACGACACCTCGGTTCAGGATGCGCCGCAGGCCAACGGCTGGGCCCACCTGATGTCAGATTTCTACCTTGAGGAACGCGGCGGCACCCTCCTGGCCGAGGGCGAGCTGAACCTGCCCGGCAAGTCCGCCTATGCAGTGGTCGTGGGATATGACGACGACGGCGGGCCGGCCAAAGTGGCAGCCACAGTGGGCGTGTGGGAAAGCGGGCGGTTCATAGGCGTTGTGGTCATCTGGCCCTACCTGAACCCGGAGGCGGAACCCCGGCTGGAGATGCTCAAGGAGATTGTCGGCTCGATCAGCGTGGCGTGACCGCCGCCCCGCCGCCGCCCCGCTCCGGGTCAGCGGCGGCGGTAGCAGAGGTCGAAGATCAGCCGGCCTGCCTCGTGGGCCTTCGCCTCGAAGCTGGTCCGGATCCTGCCCTCGAAGCGGGGGGCCCAGCCGCCCGTTTCGTCCACGCCTTCGTTGGGGCCGGTGTGCTCCGTGCTTACCGGTGCACGGCCCTCCCGGACGGGCGCGCCGCCCACCACCGATTCGACGCCGGACTGCCACACCTGCGTCAACGGGCTTTCGGGTCCCCGGCGCTCGCCCGTGTGGAGGTTCTCGAAGTCCTCCGAGCCTGCCATGACGTCCCGGACGTGGACGGCGTAGTTGGACCAGTCGGTGGCGATCCGGAACAGGCCGCCCGGCTTCAGCGCCCGTGCCGCCAGCCCGGCGAACTCGGGCTGGATGAGGCGACGCTTGTGGTGCCGGGACTTATGCCAGGGATCGGGGAAAAAGACCCAGAGCTCGCTGACCGAGCCCTCGGGCAGCATGGTGGCCAGCACCTCCGGGGCATTTGCCTCCACCACCCGGACGTTGGCCAGGCCCCGGCTGTTGATCTTGATGATGGTGTTGGCCAGCCCCGGGGTGTAGACCTCCACGGCCAGGAAGTTCGTGTCCGGGTTCTGTTCCGCAGCATGGCAGATGGCGTCGCCGAGGCCGGACCCGATCTCGACGATGAGCGGGGCGTCACGGCCGAACTCCGCCGCAGCGTCGAAGGTGTAGTCGGGGTGGACCGAGGTGTTGGCCACGTGCCGTGGAACGTTGACGGCCCACCGTTCGGCGTGCTCCGCCCAGGCAGCCTGCCGCCGGCCCTGCAGCCGGGTGCCGCGGCGCACGAAGCTGACCGGACGGCCTCCGTACGTGCCGAAGGAGGCCTGGGTGCCGGGCGTGACAGGCCTGGGGACATGCGACTGCTGGGGGTGTTCAGGGGATTCGCTCATCCCTTCCAGAATAGCGCCGCGGGCACGGCCCGGGACCGGAGGGGTCAGAACAGGCCCATGTTGTCCAGCGCAGGACCCAATGCCAAAGCGAAAACCAGGCCGGAGATACAGAGGGCAACTGCCGCCGCGGTCCAGTTGCCTGATGTCCGCGGAGAGCCCTTGAGGGCAGGCAGCGCCAGCCGCAGCGCCAGTGAGGCAAAGAGGAGAGGCAGGCTGAACAGCACCAGGGGAGTCACCCATCGCCTGCTGGAAGAGCCGTCATCCGAATATGTCATCAACATGGCGAACATGGACAGGGGACCGGTGAGGAACATGCTCACCGGGGCAAGAATTGCCAGGACCAGGCTGTTCGTTCCTTTGTTCCCGGGCCCCTCATTGCCAGGTATTCCGCTGCCGGGCGGGTTGTTGCCGGGGAGGTTGTTGCCGGGAGTGTCCGGCGGCGGCTGGTCGGGATGACCCGGGAAGCCGGGAGGCGGGCTGGTCCCGGCCTGGAGCGCGCTTTGGGAGGGTGTGCTATCCGGTGGGACTGTGCTTTCCGGTGGGGCAGGGCGTGGTTCCTTTGGCGGCGTGGCTTCCATGGTGCTCCCGTTGGTTGGTGCGGCCATCCGTCCGGCCGCGGCTGCTTACAACCTACGAAGCCGCCAGGGGTGCCGGAAGGCGCCCGGTTCCGTATGTGGAAAACTCCCGGCGTTGCTCTCCTGCAAGAATGGGCGCATGACGGACGCAACGAATGCCGAAGCCGGGAAGCGGCGGCGGGGGGCTGCCTCCGGGGACGCCCAGGGCGGGGCACGGACTGGCAGCAGCCTGGTGGAATCCGGCACACTGGTCGATGCCGAAATCGATGACCTGCCGGCGCCTGAACCCACCCGGGTGGGCAGCCGTCGTGCCCTTGCCTACCTGGGGGTGTGCCTTGTCCTGATCGGGCTGAACCTGCGCAGCGTCTTTTCCAGCCTTTCCACAGTCCTTCCGGAGGTGACCTCCCAGGCCGCGCTGCCCGGCTGGTCTGTAGTGGTGCTGACCACCGTTCCCGTCACACTGCTGGGTGTGTTTGCGCCGCTCGCGCCTGTCCTGGCCCGCCGGTTCGGTGCGGAGCGGGTGCTGCTGGGGGCCATGGCGCTGCTGACCGCGGGGCTGCTGCTGCGGCCGGTGGACACCGGTGCTGCCCCAGGCGGCGCGGGGCACCTGCCTGCCCTCCTGCTCGGCACGGCAGCCTGCGGCGCCGCCATCGCAGTGTGCAATGTGCTTCTTCCAGGCCTGGTGAAGCGAGACTTCCCGCAGCGGCTGGGCCTCATGGGCGGCCTTTATACCACCGCCATTTGTGCCTCCGCCGCGCTCGGCGCCGGCTTCACCTACCCGGTCTACACGGCAACGGGGGAGTGGACCACGGCGCTGTGGGTCTGGGCGGTGCCCGCCGCCGTCGTCCTTCTCCTGTTCCTTCCCGTCGCCGTCCGGCAGGGGTCCGTCCGGCACCAGGCGGTCAGGGAGGGGGTCAATGTGTGGCGTTCACCCGTCGCCTGGCAGGTGACCATCTTCATGGTGCTGCAGGCCATGATGTCCTTCAGCGGCTTCGCCTGGCTGGCGCCCATCCTTCGCGAGCGGGGTGTTGACGGCGCCACCGCAGGCCTGATCGTCGCCGTGTGCATCGTGCTGCAGATGCTGGGTTCCCTGTTCGCCCCGGCCCTGGCCGCCAGGTTCCGGGACCAGCGCGCCATCAACACCGTGGTGGCGCTGATGACCGGCGGAGGATTCGTGCTCAGCATCCTGGGCCCGCTGGACCTGATCTGGGTGTGGGCCGGGTTGCTGGGGCTGGGGCAGGGGAGCCTCACCGCATGCGCACTGACCCTGATCATGCTCCGTACGCGCGACGGGCACACCGCGGCCCACCTTTCGGGCATGATGCAGGGTGTCGGCTACGGGGTGGGCTCCACCGGAACGCTCATGGTTGGCCAGCTCCACCAAGCCACCGGGTCCTTCGTTCCCGCCGGCGTCCTGTTCATGGTGGTGGGACTGCTCGCGGCGGTCTTCGGCTACCGATCGGGCCGGAACCGGTACGTGGGTTAGGAAAAGCTGTGCGGGACTCCACTCTTCCGGCCACCCATCCCGCCACCGGGATCTTCCGGCCGCCGTATTTCTGGGTAACCATCGGCACCTGTGCCCTGGTGTTCCTGGCCGCGTTCGAATCCCTTGCCGTGACCACCATCATGCCCCTGGTCAGCCGGGAGCTGAACGGCGGAAGCCTCTACGCCCTGGCCTTCGCGGGGCCGCTGGCAACCGGCGTGATCGGCATGGTGGGCGCCGGAAACTGGTCCGACCGCCGAGGCCCCGCCATGCCGCTGTACACCTCGGTGGCACTGTTCGTGGCAGGCCTGCTGATCGCGGGCACCTCGGTTTCCATGCCAATGCTCGTTGCGGGCCGGCTGGTCCAGGGACTGGGCGGCGGCGCCCTCACCGTGGCGCTCTACGTGCTGGTGGCGCGGTTCTTTCCCGGGCCGCTGCACCCCAAAATCTTCGCCGCGTTCTCCGCCGCCTGGGTGGTCCCCTCGCTGGTGGGGCCCTTCGCCGCCGGCGTCGTGGCCCAGGTCTTCAGCTGGCACTGGGTGTTCCTGGGCGTGGTGGGCCTGGTCGTTCCGGCGCTGGCGATGATCGCGCCGGTGCTGCGCGGCCTCAACAAGCCGGTTCCGGCAGGCGGGCCGGAAGAGGCAGGCCGGAGGGAAACAGTCCCGCCCTGGGCCCTCGGCCGCCTGGCCTGGGCGGCACTGGCTGCGCTCGCCGTGCTGGCCCTGAACCTCTCCGCCGGCCTCAGCGTTCCCGCTTTCCCCGCCGCCATGGCACTCCTGGCGTCCGCCGCCGTCGTCCTGGCCCTGGTGGCTGTCCGGCCGCTGGTACCCGCCGGCACCCTCACCGCCCGCCGCGGGCTGCCGAGCGTGATCCTGGCGCGGGGCCTCGCCTCGGCGTCGTTCTTCGGCGCGGAGGTCTATCTGCCGTACCTGCTGATCGACCAGTACGCGTTCCCGCCCACGCTGGCCGGGCTGACCCTTACCGGAGGTGCGCTGGCCTGGGCCGGTGCCGCCGGTGTCCAGGGGCGGCTCGGCGCCAGGCTGCCGGACCTGCGCGCCGTCCAGGCGGGGTCGCTCATGGTCCTGGCGGCTGTGCTCCTGGCGCTGGCCACCACGGCGCTGCACTGGCCGGCCGCAATCGCCATCGCCGGCTGGGTCCTGGCGGGCGGCGGCATGGGCTTGCTCTACCCGCGCCTGAGTGTGATGACCCTGGCTCTGTCCACCAAGGAGAATGAAGGTTTCAACAGCTCCGCCATGTCCATTTCGGACTCCCTCGGCGGAGCGTTGTCGCTGGCCACCACAGGGATTGTCTTCGCGGCCTTTACGACGGCGGTCCAGTCCTTCGCGGGCGTCTTCGCCTTCACCGCAGCCATCGGCGTCGCCGCGGCACTGGTGGCACCGCGGGTGACCGCCAAGGAGTCGTTGAGGAATTAGGGCAGGCGGGTGGCGCGCAGGACGACGTCGGCAATCGTGGCCTCCTGGCCATCCGGCCCGGTCACCGGCCGCTCCCGGCTGGTGAGGACCTCAATCTGCCACTCGGGACCGTTAAGCCCCAGTTCGGGGACCAGGTCGTCAGCGGTGTAGAACATGTCCCGGTGGTTGTGGTGGTCATTGCCCCAGGGTGGCAGCCGGTCCGGATGGTGGCCCACCACCAGCAGGGTTCCGCCCGGTTTGACCGCCGAGGCGGCCGTGCGCAGCGGGATGCGCCAGTCGAGTTCCTGGGAATGCAGGAACTGGGAGGTCACCAGGTCATAGGAAATGCCCGGCTGCCACTGCGTCAGGTCCGCGAGTTGCCACGTGATCCGGCTGCCGATCTCCCCGCTGGAGGCGTGCACGCTTTCCCGCGCCAGCTCCGCCAGCTCGTGGGAATGTGCCCGTTCCAGGGCTACAGCGGAAACGTCGACGGCGGTCACGGACCAGCCTTGCTGGGCCAGCCAGATGGCGTCGGCACCTTCGCCGCACCCCAGTTCCAGCGCCCTTCCCGGACGCAGGCCACCGGCTTCACGGACCAGCTGCGGGTTCGGCTTCCCGCTCCAGAGCCGCGCCTTGGTCCGGTACCGCTCGTCCCAGACTGCTGCGGGACCGATGCCGCCGCCGGCCGCGTCCGGCGGGCCGCCGCCGTCGCCCATGTGCTGCTGGTGCGCTTCATTCTGGTGCGTGTCCTGGCGCTGCCCCGGGTGTTCGCTCATGCCTCAACACTGCCCCGCCGTGCCTCCGAAGGCAACGCCGGGGACGGGTGCCCCGCAGAGAAGTGCTAGACTGGAGGAACTTGATGTGCAGTGATGCCGCCTGCTCCTGACTGGAGATCCTTTCCAGGGAGTGGGCTTTCTTCATGTGAGAGGCACATCCTGCGTCGATGAACGCGTTCCATTTGGTCCCGGCCGGCTGTCCTATTTACAGCGCCCGGTTTGATCACCTGACTTTTCTTCGGCGAAACCCCTGGTCCAACCGGCACTGGGGGCCGATATCCGCCCGGATACCGCCAGAAAGACCGTAAAAACCTACATGACTACTTTTGCTGCCCTCGGTACTCCCAAGGCCCTTGCAGACACCCTCACCGCCCAGGGAATCGTTGAACCGTTCCCCATCCAGGTCAAGACCCTTCCGGACACCCTGTCCGGTCGTGACGTCCTGGGCCGCGGCCGGACCGGATCCGGTAAAACCATTGCTTTCGCCATCCCGCTTGTAGCACGACTCGCTGAGCGGGAAGCCAAGTACTTCCGCAAGCCCGGCCGCCCCATGGGCCTGGTCCTGGCGCCCACCCGTGAACTGGCAACCCAGATCAACGCCACCATCGAGCCGCTGGCCAAGGCCGCCGGCCTGAACACCACGGTGATCTACGGCGGCATCTCCCAGGCCCGCCAGGAGAAGGCGCTGCGGGCCGGCGTCGACATCGTCATCGCCTGCCCCGGCCGCCTGGAGGACCTGATCCGCCAGCGCATCCTCACCCTCGAGGCCGTGGAAATCACCGTCCTGGACGAGGCCGACCACATGGCCGACCTCGGCTTCCTTCCCGTGGTCAAGAAGCTCATGGACATGACCCCCAGCCAGGGCCAGCGCCTGCTCTTCTCCGCCACCCTGGACAACGGCGTGGACAAGATCGTCCAGCGCTACCTGTCCAACCCGCTCACCCACTCGGTGGACGATCCGCAGGCAGCGGTGACCACCATGGAGCACCACGTACTGGTGGTCAACGACCAGACCGTCAAGAAGCAGCTGATCGTGGAGCTCGCCTCCGGCGCCGGCCGCCGCGTCCTGTTCATGCGGACCAAGCACCACGCCCGCAAGCTGGCCAAGACCCTGACCGACGCCGGGATCCCCGCCGTTGACCTGCACGGCAACCTGTCGCAGAACGCCCGCGACCGCAACCTCGCCGAGTTCTCCAACGGTGACGTCCGCGTCCTGGTGGCCACCGACGTCGCCGCCCGCGGTGTGCACGTTGACGACGTCGAACTGGTCATCCACGTGGACCCGCCCACCGAGCACAAGGCGTACCTGCACCGTTCCGGCCGCACCGCGCGTGCCGGTTCCGACGGCACCGTGGTCACGCTGACACTGCCCGAGCAGCAGAGCGACGTGAAGAAGCTCATGAAGGCCGCCGGCGTCGACGTGAACTTCGAGCGCGTCTCGGCCAACTCCCCGATCGTCGCGGAGCTGGTGGGCGAAATCGCCGACAAGGTCGATCCGCGCACCCGCGCCGCACTGATGGCGGCCAAGGCTCCCAGGCAGGGCGGCGGCACCTCCACCGGCGCCAACGCCGAACGCAAGCGCGCACGCCGCCAGGCTGCGCCGTCCGCCGGTGGCCGCGGCGGCCGTGGTGGACGCGGCAAGGTTTCGGCCGAGCCGGCCCGTACCGATGTTCCCCGCGCCGAGCGCCGGGCGGTTGCCTTCGAAGGCCGCACGGAAGCCCGCGCAGCCTTCGACCGCAACGCAGAGCAGAACGAGGACAGGGCTGTGGCAGCAGCGGCTGCCCGCCGCAATGCCCGCGGCCGCGGCACCGCTTCGACGCACCGCAACGACGTCCCCGCAGCAGGTGGCCGTGCATCGGCCGGCCGCGGTTCAGACGGCCGTGCCGAGTCACGCGTTACCCGCAGCGACGCTCCCCGCGGCGGCACCGGCCGTCCCGCATCCTCAGGCCGACCGGCTTCCTCCGGGGGCCAGCGCAGTGGACGCCCCGCAACCGGCCAGCGCGCAGCAGCCGGCGCATCCGGCCAGCGCTCTGCCGGTGCAACCGGCGGCAGCAAGGCTGTCTGGTCCTCCAACACCGGCGGAACCTCCGGCGGCTCCTACGGTTCGGGCAGCGGCGGCAACGGCGGCGCGGGCCGCCCCGCCCGCAGCGGCCCGCGCCGCGCGTCCGCCCCGGCGTCGAACGAACGCCGCAGCCGCTAAGCAGTCAACAGCCGCCAGGCAGTGAAACGGCGGGCTCAACCACATGAACTGGTTGAGCCCGCCGTTATTGTGTCTGGCGCCGCTACCAGCCGCGGGCGCGCCACTCCGCAAGGTGCGGGCGTTCGGTACCCAGGGTGGTCGGCTTGCCGTGCCCGGGATGCACGACGGCGGTGTCCGGGTAGGTGCCGAACAGACGCTCCGTGACATCGGACAGGAGCTGGTTGAACCGCTCGGGATCCTTCTGCGTGTTGCCCACCCCGCCCGGAAACAGCGAGTCACCGGAGAAGATGTGGGCAGGCCCGTCCGGGTCCTGGTAGACAAACGCGATCGAGCCTGGCGTGTGCCCGCGCAGGTGCACGGCGGTGAGCTCAAACCCTTCCACCGCCACCTTGTCCCCGTGCCCAAGCCGCCGGTCCACAGGTACGGGCAGCGCATCGGCGTCGTCCGCCCCGGCCGCAGTGGGGGCACCGGTGGCCTCCACCAGCTCCTTCAGCGCGCGGACGTGGTCCCAGTGCTGGTGGGTTGTGGCGATCAGCGCCAGCCGCGGAGCCACGGAGGTGTCCGCTGCCCCGTCCGCCAGCAGCTGCTGGATGGCAGGCAGGTTGTCAGCGGCGTCGATCAACAGCTGCGCACCGCTCTCCTTCGCGGTCAGCAGGTACACATTGTTGTCCATGTCGCTGACCGGGATGCTGCGGATGGTAAGGGCCGGCAGGTCGTGGAGAAGTGAGTCCATGGGCTTCAGTCCAGGCACGGCTACAGGTCCAGCGGCAGGGTGGTCGAGTAGACCTGTTTGGACGGCGGCACGGCCAGGATTTCACGGAGCCTGTTCTGCCCCTCCGGTGTGGTCCGCCAGGCCGCGTAGTCATCGTGGTCCTGGGTGGTGGCCCAGGTTTCCACCACCAGGATGTGGCAGGGGTCCGCGTCATCCACCAGCGCTTCGATGCCTTGGTTGCCCGGCCAGGCACGGGTGGCGGCCAGCGTTTCGGACAGATATTTGGCGGCGCCGTCGCGGTGGGCGGGGTCGATCCGGACTTCGAAGTGGACGATGGCAGGCATGGGGCTCCTTGGGGTAGCGGTCACGATGTGCGGGTTATTGGCTCTCAAAGAATGGCTTATTCCCGTCCCTCGGACACCCAGTTGGGGTCCGCGGAACGGGAGCCGACGACGGCGTCCGACGCTGCGTCGAGGGCCTCCAGGTGCGCCGGGGTGAGGTCCAGGGCAAGTGCGCCAAGGTTTTCGTCGATGCGTGCAGCTTTGCGGGTGCCGGGGATGGGGACGACCGGCAGGCCGAGCCGCTTGCCCTGGGCGAACAGCCAGGCCAGGGCCACCTGCGCGGGGGTGCCGCCGAGCTGGTCCGCCACTGACCGGACAGCGTCCACCACCGCCTGGTTGGCGGTTGCAGCGTCCGGGGCAAAACGGGGAATGTTTCGCCGGAAGTCCTTCTCGCCCAGGCTTGCGGTATCAACGGTTCCGGTAAGGAAACCGCGGCCCAGCGGGGAGTAGGGGACAAAGCCCACTCCCAGGCCGGCTGCGGCGGGAACAACGTTGCGTTCCACGTCCCGGCTCCAGATCGACCACTCGCTCTGGACTGCGGCGATCGGGTGGACCGCTGCCGCGTCCTGCAGCTCCTGGGCAGTCACTTCGGACAGCCCCAGGTGCTTGACCTTGCCCTGCTTGACCAGCTCCGCCATGGCGCCCACGGTTTCCTCGATGGGGACCCTGACGTCGCGGCGGTGCATGTAGTAGAGGTCAATGACGTCGGTGCCCAGCCGGGCCAGGCTCCGGTCCACCGCCTGGCGGACGTAGGCAGCGTCGCCGCGGATGTCCGTGTAGCCATCTGTCGGCGTGCCCACCAGCGCGAACTTGGTGGCCAGCTGGACCTCGTCCCGCCGGTCCTTGAGCAGCCGGGAAATCAGTTCCTCGTTGCTGCCGCCGCCGTAGATGTCCGCGGTGTCGATGAAGCTGATGCCGGCGTCGACGGCGTGGTGCAGTGTCCGCAGCGCCTCGGCGGGGTCAACCTCGCCGTACACGGGGGTCAGGGCCATGCCCCCAAATCCAAGGGGGCTGACGGCCAGGCCGTCGCCGAGCTGGACGGCGGCGGCGGGCTTGGTGTTGCCGTGGTCAAGGGGTGCGTTTGCCATGGGTGCTCCTGTTCGTTTCCTGCTCTTGGAATGGGTCGTCTAAAGCCAGGGGATGATGCGGTCCGCGGCCGGGCGGGTGGCCTGGATCAGGCGGGCATTTGCTTCATCGGGTCCCTCGGCCCAGGCCGCCGCAGCCTCCGGGTCCATGCCGAATGACACGTGCCGGTCCATCAGCCGCTGGAGCCGCAGCGCGGGCGGGGTTTCGAGGAACCATACCTCGTCCAGTTGCGCCCGTACCTCTTTCCACGGCTCCTGGTCCGCCAGCAGGTAGTTGCCCTCGGTGATGACCAGCGGGACGTCGGCCGGCACGGCGATGGACGCGGCCACCGGCTCGTCCAGGCTGCGGCGGAACTCCGGCGCGTAGACGACGGCCTCGTCCCGGCGCACCAGGCGGCGCAGCAGCGAAAGGTAGCCGCCGCCGTCGAACGTATCAATGGCGCCTTTACGCTGCCGCAGCGGGGTCCCCTCGATGATCGCGTTGCCCAGGTGGAAGCCGTCCATCGGGACCACAACCGACGTCCCCGGGCTGAACTGCTCCTGCAGCCACGCCGCAAACGTGGACTTCCCGGAGCCCGGCGCCCCTGCGATGCCCAGGATGGTGCGCGTTCCGGGGGCCATCCGGCGCCGCAGCGCGTCCAGGGCGTCGGTGATCTCGGGGGAGTCCATGGCAACAGCCTAAACCGCGCGAATCAGCGGCGGGTGGACTCCGCGGGTGTGCGGGCTGCGGCATGGTCCCGAACCGGCAGCGCCTTGAGGCCGGCGGCGCAGCCCACGATACCGGCAATGAACAGCAGCTTGACCACGCTGAACGGTTCCACTCCGGTGGCCATGGCCCAGCCGACCGTTAACGCGGCACCAATGCCCACCCAGATGGCGTAGGCGGTGCCCAGCGGGATGCTTCGGATCGACATGCCCAGGCCCAGCATGCTGAGGGTTGCGGTGACGGCGAAAACGAGCGTGGGCAGGGGTCTGCTGAAACCGTCGGACAAGCCCAGGGCTGTGGCCCAGACTGCCTCCAGGACGGCGGAGGCCAGGAGCACCAGCCACGGGAGTGAACGCTTCATCATCACGCCACCACCTTCAGGCCGACCACGCACGCGGCGATCCCGGACAGCAGCAGCAGGCGTGCCGCCGTCGGGCGTTCCACCTTGGTGGCCATGGCGTAGGCGGAGGTCAGGACCACGCCCACTCCGACCCAGACGGCGTAGGCCGTGCCGGTGGGAATGGACTGCATCGCCACGGCGAGGCCGCCGGTGCTCGCGGCAACGGCCACAAGGAAAAGGGCGGCAGGGGCCAGGCGGCGGCGTCCGGAAGCCTTGGACGCGCGGTGGAGTGCGGCTGCCCAGACGGCCTCCAGCGCGCCGGAAAGAAGAAGGATTAACCACGGCATGACTTGATCCTTTGGCCAGTCTTGTCGCGTGCCGGGTACTGAACCGTCGTCCGGAGGCCCGGGGTGGAGCCTTGGCTCCCAGCGTAGCAACGCTCGACGGCGTGCGGCCACGTTGGTGCCCAACCTCACCAGCCGAGGTGGCCGGCCGCGCGCACTTGGCGTGCTCACCCCGCGTGCTCACCCCGCATGCTGGGACAGCAGCTGTTCCACCCGGTCCGGTGCGTAGAGGCTCTCCTCCACCAGCCGGCAAAGGCCCACTGCGGTGGCCTTGCGGCTGTCCGCGGGGACGATCTCCAGGTCCACCAGGGAAGGTTCGAAGGCATCGGCAAGAATTTGCTGCCGGCATGCCTGCAGGAAGCCGGGGAGGACCCCCACCAGGCCGCCCACCGCCACCCGCCCCGGATTCAGCGTCCCCACCATGGCGGCGAGGGCGCGTCCCAGCACCCGACCGGCGTCTGAGACTGCGGCACGGACGTCCGGGTCGTCGGCGGCTGCGTCAACGAACCGCCGCAGCGTTCCGTAATGCGCAAACCGCGGGGCGGCCAGCAGCGCGCGCCCGGAAGCCACCGCCGCCAGGCAGCCGTCCCTGCCGCAGCGGCACCGGCAACCGGCGGCCTCCGGGATGCGCACATGCCCGATGTCCCCGGCGGCGCCGTGGGCGCCGCGCACCAGCGAACCGCGGACGATGATCCCGGCGCCGATCCCGGTGCTGACCTTCACGGCAACAAGGGAGTCGAGCGGGCCGCGGATCTCCCCCACGGCCATTGACCGGGCGTCGTTTTCCAGCAGGACCGGGCAGTCAAGGCTGGATTCCAGTGCCTCCTGCACGAGCTGCAGGTCCCAGTGGGCAAGGACGGTCCGCTCGAGTCCGAGGCGGTGGAGGGGGTCAACCGGGGCGGGCAGTCCTACTCCTGCTCCTACGGGTTGCCGGCCGTCCAGCAGCCGCAGCGCTTCGCCGACCACCTGGCCAACCACCACCTCCTGCCTGTTCCCGATCTCGACGGGGATACGGGCGGAAGCCACCACTTCCCTGCTCAGGGACAGGAGATGGATTCCGGCGTGGGTATGGCCGATTTCCAGGCACACCACCAGCTTGTCGCGGTCATCGAAACGGAGGGAGCGGGGCGGCCTGCCCCGCTGTGCGCGCACGGGAGTGGACTCGTAGACGAGCCCCGCCGCGAAGAGGGCATCGAGCCGCTCATAGAGGGTGGAACGCGCCATGCCGGTGATCTCCAGCAGGTCCGCCCGGCTGTATCCCGCGGCGTTCGAGCGCAGGAGCTGGAGAAGGTGCCCGGCGCTGGTGGCGGGGCCGGCCGGCGTCTGGGCAGCCTCTCCCACCAGCGTCCTCTGGTCCGTCATGCGGGACGCTTCCTTTCACTGCGGGCACGCGGATTGGCCCGTCCATCATTGACGTGATCTGTATCACACAATTATGATCGATCATCAGACAAAAAACCTAGCAGTCCTTCACTCCAGGAGGCTCTAATGTCCGTTACCGCCCACCACGACGTCAGCCGGCGAGCATTGTTGAAGGGGGGCCTTACGGTCTTGGCAGCCGGCCCGGTGCTTGCGGCCTGCGGGGTCAATACCAGCGGAAGCGGCGGCAAGGGGTCGGTCAGCTTCCTCTCCACCCAGTTCTCCCCGGTGGAGGAACGCCAGAAGTATGAGGCCACACTCAAGAAGTTCGCGGGGGATATCAGCGTGGCCTACAACCCCGTTGATACGGGCGTTTTCAACACCACCCTGAAGTCCCAGCTGGCCGCCGGAAAAGTCGAGGTGGGAATTGCCGGTGGGCTGCACGGCGACCTCGCCCCCTTCGCCTCGCAGCTGGAGGACCTCAGCTCGCTCATGAATGACTTGTCGTCGGCCGGCTACTCGAAGGACGTGACTGAGCTGGCCAAGCTAGGCACAGACGTTCCCCGCTACATTCCCTGGATCCAGGCCACTTACGTGCTGGCGGTCAATAAGAAGGCACTGCAGTGGCTGCCGTCGGGAGCAGACGTCAACAAGCTCACGTACGACCAGTACCTGGCATGGGCGAAGGCGGCCAAGGACGCCAGCGGCCGGCCCGTCTTCGGCCTTCCGGCGGGCCCAAAGGGCCTGCACCACCGCTTCTACCAGGGCTTCCTGCTTCCCAGCTTCACGGGCGGGCAAATCACCACCTTCCGCAACCAGGATGCCGTCAACGCCTGGACGTACATGCGCGAGCTCTGGGCGAACACGAATCCGGCCTCCACCAACTACGACTTCATGCAGGAGCCCCTGGCCAACGGCGAGGTCCTGGTGGCCTGGGACCACGTGGCGCGCCTCATCACGGCCGTCAAGGACAAGCCGGACGACTGGCAGATGGTTCCGGCCCCCTCCGGCCCCAAGGGCAGGGGCTACCTCCTGATCGTGGGCGGCATGGCGGTGCCGAAGGGTTCGCCCGAGAAGGACAAGGCCTTCGAGCTCATCAAGGCCCTGTCCAAGCCCGAGGCGCAGATCGAGACACTGAAATCCAACTCCTTCTTCCCCGTGGTGAAGACGGACATCGGCGGCGACCTTCCCGGCGGCGTGGCCCTTGAAGCCAAGGCGGTCAAGGCGCAGCAGGAGGCCTCCGACGCCAAGCTCGCCCTGCCGCCCGTGGGACTGGGCGACAAGGACCCCCAGGTCTCCCAGCTGTTCAAGAACTGCTTCCAGGAGATCTGCCTGAACAACGCGGACGTCAAGGCCACGCTGGACCGGCAGGGCGCGGAACTGGCCAAGATCATGGACAGCCTTAATGTCCCGTGCTGGGCACCGGATCCCAAGACGTCCCCCTGCAAGGTCGCATGATGGCCGCCCCCGATGCGCCGGCCGCAGCCAGGCCGCATGTTCCCCCTCCGGGTCCAAGAGTCCGTGCGCCCAGGAGGCGGGGAAGCTCTTCGGCGCTGCTGCTGATTGCCCCGTCGATCGTGTTCATGACGCTGCTCTTCGGCTGGCCGATGGTCAGCGGCGTCCTGCAGGCCTTCGGCGGGCCCGAAGGTTTGACCACCGCGAACTTCACCCGGATGTCCCAGGACCCGTATTTCTGGTCCTCCGTGGGCAACACGGTCCTGCTCATCGTGGTGATGATCCCCATCCAGTTTGTCCTTGCCCTGGCGATGGCCCTGCTGATCCGGGCCAAGCCGCGGGGGGCGTCTGCCTACTTCTACATCTGGGCCATCCCGCTCGCGGTGAGCGACCTCGCCGCCGGCCTGGTCTGGTTGACGGTCTTCACGGACCGCGGATACCTCAACTCGCTCCTTGCGTCCCTGGGACTTCAGCCCGTCTCGTGGCTCGCGTATGACAACTACCCGTCCATGTTCGGCGCCGTGCTGATCGCGGAGGTGTGGCGGGCGACGTCGCTGGTGTTCGTAATCGTGGTGGCCGGCCTACAGTCCATCCCGAAGGATTACGAGGAAGCCGCCGGCGTCTTCGGGGCCAGTTTCTGGAACCGGCTGTGGCACGTGACCTTGCCGCTGCTCCGCCCCAGCCTCCAAACCGCCCTGATCCTGAGGACCATCCTGGCCTTCCAGACCTTCGCCGTGGCCCTCGCCCTCACCGGCCAGAACTTTCCGCTGGTGGTCGGTGAGACGTACCGCTGGTATACGGGCCTGCAGGACCCCAACGTTGCATCCGCACTGGCTTTGGTGGTCATGGCCGTCTCCATGATCACGGCAGTGGGCTACCTGAAACTCCTGAGGGACCAGACGGAGGCTGCGCGATGAGCCACGCGACGACGTCCAGGACCACTGCCGGGACTGCCCGGCCTGAACCCGGGGTGGACCGCCGGCCCCTGGCGCGGCAGCGACGCAACCGGGTGCTCCTCCAGGTGGCGTGCATCCTGATCACCCTCTTCATGGCGCTGCCGATCTACCTGATCGCACTGGCGGCCATGTCCAGCCGGCAGTCGCTGCAGAAGTTTCCGCTCAGCTTCATCCCGGACAACTTCTCCACCGAGACCATGCAGACGTTCCTGCAGTCCACAGGCATCCTGGGCGGCCTGATCAACTCCGTCCAGGTGGGTGTGTTCACCCTTGTGCTGTCGCTGCTCATCGGTGTTCCCGCAGGGTACGCCGTGGCTCGCTTCGCCTTCCGCGGCAGGGAGCCTTACCAGCTGTTCCTGCTGTTCACGCGTGCCCTGCCGATCGTCGTGCTCTCCGTGCCGCTGGCCCAGCTCTTCCTGCAGACGGGGCTGTACGACAGCGTCCTCGCCGTCGTTCTGCTCCACACGGCACTGGCCCTGCCCACCACCATCCTGATTACGGCCTCGGTGTTCCTGGGAGTTCCGCGCGACGTTGAGGAAGCGGCACGCATCTTCGGCTGCAGCCCGGTCCAGGCCTTCCTCAAAGTGGTCCTGCCCATGGCCATCCCCGGCATCGCCGCGGCCTCGATCTTCACGTTCGTCATGTCCTGGAATGAAGTCCTGGGCGCCTCGATCCTGACACTGAACCAGCGCACCCTCCCCGCCCAGGTCCTCAGCTCCCTCGCCGAATCGCCGCTTGCCTACCGTTTCGCCGGCGGCTTCCTGCTGGTGGTCCCGGCACTGGTCTTCATCTTCTTCATGCGCCGCTACCTCACCAACATGTGGGGCTCCACCATCCGCTGATCGCGTCCCAGAGAGGCCGTCCCATGGCTGACATCTCCATCAAGGGTCTGCACAAGACCTACCCGGGCAGCACAGAGCTGGCCACGAACAACGTCTCCCTGGAGGTTGCGGAGGGCGAGTTCATGGTGCTGCTGGGGCCCTCCGGCTGCGGGAAGACCACCCTGCTCCGCATGGTTGCGGGCCTGGACTTCCCGGACCAGGGCAGCATCTCCATCGGCGGGAGGGACGTGACCTACCTGCCCCCGCAGGACCGCAACCTATCCATGGTGTTCCAGTCCTATGCTGTCTTCCCGCACCGGACCGTCCGCACCAACATCGGGTTCGGGCTGATGATGAAGAAGGTCCCGCGGGAGGAACTGGAGCGGAAGGTGGCCTGGGCCGCGGACCTGCTGCAGCTCAGCCCATACCTGGACCGCTACCCGGCCAACCTCTCCGGCGGGCAGCGGCAACGCGTCGCCGTCGCCCGGGCCATCGTCATGGACGCCGACGTGCTGCTCATGGATGAGCCGCTGTCCAACCTCGACGCGCTCCTTCGCCTCGACTTCCGCGCCGAGCTCAAGAAGATCGTTCAGCAGCTTGGTTCCACCACCCTGTACGTCACCCACGACCAGGTGGAGGCGATGAGCCTCTCGGACCGGGTTGCGGTGATGAAGAAGGGCCAAATCGCCCAGCTCGGCCACCCGATCACCGTGTACGAGGAGCCGGCGGACCGTTTCGTGGGCGGCTTCATCGGCTCGCCGCCCATGAATTTCCTGGACGGCCGCATTACGCAGCAGGGTGCCCTGGAAGTGGGTGGCCAGAGCATCGCGGCGCCCGAATTCCTGGCCCGGGCGGCAGCCCGCACTGGCGGCACGCCGGTCATGGTGGGCATCCGGGCGGAGAATATCGCCCTGGCCCAGCGCGGCTCGGAGGGTTCCCTGGACGCCGCCGTCGAGGTGGTGGAACCGCTCGGGCACGCCACCTTGCTCACGGTGGACCTGGGCGGCCAGACCGTCAAGGTCCAGGTCCCCTCCACAGCGCAGGTTTCCGCCGGGGAAACGGTGGGACTGCGCTTCGAGCAAAGCGCCCTGCGCTTCTTTGACACGGAGACCCAACTGGGGCTGACGGCGTGAGCGCAGAAGCGGACGCAACGGGGTCTCCACTTCGCGACCTCGAGGAGATGCGGCAGCGGGCCAGGGATGTCCTGGCCGCGAATGACCTTGGCACCATGGTCACCGCCGCGCCGAATCTCTATCCGCATATGTGGAGCTGGGATGCGGCGTTCGTGGCCACGGGCCTGTCGACCGTAAGCGTGGCCCGGGCCCTGCAGGAGCTGGACTACCTCCTCGCCGCACAGTGGAAGAGCGGGATGATTCCGCACATTGTGTTCTCCGACGTCCCCGGCTACTTCCCCGACGTGGAGCGGTGGGGTACCCGTGGAGCGTCACCTGACGGGGTGCAGTCCAGCGGCATCTGCCAGCCGCCCGTGCACGCTTCTATGCTGCGCCGCATCATGGAACGCGCGACGGCGGCAGGCGGCGAGGACGCCAGGCTCGCCGAAGAATTCACCCGGCGGACGTTGCCGCAGTGGATCCGTTGGCACGCCTGGCTCCGCAACAGCCGCGGCGGCGACGGGTCGGGCCTGCTCACGATCTATCACGGCTGGGAGTCCGGGATGGACAACTCGCCGCGGTTCGACGGGCCGTATTCCAGGGTGCGGCCCGGGGAGATGGAGCCGTTCGTCCGCACGGACACGCTGAAGGTCACGGACCATAGCCAGCGGCCCAGCGACGAGGAGTACAGCCGCTACCTCTGGCTGGTGCAGCAGATGGCCGATGCCGGTTTCGACGACGCCCGGTTGCCGGACGTGATGGCCTTCCAGGTCAAGGACGTCTTCATGTCGGCGATTTTTGCTGCTGCGAACGAGGACCTGGCCGTGCTGGCCGAACGGTTCGGCCACCCCGGCGAGGCGCCGCAGCTGCGGGAGTGGGCCCGGGAATTCCGGGAGGGCGTGGACGCCACCGTTGATGACCACACAGGGCTGGCGCGGGACCGGGATGTGCTGGCCGGTGAATGGATCGGGCTGCCCACCATGGCCGGGTTCGCTCCACTCATCTCCACAGCGGACGAATCCCTGCTGCGGCGGCAGCTCGAGATCTTCGAGGGACGTGACTGGACCGGTGACCCGCGCCTGGCCTTCCCGCTGCCGGCGTCAACCTCCACCACCTATGAGGGACTCAAACCGCGGCAATACTGGCGCGGTCCGGTCTGGCCGGTGATGAACTGGTACCTGGGGTGCTGCCTGCGCAGGCGCGGCGACGAGGCACGCTACCGGCGGCTGCGCGAGGCCTCCCTTGCCCAGCTGATGGAAGGCCATTTCGCCGAGTACTACGAGCCGTTCACGGGCGAGCCGCTCGGCAGCATGGACCAGTCCTGGACCGCGGCCGTTGCGCTGGAATGGCTCGCCGACCCCGACCCCGACGCCGTCCCCGACCCCGACGCCGGCTGACCCGTGGAGACGCCGCCGTCGTCCGCTCCCGTGCCCGAAGCACCGGTGCGCCTCCTCATTGCCGGGGCCGGTGCGCGGGGCTCCGCCTATGCCCGGCTTGCCGTGGACACCGGCCGCGCCGCAATAGTGGGCATCGCGGAGCCGCGCCCGCTGCTGCGTGAAACCATCGCGGCGGAACTTGGCGTCCCGGCCGACGGCGTTTTCGAGGACTGGCAGGCCATGCTCCGCACCCGGCTGCCGGCTGACGGCATCATCATTGCCACCCCCGACCGCGAACACGGAAGGCCGTTTGCCGCCGCCGCAGCGCACGGCTACGCCATCCTGCTGGAGAAGCCCATCGCCCCCGACCCCGCCGGCTGCGCCGAGCTGGCCCGCCTGCAGCGGGAATCGGGGATCAGGGCAGCGGTCTGCCACGTCCTGCGCTACACGCCGCTGACCGCGCTGCTGCGGGATCTCCTCTCCGCAGGTGCGGTAGGCCGGGTCATCTCCGTGCAGCACCTGGAGCCCGTCGGTTTCTGGCATTTCGCGCACTCCTACGTCCGCGGGAACTGGCGGCGGGAGGCAGAATCCAGCCCCTTCCTGCTGGCCAAATGCACCCACGACGTCGACTGGCTCTCCTTCATCATTGGCAGCCGGCCCCTCCGGGTCTCGTCCTTTGGCCGGCTCTCGCATTTCCGGCCCGAAGAGGCACCGGAAGGCGCGGCGGGCCGCTGCACCGAGTGTCCGGCGGAAGCCCGCTGCCCCTATTCCGCCCTGCGCATCTATGGGCCCGGCCGGCCTTCAGACGGTGCCGCGCCGGACCCGGCCAGAGCCTACTTTGCAGACGTTGTGGACCCGGGCGGTTCCCGGGAATCGCTGTGGAAGGCTCTGGAGACGGGGCCCTACGGGCGATGCGTCTACTCCGGAGGCAATGACGTGGTGGACCACCAGGTGGTGAACATCGACTACGAAGACGGCACAACCGCCGCCTTCACCGCCACGGCCTTCACCGCAGCAGCCCCCCGCCGCACCAGGATCTTCGGGAGCCACGGCGAAATCTCCGTGGAGGCGGGCACCATCTCCGTCCATGACTTCCTCACCGGCACAACCACTGCCTACCCGGCCCCCGCCCCTGAACCCATGGTGGCGGGCGAGAAGCATGAAGGCGGCGACCGTGGACTTGTGCGGGCCTGGGTCGCCGCCCTGGCCGGAGGTGACTGGTCGGAAGTCGTGTCGCGGCTGGAGGAGTCACTCGTCAGCCATGCTGTGGTGTTCGCGGCTGAGGAGGCGCGCCGGCGGGGCACCGTCGTATCGGTGGAGGAGTTCAGCCCTGCGCTGTGACCGGGTCGATCGACACCACTGCAAGGAAGCCGCGGCCCAGGATCTCGGGGGAGTCAGCACCGGAACCCACCACGGCGTCGTACCGGCCCAGCTCCAGCGGCTCCGCGCCACTCTCGCTGACCTTTGCCTGTCCCTGCAGCAGCACCCCAAGCTGCCCCTCAAACACGGGGTGGGCGCGCTTCTTGGACAGCTCGATGATGGAGGTGTAGCCCTTGCAGGCAGCGGTGCGCGTGATGACGTTGAGGTCCCGGATGTCCCCGGTAGGCAGCTTGGCGGCGGTGGCCTCGCTGCCGTCGAACCTGAAGGGGCGGTACTTTTCCAGGGGCTGTTCCGCGCCGTCCACGATCAGCAGGAGCAGTTCCCCTTCAATGACCGTCAGGACGCGCTCCATGCCGGGGAACGCAGAAAAATCCCCTGCCTTGGCCACGTCCGCGATGCTCACCCGCCAGTCCCAGCCGCCGTCATCCGTGCCGTGGCGTGCGATTTCCCTGGTTACGCCGCCTCCGTTGCGCCATGGTTCGGCCTTGAGGTCAGCGAAGCGGATGATCTGCATCAGCCCAGCCTAGTTCCCCGCGGTGGTCACGCGTCGCAGCAGTGCGCCGTCCCTGCTACTCTCCTGCGGGGGGTCATCACGAAAACAGCCTGAAGGAGCCGGGAATGTTCGTTAAAGTGTGTGGTCTCAGTACGCCCGAATCGGTGCGCGAAGCGGTGGACGCCGGCGCGGACGCCGTGGGCTTTGTCCTCACCGCCAGCCCCCGGGTTGTCTCGCCGTCGCAGGCTGCCTCCCTGCTCGCAGCGGTGCCCCGTGGCGTTTCCCCGATCGGAGTCTTCCGCGACGAGCCCGTGGCGGACGCCATTGCCATTGCCCGGGCCGCTGGCCTGGAATGGATCCAGCTGCACGGCGCGCGGTCACGCGCGGACGTCACAACAGTGCACGACGCCGGCATGAAGCTGATCAGGGCCGTCACCATGGGTGCCGGCCAGGATGAGTTCGAGGACTGGGGCGAGGACCTGCTCCTGATTGATGCTGCGGTGCCGGGCTCAGGGGAATCCTGGGACTACGCCTCCGTGGCGGCCCTGCCGGTGCTGCAGGGGCGGAACTGGCTGCTCGCCGGTGGCCTCGACGCCGCCAATGTGGGCCAGGCGTCAGCGGCTGCGCATGCCTGGGGTGTGGATGTTTCCTCCGGCGTGGAAGCATCCCGGGGCGTGAAGGACCTCGCCAAGGTCCGCGCCTTCGTCCAGGCGGCAAAGGCAGCTGCCACGGTTTAGGCGCTGCAGCCTGGCACTGTGCCCCATATGAGGGGCCGCACAGATCAGGGCAGGATCAGGGGAGTCCCCCAGCTCGTTACCGCAACGGCTGGGGGCACAATAGGTGCATGAAGACACTTTTGAACATTATTTGGCTGGTTTTCGGCGGCTTGTGGCTGGCCTTGGGTTATTTCCTGGCGGGCGTTGTCTGCTGCCTGCTGATCGTCACCATTCCCTGGGGCATTGCCTCATTCCGGATTGCCGCCTACACGCTGTGGCCGTTTGGCCGGATGGTGGTGGACAAGCCCGGCGGCACCGGTGTCTTCTCGCTGCTGGGCAACGTGATCTGGCTGCTCGTGGCTGGAATCTGGATCGCCATCGGCCACGTGGTGACCGCGTTCGCCATGGCCGTGACCATCATCGGCATCCCGCTGGCCATCGCCAACCTCAAGCTCATCCCGGTATCCCTCATGCCGCTGGGCAAGCAGATCGTGCCCACCAATACGCCTTTTGTGAGCAGCTACCCCGTCAGCCGTTACCGCTAGGCAGATTCGTCCGGCCGTTAAAGCGGCCGGAACGCCCCGTTTAGCAGGATAGCCACCGAGTCGCTCTGGTCCAGTTCAGCGGCGATGTCCACGTCCTCCGCGTAGCCGGCCCCGGACAGCTCACGCCCGCTGGAACAGTGCTGCAGCATCTCACGCAGCCGCGGTTCCGCGGCTTCAAACACGGCCATGGCGGCCGCGGCCTCCGGCGCATAACCGTGTCTGCCGTCGCCGGCTTCATAGCCGCCCTTGCCGGCGGCCGCCAGCCCGGCAATGAAGGCCCCGGCGCCGATTTGGTCCTCCACGGCAGGCCGCAGCCTTCCGTCCGGCCAGCGCTCGCCGGCGGCAACCACCGCCAGTACCGCGTCCGCCGGAAGGTTCGCCGCCACCCAGTCGGCGGTGGCTGCGGCGTTTCGAAGGCACACGGCGGCGACCAGCGGCACGTCCGCTGCCAGCGCGTGGCACAGTTCCGACCCATTGGGGGAGGGCAGGACCACTCTTTCCAGGGACTCCGCAGCCCGGAGGCTTGCGGGGGAGAGGCTCAGCCCGCCGCCGCCGCGGGGGCCGGCCAGCTGCGCCCGGTGATGGGCGGCGAAGTCTTCGGCGCTGGTGTCCCGCCACGGGTACGGAAAGACTTCCGCGCGCCGGTCCAGCGCCACGCTGACGCAGGTGCCAAAGGAAAGCACGTCCACTACCAGCGCTATGTCGGCTCCGGACGCGACGGTCCGGGCGCCCTCCAGCCCCCAGTCCAGCCTGACCGTGAACGGAAGCTGGCGGTGCGCGGCACTGGCAGAGTACGTGTGCCGTGGGCTGGAGCCCGGAGCGTTCATGCGAGCTCCCCTTTCAGGTTCCGGTGCGCGGCGTCCTGCCACAGTTCCCGGGCCCGTGGGTGGTGGAAGAGCGGGTCCAGTTCCAGCAGGTGGCGCACGACGGCGGCCCTGCCGGCTGCGAAGTCGGCGTCACCGATGTGCGCGTAGTCCTTCCGGACGGCGGCAAGGTAGCGGGCGTACTCCTCCGGATCGCCGCCGAGAACCGAAAGGTCCGCGTCGCAGAGGAGGGCGCCGTCGCCGTCCCCCGGTTCCGGCCGGTGGTCGGATGTGAGCTGGACCAGGCGTGCCACTTCCGCCACCTCGTCCGCCGGCAGGCCGGTCCCTGCCAGCCGGTTTTCGGCCAGCCGTGCGGACTCCTCCTCGTCCTGGCCCGCCGCGCCGCGGTATACGGCATCGTGGAACCAGGCCGCCAGCAGTACCGTCCGGGGTGCCTCTTCAGGTTCGGTGAGCAGGTCCAGCGCCTCCAGGACCGATAAGAGGTGGGTGCAGCCGTGGTAGTGGCGGTGTGGTTCGCTCCACCGGTCCAGCAGGTCCAGGAACAGTGCGTCCTGGCCGGGCATGACGGCTTCCCAGCGGGTCAGCAGCGGGACCTTCAGTGACTTGTTCCGCCGGCGTGCCGGGATCCGCAGGCCGCTGGCAATGAGTTTGCGGACCAGCACCCTGCCCTCCACCGGGACCGCGCCTGCCGCCACCAGCTCCTCAACGCGGCGTTCCGGCACATCGTAATGGTCGCCGTCGAACGCCCGCTCCGGGATGCCTTCCGCGGCGGCGAACGCGTGCAGTTCGTCCAGGGACGTGTCCGAGACCAGGTGCGAGAAGTGCGTTCCGTGTGCAGGCCACAGCGGCGGGTCGATGTAGATGGCCATGGAAGGAGTCTAGTGCCGCCCTTCGGGCAGAGTCCCTGCAGTCCCCGGTTCAGGCGCAAGTTGCATTTACGGACTTGGATGGGCTCTAAGCCCGTATCTGCGGACTAGAATCACGGTATGGCCCTTATTCGCGTTTCTGAAGCTGCCCGTTTCCTGGGCGTGAGTGACGATACCGTCCGCCGCTGGACGGAGCATGGGACGCTCACCCCGCTCCGGGACGACTCCGGAAGGCTTGCCGTGGATGGCCTGGAGCTGGCAGCGCATGCAAGGAAGCTGGCGCAGCTTCCCGACGACCCCAAAAGCGGCAGCAGCTCGGCGCGGAACCGGTTCGTGGGCCTGGTCACCAACGTCATCACGGACAAGGTCATGGCGCAGGTGGAACTGCAGTGCGGGCCGTTCCGGGTGGTCTCGCTGATGAGCAGCGAAGCCGTGCGCGAACTGGGCCTGGAGCCGGGTTCTGTGGCCACCGCCGTCGTCAAGGCAACAACGGTCATCATCGAATCCCCCAAGGGCCGGACCACCGCATGAGCCGGCCATCCACGCGTCCCCGGGCGTCCAGGTCCCTGGCGCGACTCCTTTCACGGGCTGCCCGGCCGGCCGCCGCGCTGCTGATGCTGCTGGCTGTCCTCTCCGGCTGCGCCGCCGGGGGAGCAGCCCCGGACAAGGGCACAGGCGCGGGCACGGGCGCAGGCACGGAGAACAGCGCGGCCGGCTCCGGCGCCAAGCCAGGCGGCACCATCACAGTGTTCGCGGCCGCCTCCCTTAAGGCCACCTTCACCGAGCTCGCCCGCACCTTCGAGGCGGAAAACCCCGGCACCAGTGTCACGCTAAGCTTCGCCGGGTCCTCGGACCTGGCCAGCCAGATCAGCCAGGGGGCGCCGGCGGACGTCTTCGCGGCTGCGGATACGGCCACCATGCAGAAGCTGCAGGACACCGGCCTCACGGACGGGCCGCCCCGGAACTTTGCCACCAATACCCTTGCGATCGCAGTAGCACCGGGCAATCCGGCCGGCATCACCGGTTTGAAGGACCTGGCCCGGCCGGGCATCAAACTGGTCACCTGCGCCAGGCAGGTTCCCTGCGGGGCTGCCACGGCCAAAGCGGCGGAGGCGGCCGGAGTGGCGCTGAGCCCGGTCAGTGAAGAGAACGCGGTCACCGACGTCCTGGGCAAGGTCACCTCCGGCGAGGCCGACGCCGGCCTGGTCTACGGCACGGACATCAAGGCCGCCGGGTCCAGGGTGGCAGGCATCCCGTTCCCCGAATCGGGGAACGCGGTCAACACCTACCCCATCACCGGCGTTGCCGGCAGCCGGAACAGGGCCACCGCCCAGGCTTTCCTGGACCTGGTCGCCGGCCCGGAGGGGCAGGAAGTCCTCGCGGCTGCGGGATTCGGGCCGCCCAGCGGCGGTAACGGAAGCAGCACATGACCCGGAAGCAGCGCATGGCCGGGAAGCAGGCGGCCCGGCAGCAGGACGTCCCGCCCCGGGTGCGGCCACGCACCCCACGTCCGGCGTACTCCGGCATCCCCGCCTGGGTCCGCGCGCTGGCCGTCCTGGCCGTCGTCGTCGTCGTGCTTCCGCTGCTGGCCATGGTGCTCCGAGTGGATTGGGCACAGTTCCTTCCGCTCGTGACCTCTGCGTCGTCGCTGACGGCGCTTGGGCTGAGCCTGCGGACCTCGGCGGCGAGCACCCTGCTGTGCATTGTGCTGGGTGTTCCGCTGGCCCTGGTCCTGGCCCGGGACACCTTCCGCCTGCAGGGGCTGCTTCGCTCGCTGGTGCTCCTGCCGCTGGTACTTCCCCCGGTGGTGGGCGGAATCGCGCTGCTCTACACGTTCGGCCGGCAGGGGCTGCTGGGGCAGGCGCTGAATGTGCTCGGCCTGCAGATCGCGTTCTCCACTGCTGCGGTGGTCCTGGCGCAGACGTTCGTGGCGCTGCCGTTCCTGGTAGTGAGCCTCGAGGGTGCGCTGCGCACCACAGGTTCACGGTACGAGGCGGTGGCGGCGACGCTGGGCGCCCGGCCCGGTACGGTGTTCCGGCGCGTCACGCTTCCGCTGGTGCTGCCCGGGCTTGCGTCCGGCGCGGTCCTGTCCTTCGCGCGGAGCCTGGGCGAGTTCGGTGCCACGCTGACCTTCGCGGGCAGCCTGCAGGGGGTGACCCGGACCCTGCCGCTGGAAATCTACCTGCAGCGCGAAACGGACCCGGACGCCGCCGTCGCGCTGTCCCTGGTGCTGGTGGCCGTCGCCGTGGCCGTGGTTGGGCTTGCCTACGGGCGTCCGGCAGCGGGCCGTTCCGGACCGGGAAAGCGGACGACGGCGACTGCCCCGGCGGGAAGGGACGACCAGTGACGCTGTCCTTCCAGGCAGTGGTGGCCGGGCGGGGCTTCGACGTGGCCCTGACGGTGGCGCCAGGCGAAACCGTGGCCGTCATGGGGCCTAACGGCGCCGGCAAATCAACCCTGCTGGCCGGCATCGCCGGGCTGTTGCGCCCGGACTGCGGCCAGGCCGAACTCAATGGCAGGACGCTCTTCGACCTCGACGGCGGAAATCGCGCGTGGACCGCGCCCCACCACCGCGGCACCGCCCTGCTCGCCCAGGAACCCCTGCTCTTCCCCCATTTGAGTGCCCTGGACAATGTTTCCTTTGGGCCCCGAAGCGCCGGCGTTTCCAAGCGGACTGCGGAGGAGCGGGCAATGCGCTGGCTGGCAGAGGTCGAAGCCGGGGACCTGGCCGGACGGCGTCCCGCGCAACTCTCCGGCGGCCAGGCGCAGCGCGTGGCCGTGGCCCGTGCGCTCGCCGCCGATCCCGCGCTCCTCCTGCTCGACGAGCCGCTGGCGGCCCTGGATATCCACTCCGCCCCGTTGCTGCGCCGCCTGTTCAAGCGCGTCCTCGAGGGGCGGCAGGCCATCATCGTGACCCATGACGTGCTGGACGCGCTGATGCTCGCGGACCGCGTGGTCATCCTCGAGGACGGCCGGGTCGCTGAGGAAGGGCCAACCCGCGCCGTGCTGGAGCGCCCGCGCAGCTCCTTTGCCGCCGGGCTCGCGGGATTGAACTTCATGCCGGGGACCCTTGACGGCGCGGGGGTACGGACCAGCCAGGGACTCAGAATTGCAGGCCACGACGAAGAACCCGGCCCCATGCCCAAGCCGCACGGTCCCGGCGTCGCGGTCTTCCCGCCGTCGGCCGTCTCCGTGTTCCTCGACGACGCCCACGGCAGCCCGCGAAACTCGTTCGCCGTCACCATCACGGACCTCGAGCCGCACGGCGACCAGATCCGCGTCCGCGCGGGAGGCCTGGCCGCAGACATCACCCCCGCTGCCTCCGCAGACCTGGGCCTTGTTCCCGGCATGGCCGTGCACTTCGTGGTTAAGGCGGCTTCTGTGGCGGTCTACCCGGCCTGATGCGGGGACCCGGGGTGGCAGGCCGGGCAGGCAGCCCAGGGTTAGCGGTGCTGGCGGCCTACATCCCCGGCATGTCCAGGGATTCGTAAACCTGGATGCTGGCACCCGGCATCATGAGGTGCGGGTGGCCGTCCAGCAGTGCCTCGGCCCCCGCGAGATCCTCCGCTTGGAGAATCGTGTAGCCGCCCACCCCGGTGTTGGTCTCGGAGGAGCCGCTTGCATTGATTTCCTTGCCGGTGCCAAGCGGAGTCCCCAGGTCCACGATGCCTTCGCCGGCACGCTCGGCCCAGGTCATCCAGGCTTTCATCCCCTCCTGGGCCGCTTCAGGAGTACTTTCGGCCATCTGGGCCTGGGCTGATTGGGGTGCGAGGTAGAGAACAACAAACTTCTTCATTGCCTGTCCTGTTCTGAAGTGCGCCGGCGGCACCATGCGCCCCGGTCACAAGCCGATCCTAGGGGGAACCAGACGCGATGGAAACGCAATTTCGTGCACCCTGCCGGCACTGGTTCGCTGTGGGCAAACAGGAAATAAAAAACACCCCATCCAAAGTTGAGCGTAGTAGACTCAACCCCAAGAACAATCCCGAAAGGAGCTCTCTTTGGACGTCAAATTCACCACCAAGAGCCAGGAGGCTCTTTCCGGCGCGGCAATGAACGCCTCGACGGCCGGCAACCCGCAGGTGGAACCTGCGCACCTCCTCAAAGCGCTGATGGACCAGCGTGAGGGCGTGGCCGTGGCGCTGCTACACGCAACCGGCGCCGATCCCGACGCCGTCAGCGTCCAGGCCAGCAGCGCCATCAAGGCGCTGCCCGCCACCTCCGGCGGCTCAAGCCAGCAGGCGCAGCTGTCCCGGCCTGCCCTGCAGGCCATCCAGCACGCCAAGGAGGAAGCGGACCGGCTGGGCGACTCCTTCGTCTCCACCGAGGTGCTCCTGGTGGGCCTCTCGGCCGGCAACGATGCCGCGGCCCGCCTGCTGCGCGACGCCGGCGCCTCCCGTGAAGCACTCCTCGCCGCCCTGCCGGGAGTCCGCGGTGACCGCAAGGTAGACAGCCCGGACCCCGAAAACACCTTCCAGGCGCTCGAGAAGTACGGCACGGACCTTACCGCGATGGCCCGCGCCGGCAAGCTGGACCCCGTGATCGGCCGGGACTCCGAAATCCGGCGCGTCGTCCAGGTCCTGTCACGGCGCACCAAGAACAACCCGGTGCTCATCGGCGAACCCGGCGTCGGCAAGACCGCTGTGGTGGAAGGCCTCGCCCAGCGGATGGTGGCCGGCGACGTCCCGGAAAGCCTGCGCGGCAAAACCCTCATCTCCCTGGACCTCGGGTCCATGGTGGCCGGCGCCAAGTACCGCGGTGAGTTCGAAGAGCGGCTGAAGGCGGTCCTGGAGGAGATCAAGGGCTCCGAGGGCCAGATCGTCACCTTCATCGACGAAATCCACACCGTGGTGGGGGCCGGCGCCACCGGCGACTCCTCCATGGACGCCGGCAATATGCTCAAGCCCATGCTGGCCCGTGGCGAGCTGCGGCTGATCGGCGCCACCACCCTGGACGAGTACCGCGAGAACATCGAAAAGGACGCAGCCCTGGAACGCCGCTTCCAGCAGGTGTACGTGGGCGAGCCCAGCGTGGAGGACACCATCGGCATCCTCCGCGGCCTCAAGGAGCGCTACGAGGCGCACCACAAGGTAGCCATCGCCGACTCCGCCCTGGTGGCCGCCGCCACGTTGTCCAACCGCTACATCTCGGGCCGCCAGCTTCCGGACAAGGCCATCGACCTGGTGGATGAGGCCGCGTCGCGGCTGCGCATGGAGATCGACTCCGCACCGGAGGAGATCGACCAGCTGCGGCGCCAGGTGGACCGGCTCACCATGGAAGAGCTCGCGCTGGAAGGCGAGACCGACGCCGCCTCCGTGGAACGGCTGGCTGCCCTCCGGGCCGACAAGGCGGACAAGGAAGAGGAGCTCTCGGCGCTCAACGCCCGCTGGGAGGCCGAAAAGGCCGGCCTCAACCGGGTGGGCGACCTGAAGGCGAAGCTGGATGAGCTGCGCTCGGCCGCCGATAAGGCACAGCGCGAGGGCGACCTGGAAACAGCATCGCGGGTGCTCTACGGTGAAATCCCCGCGCTGGAACGCGAGCTGAACGCCGCTGCCGAAGCAGAGGCCGCCGTCACGGACAAGTCCGCACAGATGGTGGCGGAGGAAGTAACGGCGGAAGACATCGCGGAGGTCATCTCCGCCTGGACCGGCATCCCGGCCGGCCGCATGCTGCAGGGCGAAAGCCAGAAGCTGCTGCACATGGAGGAGGAGCTCGGCAAGCGGCTGATCGGCCAAGGCAAGGCGGTGGCCGCTGTGTCCGACGCCGTCCGGCGTGCCCGGGCCGGGATCAGTGATCCCAACCGGCCCACGGGT
This sequence comes from Pseudarthrobacter sp. BRE9, assembly GCF_031844305.1. Lineage (NCBI taxonomy): Bacteria > Bacillati > Actinomycetota > Actinomycetes > Micrococcales > Micrococcaceae > Pseudarthrobacter > Pseudarthrobacter sp. BRE9. Next base: position 67,924 of record NZ_JAUZUY010000004.1, on the reverse strand, counting down.
TCGTTCCTGTTCCTTGGTCCCACGGGCGTGGGCAAGACCGAGCTGGCCAAGGCCCTGGCGGACTTCCTGTTTGACGACGAACGCGCCATGGTGCGGATCGACATGTCCGAGTACGGCGAGAAGCACAGCGTCGCCCGGCTGGTCGGGGCGCCTCCGGGATACGTGGGCTACGAGGAAGGCGGGCAGCTGACCGAGGCCGTCCGGCGTCGTCCCTACTCCGTGGTGCTGCTGGACGAGGTGGAGAAAGCGCACCCGGAGGTGTTCGATATCCTCCTGCAGGTGCTCGACGACGGCCGCCTCACCGATGGGCAGGGCCGCACCGTGGACTTCCGCAACGTGATCCTGGTGCTGACCTCAAACCTGGGCAGCCAGTTCCTCGTGGACCAGTCGCTGGACGCCGAGGCCAAGCGCAGCGCCGTGATGGCTACGGTGAACGCGTCGTTCAAGCCGGAGTTCCTCAACCGGCTCGATGAAGTGGTGCTGTTCGACGCCCTCACGGTGGAGGAACTGGCGCACATTGTGGAACTGCACGTGGCCGAACTGGGGCGGCGGCTCCACGAACGGCGGCTGACCCTCGATGTGACAGACAGTGCCAAGGCCTGGCTGGCCCTGTCCGGCTTCGACCCCGCCTACGGTGCACGGCCGCTGCGCCGCTTGGTGCAGCGCGAGATCGGCGACCGGCTGGCCAAGGCCATCCTCGCCGGTGAGATCAGTGACGGCGACACCGTGCTGGTTGATACGGCGCCGGACTTCGGGGAACTGGCCGGGGGCAACGTGGACGCTCTGACCGGCGCCCCCAACTCCGGCCTGTCGGTCCGGCGGAAGGACTAGCCGCCGGAACCGTGAAGCACCGCGTGCTGCCCTGGCGGGTTGACCGTCAGGGCAGCACGCTTGCGTTGATCACATTGCCGGTGTCGGCCGTGACGTAGCAATCCACCCTGCGGTCGCCGGATTCCCAGCTGGTGCTGCTGGGGAAGCTGCGCTGGTAGTTGAGTTGGAACTGCTTTGCCGCCGGGCCGAGTTTCGCCGCCTGGCAGACTTCGAGCGCCTTGGCCTTGAGCGGCTCGGCCCCGGGATACTCAGTGTTGTCCGGGTACTGCAAGGTCGCCACGAGTTGGGCGGAGTGTCCCGTGTCGCACGGCACCATTGTGGACGTCAGTGCTTGGGGATCGAAATCCTTGAAGCAGTCACCCACCGCGTACTCCGCAGGTGCAACGCCCTCCCGGGGGAGGGGCTGGGGAGTGGCCGGCGGCGTGACGGTGGTCTGCAGCACACCTTGCGCGTCTTTCTTCGCCGCGTTGGTGCCGGGGGAGGAGTTCAGCCAGACGGCGAGCCACACCAGTGAGCCTGCAACAGCGAGGACGACGACGACGAGAACCGCCTTCCACAGGGCCGGTTTCCGGTTGGCGCGTTTTTCCGGCGCAGGATCGTGGCGCGGCTGGGACCAGGTGACGGATTCGGGAGCGGGGGCAGGACCGGCCCCACCTTGGATCTGCGGCATGCCTCCGGTCCGGGGCGGCGAGGCAGGCTTCGGCGGGATGTCCTGGTGGTTCACGGGTGCGCATCCTCCTGGGTTTTGGTTCCGCGGCTCGCCAAGGGCCAGATAAAATCGGCAGTTATTAAGTGACTCTACCCAAGAAAAATGCCGGAATCCTGCGGGTGGAGCTGCGTCATGGTACCCCACCCGGCCCTCCGGACCTCCAGGCGGCAAGCGGGGCCCGCCGAAAGCATGTAATCTAGGTGTACGACAAATTGACCAAACATTCCGGGGCCTCACCGATCGCCAAGGTGACCACCTCCGGTCCAAGTACAAAAGGGGGTCACGCCATGGGGCGCGGCCGTCAAAAGGCAAAAGCTACCAAGCAGGCTCGGGACATCAAGTACTACTCCCCGAACACTGACTACTCGGCACTTCAGCGTGAGCTGACAGGCCCGGGCAGTCGTTCGACGAGCCATTACTCGAATGAACCGGTTGAACCGGACTATTCGGCTTATGTGGATAAGTACGCGGATGATTTGGATGACGATGACGACGAGGTAGACCACCGTCGCATCGGCTAGTTGTCGCAAGCCTGCTGTGGCCCCCGGCCCGGCTGCTGTGGCGCCGAAGCACACCCTGATTCCGCGGGAGCTTGAATGCGGATCCAGGGAATGTGCGGGACCTCCTTTTTTGATACCCGTTTCGGGTGACCGCTTACTTCGCGGAGCCCGCTGCTGTACCGGATTACCGGAATGGCAGCGGGCTTTCCGCGTTTCTTTTCTATCTGCGCTTGGTAACCTGACCGCATGACTGTTCGGACCACGTACGCCAGCGGCGAGCCCTGCTGGGCCGATCTGCAGACCCCCGATGTTGCTGCAGCCAAAGACTTCTACGGACGGCTTTTCGGCTGGACCTACCGGGACTTCCCCACTCCGGATGGCCGCAGCTACGCGCAGGCCTTTGTCCGCGGACAGTTGGTGGCCACCATAGCGCCACAAAGCCCCCTGCAGCTGGAGGCCGGAACCGCCGCCGAGTGGAACGTCTACTTTGCGGCCGCAGACGCCGCCGACCTGCTGCAGGAAGCCGGCCATGCCGGGGGCATCCCGCAGTTCGGGCCCGAGAAGGTGGGGGACACCGGCGTGCTGGGCTTCCTGGCCCCTCCCGGCGGCGGAACCACCGGGATCTGGCAGGCAGGTACCCACTACGGCAGCCGGCTCTTCAACGAGCCGGGCGCGTTGGCCTGGGCCGAGCTCTTCACGCCCGAGCAGAAGGCGGCCATCGGCTTCTTCCAGCAGCTTTTCGGCCATGAGGTCACCGAGTACCCCCAGGACGACGGCGGAAGCTACAGTACGTTGCTTATCGACGGCAGTGAGGTGGCCGGCATCGTTCCTGCCGACGAAGGCGAAGAAGCCGACTGGCAGATTTACTTTGGCGCGGCAGATATTGCGGCGGCGGCAGCGGTCGCCCTGGCAGCAGGCGGCGAAGTCCTGGTGGAGCCGGATGAGCATCCGGCAGAAGGATCACTGGCCACCATCGAGGACCCGCAGGGCGGAATCCTCAACCTCATCCAAGTGCGGGATTGAGTCACTGGCTTAAACACATCGAGTGCTCCCCGCCGGCTCCCTAACCTCGCAAGCTCGGCCAGGGAACCCTGCCGGCGTGGGCCCACGCAGTTGTCGTTATCAGGTGTGAAAACGACAACTGCGGAGCACTCGATGGAGGCTCTTATGCGTAGGCGTTGACCAGGCGGACTGCGCCGCCGTCCACGCCCTTGGCGCCCTGGACGTAGTCGGGGCCGGACTTCAGGATGGAGTCCGAATCCTCGGTGACAGTGCCCATGATCCAGGACGGCAGGCCCCGGTCGTTCAGGCGCGCAACTGCGGCGTCGGCGGCTTCGGGGGACACGATGGCCACCATGCCCACGCCGAGGTTCAGGGTGCGCTCGAGGTCCGCGAGGGGCACGTTGCCGAGCTCTGAGACCAGTTTGAAGATGGCCGGCAGTTCCCAAGTGGCGCGGTCCACGGTGGCCACCAGGCCCTGGGGGAGGACGCGGGCCAGGTTGGCGGCCAAACCACCACCGGTGACGTGGCTGAAGCCGTGAACTGCCGCACCGGCGCTGACCGGGAACGTGCGGGCCAGGTCCAGGCAGTCGGCCGCGTAGACGCGGGTGGGTTCCAGGAGTTCCTCGCCCAGTGTGCGGCCGAGTTCGGACACCTGGCGGTCAAGGGCCCAGCCGGCGTGGTTGATGACGCGGCGGACCAGGGAGTAGCCGTTGGAGTGGAGGCCGGAAGAGGCCATGCCGATCACAACGTCGCCAGCGCGGACACGGTCCGGGCCCAGCAGTGCATCGGCTTCGACAACGCCGGTGGCTGCGCCGGCGACGTCGTATTCGTGCTCGCCCAGCAGGCCCGGGTGCTCGGCGGTCTCGCCGCCCACCAGGGCGGTGCCGGCGACGGAGCAGGCGGCGGCAATGCCACGGACAATGCCGGCGATGCGCTCCGGGACTACCTTGCCGCAGGCGATGTAGTCAGTCATGTACAGCGGCTCTGCGCCCACCACCACGATGTCGTCCACCACCATGCCCACCAAGTCGAACCCGATGGTGTCGTGGATGTCCATGGCCTGGGCGATGGCAACCTTGGTGCCCACGCCGTCGGTGGAGGTGGCCAGCAGCGGCTTCTTGTAGGTCAGGAGCCGGGATACGTCGTAGAGGCCTGCGAAGCCGCCCACCCCGCCGATCACCGAGGAGTTGTGGGTTGCCTTGACGGCATCCTTCATCAGCTCGACGGCGCGGTCCCCGGCTTCAACGTCCACGCCTGCAGAGGCGTAGGTGATGCCGGAAGTGTTGCCGGGGGCGGGGGCAGCGGAAGTCATACGGACTCTTTCTTGTCAGCGCCGGTGGTGGCAGCGTGCACGTCGGGCACAAGGTCGGCGTCGGTCAGCAGGTTCTCGAATTCGGAGTCCGGGCCCGGATCGCAGCCGGTGGCCCCGGCCTTCTCCGCAGGGTCCTCGGTGGCGTCAACGGCCAGGGCGGCGGTTTCACCGGGAAGCGCGGACGGGGAAGGCTTCAGGCCGCCCAGGTCGGTGCGTTCCAGCAGGTTCTTGCCCAGCTTGTCCGCATCAGGGAGCTTGATGGGGTACTTGCCGGTGAAGCAGGCGGTGCAGAGGCGCTCGCGCGGCTGGCGGGTGGCACCGATCATGCCGTCCTCGGAGATGTAGGCCAGCGAGTCGGCGCCGATGGCCTGCGAAATCTCCTCGATGGTGGCGCCGTTGGCAATCAGCTCGGCCCGCGAGGCGAAGTCGATGCCGTAGAAGCAGGGCCACTGGACCGGCGGGGATGAAATCTTCACGTGCACCGCGGCGGCGCCGGCTTCCCGGAGCATCCGCACAATAGCGCGCTGGGTGTTGCCGCGGACGATCGAATCATCCACCACCACCACACGCTTGCCCCGGATCACGGATTCAAGGGCGTTGAGCTTGAGCCGGATGCCCAGCTGGCGCAGGGTCTGGGAGGGCTGGATGAAGGTGCGGCCCACGTAGGAGTTCTTGACGAAGCCATGTGCGAACGGGATGCCGGATTCTTCGGCGTAGCCGACCGCCGCGGGGGTGCCGGATTCCGGGACGGGGATGACGATGTCCGCCTGTTGCGTGTTTTCGCGGGCCAGCTGGCGGCCCATCTCCACGCGGGACTCGTAGACGGAGCGGCCGGCAATGGCGGCGTCCGGGCGCGCAAGGTAGACGTACTCGAAAACGCAACCCGCCGGCGTCGCCTCCGCGAACCGCTTGGACCGCACGCCTTCCTCGTCGATGGCAATGAACTCGCCCGGTTCGATCTCCCGGATGAAGCTGGCGCCCACGGTGGCCAGGGCGGACTGCTCGGAAGCGACCACCCAGCCGCGCTCCAGCCGGCCCAGTACCAGCGGACGGATGCCGAAGGTGTCCCGTGCGGCGTAGAGCGTGCCTTCATCCATGAAGACGAAGCAGAAGCCGCCCTTGATCTTGGGCAGCAGCTCAATGGCGGTTTCTTCCAGGGTCTTGCCCGGTTCGCCCTCCAGCAGGGCGGTGACCAAGGCCGTGTCCGAGGTGTTGCCCTGCTTCATTTCGCCGGTGAGCTGGCCGCCATGGCGCTCGGTGATCATGGCGTTGAGCTCGGCGGTGTTGGTCAGGTTGCCGTTGTGCGCCAGGGCGACGGTGCCAGTGGCGGTGGCGCCCAGGGTGGGCTGCGCGTTGGCCCAGTGGCTGGCGCCGGTGGTGGAGTAGCGGCAGTGGCCCACGGCGAGATGCCCCGTGAGGGTGTTCAGGGTGGTCTCGTCGAAGACCTGGGAGACGAGCCCCATGTCCTTGTAGACGTTGATCCGCTTGCCGTCACTGGTGGCTATGCCAGCCGACTCCTGACCGCGGTGCTGCAGTGCATACAGCCCGTAATAGGTAAGTTTTGCTACTTCTTCGCCTGGGGCCCAGACGCCGAAGACGCCGCAAGCGTCCTGCGGGCCTTTTTCGCCGGGGAGAAGATCATGGGAAAGTTTTCCATCGCCGCGTGCCACTGGTCGATTATCTCACGATATGGGGTATGACTTTTCCGGCCCCCGGTTTGTGACTTGCTAGGCCTCGGGATCGGTGTCCGGCTCCGAATCCGGGACGGCCTCCACCACGGCCTTCTCCTGCCGCTTCAGGCTGCGGCGGTCCAGGACCAGTGCCAGCGCCGCGCCCAGGATTGCGCCGGCGGCGGCAAACATCACCAGGAAGAATCCGAACACCGCGCCGGGGTCGAAGGTTGCATCGCCCGGCACCGCGTAAGCCACTACCGCGGCTGCGGCAACACCCACCAGCGCACCCAGGATCAGGAAGGGAACGTACTTGGGTGCCCGGCGGACGGTCACTTCGCGCCGCTCGGCAGGAGATTCTTCAAAAGCCATGCCATCCAGCCTACTGCCCGGCATTTGCTGCCAGGTAATGCCGCTGCGTGGGTCCACGTGGGGGTGAGCGTCGTGGGGCACCGCGGAAAATCTGGCGCGAGAGCTGACCAACAACTGCGCGATGACTGATATATCTATTGACAGGGTCCGTGGGCCCCTGCCATATTCAGCAGTGGCCGCTAGGCGCATCCCGTTGTGTATTACGCAATTATCCGCACGTGGTGCAACCGGACGGCGGGGTACCCGGGAGTGAAGGTCAGCTACATTGGCACTTGGTGCCGACTCACCGGATCCGGCCGGATCCAGGAAAGGAACACAAGGACCATGGTTCACAAAGTCCAGGCAGTTGTAGTCAAAGAGAAGAACGCCCCGGTGTCGCTGGAAACCATCCTGGTGCCGGACCCGGGCCCGGGGGAGGCGCTGGTGGACATCCTCACCTGCGGCGTCTGCCACACGGACCTGCACTACAAGCAGGGCGGCATCGGCGATGACTTCCCCTACCTGCTGGGACACGAGGCCACGGGCGTTGTCAGCGCCGTGGGTCCGGACGTGACGCAGGTGGCGCCGGGTGACCGGGTCATCCTGAACTGGCGGGCCGTCTGCGGCGAGTGCCGGGCGTGTGCCAAGGGCCAGCCGCAGTACTGCTTCAACACCCACAACGCCACCCAGAAGATGACGCTGGAGGACGGCACGGAGCTCTCGCCGGCCCTGGGCATCGGTGCCTTCGCCGAAAAGACGCTTGTTGCCGCCGGCCAGTGCACCAAGGTGGACCCCGACGTTGATGCCGCGGCCGTAGGCCTTCTGGGCTGCGGCGTGATGGCAGGCATCGGCGCCGCCATCAACACCGGCGAGGTCAAGCGCGGCGAGTCTGTGGCCGTGATCGGCTGCGGCGGCGTGGGCATCGCCGCGATCGCCGGGGCCAGGCTGGCGGGCGCGACGACGATCATCGCCGTGGACATTGACGACAACAAGATCGAAATGGCCAGGTCCCTCGGGGCCACCCATGGCATCAACTCCCGGCAGGAGGACGCGGTCGAAGCCATCCGCGCCCTCACGGGAGGCAACGGAGCGGACGTGGTGATTGACGCCGTCGGCCGGCCTGAAACCTACAAGCAGGCCTTCTACGCCCGTGACCTCGCCGGCCGCGTGGTGCTGGTGGGTGTGCCGACGCCGGACATGACGCTGGAACTGCCGCTGCTGGACGTCTTTGGCCGCGGCGGCTCCCTCAAGTCCTCCTGGTACGGCGACTGCCTGCCGTCCCGCGACTTCCCCATGCTGGTGTCCCACTACAAGCAGGGCAACCTTGACCTGGACGCGTTCGTATCCGAGCGGATCTCCATCGAACAGGTGGAGGAAGCCTTCGACAAGATGCACGAGGGCAAGGTCCTGCGCTCCGTCGTCGAGATCCAGCCAGCCGGGGCGTCCGCATGAGCGTCAGGATCGAGAACCTGGTCACCTCGGGAACGTTTTCGCTCGACGGGGGCACCTGGGACGTGGACAACAACGTCTGGATCGTGGGCAATGACGAGGAATGCGTCATCATCGACGCCCCCCACGACGCAGCCGCAATCATCAGCCAGGTCCGCAGCCGGAAGGTGAAGGCCATCCTGCTCACCCACGCGCACAACGACCACATCGGAGCCGCCCGCGAGGTCGCCGACGCCCTGGGTGCGCCCATCTACCTGAACCAGGAGGATCTGGTCCTCTGGGAGCAGGTCTACCCGGATGCCACACCGGACCGCTACCACGCCGATGGTGACGTGTTCGAGGTGGGCGGCGCCGCGCTGCGGGCCATTCACACGCCCGGCCACTCGCCCGGATCCACCTGCTTCTACCTGGAGAGCGAAGGGACCGTCTTCACCGGGGACACCCTGTTCAACGGCGGCCCGGGTGCCACCGGCAGGTCCTACAGCGACTACCCCACTATCCTGGCGTCCATCCGCGAACGGCTGCTGACGCTGCCGGCCGAAACTGTGGTCCGCACCGGCCACGGCGACAGCACCACCATCGCAGCGGAGCAGGAAACGCTGGCCAAGGCCACGCAATAGTCCACGGGACTCAATAACGCGCCAGCGAAAAGGCGTGCCGGGAACACCCGGTGCGCCTTTTGCCGGCAATCGAACAGCGCAAGCCGGTAAGGAAGTTGGAACGATGAAGTTCGGTAAGCAGCCCGCCCCCGTCGCGGACATCAACGAGGACGACCTCGAAGTCCACAAGCCCAAGACCGAGGCGGCCGGTGTTAAGGCCGTGATGGTTGCGCTGGAACGCGCCGTGGCGCAGGCCGGAGTGACCCGGACGGCGCAGTCGTTGCTGCGGCTGAACCAGCGCGGCGGCTTTGACTGCCCCGGCTGCGCCTGGCCGGAGTCAGACAAGAAGCGCAAGGCGGCCGAGTTCTGCGAGAACGGCGCCAAGGCCGTGGCCGAGGAAAACACCCTCCGCACGGTCGGTGCCGAGTTCTGGGCCAAGCACTCCATCGCCGAGCTGTCGACGAAGACCGAGTATTGGCTGGGCAACCAGGGCCGCCTGAGCGAACCGGTGGTGATCCGTGAGGGGGAGGCACACTACTCGCCGATTTCCTGGGCTGACGCGTTCGAGCTGATCGGTGAGCATGTCCGCGCCACCACGCCGGATCGCTGCGTTTTTTACACCTCCGGCCGCACCGCGAACGAGACCGCTTTCATGTACCAGCTGTTCGCCCGGGCGCTGGGCACGAACAACCTGCCGGACTGCTCCAACATGTGCCACGAGTCCTCCGGATCGGCGCTGAACCCCACCATCGGCATCGGCAAGGGCACCGTCTCACTGGACGACATCCACGACGCTGAGCTGATCTTCGTGGTGGGCCAGAACCCGGGCACCAACCACCCGCGCATGCTGTCCGCGTTGAAGGAATGCAAGGACAAGGGCGGCAAGGTGGTGGCGGTCAACCCGCTGCCCGAGGCCGGTTTGTTCAACTTCAAGGACCCGCAGACCGTCTCCGGCGTCGTCGGGGGCGGTACTCCGCTCGCTGACGAGTACCTGCAGATCAAGGTGGGCGGGGACCTGGCGCTGTTCCAGGCGCTCGGCCACCTGCTGCTGGAGGCCGAGGAACAAAACCCGGGGACCGTCGTCGACCATTCCTTCATCGCCGCCCAGACGGACGGGTTCGACGCCTACCGAGAAGCCCGCCGCACCCTGGACTGGAATGAAACGGAGCGGGCTACCGGACTGACCCGTGCGCAGATCGAAAAGGTGGCCGGGATGCTGGTGGCGTCCAAGGCCTCGATTTTCTGCTGGGCGTTGGGCGTGACGCAGCAGCCGCACTCGGTGGACACCATCAAGGAGATGGTGAACGTGCTGCTGCTGCAGGGCAATTTCGGCAAGCCCGGCGCCGGTGCCTGCCCGGTCCGCGGGCACTCCAATGTCCAGGGCGACCGGACCATGGGCATCTGGGAAAAACCCAAGGAATGGCTCCTGGAAGCCCTCGACAACGAGTTCGGGATCACCTCCCCAAGGCATCACGGCTACGACGCGGTGGAGTCCATGGAGGCGTTCGAACGCGACGAAGTGGACGTCTTTGTGTCCATGGGCGGGAACTTCTCCCTGGCCTGCTCGGACACCGAGACCCTGGAAGCCGGGATGCAGCGGATCGGACTGACCGTTCATATCTCCACCAAGCCGAACCGCTCGCACATCGTCCATGGCCGCACCTCGCTGATCCTGCCCACGCTGGGCCGGACGGACAAGGACGACAAGCACCCCAAGGGCGCCCAGTTCCTGTCCGTTGAGGACTCCATGTCCGTGGTCCACTCCACCCAGGGCCGCCTGACCCCTGTGTCTGAGCACCTGCTCGCCGAGCCCGTCATCGTGGCCCGCATGGCCGAGGCCACCTTCGGCCCCGACCACCCAGTGGACTGGAAAGCCATGGCCGAGGACTACGACGTGATCCGCGACCACATCGAACGCGTCCTGCCCGGCTTCGAGGACTTCAACACCCGCGTCCGGACCAAAAACGGGTTCGTGCTGCCCAACCCGCCGCGCGACACCCGCTCCTTCAAAACCGACATAGGCCGCGGCCGCTTCACCGTCAGCCCACTGGAATACCTCACCCCGCCCGACGGGCACCTGGTCCTCCAGACCATCCGCAGCCACGACCAGTACAACACCACCTACTACGGCCTGGACGACCGCTACCGCGGCATCTCCGGCGGCCGCCGTGTGATCCTCATCCACCCGGAAGACCTGGCCGAACTGGGCTTCAAGGACCGCGATCTCGTGGACGTGGTCAGCACCTTCCGCGGGCACGACCGGACAGCGGACAAGTTCCGCCTGGTGGCCTACCCCACCGCGAAGGGCTGCGCCGCCGCCTACTTCCCCGAGGCCAACGCCCTGGTCCACAAAGAAAACGTGGCCCGCGAATCCAACACCCCCGGCTTCAAAGCCATGTTCGTACGCTTCACCCCGCACGTCGCGGAAAGCGCCGCCGAGGTGGCTGTGGAGGAGTTGGAGCCGGCCGCGGGATAGTACTGAGGCTGCCCTCGAGCCTGAGCTCGCGACGATAGGGAGCGGCTGGGGAGCGAAACCCGAAACCCCTCGACAAGTCAGGCGGGCGGGGCATGCAGGAACCGTTCGAGTGCGTCCTCGCCAGGGGAGAGCCCGATGTAGACGAAGTCTGGAGGATCCACGGGCAAGGATTCTGATCGCCCGGCGCCTTTCCAGGGCGGTGCCAGTTGTTGGGGCCAGAGTGGTGGTTCCCAGTCATGGTTTTCGGCTTTGTAGGTGCGGCCGGTGGGTGAGATCCAGCCCGGTGGCCCGGTTTTGGTGGCCGGGGTGGCTTCCCAGCTTGTGGCGTGTTTGAGGCGATGGTGTTTCGGGCAGAGTTGCACCAGGTTGCTGATGCCAGTGCTGCCGCCATCCTTCCAGGCCTGAAGGTGGTCTGCCTCGTTATCGAGGGATGGGTTGTTGCAGCCAGGGAAGGTGCATCTGCCGTCCCTGAACTGCAGTGCCCTTTTCATCGCTTTGGTGACCCGGTAGCTGGTGCGGCCGATTTCCAGCGGCGCCCCATCCCTGGGGTCCACCAGGACCCGGTAGAAGGAGGAGCCCCCGTTGGCAACGAGTTCGCGGGCCATCGACGGCGGGATCGGACCATACCCGTCCAGCATCGCCGGCTCGTCCGTTAATCCCAGGAGGGAGAATACCGGCACGGTAACCAGCACCTGCGCCCGGATCCCCAATGACGGACCAGCCGCCGCATCGGCGCCGTCACCGCCTGCACCGGCACGCCCGGAGTCGTTGCCTCTGCCAAGAATCGCCTCGGTGAAGTTGTCGGCCTTCAACTGGGTGAGGGTGCGGGACTCGTCGGGTCCTTGCATCCCGCGGGCGAGGGCGGTGAGCCGGTTCCAGCCCGCCATCGCCTGGTCCGCGGGCAGGCAGGCGGACAGCCAGGCCATCCCGTCCTGGTCCGGCCGGTATTCCACCCGCCGGTCTGCCACGCCCTTGGCGTGGCGCTTCTCGATGGACTCGGCGTGGTGGCGCTCGCGCCAGTTCCTGGCCTTGGCCTTGAACCGATAGGCGGGCAGCTGCCCGATCGGGGCGGCCGTAGGCGGCCGGGGCACATCGGGGTCCAGGAACTGTGCCTCGAGGGCGGCAGCGCCGGCGGGGTCAAGGGTTGCGGTTTCCTCCACCATGACCAGGGCGTGCGGCCAGGTGATCGTCCCGGACTGCAAGGCCGACAACGTCAGCTGCCGTTCCTTCGTTACGGCGTGGGACGCAGCCAGGAACGCACCCGCTGCCCGGGACCCAAGGGCCAGGAGGGCGCCGATTTCCGCGGCGACGGCCATTTCGAGCGCCTGCACCGGGACGTCCGGCCCCGCAATGGCTTGGGCAGTGTCCGTATACTTCACGGCAGCCCGGGCCTTCAAAGCCGCGATCCCGGCCTCGACCGCCCGCGCGCCGGCAAGGATGTCCAGGCACCCATCTCCAAGCCCGGCCAAAGGATCAGCAACGGAGAAGGGCTCCGACCCACACCCGTCCACCTCGGCGTTGAGCGCGGCAAGGGCGGCATTGATCTCATCCAACGCCTTCACCACCGCCGCTTTCCCCATGCATCAATCATCGCAAGGGGGTGTGACAATTCGGCGGCGGGAAGGGGAAAGCGGGGGCCGCCAGTTTGGCGACCCCCGCTCTCCGGGTGGATTTGTTACCGACCCACGGGTCAGCCGCGGAGGCGCTCCATGCCCGGGTCGAAGAGGGGTTCAGGCGTGACGGTGGCGGCGATGCGCTTGCCGAAGTACTCGATCTCCACGCTGTCGCCTTCGGCCACAGATGAGGGCAACCAGGCGTAGGCAATCGGCTTGCGGACGGTGTAGCCGTACGCCGCGCTCGTCACGTAGCCCGCGGCTTCCCCGGCCACGTACACCGGTTCCTTGCCCAGCACGATGGACGTCCCGTCGTCGACCGTCAGGCAGCGCAGCGTCTTGGCGGCGGGCTGCTCCCGAAGGGCGACCAGCGCTTCCGCCCCCACGAACCCGGTCTTGTCCTTGGCCACCGAGAAGCCCAGGCCGGCCTGGTACGGGTGGTGCTCGGACGTCATGTCCGTGCCCCACAGCCGGTAGCCCTTCTCAAGGCGCATGCTGTTGAATGCGCCGCGGCCGGCGGCGATGATGCCGTGCTCCTGGCCTGCCTCGAATAGCAGATCCCAGAGCTTCAGCCCGTACTCGGCGGTGGTGTAGAGCTCCCAGCCGAGTTCACCCACGTAGGACAGCCGCATGGCGGTAACCGGAATGCCGCCCACGGAGATTTCCTTGGTCCGGAAGTACTTCAGGCCGTCGTTGGTCAGGTCGTCGGAGCTGACCTTGCCGATCACCTCGCGGGCCAGCGGCCCCCACAGCCCGATGCAGCAAGTGCTGCCGGTGATGTCCGAAACATGCACCCACTGGGAGGGATCGGCGGCGGACTGCTTCCGCGCCTCCACGCGCAGGTAATCGAAGTCCACGTTGCTGTTGACGCCCAGCTGGAAGTCTTCCTCCGCCAGCCGTGCGACGGTCACGTCACTGCGGATGCCGCCGTCGTGCTCCAGCAGCAGGCAGTACGTCACGGCACCGGGCTTCTTGGCAATGTTGCCCGTGCTAAGCCGGTGCAGCAGCGCCTGCGCGCCCGGGCCCACCACGGACAGCCGCTTCAGCGGCGTCATGTCGAAAAGTCCGACGGCGGTACGCGTCTTCCAGGCCTCGGCTGCGGAGATGGGGGAGGAGAACATGCCGGACCAGGCGTCCCGCTCGGGCGTCTGCCATTCCTCCGGCAGCTCCTCGAGCAGGCCGCGGTTGGCCTCGAACCAGTGCGGCCGCTCCCAGCCGGCGGACTCCAGGAAGAACGCTCCCAGCTCCTTCTGCCGCACGTTGAACGGGCTGACGCGCAGGTCCCGCGGGGATTCCCTGGGCTGCAGCGGGTGCATGACGTCGTAGATTTCCACGAAGTTCTGCTGGGACGTCTCGCTGACATACGCGTCGGAGGTCTGCACCTTCTCGAAGCGGGTCAGCTCGCAGCCGTGCAGGTCCGTGCGGGACCGGCCTTCCACCAGCAGCTCCGCCATTGCCTTGGCCACGCCGGCCGAGTGCGTGACCCAGACGGCCTCGGCCACGAACAGGCCGTCGAGCTCGGGTGCCTCGCCCATGAGCGGGCCGCCGTCGGGGGTGAAGGAGAAGATGCCGTTGAAGCCGTCCTCGATCGCGGAGCTGCGCAGCGCCGGCAGCAGGTCCTGGCTGTCCTCCCACGCGGGCAGGAAGTCTTCCAGGGTGAACTCCAGGCGGGAGGGCATCTTGTGGTCCGACATGTCCTCTGCGGCGACCTTCGGCAGGGCGGACATATCCACCGGCATGGGGCGGTGGGCGTAGCTGCCGATGCCGATGCGGTTGCCCCACTCGCGGTAGTACAGGTCCTTGTCCTGGTAACGCAGGATGGGCTTGCTGGCACCCTTGGGAAGTTCGTTGACGCCCTCAAGTTCGGGCAGCGGAGTGCTGACCACGTACTGGTGCGCCAGCGGCAGCAGCGGTACTTCCAGGCCAACCATCTTGCCGAGCTCACGGCCCCAGAAGCCTGCACAGGAGACCACGATGTCTGCCGGGATTAAACCCTCGGACGTCTCCACGCCCGTCACCTTGCCGCCCTCCTGGGCGATGCCGGTGACGGTGGTGTTGCCCTGGTATGTCACGCCGGCCTCGCTGGAGCGCTCGATCAGCAGCTGCACCGCACGGGCGGCCAGGGCCAGGCCGTCGGTGGGGATGAGCAGGCCGCCCAGGACCTCGCGGCCGCCGGTGAGCTTGCCGGTGTTCAGGAGGGGGTAGATCTTTTCGCATTCGTCGGCGTCGACGATCCGGCTTTCGACTCCCCAGGAGGTCATGACGCCCATCTTGCGGTGGAGATCGGCGAGCCGTTCGGGGGTGGTGGCGAGCTCCAGGCCGCCTACCTGGTTGAAGCAGGACTCGCCGTCCTTGCTCAGGGCGAGGAACTTGTTGACCGTGTAGGTGGCGAATTCGGTCATGGTCCGTGACTGGTTGTTCTGGAACACCAGGCCCGGCGCGTGCGACGTGGAGCCGCCGGCAAGTTCCAGCGGGCCCTGTTCCACCACCGTGATGTTGGTCCAGCCGCGGGTGGCGAGTTCGTCGGCAAGGTTGGTTCCGACAATGCCGGCGCCGATAATGACAACGCGTGGTGATGCGCTCATGGGTGTTGTTTCTCCTGTTTTGCGTGGCGGGCGTTGGCGTTAGCGGAAGACGACGGTGCGGGTGTTGTTGAGCAGGACCCGGTGCTGGCTGTGCCATTTAACTGCACGGGACAGTGCCTGGGATTCCGCGTCCCTGCCCACCGTGACCAGTGCATTCGGGTCCAGGCTGTGGTCCACCCGGAACACTTCCTGCTCGATGATCGGGCCCTCGTCCAGGTCTGCAGTGACGTAGTGCGCGGTGGCTCCGATGAGCTTCACGCCGCGGTCATAGGCCTGGTGGTAAGGCTTGGCGCCCTTGAACCCGGGCAGGAAAGAATGGTGGATGTTGATGGCGCGTCCGCGGAGGCTGGCGCACAGGTCGTTGGACAGGACCTGCATGTAACGGGCAAGGACCACCAGGTCCGCGTTGTACTCGGCCACCAGTTCCAGCAGGCGCGCTTCAGCTTCGGGCTTGGTGGCGGCCGTCACCGGGACGTGGATGAACGGCAGGCCGGCGGCTTCCGCCATGGGGCGAAGGTCCTCGTGGTTGGACACCACGACGGCGATCTCCGCACCCAGGCTGCCGGCCCGCCAGCGGAAGATGAGGTCGTTGAGGCAGTGGCCGAACTTCGACACCATCACCAGCAGGCGCTGGGGGCGGCCGTCGTGGATGGCGAATTCCATGTCGAACTCATCGGCGATGGCGGCGAATTCCGCGCTGAGGCCTTCCGCGGAGACTTCCTTATCTCCCGGAGTGAAGGCCGTGCGCAGGTAGAGCTTGCCGCTGATGTGGTCATCGAACTGCTGGTGTTCAACGATGTCGAAGCCGCGGTCAGCGAGGAACGCGGTGATGGCCCGGACGATTCCGGGGCGCTCCGGGCACGCAAGGGTAAGGACGTACTGTGCTGTGTCGGTACCGCGGACGTCGGCAACGTCGCCGGCCTCCACCGTCACGTTACCCGTGGGGCGGCCTTCGAGGACTGTGGTCATGGTCTACTCCTGATTCTTTGCGGGGGCTAGGGTGTCAGCGGGGGAAGCCGCACAGCGGCCGTCGTCCTGGCAGCGCTGATCACATTCGTGCTTGGTGACGAGGTCGAACTGGGCGCCGCCGTGCTGGTCCACGCCGCTGCGGATGGCCCGCTCCACGACGGAGTCCGCCAGCCGGCGCCGGAGGGAGAGCGGATCGCGGCGCAGGTCCTTGACCAGGGCGAAGCACAGCAGCAGCATGACCAGCACGAACGGCAGGGCCGCCACGATGGTGATCCGCTGCAGGCCGGAGAGCGCTTCCGAGGGTTCATCGCCGCCGGCCAGCAGCATGACAGCTGCCACGGCGCCGGTGAGGAGCCCCCAGAAGATGACGAGGCCACGCTTGGGATCGGCGGCGCCGTTGGAGCTCAGGGAGGCCATGATGATCGACGCCGAGTCGGCGCCGGTGATGAAGAAGATGGCCACCAGCACCATGGCCAGGACGATGACGGCCGCGGTCAGCCAGGCGGGCATGGACATGTTCTTCACCAGGTCGAACAGTGCCCCGTCGAAGTCGATGCTCGGGACCCCGTTGGTTGTGGTCACCATGCCCGGCGTTCCCGCCTTGTCTGCTTCCTGCTGGATGTGGAAGGCCGTGCCGCCGAAGATGCCGAACCAGATGACGCTGACGATGCTGGGAACCAGCAGGACGCCGGTGACGAACTGCCGGATGGTGCGGCCCCTGCTGATGCGGGCGATGAACATTCCCACGAAAGGTGTCCAGGAGACCCACCAGGCCCAGTAGAAGATGGTCCAGCCGGACATCCATTTGCGCAGGGCCTCGTCCCCCACTGCTTCGGTGCGCGAGGACATTTCCGCGAGGTCCCTGGCGTAGTCCCCCACGGCGGCAGGGATGAGGTTGAGGATGAACAAGGTAGGCCCGGCAATGAAGACGATGAGCGCCAGGACCACGGCCAGCACCATGTTGATGTTGGACAACCATTGGATGCCCTTGCTGATGCCGGACACGGCCGAAGCCACGAAGCACGCCGTCAGGATGGCAACGATGGCCACCAGGACCGGCGTCCCGATTTCCCCGACCCAGCCGTTCGAGGTCAGGCCGCTGCCGATCTGGAGGGCCCCGAGGCCCAGGGATGCGGCGGTGCCGAAGAGCGTGGCGAAGATGGCCAGGATGTTGATGAACTTCCCGGCGGGGCCTTCCACTGCCCGGAGCCCGAAGAGTGAGGTAAAGGCAGCGGAGATCAGCTGCCGGCGGCCCAGGCGGTAGGTGCCGTAGGCCATGGCGATTCCGACGACGGCGTACATGGCCCAGGGATGAAGGGTCCAGTGGAAGATGGAGGTGGCCATGGCTGTCTGGATTGCGGCAGGAGTGCGGCCGTCCACCGTTCCGGGCGGCGGGGAGATGTAGTGGTACAGCGGTTCGGCCACACCGTAGAACATCAGGCCGATGCCCATGCCGGCGGCAAACATCATGGCAATCCAGGAGACAGTCCGGAACTCGGGCTTTTCGCCGTCCTTGCCCAGCGGGATGTTGCCCCATTTTCCGAGCGCAAGCCAGAGGACGAAAACAACAAACAACGAGGCCAGGACCATAAAGAGCCAGCCGGTGTATTCCATCACCCACCCGAGGGCGGCTGTTGACGTGGCGGCCAGGCTGTCCCGGCCCAGGAAGCCCCAGGCCACGAAGGCCAGGGCGAGGACACCGGTGATGCCGAAGGTGGCCTTGTCGAGGGTGAGCTTACGGTTCCGCCGTTGTGCTACAGCCTGCTCGGCTTTGGTCTGGCGGAGTTCCTGCATGATTTGTTCGGTGTCCTCCGCGTCGTGCGGGGAAGGAGAGTTCTCCGGGGCAGGAACGAGCTGGGGCTCCTCCAGCTCGAGGGGCGGATGGGCATCCGTGCGGATGTCGCTGTTCAAAGCCATGTCAAGTCCTTTGGTTTGAATTCATGGGCTGAAGCTGTACTCCGGCGTCCCCAAGCCGGGTGGAAGATCGGGGCTTCCTGGCATTCATCGATCCAGGCCAGCTTTGCCTCCATCGCGGGCGATTGTTCCGTAAGAATCAACTCGTCTCGCTATAAGCAACAGAGTGGCCCGGATCACAGTCGCGTGTCAAGGTATTTCTTAAGTCCTAAGCCCTATGTCGGGGGTTCCCGCTGCGCGTTGACAGTGGCCCGGGACAGGGGCTATGCGTCGATAACCAGGTCGGTCTGAGCCGTGGAGCAGCAGGGCAGGAACTTGCCTGCAGAGATTTCCCGCGCCCGGATACCGCCCTGGTGGTTCATCTCGACCTCGCCTGAAAGCTTGACGACCTTGCAGGAGCCGCACATGCCCTCCTTGCAGTTAGCACCGATCCTGACCCCGGCGCGCTGGGCCGCCTCGAGGATGTGTTCGGTGGGGTCAATCCGCACATTGACGCCGGTACGCATGAAGGACATCGTGAGGCTGCCTGTTCCCACCGTGTTGAAGGTGGAGGCGTCAGGGGCGCCGGCTTCCGGTTCCGTGCCGGGACTGTTGGCGGAGGGGTTGGAGCCGGGTGCGTCCGGGTCGATGATTTCCAATGGCAGCCCTGAGGCCTGCAGCGTCCCGTCGGCGTCGTAGCCGGGCTCGTAGAGCCCGAACGCGGCGGGCTGGCTTTCGTAGTAGTCCTCGGCGGATTCGGCGATTTCCTCGGCGATCTCCTCCGCGACGTCGGCTGCAAGGGACACTTCCTGCTGGTATTCAAGGAGAGTCTGGCGGTCTCCCGAGAAGAATTCCATGTAGATGGAAGTGTCATCGACACCGACCTTTTGGAGGAGCCCGGTGGCGGTGTTCAGGTAACCTTCGGGACCACATGCGTACACCTGGCGGCCGTTGGCATCGGGGGCCACCTCCTCGAGCATGGCCGCCGTCAGCCTTCCCCTGAGCCCTTCCCATCCCTCCGGTACGCTGCGGTCGCCGAGGGAGTAGTGGACCTTGATGCGCGAGTCCACGGAGGCGATATAGGCCAGTTCCCGGTGGAAGGCAAAGCCTCCAGCATCCGAGCCGTGGTAGAGCACCACAACATCGGCATGTCCGGGCAGGGAGTGGATGGTCCGCACCATGGACATGATGGGAGTGATGCCTGCGCCGGCAGCAAGCAGGAGATACCGTGCCCGCCGGTCGGCATCGGGCAGGTGGAATGCTCCCACCGGTCCCAGCATCTCCAGGACGGTGCCGGGTTTGACGTTCTCGTGCACCCAGGGCGAGACCAGTCCCGTGGGGTCGCACTTGACGGTAATGCTGAAGGTCCACGGCTCGGTGGGCGAACTGGACAGCGAGTAGCTGCGGTCCACCGGTTCCTGGTCCTCGCCATTCACGGGAAATGCGACGTTCACGTACTGGCCGGCGCGGAACGCCAGGGGCGCACCGTCGCATCGGCGGAACACGAAGGTCATCATGGCGCCGGCCTCGGGAACGGTCTCGACGCATTCGGCCATGAACTCCTGCGGATGCCATGGACCCAACGCACGGGCTGCCCGGGCGGGCGTCTCCGGGCTTCCCATCACCCTGTTCCACGGCATCTCAAGACCGCGAATGCGCTGTGGTTCCTGGATGGCCGTTTCGGCGAGGAGTTCAATCATGCCAAGTGCTCCTGCACGCGCTGCACGTACCAGTTGATGAATGCCTCGACCTGGTATTCGCTCTTCATGTAGGGACCCGGTTCGTAGGCGGGACTGCCGGCGCCCTGCTGGCACAGCTCCACGAACGCCTTGTCCTGCAGGTTCGTTTGCTTCCAGGTGTAGGTGAGCTTCTCCAAGTCGTAGTCCACGCCTTCCACGGCGTCGTCAGCCACCAGCCAGGTGGTGCGTACGAGGCTCTGGTGTTCGTTGATGGGGAAGACGCCGAACGTGATGACGTGGTCGCCGAGGAAATGGAACCAGCTGTTGGGCTGCAGGTGCATCGAGCAGCGGCCAAGGCGGAAATCGGGAAGATCACCCAGCAGCTTCTTGGAAAGCCTCCGGCCGTCCGCGGAGAACGATTCGCCCTCTCCATCGAGTGATTCGCGTGAGATACGGATTCCCGCGATGCGCGTATCAAGCTCCTCGACCACCTCGTAGGGAAGGCCGTAGCGGCGGCAGCGCTCCTCGAGGGAGGACTGGGCCTCCTTGTTCCGGTTCCACACTTCCTCAAGGTGGGGCGGGATCAGACCCTCGGTCAGGCCCCAGGTGGGGAAGAGGGAGCAGGCCAGCTCAGGGTGACCGTCGCAGTGGTAGCACTCACGGTTGTTCTCCATGACGAGCTTCCAGTTGCCCTCTTCGATGATGTTCTGCTGGTACGCGATTTTTGTCTTCGAGAGATCGTGGGGCGCCAGGTAGGGCTCAAAGATCTTGGCGGTCTCGTCGAAGTCCGTCGGCGGCTCATCGGCGATGCAGACGAAGATGAGCCCGGCGACCTCGCGGCCGTGGGCGCGCTTGAGGCCGAAGCAGCTCTTGTCGAACTTCGTTTCCCCCGGAGCGGAGGCATGGATCAGATTGCCCTCCGGGGAGTAGGTCCAGGAGTGGTAGCCGCAGACCAGGTTTCCGGTTGACCCGGCAGCTTCGGTGAGGACGCGGGCGCCGCGGTGGCGGCATACGTTGTGCAGGACGTTGACGGCGCCGTCGTCGTTGCGCAGCACAATCAGGGAGTAGGGACCGTAGTCGACGGTGACGTAGTCGCCCGGCTCCGGCAGTTCGGCGGTGCTGGCGGCAAAGATCCAGTGCTGGCCGAAAATGGCCTCCATGTCGATGTTGAAGACTGTGCGATCGGTGTAGAAGGGGGCATCGAGGGAGTAGCCGGTGCGCCGGAACTCAAACAGCGCGCTAATTTCTGCCAGCTGCTCGGCAGGCAAGGATGCAGCGAGTTTTCCGCGTGAATTGAGGGGGACGTTCACTGAAGCGGTCATGGGTTTCCTCCCGGGAGGCATGGGTAGTGGGTGTTGCGGTGGCCATGCGTGCGCGGGGTGCTACCGGCATGGTCGAAGTAGTTGTAATGATGAGATTAGGGTCACAACAGCTGCAACAAAAGCGCAAGATTTTGAAGATATCCATGCAGAATGGATGCATGATCGATCCACGGCTCATCACCCTTCGCGTGTTCGCCCGGTGCGGCACCGTCGGCGCAACGGCGGAGTTAACCGGTTACTCTCCCTCCGCCGTCTCCGCGCAGTTGCGGGAGCTCCAGCGCGTGCTGGGAATGCAGCTGCTGACGAAGGACGGCCGGGGTGTGCGGCTTACCGCCACGGGACGCCTTCTCGTGGAGGGCTCGGACGCCCTTATCGCGGAGTGGGAGAGCCTGCGCGCCGCGGCCATGGAGGCCGGTGACCAGGTGCAGTCCCGCTTTGGCCTCGGCGGATTCTCCACCGCGGCCGCCCAGTTGCTCGCACCGCTGGCCGCCACCCTGCGCACAACACGCCCCCTGCTGGAGGTGCAGGTTCTTGAGGCTGATCCGGCCCGCTGCTTCGACTTGTTGATTGCGGAACGAATCGATCTGGCAGTCATTGTTGCCATGCAGTCCGACAGTTATGGTGAGGACGATCCGCGCTTCGAGCAGAGAGTTCTGCTCGACGATCCACTGGACGTCATCATTCCCGGTGACCATCCGCTGGCATCACGGGAAACAGCGACGCTTGAAGAACTGGCATCGGAACCCTGGATCACGGAGTCCGCCGGTTCCACCTACCATTCCCTCTTCACTGCGGCGTTCACGGCAGTCGGGATGACACCGAGGATTGCCCATGAAGCCGTTGAATGGGAAACCCACATCGCGTTCGTGGGCGCGGGGCTGGGCGTCGGCCTGCTGCCCCGGCTGGCACCTTTGCATGGTGCCGAAAACGTGGTTCGGCTGCGCATCACCGGTAAGACCAAACCCGCGCGCCGCATTGTCGCCGCGGTGCGCAGGGGCAGCATCGCCTCACCCCTGATCCAGGAGTCGCTCGGCATCCTGCAGGTCAACGCCAATCGGATCCTCACCAGCCGGCTCGACGAGGATCTCTGAGCGCTCCCGGCGGGGGTCATTCCCTGCTACCGGACGGTATAGCCCATGTTGGCGCTGACCTTGAGGCCGGCATCCTTGAGTGATTCCAGCAGGCCCGGAATCTGCTCAGGGTCGAAGCGGAATGCCGGCCCTGAAATGCTGAGGGCGCCAATCACAGTGCCCTGGTGGTTGAAGACAGGCACTGCCACGGCATTCAGGCCAATCTCGAACTCCTCGCGCACCACCGCGTACCCCTTGGCGGCTACCTCGAGCAGCTGTGCGTCCAGTGCCTTGCGGCTGGTGATGGTGCGCGCGGTCCGGGCGCCCAGGCCCGTCTCCTTAAGGATGCGGTCGCGTTCGTCGGCCTCCAGCGCGGCCAGGAGGACTTTGCCGCTGGATGTGGCGTGCAGCGGCGTCAGGCTTCCCACCCAGTCGTAGGTGGCCAGGGTGGAGGGCCCCATGGCCTGGTCCACATTCACCGCGTAGTTGGAGCGCAGGACGGCGAGGTTGACGGTTTCCTTGAATTCTTCGGCCAGGCTTTCCAGTACTGGCCGGGCCTCATGGACCAGGCTGAGCCGGCCTGGAATGGAACTGGCCAGGCGCAGGATCCCAAAACCGAGCTGGTACTTGCCCCGCTCGCTGTTCTGATGGACCATCTCGCGGGTCACCAGTGAACCCATCAGCCGGGAGACGGTGGACTTGTGGATCCCCATTTCCTCCGCGATTTCGCTTACGCCCGCGTGCCCTTCCCTGGCCAGGATCTCCAGGACGGTCAGGGCGCGCTCCACGGACTGCACACCGCCGGACTGGCCGCCTTCGGCATCGGGATCGGATTCAGGGTCTCTATTCGAAGCCATACTTCCTGATCCTATGCCGGAAACTGTGACGCCCGTGACATTGGGTTAACGCGCTGGACACTGCGGCACCCGCCGCAATCCCTGCTAACTGCCGCGGTACGTGGAGTAGGCGAACGGGCTCAGGAGCAGGGGTACGTGGTAATGCTCGGAGCCGGTGACTTCGAAGACCAGGTCCACTTCCGGGAAGAACGTTGCCGTCTGCAGCCCGGCGTAGTAGTTGCCGGTGGCGAAGTTCAGCTTGTAGTGCCCGGGCTCCAGCTGCTCCGGGCCCAGGTCCTTCGCCCGGCCGTCCGCGTCAGTGCTGGACGCTGCCAGCTCACGCCAGGTGCCGCCGTCGTTCTTCAAAAGGACGACGGCGACCCCCGCCGCCGGACGCCCGGCACCAGTGTCGAGGATGTGGGTGGTCACGTGGGAAACGGTCATTCGCTGATCAGTCCTTCAAGCCGCAGTACGGCGATTTCGCGCAGCTGCTGGGCGACGATGGTGTCTTCTTCTGCGGGGGAGTTGCTGAGCCGCTGGTTCAGGGCCTGCAGGATTTCCGGGGCGGTGCGTCCGGCGGCCCGGATCAGGAAGACGCGGCCGAACTTCTCCTCGTACTCCCGGTTACCCCGCGCCAGGGCTTCCGCTGCCACGGCATCAGCCGGGTCCACCCCGGCCTGCTCGGAACGTGACATGGATGCCTCGGTGCTGGCCGCCGTCGGGCGTTCCCCAATCCTGGGATGGTGGGCCATGGCCGCTTCAACCTCTGCCGGGGTGAAGGGGTTGGCTGCGTGGGCCGCGAACTCCAGCAGCTGGTCCCGGGCGGCGAACGGCCGGGCTGCCGCCACCGCCTCCACCCAGCGGCTGACGTCGATGCAGGGCCGGAGGGCGGCCTGGGCCGCGGCGGAATCCGCGGTGTTGAATTCGGCAAGCTTCATGCTGGCGTATTCCTTGGTGGTCATGCTGGCATCCATGGTGACGGCTATGCGGATGCCGGAAAGCCCGGCGCCCGTTCATGGAACTCCATCAACAAGCTTCCGCATCATGGAACTGTTATTTCAGCATACGTAATATTCAAGAGCAGCGAGGCCGCGGGTGTCAAGCGATGTCACGGCCTCGGCAATCCAGAAGACCCTAATCCCGGGAGGACGTCCTGGACAGGACCCAGGTGTTGGTGGCGCCCTGGCGCTCGAACGTCACCGTGGTGACAAGCGCCTCGATCAGGGCGAGGCCACGTCCGGACTCGGCGTCATCCCCGGGGGTGGCGGGTTCCATGGGGCCGAACGGCGGCTTGGCGTAATAGGCACTCACCCGCGCCTGCAGCAGGGCGGGCTGCACGGTGGTTTCCACCCCAAGTTCCACCTCCCGGTCCCCGGCGGGCTGCGCATGCTGGACGATGTTGGATGTGGACTCGATGACCGCGGTGGTAAACGTCATCTGGTCCATGTCGTTGACGAACGGCACGTCCAGCCAGAGACTGTCCAGGTCGTTGTGGACCGCCTCAATGGCGTCCTCGGCGGCGGGTCCCCGGAAGCTGCGCGATGCCAGGACCTCAGTCATTGCTGAACGCCTCTTCGGCCGTGGCGTAGGCCGTGAGGACCTGGTCCATGCTGGTCAGCTTCAAAACCATGTTCACCTGCGGCTGCACCGCGGCGATCCGCAGGTCACCGCCGGCCTGGCGGGCTGCTTTGAGACAGCCGATCAGGGCGCCGAGACCCGAGGAGTCCATGAAGGCGGTGTTTTCCAGGTTCACCACGATCCGGTTGGACCCGCCGGCAATGACGTCCGTAACGAATTCGCGCAGCTTGGGCGCGGAGACCATGTTGAGCCGCCCGTCCGCCCTGACCTCCGCGTACGAATCTTTGACCTCGTAACTGAACTCCATCAGGATTCCTCTCTGTTTACAGCTTCTGCGGCCGGTTCGTACCCCTTGTAGAGCACGGCGCGGACCAGGATGCTCATGACCACCAGGTCAAAAACCACCCAAACGACGTTGACCAGCGTGCCCAGCGGTTCCGCCAGTCCGGTGGCCAGCCGGATGATTCCGACGACGGCGGCGACGGCCAGCAGGATGGACACCACGATCTGGGGCCGGATGAGGCTCCAGCTGGGGCCGCCGCTTTGGCGCGCCTTGGGGGTGACCGCAAACCCCAGGGGACGGCCGAACCATACGTTGCGGGCCGCCGTCGTGCATGCCTTGATCCAGGTGGGGAACAGCGCAAGGCTGTACTGTTGCCCGCGCCAGGTGGGGATGCCGCGGCCGGCCACGGCGAACAGCAGCTGGTTGACCACCATGAACGGGATGAAGCGGATGAAGAAGTCCCAGCTCAGGCTGCTGACCGGCAGGATGCCCAGCAGCAGGTAGATGATGGGGGCCGCGAAGTAAATGACCGCGGCGAACCCGCTCAGGTAGGTCCACATGGTGGCGAAGTACATCAGGCGCTGGCCGAGCTTGAGGCCCTTTTGCACCAGCGGGTTTTCGCGGAGCATCACCTGGATGGTGCCCTGGGCCCAGCGGAGGCGCTGGGTGAGCATGGTCTTGAGGTCCTCGGGCGCCAGGCCGTAGGCCAGGATCTCGTGGTGGTAGACGCTCTCCCAGCCCATGGCGTGCATGCGCATGGCGGTGGCCATGTCCTCGGTGACGGAGATGGTGGCCAGGGGCATCACCGGCTGGGCTTCGTCGCTGCGCTCCACGTTCAGCGCATCCAGGACGGCCTGGACGGATTCCAGGGCGCCCAGCGGTGACCAGTCGCGGGCGGACATGCGCTGCACGGCGTCGTCGGCAACCACCGGGACGCCGGCCTCGCCCACGTGGGCCAGTTCCATTGCGGCGATCTCTTCGAGGTCCGCCTGCAGGGCTGCGACGTCGGCCTGGACCAGGGTCTGGACGGCGGCGTCCACCCGGCGGCGGACCCGGTAGGTGACCTCGCTGAGCGGCCTTCCCGCGTCCACCTCCTCCTGTGCTTCGCGGGTGGCTGCCTCCACCTCGTCCAGGACCTCCGCCACCAGGGGAGAGTCCACATCCGCCGACTTGCGGGCCTGCTTGATGGCCGCCCGGGAGGCAGACAGCGCCCGCCGGATGCTCTTCCCGGTTTCCTTGACGTAGCCCACCAGGCCCAGCTGCATCAGGGCTTCGCGGCGGAGGATGGCGTTGGAGCCGCAGAAGAAGGCGGCGTTCCAGCCGTCCTTGCCCTGCTGGATGGGGCCGTAGAACAGCGGCGCCTGGCTGCCGAGCGGATCATCGGCAGGAACATTGCTGAAGTATTGGGGAGTCTGGACCAGGGCCACCCGGCGGTTGTTGAAGTAGCCAAGTGTCTTTTCCAGGATGTCCGGCTCCGGGATCTGGTCCGCGTCCAGGATCAGCAGGAACTCGCCGTGGGTGACCATGAGGGCGTTGTTCAGGTTGCCGGCCTTGGCGTGCCGCGGGAGGTCCTTGGTCCAGTCTTCACTGCGGGTGACGTAGCCCAGGCCGTGCTGTTCGGCCAGTGCCTTGAGCTCGGGCCGGGCGCCGTCGTCCAGGATCCAGGTGCTGTGCGGGTGCCGGATCTTCTGGGCCGCCAGCGCCGTGGTGAGGACCATGTCCAGGTCTTCGTTGTAGGTGGTGATGAAGACGTCCACGGTGGCATCGTGCGGCGGCGTGGGAGCGCCCTTGCGGATCTTCAGTTTCCATACGGTCATGCCGAAGAGCATGACGTCGATGAGGCTGTAGGTTTCCGCCACCACCAGGGGCAGGGCGATCCACCAGGCCTCCCAGTTCAGGGACGCCACCCAGCGCCACGCGATGTAGTTCAGGCCGGTCAGGACAGTCAGGACAACCACTAGACGGGTCCAGAAGCGGGTCAAGCCGGCACCTCCACGGGCAGGCGGCGGACCACAACCACCGTGACGTCGTCTTCGGCGGTCTCCGCGGGGGCGAGGGCCAGGATGGAGCTGCTGGCTTCCTGCGCCGAACGTGCGGATTGTGTTGCCTGCTGCACGGCGACGGTGAAGTCCTCCACGGACCCGAAGACGTCCAGCACCCCGTCGCTGACCACCACCAGCGAATCGCCGGGTGCCAGTTCCAGGTCCGCCTGCGGCCATTGCGTCCCCGGCCAGGCGCCCACCGGCGGTCCGCCGGAGGGGAGGCGGTCTGCCGGCCCTTCGGGCTGGACGTGCAGCGCAAGGCCGTGCCCGGCGTCGACATAGCTGACCTTGCCGGACGCCGCGTCAAGGCGGGCGTGGAAAAGGGTGACGAAGGAATTGGAGGAATCGAGGTCCGTAGCGATCGCCTTGCTGGCAGCGGCGAACCCGGCGTCCAGGTCCTGGCGCAGGCCCGTGGAGCGCATCACTGCTCGGACCGTTGCCGCGATCAGCGCCGCGCCCATGCCCTTGCCCATGGCGTCGGCAAAGGTGAGGTGGAGCCCGCCGGGCGTTTGGTACCAGTCGTAGAAGTCGCCGCCCACGCTGCGGGACGGGCGGAAGAGGCCTGCCACGTCATAACCCTCAACCCGGATGTCTTCCTTAGGCAGGAGGCTTTGCTGCACTTCAGTGGCCCGTTCCAGCTCGCCCCGCGTGGCGGATTCCGCCGCCGCGGAGGGCCGGCGCCGGAACAGGGCGTTGATGCGGGACTGGAGTTCCCGCGGGCTGAAGGGCTTGCTGATATATTCGTCGGCGCCGTTGTCCAGGCCGGTCAGCTTGTCGAGTTCATCCGCCCGGGCGGTGAGCATCACGATGAACGCATCCGAGAACTCCCGGAGTAGCTTGCACACCTCCAACCCGTCAAGGTCCGGCAGGTTCAGGTCCAGGGTCACCAGATCCGGTTTGGTACGGCGTACTTCCTCCACGCCCGGCAGTCCTGCGCCAGCCTGGGTGACGTCGAAGCCCTGCTTGACCAGGACGCGGACCAGGAGTCCGCGGATGTCCGGATCATCTTCGATGACCACCGCACGGCGGATTTCGGGGGGAGAGACCATAGCTCTACTTCTACAGTATTAAGGTCCGCAGGGCATGTCACGGGCTCCGCCGTTTCCGGTGACTTCGCTGACAAGTCGTGTTGCACCTGTCCACTTCCAACGCCCCGGATGCGGCCACTCAGCAGATCTTGCGGAAATCTTGGCATCTGCTTGCCGGGACGTTGAGGAACGCCGGTCACACTCGTAGGAACGCAGCAGTTTCCACAAAAGACGGTACGACGGCGACCGCGGGTGGGCTGTACGGCATGCGGAAGGCGGGGAAGCCAAATGGAAAACATGAAGAGGAAGGGTGCGGACAAAGCCAAAGCATTGCTCCGCCTCTACTTCCATTCACGCAAAGTGCGGGCAGCGGCCAGGGAACTGGAGCACGCGCTCGCGGAATCGCGGGAAGCGTCCAGCTGGCCTGGAGACCGGCTCCCGGTGGGGGAGGAGATGTCCCGGCACGTGGAGAAACTGACCCGCCGGCTCAAACTGGAGACCGAGACGCACCACAGGCTGGGCGCCCTTTTAAGAACTGCGGGTGGAGGGCATTCCGTCCCGGCGCTCTAGGTGCCACACTTAGCAGCAATCGATTGGCTGGGGATAGTCAGGAGATTGCAGTGGGTTCTTTGGCGGGTTGGGCGTACCTTTTGGCAGGGCTGATGACCATGGACGCGTTGCTTCTGGCGCTGTGGGCAATGGAAGTCGACTGGGGCAAGTACTGGCGGCGGAAGTAGCCCTCTACAAGCCCGTCACGTCCCGGCCTGGGTGTACTGCCGGCTAGGCCCGCTGCTGCCGGCTGACCATCTCGTTGATCCAGGCAGGCGCGTACGGCGACGTGCAATTGGGTGGCGTGGGATAGTCCTTCAGGACGCCCAGGCGCTGGCCGATATCCAGGGCCCGGCTCCGGAGAGGCGCATGTTCGATGCCGATCCTGGCGAGGGTGGTGTTCATTGACCACTGCAGCCGGCCCGGAGCGTCTTTCATCTTTGCTTCGATAGTATCCAGGAGGCCTGGCAGATCCAGCCCATCGGGTTTCCTGGCTACCCGGTCGGCGGTCAGCTCCCACCCGGCACTTGCCACCCGTTCGTCGGGATCAGCCATCCAGGCGAGCCGCAGTGTCTCGGCGTGAGGGCTCTTCCTGACCACGTAGTTCACCAGCCAGTCCTGCAGTTTGGGCGCGCCCGACTGGCGCAGCATGGTGTCCAGTTCGTCCGGTCCAAACTCTTTCGGCCGGCATATCAACACTGCCAGCAACCGGGCGGCCGTACCGCCGGCAGCCCAAAGCTCCAAGGCAAGTTCCTGCTGCGTCTTCAACCGCTTGGCGATCTCCCGCAGCCGGGCGAGGTTGACGCCGTGGTCATCCCCGCGCTTCTGGTTGGCCGCGCGCACATTTGGGTCCTCGAGCGCCGCCAACTCAGCGAGGACCGCCTCCAAAACTGCCCCGGTCATGCCAGCTCCAGCCGCATGAGAACCCGCGGGAAGCCGTTCAGCACCGATTGGGTGTCCGCAGCCTTCGTGAAGCCCGCGTCCTCGAACAACTTCCGGGTGCCAACGTAGGCCATGGTGAGGTCCACCTTGCTGCCGTTGTTGTCCACGGGATAGCCCTCGATGGCGGGGGCCCGATAGGAGCGGGCCATGTCCACGGCGCCCGCCAGCAGGTGGTGCGAGATGCCTTTGCCGCGGTGGCCGGGACGGACGCGGAGGCACCACACCGACCACACGTCCTGGTTGTCCACATGCGGGATTCTTCTGTTGCGGGCAAAACCCGTGTCCGCACGTGGATGGACCGCTGCCCACCCAACCGGTTCGCCGCCGTCGTACGCTACAACGCCGGGCGGGGGATCCTGGGCCACCAGCTGCCTGACCAGCTCCCCACGCTCCTCACCGCGGAGGGAGATGTTCTGTTGGGATGGGATGCGGTAGCTCAGGCACCAGCAGACGGTGGCATCCGGCCGTTTGGGCCCCACCAGGGTCCGGACGTCGTCGAAGTCCGTGGCCGGGCGCACCTCGATCACCATGCCGCCATCCTAGTCTCCCTGAATCCTGCCAATGCTCCATGCCGCCACCTTGCGGAGATCAACCCGGGTTGCCGGCAGTGGCACCCTGACGCCGCCGGACAGCAGCACGGGTGACAGGAAATGGAGGTACCGGCCATGCCCGGCCGGCTGGGAAGAGGTTCCTTCCGCCGCGGATTCCGCGGGGTCCGCGGAGGCCATGGAATCGAGGGCGGTGGCGATTGCCGGGCTTCCGATCCGTACCTGGTCATTCTGCCGCAGGGTCCATGCGTCCTCAGACACAACCGAACCGGAAATGACGATGCCGTCAACCACAGCGGTCAACTCCAGTGTGGCATCGGGACCTGTGCTGAAGACCGACGTCAACAGCAACAGGAGCCGGGGGTCGATCCTGCCCTCCGGGCTTTCCTTATCCGTCCCGTGGTCCATGCCCGTCCTTTCCTCGTCCGGTGGCGCGAACACCCCTAGTTTCCACCCTGTCGGCACCTCTTGCACCTCACTACACTGGGACGCATGACCGAGCAGGAACCGGGCAAGGCCGCTGCGGATCCCGATACCGCCGGAACCTCCCAGCGCAGCCCGGCAGAGCGCTCCCGCACCTTCAACGGCATCCTGGTCAATACCGCCCTGGCCAACATCACCACCAGCTACCTGTGGTTCGCGCTGACTTTCTGGCTGTACCTGGGGACGCGCAACGTGATCGCCACCGGGGTGGTGGGCGGCGCGTACATGTTGCTGATTGCCCTCTCCAGCATCAGCTTCGGCACCTTTGTGGACCGTTACCGCAAGCTGGCAGTGATGCGTTTCGCTGCCTGCTTCACACTGGTGATGTTCGTGCTGTCCGGGGTGATGTTCCTGCTGACGCCGGCCGCGTCCCTGCTGGATCTGGCGCAGCCGTGGTTCTGGATCTTTACACTCGTGATCCTGATCGGCGCCGTGGTGGAGAACCTGCGGAACATTGCCCTCTCTACCACCGTCACCATCCTCATCGAGCCGGAGCGCCGCGCCAACGCCAACGGACTGGTGGGGATGGTGCAGGGGCTGATGTTCATCGTCACCTCCCTGCTGTCCGGATTGTCAGTCGGGTTGCTGGGCATGGGCTGGACCATCGCCGTCGCACTGCTGCTCACGGCGCTGGCCTTCGCCCACCTGCTGACCCTGCGGATGCCCGAGGAACTGCGCGCCGCGGCAACGGACGCCCACGGCGGGTTCGACCTCCGGGGCTCGCTCGCGGCCGTGCTGGCCATTTCCGGTTTGTTCGCGCTGATCGTGTTTTCCACGTTCAACAACTTCATCGGTGGCGTCTATATGGCATTGATGGACCCGTACGGGCTGGAAATGTTCTCCGTGGAGATGTGGGGCGCTGTCTTTGCCGTGGGATCCACCGGATTCATCATCGGCGGTGCCCTGATCGGCAAGTTCGGGCTGGGTAGCAATCCCTTGCGGACCCTGCTGGTTGCGGTGGCAGCCATGGGAGTCCTGGGGGCAGTGTTCACGCTGCGGGAGTGGGCGTGGCTCTACATTCTGGGAATCTGGCTGTATCTGGTGCTGGTCCCGTTCGTGGAGGCGGCCGAACAGACCGTCATCCAGCGGGTGGTGCCATTGGAGCGGCAGGGCCGGGTCTTCGGGTTCGCCATGGCATTCGAGTCAGCCGCGGCACCCGTCACCGCGTTCCTGATTGCCCCCATTGCCCAGTTCTGGATCATTCCCTACGCCCGGTCCGCGGACGGCGCCACCCGCCTGGCGCCGCTGCTGGGCGAGGGCACCTCGCGCGGCATCGCCCTTGTCTTCCTCGTGGCCGGCATCATCATGATTGCGGCCGCCCTGCTGGCCTTCCTGACTCCGGTCTACCGCCGGGTTTCGGATTCGTACGCGAAGGCAGCGGCAGAGGCAGAGGCAGAGGCGAACGCAAACGCGAACACCGACGCGCAGGGCGCCAGCTAACCCTGCTGGGTATAGACGGCTTCAACGGAGATGAGCGGCACTCCGAGGTCGCGTATCCTGGCCAGCAGCCCGTGCAATGCGGCCTGGTCCGGGACGGGACCGCAAAGACTTGTGGTGCCGTCCTCTTCACGGGTCAGGGTAAGGCCGTCGAACCAGGTCTCCCAGCACCCCGGAAGGTGCCCGCCGACCCGGAGCCGGTAGCCGCCGGGAACAACTCGCTTTGCCACTTCAGTCACCGGACTCCCCGCCTTGCGGTTGGGCAGCAAGCCACCTGGTCGAGGCGACCCGGCCAGGTGGGGCGCTCATGGATGGTGGTCACCGGTTGCCGGCGGGATCAAACGGGGCGCCGGCAACCTGGGGTACGCTTCCGGCGGCGGCAATCAGCCGGCCGCGCCAGAGCGAGTATCCGAGGCCAATGAGGGCGACGCCGGTAGGCACGGCGAAGAGACGCTCGTTAATTTGTGGCAGGACGGGGATCAGGATGCTGGAGATGGTGCCGGCGGCGAGGACTGCAGCAGCCCACCGTGCCAGGACGTTGGCGCGGAACACCGCGATGCCGAAGACCAGGCCGCCCACCATGTACGTGAAGCCGGCAATCAGAGTCAGCGGCTGCATCAGGCCGATATCGCCCTGCGGGTGGCCGCCCATGGCTGCGGCGAGAACATCGTTGACGTACCCGGTTGAACTCCGGGCCACTGCCGGGAGGACCACCAGACCCATGACTTCGACGCTCATCATCAGGAGGTAGCCGACGGCGAATATGCCGTATCCGAGCAGGCCGGGCACCCCGCTCTGCTTCACCTGCCGGAGGTACATCCCGGTAATGCCGGCCAGGCTCAGCACGGACATCACGATTTTCACGGCTTGCCGGACCGACCATTCCGTAGTGGTGACGAATTCCGCGTCGAGCTGCGGGTGGTTGACCTGGACGCCGAGGAACAGCAAACCGGCGGCGACCGCGGACAGGCCTGCCGCCCGGGTGAGGTGGGTGGTAGTGATGGACATTGTGGACTCCCTGGATCTGGGTCCGCGGCGGGCGCTGCGGGGATGATCCCAACCTAGGGACGGGCAGGGTGAGCAGGCATCACCCAGTGATGTGACTGACAGGGTGAGATTTTCCCGCCGCGGTTTACAGCAGGTCCCTGTTACAGCAGACCGCCGCGCTCGCGGGCACGTCGGACTGCACCCTGCCGGTTGGTGGCCCCGAGCTTCGCGAAGATGTGTTTGGTGTGGGTACGCAGTGTGTTGTGGGAGATAAAAAGCGCCCGCGCGATCTCCGGCCCCCGCAGTTCGCTCTGGAGGAGCTTCAGTACCTGCAGTTCGCGCGCGCTCAGCAAGTCCCCTGCGGAAACGGGCGGCTTATGCTCCTGCACGGGGGCTTCAGCGTCTGCCGCTGAAGCTATGCCCAGTAGCCGCCGGGGATGGCCGCCGGACCTTCCATGCTCGACGGCGGCGCGCAGCAGCGCCTGCATCGGCGGCCCTTCCGCGAGGAAGAGGCGCGCATAGCCTTCGGGTTCCGGTGACGCGGCGAAGGCGCGGTCCAGCATGTGAAGGGCTTGCGCGCGGTGTCCCTGGACGTCTTCGAGCAGCGCCTGCAGCATGCGGATCTCCACAAGGCTTCCGGCCCGCCCGTTGGCCGCCGCGGACTCAAGCAGCCGTTCGAGAAGGTGCACTGCGTCGCTGGCCGGGCCGCCGTCGTCGGGCCGTTTCCTCTGCTGCGCGATAAGAAGCCGCACCAGTGTCAGATGGTCAAACTCACGCATGTAACTGGTCTCGCCGGTGACTGACACGCCGCGTGCACGCGCCCAGTCCCCGGCCTCGGTGAGTTTGCCCTGCGCTATCCGGATCCTCGCCTTCATCGCGGCAATGGGGCGGACCTCGGGGAAGAACCCCCGCCTGTAGAGCTGCTCCGCCTGGTCGAGGAGGCCGATGGCGTCATCCGGGCTGCCGTCGGCCCACGTGGTGAGCGCCCTGGCAACAAACCACCGGTAGCGGCTTTCTGTCATGGGCGCCCGGTCAAAGAACGTGGCTGCATTCTGGAGGTGGCCTTTCGCGCCGGTTATGTCTCCTGCCTCGCAGTCGATTTCGCTGACCCCCACATGCAGGTCTGCCGTTGCCCTGGCCGCGCGTCCGCCTTGTGCCTGCGCCAGCCGCAGCCCGTCCTGGTACAGGAGCCGCGCCTTGCCGGGCCGGCCGGCCACCAGCCACATGTCAGCCAGGATCACCGTGCTGCCCAGCGCATCGACGAGGTTCCCGGAGGCGTGGAGGCTTTCCACAGCCTGCGTGAATGTCTCCAGCGCGGATGGCACATCCCCTGCAACCCAGGCCGCGAGGCCGAGGAATCCGCCGGCGGCACCACGGGAAAGGTGGTCGTCGGGGGCCGCCAGGTCCAGCGCGCGCCGGGCATGCTCCACCGTCCCGGCCACATCACCTTGGGCTTGGGAGAGGGAGGCACGATAGACGGCTATGGTGGCGGGCAGCGACCGCAGCTCCTCAGTGTCCGCCCAAGGGGGAGGCTGGCCGGGCGGCACGGCAGCCAGGGCGCGCTCCGCGTCCTCAAAACGTCTCTCCACCCCCTGGAGATCGCCCGCGGCCATCATCATAAACCCGTAGAAAACGCTGAGGACGGGGCTTCGCCTGACTACGTCGTCGGGCAGTGCCTTCAGCCAGCCGAACAGCAAGGCCTCCTGCCGCTCGCGCCGGATGGTTGGCGCCGCCAGCTCCATCAGGTGGGAGGCGTGGTCGAAGTCCTCGCCCGCCAATGCGTGCCTAATCGCTTCGTCGGCCAGGTTGTTGCGCTCGTACCAAAGGCTCGCCCGCTGGTGCAGCAGTGGCACGTGCCCGGGCTGCTGGCTGGACAGGCGCGCGCGCAGTACGTCGGCGAAAAGGTGGTGGTAGCGGAACCACTCCCGGCGGTCGTCCAAGGGAACGATAAACAGGTTGGAGCGTTCAAGGGTAGCGAGCATGTGGCTCCCATCGCTGCGACCGGTCAGCGCGTCACAGAGTGGCCCGGTGAGGCGCTCCAGGACCGACGTCTCCATCAGGAAGCCTCGGATTTCCCCGGGTTGATGCTCGAGGACTTCTTCCACCAGGTAGTCCACGATGTAGCGGTCGCTCCCGGCGAAACCGGCAACAAAGCCCGCGACATTCCCATGCCCCTGGAGGGAGAGCGCCGCCAGTTGCAGGGCTGCTATCCACCCCTCGGTCCGCTGCTCAAGGGCTGCGATGTCAGCTTCGGCAAGGTCAAGTCCGGCTGCCTCGTTGAAATAGGTGGCCGCCTCAACGGCAGTGAAACGCAGCTCGGCCGCACGCACCTCCACCAGCTCGCCATGTGCCCGCCAGCGCGACAGCGGGAGCCCCGGATCCGCCCTGGTACTGATGATGACGTGGACGTGGGGAGGAATATGCTCCAGCAGGAAAGCCAGCCCCGGGCCCACTTCCGGGCCGTCCACGAGATGGTAGTCATCAAGCACCAGCCACACATCACCGGGCGCCTCGGCCAGGTCATTCACCAGGGCCGTGAGGACTGTCCCGGCCGGCACGCCTGGGGAAGCGAGGAGCTCCAGGGCGGCTGATCCGACGCCGGGCACCGCCGACTGGAGCGCGGACGCGATATAGGTCCAGAAAGCGGCGGGCTCGCTGTCAGTTGCGTCCAGTGATACCCAGGCGACCTGGCCGCCGGCGTGCTCCGTGGCCAACCACTGGCAGAGGAGCGTCGTTTTGCCGAACCCGGCCGGGGCAGACACCAGCACCAGCCGCGATTCAGCTCCCCGGCGAAGGCGCTCCAAAAGCCGCAAACGCGTCACTGCTTGGGACCGCACCTTCGGGACGAACAGCTTCGTCGCGATGAGCGGACGTGCCATCCGACCCCCGTTTCACCGTGCACCGCCGAAGCCTTCATCTGCGGCAACCAGAACCAGCGTACCGGTTCACGAGACGGTGAAACCAAGGCCCGGTTAAACGCCCGGACGCTCCCGCAACATGTGCGGAAGCGTCCGGCGGAACCTGCAGAAGGTGATGGAGCGTCCTGGAGGTGACTCCTAGACGCCCAGGGCGTCCTTGAGGCGGGCGACATGGCCGTCGGCCTGCACCTGGTACTGGGCCAGGGTGACCTTGCCTTCGGGGTCCACCACAACGGTGGAGCGGACAATGCCTTCGTGGATTTCGCCGTGGACCAGCTTCTCGCCCCAGGCGCCATACGCCAGGGCCACAGCGTGGTCGGGGTCGGAGAGCAGCGGGAAGGTCAGGGAGAAGTCGCCGGTGAAACCGGCCAGGGCTTCCTGGGCATCGGGGGAGACGCCGACCACCTCGTAGCCCTTGCCCTGCAGGGAGGCGAGGCTGTCGCGGAAGTCGCAGGCCTCGGTGGTGCAGCCGGGGGTGGCGGCCTTCGGGTAGAAGTAGACGATGACGTTCTTGCCGCGGTAATCGGCCAAGGAGGTCTCCCGGCCCTGGGCGTCCCGGAGGGTGAATTCAGGAGCCGGGGTACCGGGCTGAAGCTTGGTGGTCAGGGTGGGGCTCATGGCGTTCCTTTGTAAGACTCGGTCAGTGATGGCCAAACATCAAGTGAAGCGGGTTGCCGCTTAGTGATACAAACCAGCGCGTCATATGCAGTATTCCGCCGGTCCACGAACGGCCGCGTGCGGGCCCGGCACAAACTGGTATCCGCCGCCGCGGACAGTGGCCACGGCGTGGCGGGCGTTGCCCAGTTTTTTGCGGATCCGGCCCACGTAGACGTCGATGGAGCGTGCCGTGGCGCCGGGAAAATCCAGCGACTCCAGGAACTCCTGCAGTTCTTCGCGGCCCACCGTCCGGGACAGGTGGGTCACCAGGTAGCGCAGCACTTTGTATTCGACGCCGGTCAGGGCCACGGGCCTGCCGTCCAGCAGGACGGTGTCGGCGGCGAGGTCCACGGCGACCCTGCTGACGGGGCCGGCCGACGGCGGCAGGCGCGTGCCGCCGTCGTCCTTTGAAAGTGCCGGGCCGGCTGCCTCCACCGCGGAAGGAGACGGAGAGGAGTCGGCTGCGGCTCCTTCCGCGGCGGACATGGGGGCTCCGGCGGCAGGCCAATGGACTTCCGCCTCCGGAGCAGTTTCGAGGGCCCTGGCAAGGACCATTTGGGCGGCGTGGCGCAGGAGTTCCGGGCTGGTTCCTTCGGCCGGGACCACCCATACGGCGAGTCCGCGGGCTGCAGCCTTGGGTGGGGCCAACCGTGGGCGGTATGCCGCCCGCGGATAGTGCGCTTCCACTGCCATGGCGCGTCCCTAGACGCCGCCGCGGCGGATCAGCCTGCCCGTGGGGGTCTGGCCGTCCACTGCGGCGCCGCGGAGGAAGGTCCTGCGCACCACGCCGGACAGGGCCTTGCCGTCGTACGGTGTGATGGGGTTCTTGTGCTTGAGCTTGGACACGTCCACCACGAAGGCCTCGTCGGGGGCGAAAACGGCGAAGTCAGCGTCGTAGCCCAGCGCCAGCTGGCCCTTGTTGGACAGGCGGGCAAGGGCCGCCGGCTTCTCACCCATCCAGGACACCACCCGCTCCAGCGGGATGCCGCGGTGCCGGGCCTCGGTCCAGATCAGGGACAGCCCCAGCTGCAGCGAGGAGACGCCGCCCCAGGCAACAGCGAAGTCGCCGTTCTCCAGGTCCTTCAGGTCCAGCGTGGAGGGGGAGTGGTCCGAGACGATGCAGTCGATGGTGCCGTCCAGCAGGCCCTGCCACAGCAGCTCCCGGTTGGAGGCCTCGCGAATGGGCGGGCAGCACTTGTAAGCGGTGGCGCCGTCCGGGATTTCCTCCGCCATCAGCGTGAGGTAGTGCGGGCACGTTTCCACGGTGAGCTTCACGCCGTCGCGCTTGGCGGAGGCGATCATGGGCAGCGCGTCCGACGACGACAGGTGCAGGATGTGCGCACGCGCGCCGGTCCAGCGGGCCCGTTCGATGACCTCGGCGATGGCCTTGTTCTCGGCGCCGCGGGGGCGGGAGGCCAGGAAGGTGGAGTAGTGGTCGCCGCCGGGGTGGGGCGCGCGGTCGATGGCGTGCGAGTCCTCGGCGTGGACGATCATGAGTGAGTCAAAGGACTTCAGCTCGGCCATGTCCTCTTCCATCTCGTCCGCGTCCAGGTGCGGGAACTCGTCCACGCCGGAGTGCAGGAGGAAGCACTTGAAGCCGAACACGCCTTCGTCATGCAAGGCGCGCAGGTCGGCCTTGTTGCCGGGGATCGCACCACCCCAGAACCCGACGTCGATGAACGCCTGGTCCTCGGCCACCTCGCGCTTGAGCTTGAGGTTTTCCACCGTGGTGGTGGGCGGGACGGAGTTCAGCGGCATGTCAATGATGGTGGTGACGCCGCCCGCAGCTGCGGCCCGGGTGGCGGAGGCGAAGCCCTCCCACTCGGTGCGGCCGGGCTCGTTGACGTGGACGTGGGTGTCCACCAGGCCGGGGATCAGGGTTTCGTCGTCGGCGAGTTCAATGACTTCGGCGCCTGCCAGTCCATTGCCCAGCGGTTCGAGGGCCACGATCCTGCCGTTGCGGACGCCCACCTCGCGCGGGGCGATGCCGGCGGTGGTGAGGATGCGCTGGCCCCGGATGACCAGGTCAAAACGTTCTTCAGACACGGAGGTCCTCCTTGGTACTTGCGGTGGCGGGCCTGTTGGCGGCCAGCCCCGCACTGATCTGGGTGCCCAGCTGCTCCAGCAGGGGTCCTGCCTCTGCTATGCACCTGTTTACATCGCTTTCCAGCGCCGTCAAAGCGTGGACCCCGGCGAACCCGGCGGCTGCCGCCTGGCCGGGGCCCAGGGTGGTCCGGCCGCAGACGGCGATCACCGGAATGTTGTGCTCTGCCGCTGCCCGGGCAACCCCCATGGGGGTCTTGCCCAGCAGGCTTTGCTCATCCAGGCTGCCTTCGCCGGTGATCACCAGGTCGGCGCCGGCCAGGCGTTCGGCGAGTCGCGTGAATTCGAGGACCACGTCGATGCCCGGCCGCCGCGTCGCGGCCAGGACGGCGATGGCGGCGTAGCCCACGCCGCCGGCTGCCCCGGCTCCGGGAGCCCCGGCAGCCTTGACGGCGCGGAATCCGATTTCCCTGGCCAGGACTTCGACAAACCTGGCCAGGGCGGCGTCGAGCATGCCGACGTCCTGTTGTGTGGCACCCTTTTGCGGGCCGAAAACCGCAGCCGCGCCCTGGGCGCCAAGCAGCGGGTTGTCGACGTCGGATGCCAGCACAAAGCGGGTTTCCACCAGCCGGGGCTCGAAGTCGGTGAAGTCGATGCTGTGCAGGTTCGACAGCGCCGCCCCGCCCGGTGGGAGTTCGTTGTTCCTGCTGTCCAGGAACCTGGCGCCCAGCCCCTGCAGGAGTCCGGCGCCGCCGTCGGTATTGGCGCTGCCGCCCACGCCGAGGATGATCCGCCGGCAGCCGGCGTCCAGGGCGGCGCGGATGAGCTGGCCGGTACCGAGGCTGGTGGCGTTGGTGGCGGCTGCCGTGTCCGGCCGGCCACCGTTTTGCACGCCCGGCACCAGCGCGAGCCCGGACGCCGTCGCCATCTCGATCACGGCTTCGTGTCCCCGGACGGCGAAGTCGGCGTCCACGGGCTGGCCGGTGGGGCCGGTGACCGTTGCGCTTCGGCGGGTGAAGCCGGAGCCGACGGCGGCGTCAAGGGTTCCCTCGCCGCCGTCGGCCACCGGAATCCGGACCACCTCAAGGTTGCCGCCCGCCCCGCGCTGCAGGCCCTTTTCCAGGTGGCTGCAGACCTCGGGGGCGGACAGTGATCCCTTGAACTTGTCCGGGGCAATAACCACGCGCATGGTTATGCCTGCAGGGCCAGGATGGCGGTGGGGGCGTCGGCGGCGGTTTCTGCCAGTTCCTCGAACTCGTTCACGGCGTTGATTTCCACGCCCATGGAGATGTTGGTGACCTTTTCCAGGATCACTTCCACCACTACGGGAACCTGGAACTCGCCCATGAGCGCCTTGGCCTTGTCGAACGCGGCGGCGAGGTCGTTGGGGTCCTCCACACGGACGGCCTTGCAGCCCAGGCCCTCGGCCACCTTGAGGTGGTCCACGCCGTAGCCGTTGGTCTCAGGGGAGTTGATGTTGTCGAACGCCAGGGACACGTTCTGCTCCATGTTGAAACCGCGCTGGGACTGGCGGATCAGGCCCAGGTAGGAGTTGTTCACCACCACGTGGATGTACGGCAGGTTGAACTGCGCGCCCACGGCCAGTTCCTCGATCATGAACTGGAAGTCGTAGTCGCCGGAGAGGGCCACAACGGTCTGCTCCGGGTTTGCGCGAACGACGCCGAGCGCTGCCGGGGCGGTCCAGCCCAAGGGTCCTGCCTGGCCGGCGTTGATCCACTTGCGCGGGCCGAAAACGTGCAGCATCTGGGCGCCGGCGATCTGGGACAGGCCGATGGTGGACACGTAGGTGGTGTCACGGCCGAAGGCCTTGTTCATCTCCTCGTACACGCGCTGCGGCTTGATGGGGATGTTCTCGAAGTGCGTCTTGCGGTGCAGGGAGGCCTTGCGCTCCTGGCACTCGGCAACCCAGGCGCTGTAGTCCGGCAGGAACCCGGCCGCCTTGCGCTCCTTGGCGAGCTCAACCAGCCCGGCCAGCGCCGCACCGGCGTCGGACGCGATGCCCAGGTCCGGCGAGAACACCCGGCCGATCTGTGTGGGCTCGATGTCGATGTGCACGAACTTGCGGCCGGCCGTGTAGGTCTCCAGGCCGCCGGTGTGGCGGTTGGCCCAGCGGTTGCCGATGCCGATTACGAAGTCGCTCTGCAGGTAGTTCTCGTTGCCGTAGCGGTGCGAGGTCTGCAGGCCCACCATGCCGGCCATCAGCTGGTGGTCGTCGGGGATGGTGCCCCAGCCCATCAGGGTGGGGATGACCGGTATGTTGAGGGTCTCTGCCAGTTCCACCAGCTGGGCGGAGGCGCCGGCGTTGATGATGCCGCCGCCGGCCACGATCAGCGGGTGCTGGGCTGCGGTCAGCATGTCCAGGGCTTTTTCCAGCTGCTTGCGGGAGGCCTTGGGCTTCTCCACCGGCAGGGGCTCGTAGGTGTCGATGTCGAATTCGATCTCGGCCAGCTGCACGTCGATGGGCAGGTCCAGGAGCACGGGGCCGGGGCGGCCGGAGCGCATCAGCTGGAACGCCTTCTGGAAGGCACCCGGAACCTGGCCCGGCTCCAGGACGGTCATGGCCATCTTGGTCACGGGCTTGGCGATGGACTCGATGTCCACGGCCTGGAAGTCTTCCTTGTGCAGCTTGGCCACGGGAGCCTGGCCGGTGATGCAGAGCATGGGGATGGAATCAGCCCAGGCTGCGTACAGCCCGGTGATCATGTCGGTTCCGGCCGGGCCGGACGTGCCGATGCAGATGCCGATGTTGCCGTCCTCGGCGCGGCTGAAGCCGTCGGCCATGTGGCTGGCGCCTTCAACGTGGCGGGCCAGGGTGTGGCGGATGCCGCCGTGGGCGCGCATTGCGGAATAGAAGGGGTTGATCGCGGCACCTGGCAGGCCGAACGCCTCGATGGCGCCTTCCTTTTCCAGGATGGCAACCGCTGCATCAACGGTACGCATCTTGCTCATGGGGTGCTCCTTGAAAGCTTAGGGAAGTCTGTTTTTGGGTGTGCTGAAGTAGCCCTGCTGGTGAGGGCGATAAAAGTTGGGTGGGTTACTCGCGGCCGCTGAGCTGGAGGACCTGCTTGAAGAGTCCGGAGTGGTCCAGGCCGCCGTCGCCCTGGTTGACGGTGGCGGCGACGAGCTGTGCGACGACGGCACCGAGGGGAACGGCGACGTTGGCTTCGCGGGCGGCGGAGGTGACGATGCCCAGGTCCTTGTGGTGCAGGGCGAGGCGGAAGCCGGGCTCGAAGTTGCGGTCCAGCATCTTCTGGCCCTTCTGGTCCAGGACCTTGGAGCCGGCCAGGCCGCCGCCGAGGACCTTGAGGGCGGCGTCGGTGTCCACGCCGTAGGCCTCCAGGAAGGCGATGGCCTCGCCGAGGACCTCGATGTTGACGGCGACGATCAGCTGGTTGGCTGCCTTGACGGTCTGGCCGGAGCCGGAAGGGCCAACATGGACGATGGTTTTGCCGACGGCGTTCAGGACGTCCGAGGCTGCGTCGAAGTCTGCCTTGTCGCCGCCCACCATGATGGAGAGGACGGCGTCGATGGCGCCCTGTTCGCCGCCGGAGACGGGGGCGTCGAGCGGGCGGATGCCGGCTTCGCGGGCTTCGTCGGAGAGGCGCTTGGCAACGTCGGGGCGGATGCTGGAGGCATCGATCCAGAGGGTGTCCTTTTTGGCGTTGGCGAAGACGCCGTCCTTGCCGCTGACAACACCCTCGACGTCGGGGGAGTCCGGCACCATGGTGATGACGACGTCGGCATCCTTGACGGCGTCAGCGATGCTGGTGGCGCCCTTGCCGCCCTCGGAGACGAGCTTGTCGATCTTGTCCTGGCTGCGGTTGAAGCCGGTGACGGTGTGGCCGGCCTTGACCAGGTTGATGGCCATGGGCAGGCCCATGATTCCGAGTCCGATGACTGCAACGTTGCTCATTGTGTTTCCTTTACTGAAAGTCTGTAGTGGTGCGGGTGGTTACTGGGCAACGCGCTGGCGGATGGCCCAGCTGAAGGCCGTCTCCTGCGGTTCCTTGTACTCGAGGCCGATGTAGCCCTCGTAGCCGAGCTCGCGGCTGCGGGCGATCCATTCGCCGAGCGGGAGGGTGCCGGTTCCGGGTGCTCCGCGGCCGGGGTTGTCGGCAATCTGGATGTGGCCGAAGTCCTTGGCGTGGTTTTCAATGACGGCTTCGACGTCGTCCCCGTTGACGGAGAGGTGGTAGAAGTCGGCGAGGAGCTTGATGTTCCCGACGCCGGCCTCCGCCTTCACGCGGGAGATGACCTTGAGTGCGTCATCAGCGGTGAGGAGCGGGTACTTGGGTGCGCCGCTGACGGGTTCCAGGAGGACCGTGCCGCCGATCCGGGCGACGCCTTCTGCTGCCGCAGCGAGGTTCTTGACCGCGAGTTCGTCCTGCTCTTCGGCGGTGATGCCCTCCTGGCGGTTGCCGTAGAGGGCGTTGAAGGCCTTGCAGCCGAGGCGCTCGCCGATGCCCACGACAACGTCGATGTTGTCCTTGAATTCAGACTCGCGCCCCGTCCAGGCCACCAGGCCGCGGTCGCCGCCGGGCATGTTGCCGGCGTTGAAGTTCAGGCCGGTGAGTTGAACGCCGGCGTCCCTGATGGCGTTCTCGAACGTGGTGATGTCGCTGTCCGCCGGAACCGAGCTTGCGAAGGGCCACCAGAACTCAACGGCGTCAAAGCCTGCTGCTTTTGCAGCAGCGGGGCGCTCGAGCAGGGGAAGCTCCGTGAGGAGGATGGAGCAGTTCACTGTGTACGTCATCGTAGGTCCTTCCGAGGAGGGGCTTTGATCTATCTTCCCTTGCTTCCGGTTGCCTTACCGTTTC
This sequence comes from Pseudarthrobacter sp. BRE9, assembly GCF_031844305.1. NCBI lineage: Bacteria > Bacillati > Actinomycetota > Actinomycetes > Micrococcales > Micrococcaceae > Pseudarthrobacter > Pseudarthrobacter sp. BRE9. The sequence continues at coordinate 24,725 of NZ_JAUZUY010000004.1, read as the reverse complement.
CGCTTTGTGGAATTTAGATTCTGCTTTATGAAAAGTGTAGGGAAGGCGGGGTGGGGTAGTCAAGGGGGCCCGAGGGCAGGAGACTGGTATGAGGCACGCCAGCTCAACAGAAATGGATGCGAGCGATCATGACCGGTACCCGTCTGCGTCTTCTGGCCTGGCTCGTTGCCGTGGCCGGATTCCTCACCGCCTGCGTACCGGTGGCAGGCCAGCAGGAGGATTCGACGGCTCCTGGCGCCTCTTCCGCTTCGGCCGCCTCTGGCGCGGCCGCAACTTCCGGGGCGGCCCTACCTGGAGACGCCGTGGCCGGTACTGCCCTCGCTGCGCCGCCGGCTCCCGTCGAGCCGGCGACTCCAACCTCGGAGCCGGTCCCCGCCCAGGCCCCCGTCCCGGCCCCTGCCGCTGCCCCTGTCCCGGCCCCGCAGCCGTTCGCCCTGAACCTGTACCGGGAGGGGGACTTCGTTCCGCAGTACACCTTCGACTGGTGCGTGGGGGCGAGCATCCAGATGGCGCACAACCTCATTGACGACACCGGTGGCGGCACCTGGGCTGACAGGGCGCAGCAGAGCGAGCTGTGGGAGATGGCCCGCGCCCGCTCCTCGGATTCGTTCAACGGTGCCAACCCGTTTGGCTGGGCGCAGGTGCTCACCGAATCGGGAATGGGGCCGTACCGGGTGGTGAGTATTCCGGACTATGGGGAAGCGCTGAAGACGGCTGCCCGCGCCATGGCTGAGTCGGGGCGCCCGGTGGGGCTGGTCATGTGGAGCGGCCGGCACGCCTGGGTGATGAGCGGATTCGAATCCCTCGGCGACCCCCGGCAGTTCGGCGACTTCGCCGTGACCGGCATCAGCGTCCTGGACCCGCTGTACCCTTACGGCAGCGGGCAGTGGGGGCCGTCGCCGGCGCCTAACAGCCTGCTCGCGCCGGAGGAGCTGGCCACGCAGTTCGTGGTGCGTGAGCCCCGCCGCTGGAGCAGCAGCCTGCCCGCGGGGTACCTGCTGGTGCTGCCGGTCGCTGCCTGAACCTGCCGGCGCCGGTCGCGGCAGGCTCCGTGGGATGGCGGCAAGTACCTCCGCGCCTGAAGCGCGGCTGATGCCAAAACGGTTCTCCTTTTGATCCCGTAGTGCTGCGAACGACGACGATGGCGTAAATGCCACACGCGAGATCTTTTGCTGTGATGCTTGACACTCTTCGGAGCGGCGGCCTAAAGTTGGTGCCAAGTCGTTTTGGCAAAACGATTCTTCACCCCAATTACTCTCCGATCCGTCCAAGAGAAAGTGAGTCGACAGCGATGTCCACTCGTAAAAACATCAACAGGCTCGCCACCATCGGCGGTATCTGCACCGCCGTCGCCCTGGTAGCCACTGGCTGCGGCGCAGGGGGCCCGTCCACCACGGGTGGCGCCGGAACCAGCACCGTGAACGTCCTGGTGGAAGCCGGCGGCCACGCAGAACTCACCGGCGTAGCGGAGCAATGCAAAAAGGACGCAGGCGTCGACGTCAATTTCGTCGAACTGCCCTATGACGGCATGTTCAACCGGCTCTCCAGCGAATTTTCCTCCGGCAATGTCTCATTCGACGTCGCGGCCCTGGACTCGGTCTGGCTGCCGAGCTTCAAGGACGCCGTCCAGCCCATCGACGATCTCTTCACGGATGAGGCTAAAAAGGACATCTTCCCGGCACTGGTCAAGGAAGCCAACGTGGACGGCCACTTCATCGGAATGCCGGCCTGGACGAACGCCGAAATCATCCTCTACCGCAAGGACCTCTTCGAGGACGCCAAGAACAAGGCCGAATTCAAGTCAAAATACGGCTACGACCTCGCAGCCCCGACCACCTGGAAGCAGTACCAGGACATCTCGGCGTTCTTTACCAAGGACGGCATGTTCGGCACCGACGTGAAGGGCGGCGTGGAAACCGAATGGCTGGCCCACGTCCTGCAGGCCGGTTCCCCCATGGTCCTGGACGGGGACAAGGTGGTCATTGACAATGCCGCCCATAAGGAAGCCCTGGACTTCTACACCAGCCTGGTCAAGGATGCCCCGTCCGGCGCTGCCCAGGTGGACTGGGCTGCCGCGCAAAACCTGTTCAACCAGGGCAAAACGGCCATGACCCGCTTCTGGGCCCACGCCTACCGCCAGATCCCCAAGGACTCTCCGGTGGCCGGCAAGGTCGGAGCCGCTCCGATGATCGCTGGTTCGGCCGGCGTCGGGGCAGTTCCCGGCCCTTGGTACCTGACCGTACCGAAGGCCACCAAGAACGCTGACGCCGCCAAGAAGTTCGTCAAGTGCGCCTACGACTACAACGACAAGGGCATCGAATCGAGCCTGGGCCTGGCCTCGCGGATTTCAGCGTTCGAGAAGTACCAGGACAAGCCGGGCTACGAGAGCTTCAAGCCGCTGATTGAGACCCTCAGCGGGAAGGCCACCGCCACGCGCCCCGCCACTCAGAAGTGGCAGCAGATCGTGGATACCGTGCTGGTGCCCATGCTGCAGAAGGCCGTTGCCGGCGGCGACTCCGGAACCCTCCTCGCCGATGCCAAGAAGCAGATCGAGGCACTTCTCAAATAAGACCCCCGCGGCCGGCTCCTGGGTAGCCGGTGCCGGCCGCGGCCCCAACAAGCGGAAGAGAAAACCGTGCGTATCTCCGATCGCCGCTTCGCATTGTTCCTGATGACACCAGCGGCGCTGTTCCTGGCAGTTTTTGTGGCATTCCCGCTGTTCCGCCTGGTGGCGGACAGCTTCTTCAAGATCTCCCCGTACGCGGGAGGTCCCCGCGACTTCGTGGGCCTGGATAACTATTTCAGGGCCTTCGCCTCCGACGCCTTCGTCGGTGCGGGGTGGCGGACCCTCGCCTACACACTGGTGGTAGTTACCCTCGAATTCACCCTTGGCCTGGGAATGGCCTCGCTGTTCACCATGCTGGGCCGCAGCTCCCAAATCTGGCGGACCGTCTTCATGTATCCGCTGATGATCGCCCCGATTGTGGCAGGCCTGCTCTGGAAGTTCCTGATGATCGACAACTTCGGCCTCATCGGTACCCTCCTCCACCAGGCAGGCATCCTGTCCAACCCCAACCAGATCGGCTGGCTTTCGGACCCGAGCATCGTGCTCTTCTCCGTGGCCATCCCGGACATCTGGCTGACCACATCGTTTATGTGCCTGGTGCTGTTCGCCGGGCTGCAGAACATCCCCGGCGACCTGATTGAAGCCGCACGCCTGGACGGCGCACGCGCTCCGGCCATGCTGTTCCGCATTATCCTGCCCCTGTTGCGGCCGGTCATCGCCGTGGCCCTGGTGGTCCGTGGAATCGACGCGGCCAGGGCCTTTGACACCATCCTTATCCAAACCAACGGCGGGCCTCAGTCCGCTTCGGAGACCATGAGCCTGCTGATTTACCGGACCATGATCCGGTTCGGTGATCCCGGGCTGGCAAGCGCCATGGGCACCCTCTACCTGCTGGCCATGCTTGCCGTCGCCTTCGCGGCGGTGTCCACCATTTGGCGGCCAGGGAAGGACAACTGATGAGCAGCGCACAAACAGTCAAGTACGACGGCGGCACACCGGCTGCGGCGCCCACCGCACCTGCCGCGGGACGCGCCACCGGGCAACCGCGCAAACGCCGTGGCGTCAACCGGGAAGGCCTCGAGGCCGGCCGGCGCGGCACCAGAACGCTGTTATGGGTCCTCCTTGCAGCGGCGATGGTGCTGTACGGGTTCCCGTTCCTGTACCTGCTCTTCACGTCCTTCAAGACACCGATTGACACCATCGCGGTGCCGCCCACCATCCTGCCCCGGGAGTGGACGCTGGAGAACTACGCCAATGCCCTGGGACGCAGCGGTGTGGTGGCGTCCTTCATCAACAGCATCCAGACGGCAATCATCAGCACGGTGCTGTCCCTGGTGCTGGCGGTTCCGGCCGCGTACGGCATCACCCGGTACAAGACCCTCAGCGGCCGGATCTTCATCATGGCCGCGCTGGTGACCCGCATGGTGCCGCCGGTGGCCATCGGCATCCCGTTGGCATCCATGATGGCCTCGATGGGCCTGGCCGATACCCCCATCGCGCTGTCCATCGCCCACACCACCATCTCGCTGCCGCTCTCGATCTGGCTGATGTCCAGCTTCTTCGAGGCGGTGCCGAAAGACCTGGAGGAGGCTGCAACGGTGGATGGCTGCAGCAGGCTGGGCGCACTGTGGCGGGTGGTGATTCCGGTGGTTTCCGGCGGCATCGCCGTCACCGCGATCTTCGCCTTCCTGGCCTCCTGGAACGAGTTCCTCTTTGCGCTGCTGATGACGGCTATCCGATCCCAGACCACGCCCGTGGTGATCGCGAACTTCCAGACCCAATTTGGCCTGGACTGGGGCTCCATGACGGCGCTGGCCGCCGTGTACTCCATCCCGGTCATCCTCCTCACGCTTCTCTTGCAGCGCAAGATCGTGGCGGGTATGACCCTCGGCGCCGTCAAGGGCTAGATCACAGCAACGAGTAGCCTACTGGTAACCCCCAGGGGCCATCACCAACCATAAGGACGTGGGAGACAGATGAGTAACAAGAACATCGGCATCAAGGACGTGGCCGTGGCCGCCGGCGTCTCAGTGACGACTGTTTCCCACGTTCTCAACGACGTGTCCTATGCCAGGGTGAGTCCGGAAACCCGGAACAAGGTGCGGTCCGCCGCGGAGCAGCTGGGGTACGGGCCCAATCGCCTGGCCCAGGCGCTGCGTACGCAGAGGACCGGCATGCTGGGCCTGGTCAGCGAGGATATTGCCACCACGCCCCACGCCGGCCGGATCATCCTCGGCGCTGATGAGGCCGCCAAAGCACGCGGGTACAACCTCATGATCATCAACACCTCCGGCTCTGCCAGCCTGGAGTCCCGGCAGGCCGACGTCGAGGCCCTCCTGGACCGCCGGGTGGACGGCATCCTGTACGCCACCATGTACCACCGCAATGTGGAGCTGCCGGCCAACCTGGGCAGCGTGCCCTCCGTCCTGGTGGACTCGGTGGCCACGGGCGGAAACATCACCGCCGTGATCCCGGATGAGGAGGGCGGTGCCCGCGCGGCTGTGAGCGCGCTCCTCGAAGCGGGCCACACCCGGGTGGGGTTCATCAATAACACTGATGACGTCCCTGCGACCCGCCAGCGGTTACAGGCCTTCCGGGCCGCCTTGTCTGAAGCAGGGCTCGACGGCGACGCGGCACCCGTCGAATCCGAGGTTTCCGAGGTGCATGGCGGCTATGAAGCGGCCCGCCGCATTTTGGCACGCGCCGACCGGCCCACGGGCCTGTTCTGCTACAACGACCGGATGGCGATGGGTGCCTATCGCGCCGCTGCTGAGCTGGGCCTCTCCATCCCGGCCGACCTGTCGATTGTCGGCTTCGATGACCAGGAACTGATCGCCGCCAACCTTTACCCGGGCCTGACCACCGTGGCCCTGCCTCACTACGAGATGGGTGCCTGGGCCACCGAGCACCTGATCGACGCCGTCGAGGGGAAGACGGACCTTTCCCTCATGGCAATCCACCCGACCATCCTGAGTTGCCCGCTGGTGCGCCGCGATTCCATCGCATCGCCGCCGGAATAAGCAGCGGGCCCCCTTCACTTTCCCCTTCCCACGTCCCAAGAGGAACGCACCAAACATGTCCACCTTCCTTGATGCCGCACACCCGGAAACACCTCCGGCCGGGACCACCAGGTTCCGTCCAGCCGTCCACTTCACGGCAAGGGACACGTGGCTGAACGATCCCAACGGCCTGGTTTTCCACGACGGCCTGTACCACCTCTTCTTCCAAAACAACCCGTACGGCAACGTCTGGGGCAACATGTCCTGGGGCCACGCCACCTCCAGTGACCTTCTGCACTGGACCGAACACCCCGTGGCGATTCCGTGCGACGAGACAGAGGACATCTTTTCGGGGAGCGTGGTGGTGGACCACGGTAACACCTCCGGTTTCGGTAGGGCGGACGCACCCGCCCTCGTCGCCATTTACACGAGTGCCTACAAAACCGCTTCAGAACACAGCGGCACACAGGCCCAGTCGCTGGCCTACAGCACGAACGGTGGAATGACGTGGCGCAAATACGAAGGAAATCCCGTCCTCAGCAGAAACTCCCCGCACTTCCGTGATCCCAAGGTCTTCCGTTACGAAGGGAACCAAGGGGCCTGCTGGGTCATGGTCGCCGTCGAAGCGCAGCACCAAAAGGTGGTCTTCTACCGATCGGAAGACCTCAGGTCCTGGGACTTCCTGAGCGAATTCGGCCCGGCCAACGCCGACGCCGGTGAATGGGAGTGCCCGGACCTCTTTCCACTGCCGGTGGACGGGGACCCGGACAACATTAGGTGGGTCCTGATCGTGAACGTCAACCCCGGCGCAGTGGCGGGAGGTTCCGGGGGCCAGTACTTCGTGGGCGATTTCGACGGCGTCCGGTTCGTCCCGGAGCCCGGTTCACTCGTGGCGCCTGCCGGGCTAAGCTCTTTCGCCGACCCCGAGGCGCGCTCGGCAGCCTTGCGACAGTGCCTGTGGCTGGACTGGGGACGCGACTGCTACGCCTCCGTGTCCTTCAGCGGCGCCTCTGACGGCCGCCGCATCATCATCGGGTGGATGAACAACTGGGACTACGCGAACGAGCTGCCCACCGCCCCCTGGCGGTCCTCGATGACCCTGGCCCGGGAACTGCGCCTCACCGCAGTCGATGGCTCCGCCCGCCTGGTCCAGCAACCGGTCCTGCCCGAGCCACATGGACGGGAAGAACCGCCCGCCGCAGCAGGGATAAGCACGGCAGGCCCCTTTGAGCTGCGGAATGAAGCCCTCCGACTGCAGGATGCGGTACCCGGCAGAGCCCAAATCATCGAGGCGGAGATCCTGGCCGGAACCGCCGACCGGATTGCATTCCGGATCTTCGGAAGCAGCGACGGGACCGCGGGCACCATCCTCAGCTACAACCCTGCGACTGCCCAACTCAGCCTTGACCGCAGACAGTCAGGAAACATCGGCTTCCACGGCAAGTTTGCTTCGATCGAGTCAGCCCCGCTGGTCCTCGAGGACGGCCTCCTTAAGCTGCAGATCGTCGTCGACCATTGCTCTGTGGAGGTCTTTGCGCAGGGCGGCAAGGTGGTCCTGACGGACCTCGTCTTCCCTGAAGCGGAACACCTGCACACCTGGCTGTCAGCTCAGGGAGGCCCGGCAACAGTGCTGAACCTCGCGGTCTCCACCCTTACCTAACGAAAGGCCCGAAGATGTCAACATCCCAGCACCCCTTCGGTGATCCCGCACCGGGCACCGGTGCGGAAGAAGCCATGTCCGGCAACAACTACTACGACGTGACGTCCTGGCCCGTCGGCAACCCGGCCAAGGACGTCGGGGAGGTCATCAACAGCATCATCGCGGACATCAAGGAAAGGCAGGCGGCCACCGATGTGGACAATGGCGGAAAGCCGGGCGCGGTGATCTACCTGCCGCCGGGGGACTACCACCTCCGCACGCAGGTGGTGATCGACATCAGCTTCCTGAGGATCGAGGGCTCGGGGCACGGCTTTACGTCGTCGAGCATCCGTTTCAACGTTCCCGAAGACGAATGGCCCGACCTGCACGAACTGTGGCCCGGAGGCAGCCGGATCCTCAACGACATTCCCGTCGAGGCCAACATGGAGGAAGCCAAGGGAGCCGCGTTCTACATCGAGCGAAGCGGCAGTCCACGGATCAGCTCGGTGGAATTCTCCAACTTCTGCATCGACGGACTGCACTTCGTCCCGGACGGCTCGGAACTGCATCCCGAGAACACCTATGTCAACGGCAAGACCGGCATCTTTGTGGCCAGCGCCAATGACTCCTTCCGCATCAACGGCATGGGGTTTGTCTATCTCGAGAACGCCCTCACCATCCACAACGCGGACGCACTGTCCATCCACGACAACTTCATCGCCGAATGCGGAAGCTGCATCGGGCTGCGCGGGTGGGGGCAGGCATCAAAGATCACCGACAACCTGATCGGGGCAGGGTTTAAGGGCCATTCGATCTACGCCCAGAACCATGGCGGGCTCCTGATCACCGCGAACAACGTCTTTCCCCGCGGAGCCAGCAGCGTCCACCTTGAGGGTGTGACGCGGTCAAGCGTCAGCAATAACAGGCTGCATTCGTTCTATCCCGGGATGGTGGTCCTGGCAGCAAACAGTTCCGAAAACCTGGTGGCCACCAACCATTTCCTGCGGGACCACGAACCCTGGACGCCGTTCCTGGGAATCGACAACGGACGGGACGACCTCGACGGGCTGCTCTGCGTCAACGGAAACAACAACTCCGTCATCGGCAACCACTTCTCCGAGGTCATCGACTCGCAGACCATCCGGCCGGCAGGTGCCACGCCGGTCATCATCCGGCTGATGGAGGGAACCGGCAACTTTGTCTCCAACAACCACGTGGTGGCCCTGGACGTCAATGCCACGTCAAGTGACTCCTGTTTCGAGGCCCAGGTGGACGCCCTGCTGACCACTGGCGCTGCTGGCGGCCTTGCCGTTACGGCCGTCAAGGTTGACCCGGGATCAGCCCGGAACACGATCCTTGATTCTGGAACCGAAGCCCAGGTGATCGCAGACCGGGAAGTCAACGCCGTCAGGGCCACACCCGCGATTTAGGGCGTCCCCTGCTGGGTACTTCCAGGGGGCAGTGACCAAGCAGTCCGCCCACCCGAAGGAGTCCCGGCATGATCGTCCCCAACGTCGCAGAGGGTGTTCACCTATTGACGCACGCCAACGTCAACTGTTACGTGATCGAGGATGACCACGGCGTGACCCTGGTGGACGCCGGTTTGCCCAGCATGTGGCCCATGCTCACGCAGCTCCTGGAGGAACGGAACAGGCGCCCGCAGGACGTCAAGGCCCTGGTCCTCACGCACGGCCACTTCGACCACGTCGGGTTCGCCCTGAGGGCACACCGGCAGTGGGGGATTCCGGTGCTGGTGCATCAAGCGGACGCCAACCTGGCAGCACATCCCTACCGCTACAAGTCGCAGCGCAACCGCTTCCTCTACCCCTTCACGCACCCAAAATCGCTGCCGCTGCTCGGCAGCATGGCAGTGGCAGGCGCCCTGGCCGTCAAAGGCATCTCCGACACACGGCCGCTGGGCACCGGGGTGGCGGACGCACTGACGGGCCGTCCCGCCGTCGTCCATACTCCCGGCCACACGGACGGGCACTGCATCCTCCACCTTCCGGACCGGGGCGTCCTCCTCACCGGGGACGCGATGGTGACCCTGGATCCCTATACGGGCGTGGCCGGACCCCAGATCGTGGCCTCCGCCGCCACCAAGGACACCGGGCAGGCGCTGGCATCGCTGGACGCAATTGCCGCAACGGGGGCCACCACGTTGCTCCCGGGCCACGGCGAGCCCTGGAAGCAGGGGGCGGAGGCGGCAGTTCGCGAGGCGCTGAAAATCGGCGCGCACTGACCAGGAATCTGCTGCACATCGGCATGAAAAAAACGTCCCCGGCGCAGCACCACGCGCCGGGGACGTTCGTCGGGTAGGGAACTAGTGCGTCAGGTCCTTGCCCTTGGTCTCGGGGATGGTGAACACGAACACCGCGCTGACCACCAGCAGCAGCACCGCGTACACGTTGAACACCTGCGGCGCGCCCAGCGAGGTTCCCAGCCATTGCTGCAGGTAAGGGGCGGTGCCTCCGAACACGGCCACGCAGATGGAGTAGGGGACACCCACGCCTACGGTTCGGATGGATGTCGGGAACAGCTCGGCGTAAACCGCGGGGACAATGGCGGCGCTCGCGGCGATGAAGACCAGCATCACGGACATGCTGACCGCCAGCTGCCAGGCGGAATCCTTCAGCAGCCAGGTCATGGGGAAGTGCATGACCGCCGAACCGATGGCGCCGGCCCAGAGGACTTTCTTGCGCCCGATGCGGTCCGACAGCTTTCCCCACACCGGCAGCGCGGCAATGAACACGATATTGGCAATGACACCGGCCCACAGCGCCTCGCCGCGGTCGATCTTCAGGGCAGTGGTGGCGTAGCTCGGCGCCACGACGCCCCAAATGTAGTAGATCACCGTGAGGCCCACCGTCAGGCCAATGACCTGCAGTGCCTGCTTGCGGTAGCGGACGATCTGCGGCCAGATCGGGGCCCGCTTTTCGGTGACCGCTTCGCCCTGGAAGGCTTCGGTTTCGTGCAGCCGCGACCGCATGATCAGTGCGTACAGGCCCATGGCGGCGCCGATCAGGAACGGGATCCGCCAGCCCCACGCGTTCATCGCCTCGGTGCTCAGGCTCATGTTCAGGACAGCGCCCAGCAGGGTGCCGAAGAGGATGCCCACGGTCCCTGACGTGTAGATCAGGGTGGCCCAGAAGCCGCGGTGCTCCTTGGGCGCCATCTCGGACAGGTACGTTTGCGACGACGGCAGCTCACCGCCGTGCGCCAGGCCCTGCACCAGCCGGGCCACCAGGAGCATCAGGGAAGCGAACGCCCCGACGCTGGCAAACGTGGGAGCGACGCCGATCATCAGGCTGCCCAGCGAGGCGAGGCCGACGGCGAGCGTCATCGACGTCTTGCGGCCCACCCGGTCGCCGATCCAGCCGAAGAGGAAGCCGCCGAAGGGCCGGGCCACGAAGCCGACGGCGAAGATCGCCAGGGTGGACAGGACGGCCGACGCGGGATCCGCCTTGCTGAACAACTGGCTGGCGATGAACGGGGTAAACGTGGCGTAGATGGCCCAGTCGTACCACTCAACGGCGTTGCCGATGCCGGTGCCGATGACGGTCTTGGCGGTGGACATGCGTCCAGTCTGTGGCTTGGTTGATGCAACGGACATGGTTTTCTTCCTGGTCGGTTGGGTCTGTAGGAATGCCGGCGGAACTGCTGCCGGCCTAGGAGGCCTGCGAAAGTGCGGCGAGCCGGGAGATGGCGAGCTCCGCATAGAGGGCGGCCCCGTCAGCCAGCACCCCATCGTCGAACGTTGCATACGGTGAGTGGTTGAACGGAGAGGTTGCCGGGTCACCACCCGGGGCCACGGCGCTGAGCCCAACGAACGTGCCGGGCACCTCCGCGAGGATACGGGAGAAGTCTTCCGAGCCGCTGAGGGGAGTGGCCCAGCGCGAGAGGCGGCGCTCGCCGAAGAGCTCCGTGATCACGTTTTCGGCGGTGTGGGTTTCGTCCTCGTCGGTGATGGTGAGGGGGTATTCCTGCAGGTAGTCGACGGCGGCCTCCACCCCGTGCGCGGCCGCGATTCCCTTGAGCAGGCGCGGCACAGCCTCCATCATCTTCAGCCGCGAGGCTTCGGAGAACGTCCGGATGGTGGCCTCGATGCGGGCCGACTCGGGAATGACGTTCCGCTTGGTGCCGGCATGGAGTACACCCACTGACAGGACCACGGGGTCGAACATGTTGAACTGCCGGGTGACCATCACCTGCAGGGCCGTCACCATCTCCGCGGCCACCGTGACGGGATCCTTCGCCGAGTGCGGCGCCGAGCCGTGGCCGCCGGCGCCGAGCACCGTGACTTCCAGGCCGTCGGAGGCGCTGAGCATGACGCCGGGCTTGGTGCAGAAAGTGCCGTGCGGCTCGAGCGAGGAGAACACATGCATGCCGTAGGCCGCCTGGACCCGGGTTCCGGCGGCGTCAAGGACGCCCTCGCGGAGCATGTAGCTGGCGCCGTCGAAGCCTTCCTCGCCAGGCTGGAACATGAGGACGACGTCGCCACGGAGCTGGTGCCTTTTCTCTGCAAGGAGGGTGGCGGCGCCGGCGAGCATGGAAGTGTGCAGGTCATGGCCGCAGGCATGCATGGCACCGTCAGCCTGGGAGGTGAAGGCCACTCCGGTCTTCTCCTGGACAGGCAACCCATCCATGTCGGCACGAAGCAGGACGGCAGGTCGGCCGGTGCTGTCCCCGGCAGTGTTCCCCTGCTCACCGGCACCCGGATGGCCGCCGCGCAGGACCGCGGTGACCGACGTCGTCTCCTTCCCCAGCGTGATCTCGTAGGGAAGTCCGTCCAATGCCTGCAGGACCCGTTCCTGGGTGCGGGGGAGGTGGAGGCCGATTTCCGGCTTCCGGTGCAGGTCGTGGCGGAGCCGCGTCAGGTCTTCCTGCAGGTCCTTGGCATCGTCGGTTATGGGCACGTGTCACTCCTTGGAAATGGGCATCAGGGCTTGTGGACTATTCTGAAGTGGCGTGGTTCACATTCTCTGAAAGGCCTGCAATTATTCACATCAGGCCCCCTTTGGGCAGGATTGATGCAAAAGCAAAGGAAGCGCCATGGAGCTCAGCGAGGACGATCTTGCCCTGATCCAGGTGCTGCAGGCCGCGCCCCGCCTGGGCTGGGCCGATGCAGCAAAGGTGCTGGATGTGCATGCCACCACGCTGGCAGCCCGCTGGGAGCGGCTTACCGCCAGCGGCGCCGCGTGGGTGACGGCGCACCTGGCGGGCGATCCAAAGCAGATGCTCCTGGCCTACGTAGCGGTGGACTGCGAGATGAACCGGCGGGACAGTGTCACGGCGGAACTGGCAGCTGTTCCGGAGATCATCACGGTGGAGGAGGCGGCCAGCAACCGCGACCTGATGTTGACAGTCATTACCCGTTCACTGGAGGAGTTCAGCGACAAGGTCATCACCCGGCTCAAGGCTGTTGAGGGGCTCACGAAATACCAGGTGGCCCTGTGCACCCGGCTGCACAGCAGTGGCGACGACTGGCGGCTGAATGTCCTGAGCCGGTCACAGTTGGCCATGCTCCGCACGCTCGCCGCCCCGCCCGGTCCGGATTCCGTGCAGTCGGCCCAGCTTCCCCAGAGCCACCTTGACCTGCTGCCGTTCCTGGCCAGGGACGGCCGCGCGACAGCGGCGGACATCGCCCGCAACCTCGGCCGGCATCCAGCAACCGTGCAGCGCCAGTTGAACCGGGTGCTGGCAAGCGGCATCCTGTCGTTCCGCTGCGAAATTGCCCAGCGGTATTCGTCGTTCCCGGTCACCTGCCAGTGGTTCGTGAACGTCCCGGCGGGACAGCACGAGGCAGCTGCCGCCGGAATCCGCACCATCAGCAATGTCCGGCTGAGCGCCTCCACCACGGGGCCCACCAACTTCGTCATCATCATGTGGTTGCACACACTGGCGGACGTCATGTCGGCCGAGCTGGCGCTGCAGCAGAAGGTGCCCGGCATCGAGATTGTGGAAAGCGCGGTGATGCTGCGGACGGTCAAGCGCGTGGGCTGGATGCTGAAGGAAGACACGACGGCGAGTGGCGCCGTCGTGCATGCCGGAAGCCTGGGTGCCGCGGAATGAGCGGGGCAAAGTGGAGAGCCAGCGGGCCCTGCCCCTGGCTCTCCAGTGGTTATGCGGATTAAGCGGACCGTAAAGGGTTACCTCCAGTCATTGTCCACTTCCACTACGGCGCTTTTCTCCCAATCAGTCCAGTCGGACCAGTGTCCGCCGTGCTCCACCCGGAAAGAGACGAGCTGGTAGACGTCGCGGTCATGGTTGCCGACATCGACACAGTAGTGAATAGTCCTTGCGTCGTCATGGTGGTCGAACTCCACGGTGACCAGCCTTTTAACGATGAGGTCGTCGTTGTGATGGGAACCCCGCTCGTCCTCATAGATCCGCTGGCGGATCTCGACGGTCTTTTCGCCGTTGCAGTCGACCTTAAAACTGAAGTCGGCGTCGTCGCCGTGCAGGTCCTTTGGATCCAGCGGATCGACCGTGCAGCCGTACCCGCTGGTTTCTGCCTGTGCCGGTGCAGCCATTGCCACGGACGCCCCAAACAGGCCCATTGAAACAACCGGTACCAGGGCGACTTTTGCCCGGGTTGAGCGGCTTACTGAAGTTTTGGACATTTTCTTTTCTTGCTCCTCAAGGGTGCGATTCACCTTTGCGGGCAGCCTGAAGCCGTCACATATTGAGCATCTTCGCTGATACAGCATGGCGGCACTGCCCGCCCCATTTAACAGCCAGCCCGGAAATGCGGGCGGCTTCGACTCCGGACCCTTCCGCTTCGCTGTGAGTGGTGATCCGGTCGCTTAATCCTCCGCCTGGGTCCAAAGCTTCGCTAGGGGGAGGGCTACCCTGCTTGCGCAGAGATTTCAAGAGCCCGCCATGGTATGGCCGTCCGCCGTCGCCGTTGTCCGATCCGTGCAGCACACTGTCCCTATGACATTTGCCAATGTGGGAGTACTTGGAACAAAGCCCGGCCAGCGCGATGCCCTTGTGGCCATCCTGCTCCGCCCCAATCCTGGGATGAAGGAAGCCGGATGCTTGCTCTACGAAGTGGGCGTCAACGACGACATGCCGGACACCGTCTTTGTTTCCGAACTGTGGGAATCGGCGGAGGCGCACCAGGCATCGCTGCAGCTGGAGAGCACGCGGGCCGCAATCGCCGAGGCGATGCCCTTGCTGTCCGGGGAGATGGGAGGCCACCGGTTCACGGTGCTGGGGTCCCCGTTGCGCTGACCGTTTCCACTGGAATTCCGGCCCAGCACTGTTGCCCCACCCCATCCCGGGCTATGCTCTCGGGCATCGACTGGACACGTGGAAACAGGGTAAGGGGACACACATGAAGCCACTGCCTGCACTTGAGCTTGTCACCCGTTTTGAGGATGCCGAATGGCTTGACCCGCTGGCCAAGAGCGTCCGGAAAATCGTCAGGAAGGTCATCAAACCGCAGTGGGCCCGCGATGTCCTGCATGGCGTTCCCATTGGCCACCCCGTGCACCCCCTTGCAGTGCAGGTACCCATCGGCGCCTGGCTGTCGGCCGGTGTCCTTGACGCCGTTCCCGGTGGTGAGAAAGCCGCAAGGGTGTTGATCGGCGTGGGCGCCACCAGTGTGATTCCCGCGGCGCTGGCCGGGTTCACCGACTGGACGCAACTGCACCAGCAGCAGCAGAGGGTGGGCCTGGTGCATGCGGCGGCCAATGTCACCGCTACGAGCCTCTACATTGCATCGTTGGTCCAGCGCGCAAGGGGCAGCCAGGGCAGCGGCAAGGTACTTGCGTATCTGGGGCTCGCCACCGTGAGCGCCGGCGGCTTCCTTGGCGGGCACCTTACATACCGCCAGGCCGCAGGAGTCAACCACAGCGAGGACATCCCGCACCGCTTCCCGTCCGGCTGGCACCCGCTGGCGCCGTTGGCCGAACTGCCCGAGGGCGGCCTCCACAAGCGCGACGTGGCTGGTATTCCGCTGCTGGTCCACCGTGAGGGTGACACCGTCAACGTGCTGTCCGACGTCTGCAGCCACCTTTCCGGACCGCTGCACGAAGGCAAGATCAAGGACGTAGGCGGGGACGCGTGCGTCGTCTGCCCCTGGCACCGGAGCACGTTCTCGCTCCAAACGGGCGAAGTCCAGGCCGGTCCTGCCACCTCCCGGCAGCCGGTTTTTGAGACGCGCGTCAGCGGGGAACTTGTGGAAGTATGCCTGCCCGGCGCTGACTGATTCCTATACCCCTTGGGCTGGCCGCCCGGGCCCGGTCATCCACTTGCCGCGCCGCAGCACGCCGTCCAATTCCAGGTCCCTGTCAACGACGACGACGTCTGCCCGTATTCCCGGCCGCAAATCGCCCGCCTCCGATGACAACCCAAGGACCGCGGCGGGAACGGCGCTTGCCGCCAGAACTGCATCCTGGAGTGAAACGCCTGCCGCCAGGGTGGTGCGGACAACGTCCAGCAACGTCGCGGTTCCACCGGCGATGGCACGGGTGTTGTCCACCCTGGCCACGCCCTGGTCCACCGTAACGGGCAGGGTACCCAGCCGGTACTGGCCGTCCTGCAGGCCGGTGGCCGCCATGGAGTCTGTGACCAATGCGATGTTTTCCGCCCCGACCAGGTCGAAAACCAGTTTGACCGTCTCGGGGGCGAGGTGGACGCCGTCGGCGATCAGTTCAACAACCGCGTTGCCGCCGCGGGCCGCCCCAAGGCTCGCCGCAACAGGACCGGGCGAGCGGTGGTGCAGGCCGGGCATGGCGTTGAAAAGATGGGTGACCGTGGGCCGGAACCGACCTGTCGAATTCGCCCGATCCCCGAGTCCGGAAGAGGCGTGTTCCAGGAATTCGGCGGCAGCATGATGGTCCGCGGCCG
The DNA here is from genome assembly GCF_031844305.1 of Pseudarthrobacter sp. BRE9. Classification (NCBI taxonomy): domain Bacteria; kingdom Bacillati; phylum Actinomycetota; class Actinomycetes; order Micrococcales; family Micrococcaceae; genus Pseudarthrobacter; species Pseudarthrobacter sp. BRE9. Next base: position 8,665 of record NZ_JAUZUY010000004.1, on the reverse strand, counting down.
TGTGCCCCAGTGAGGGGATGACCCCACGGGGCGCCAGCAGGTCCACAAGCGCACGGGCGCCGGGAAGTTCGGCCGCCAGAGTCATGGACGCCAGCGAGGAACCGGCTGCTTCGAGTAGTTCGGCCATTAGGCGGGCGTCGGGTTCAAGCAGCAGTGCGGGGTCGTGAGCCCCGCACTGCGCCGAGGCGAGGAAGGGACCCTCCAGATGGGAGCCGGCAATCAGCCCCTCCTCCACTAATCCCCGCAGCACCGTGAGGTTTCTGAGGAGATGTTCAGGCGATCCGGTCACCAGGCTGGCCAGCAGCGTGGTGGTTCCCCGGCTGTGCAGGTAGCGGGCAGCGGCTCGGGCGCCATCGGCCGACCCCTCCGAGAAGTCCGATCCCAGCGCTCCGTGGCAGTGCAGGTCCACGAGGCCGGGCAGCAAAATCCGCCCGGTGTCGGCAGGAAGTGCCAGCGCGGGGAACCCGGGTCCCGCCGCAAATTCCGAGTGCGCATACTCCGCCGCCGGACCCGCGAAGGTGATGCGGCCGCCGTCGACCGCCACGATGCCATCGGCAACGTCCATGCTTCCGGTGACGATGCGCCCACGAAGCATCAATGTGCCGTCCATGGTTCCCTGCCTCCCGTTCCCAGTGCCGCTGCCATTTGGGCTGCGAGGACCGGGTCCGCGGCATCAGCCCGTTCGGCGGCCAAGCCACTTTCCGGACGCGGCCGGGCGGACGTGTGCACGGCATGGACGCCGGCCGCGAGAAGCCTCGGTACCAACTGAAGCGTCACCCCGCCGCCGGCCATGATCTGTAACGACGGCGCGTGCTTGCGTCCCAGCTCCACCAGCTCGCCCAGCACACTGAGGCCGGAGGCACAGTCCGCCCTGCCGCCACTGGTGAGGACCCGGTTTACGCCCGCCGATTCCAACCGGCCCAGTGCTTCGGCAGGATCAACGCCAGCGGCGAGGGCGGCGTCGAACGCCCGGTGGAACGTGACCTCCGCGGAGGGCTTGTGCCGCCGTGCGGCTTCGGCGAACCGGCGGATGGCAGGAACGTCCGGTCCGCCGTCAGCGGCCAGCACGCCGACCACTACGCCGGCGGCGCCGGCCTCCATGGAGGCACTGACGTCACGTTCGATGACATCCAGTTCGTCACTGGAATAGCTGAAGTTGCCGGGCCGTGGCCGCACCAGGACATGGACGGGGAGGCCAGCCCGGCAGGCCTGTTCCATCATGCCGATGCTCGGCGTGATGCCCTCGGTCTCTGCCAGGGCTGCGCAGAGTTCAACGCGGGCGGCGCCGACGGCGGCAGCAAGCCGCACGCCGTCGGTGTTCTCCACCGCGAGCTCCAGCTGTGGCGTACGGACGGCCGTGGTGGCATCGCCCGCGTTCACAGCCCCTGCCAAGCCGGCTTCCGCCCGAACGTGTCCTGGTAGTACTCCCGGTGTGCCAGCCTGGATGCCGCAGCCTCGTCCACCAGGACAGATACGTGTGGGTGCAGCTGCAGCGCAGAGGCGGGGCAGAGGGCAGCTACAGGACCTTCGACGGCGGCCGCGATGGCCTCCGCCTTGGCCTCGCCCATGGCAAGGAGCAGCAGGTGCCGGGCCTCGCGGATGGTGCCAAGGCCCTGGGTCAGGACATGCTCCGGAACCTCTGAGGGATCACCAAAAAAGCGGGCGTTGTCCTCCCGCGTCTGCCGCGTGAGGGTCTTGATGCGGGTACGCGAACCAAGGGAGGACATCGGCTCGTTGAACCCCACATGGCCGTCGGTCCCGATGCCCAGGATCTGGATATCCACTCCGCCCGCGGCCGCGATCGCGGCCTCGTACCGGGCAACCTCAGCTTCGAGGTCCTCCGCCATGCCGTCAAGGCCGTGGACCGCGTCGGGAACGAAGTCGACATTGGCGGTGAACTCGTCCCGGATCACTGAGTGGTAGGACTGCGGATGCGTGCTGGGCAGGCCCACATACTCATCGAGGAGGAAGGCCTCCGCTCCGGCGAAGCTCAAACCGCCATTCCGATGCCGCCTGATCAGTTCCTGGTAGGTGCCCAGGGGAGTTGAACCGGTGGCCAGGCCAAGGACTGAGGGGCCGCTGCGGACCTGCTGCTCGATGGCGTCCGCGGCCGTGCGGGCCACGTCGGCAGGGGCGGGAAGAATGACGATTTCCATAGGGGTGCTTTCGGTTGCGGGTCGCTAAAGGGCAGTGATGGTCGGTTCTTACTTCGCCGCTTCGGTCTCCACGGTGACCTCGTCATCCTCGCGGCCGGGGGTGCGCAGGTTCCAGCGCTTGATCACGAAGGAGAAGAGGAAGTAGTAGATCGCCGCGTAGCCCAGCCCGATGGGGATGAGCAGCCAGCCGTTCTGTGATTTGCCGAAGTTGAGGACAAAGTCGATCAGGCCTGCAGAGAACGTGAACCCGTGATGGATGCCCAGCGCGTTGACCAGGGCCATGGACGTTCCGGTCAGGGCTGCGTGGACGATGTAGAGCGGGAAAGCCACGAACATGAAGGAGTACTCAAGCGGCTCGGTGATGCCGGTGAAGAACGCGGTCAGAGCGGTGGAGAGCATGATGCCGCCCACGATCTTCTTCTGCGAGGGCTTGGCGTGGCGCCAGATGGCGAGTGCTGCTGCCGGCAGGCCGAACATCATGATGGGGAAGAATCCGGTCATGAAGATGCCCGCGCTGGGGTCGCCGGCGAAGAAACGGTTGAGGTCACCGCGGACCAGGTGGCCCGAGGCATCGGTGTAGTCGCCGATGAGGAACCAGACGCCGGAGTTCAGGATGTGGTGCAGTCCGGCGGGGATGAGCATGCGGTTGGCGAAGCCGTAGATGCCGCCGCCGGCTACGGCGTTGCTGGCCACGGCCTGGCCCACTGCGGAAAGTCCTGCGTTGAAGAGCGGGTAGGCGAGGGCAAGGACGACGCCGGCTATCAGGCTGGTGACGGAGGTCAGGATGGGCACCAACCGGCGGCCGCTGAAGAATCCGAGGAAGTCGGGCAGTTTGGTGCGGTAGAACCGCTGCCACAGCGATGCGGAGAGCAGGCCCACCACGATGCCGGCGAGGACGCCGTAGTTGATCATCGCGGGCTTTCCGGCCGGGTCGACCTGTCCGGCCAGGACCAGCGGGGACATGGCCTTGAAAACGCCGTCGATCACCATGTAGCCCACCACAGCGGCCAAAGCAGTGGAACCATCGGCCTTCTTGGCCCAGCCGATGGCAATGCCCACTGCGAAAATGAGCGGCAGCCAGGTGAAAACGGCATTTCCGGCTGCGGAGATGACGGCGGCGCCGCCCTCGAATCCAGGTATGGCGCCGAGCAGGTCGGCCTGGCCGATGCGCAGGAGGATGCCTGCGGCGGGAAGAACAGCGATGGGCAGCATCAGGGTGCGGCCCAGGCGCTGCAGGGTGGCAAACACCTTGTTTGGCTTCTTCTCGGGAGCCAAAGCGGCGGTCTCGGATGTTGACATGGTTGCACCTCTGTGGGTTCGGGTGGGGCTTGTGAAGGAGGGGTTACAGCCGGTACTGTCTGGTTATGACCAGTTCAGTGTGATCCATCCCACGAGTTCCTGTCAAGACGTTGGGAAATCCTGCCGGACCCATTCAAAAGACCGGCGATGGAAGCCATAATTGGTCGCACTTGGGCCGCCGGCCCCGGTGAGGAAGCAGTGCTCCGAGTGGGCACCATCAGAAAGGGCAGCCATGTCCAAAGCAGAAAAGATCATTGAAGGCCTGGGCGGAGCCGGCAACATCGTGGAGATTGAGGCCTGCATTACCCGCCTCCGCACTGAGGTCAAGGATGGTTCCCTCGTGAATGAGGCCTCCCTGAAAGCCGCCGGAGCCCACGGCGTGCTGGCCTCCGGCACGGCCGTCCAAGTCATCGTTGGGCCCGAGGCTGACACCCTCGCCGAAGACATCGAGGACCTCCTCTAGTGGCGCAGCACCTCGTGGTCCTCGCGCCCCTCGCCGGCAGAGTGGTTCCCCTCGCCGAAGTCCCGGATCCTGTGTTCGCGGGCCAGATGGTGGGCTCCGGCGCGGCCGTCGAGCCGCCGGCAGGAGAGATGTTCGACGTCGTATCCCCGGTGGCGGGAAAGGTCATCAAGCTGCTGCCGCATGCTTTTGTGGTGGTTGGGTCCTCAGGGCGCGGCGTCCTCACCCATGTGGGCATCGATACGGTCAAGCTCAAGGGTGAAGGCTTCAAGCTGCTCATCGCCCAAGGCGACACTGTCGACGCCGGCGCCCCCGTCATGCGCGTGGATCCCGCCGCGGCCCTCGCGGCCGGGTACTCGATGGTGAGTCCCGTCGTCGTCCTCGACACCAAGCCGGATACGGCAACGCTGATTGGAACCGGCACCGTCGCCGCGGGCCAGGAGCTGTTCTCGCTTGACTAACGGGCGGAGGGGCTAGAGCCGGACTTCCATGTTCAGCGAATAACGGTCGGAGCGGTACCACGAGCGTGAATGCTCGATGGCCAGGTGGCCGGAATAGGAAACGCGGTCGAACGCCAGGACCGGCGCCCCTGTTCCCGTGCCGAGGAGCGCCCCGACGTCTGCCGGGGCGCCCTCGGACTTGACGCTCTGCCGGGCCCTGTCGATCTGGTGCCCGAATTGGGCGGCGAGGGCCTTGTAAACAGATCCGGTCAGGTCGATATCCAGCAGCCCCGGTGCGTGCTCGGGGTTGTACCAGGCATCGTCAACACTGACCGGGCGGCCATCCGCCAGCCGGAGGCGCTTGAGGTGGATAGCCTCCGAGCCCGGGGCAAGGCTGAGTGCCTCGGCCGTATCATCCGGGGCCGCGGCGGCCTCCGCCACCAGCACCACCGTGCTGGGAACGTGTCCCATGGACTCCATCTCTTGCGTGAAGGAGGCCAGGTGCAGGGTCGACTGTACCGGTGAGTCCGCCACAAATGTGCCCTTGGCCGGAACCCGGACCAGGTGCCCCTCGTTGACCAGCCGGCCGATGGCGGCGCGGACCGTGATGCGGCTGACGCCGTACGAGTCCATGAGGGTTCGCTCGCTGGGGAGCCGGGCGCCGGGCTCCAGTTCCTCCTTGGCCAGCTTGAGGATGATCAGCCGCAACTGCTCATGCTTGGGGACCTGCGTGTTGTTGATGGCCGTTCCCGCCGCGCCGGCGGTGCTGCTTGTGGCGGACAAAACAGGCCCCTCCTGATCATGGAGCGGTCCGGTACGGACCACCTGTTTGGATTATTCCACAGGCACGCGACCTCGCGGGGCGGGCACGGCCACCCGCGTTGCCGGCAGGCGTCGTCAGGCGACAAGCTCGGCGTCGGGAGCTACGGCGGCGCGCTTCGTCCCCTTGGTGCGCAGGGCGAGCATGAGCGCAGCACCCAGCAGTGCGGGCGCCGCGAAGGCGATGGCAGCTACGGGGACGCCGCCGCCGAAGCTGACCAGCAGGGCGCCGTAGGTTGGGCCGGCGATGGCCCCGATGCGTCCCACGGCAAGAGCCCACCCGAGACCGGTGGCACGGGTGGCGGCAGGGTAGAACTGTGCGATGTAGTCGTTGACCATGTTCTGCGTCCCCAGTCCACCAAAACCTGCGACGGCGGCGAGTACCGTCATGAGCGCGGCAGGCGGGTTGGCGGACATCAGGAGCAGGGCGGCTGCGGCGCTGACGAAGCCCACCACAACCAGCGGCCGCGGCCCGAACTTCTGGCTGGCAACGGATGCCAGGACAGTGCCCACCACGGCACCCACCGAGTACGCCAGCAGGAATGACACAGAGGATCCGACGCCGAATCCGGCAGTGCGCATGATCTGCGGCAGCCAGGTACTGACCCCAAAGATGGTCAACAGGCTCAGGACCGTAATGGCCCACAAAAGGACGGTGGTTCCACCGGTTCCATTGGCGAAAAGGGCGCGGGTGGGAGAGACGTGCACGGCTGGGGCCGGGACATCTGCGGTGCGGGGCAGGCCGTAAGCGTTTTCGATCCTGTCCGCTTCCGCTGTCCGGGATTGGGTCCGCAGGAACGACGGCGACTCCGGCAGCAGGAACCAAGCGAAGGGTACGATCAGCAGCCCGGCCGCTCCAAGCGCGTACACCGGGCGGAAACCACTGGACTCCAGTACAGCGAGGGACGTCAGTGAAGCTGCAACCGTGCCCGTCGCCGGGCCGGTGAGCACAGCGCCAAGGACCAGCGACTTCTTCCCGGGCGGGGCGAACTCATTGGTGAGGGCCACCGCCGTCGGAAGCAAACCTCCGACGCCGAAGCAGGCGACGAAGCGGAACGCTGCGAAGAGTTCCCAGCTGGGCGCCATGGCGCAGGCGAGCATGGCCAACGAAAACAGTGCCAAAGCGCCTACAAAGATCCGACGGCGGCCAAGCCGGTCCGTGAGCGCACCCACGATTAGTGAGCCGAGCAGCATCCCCACCAGTGCCAGGGAGCCCACGGCGCCGGCCGCGGCAGGCGTGACATTGAAGGGCGGCTGTCCGATCAGGGCGGGCAGGGTGGCGCCGTAAACGTAGAGGTCGTAGCCGTCGGCAAGCAGGCCAAGCCAGCAAAGCACGAAGATTCCGGCCAGGGACTTGCTGGGGGCATTGGAGTTCATCATTGATTCCAATCGGGTCAAGGGACGCTGGCTGAATGCCTGCGGGACGTCCATCAGCTTCGCCCCGGGCGGCAGCCCTGTGGGACGTCTTTTCACTGGGTGAAAATCCTCTTTGTGGCGTAACGCACACAGCCCAAGCTTGAGGAAGGCAACGGATGGAGGCGGACAATGGCCGGAGCGGGCAGGGCAGCAGCAGCCGCGCCCTCAGACGGCGGCCCCGCGCTTCCGGGCAAGCCCGTACTGGTGCGGGCTCTGAGCCTGCTTGCCCAGTTTACGGAACAGCGCCGGGCCCTGAGTTTATCTGAACTGTCCCGCCAGGCTGGCCTGGCCCCGGCCACGGCACTGCGGCTGGTGAGTCACCTGACGGAGTGGGGCGCACTGGAGCGCCTCGAGGACGGCCGCTACGTGGTCGGGGTGCGCCTGTGGGAAATCGCCTCGCTCTCGCCGCGGGGTCATGGCGTGCGGCAGATCGCCCTGCCATACCTTGAGGATCTTTACGAGGTCACGCGGCATCACGTGTTACTTGCCGTCCGCGAAGGCAGGGACGCGGTCCTGATCGACCGGCTCTCTTCCCGCACCGCGACTGAGGTGGCTTACAGGGTTGGAGGCCGCATGCCCCTGCCGACTACCGCCGTCGGACAGGTCCTGCTTGCCCATGCCGGTCCGGAACTGCTGCTGGAGCTGCTTTCCCAGCCGCCGGTACCCCAGGCATTCCCAAGCGGTGTTCCGGATTCCGGCACCCCTCCGGCGGCACGGCTTCGCGGTGCGCTGGCGAACGTCAGGCAATCCGGCGTCGCTGTAGTCCGCCGGGACCATCCGTCCCGCACGGTCTCCGTTGCCGCACCCATCCATGCAGCTGACAGCGGCGTGGTTGCTGCGCTGTCCATTGTGGTCCCAGATGCGCAGACGCCGGCGCATGAGCTGGTGCCGCTGGTCCGGGCCGCCGCGCGTGCCATTTCCCGGAGCCTTGGCCACCAGGCGAAAGCAAGCGGAGCGTGGCGGCACCCGCAGCCGCTGGAGCCGCTCGACCTCGGAAACTTCCCCGCCTGACCCCGCCGCAGCCCAGTCTGACCCGCGCCCACCTCCTGAACCATCCGCCAGTTTTGAAACCGTTCTGTTATTTCCGTCCCCGCCCTTCACCCTTTACGCTTAGAACTACTAAGCATGCTGTCTATTTCGGAGGGTGAACCTGATGAGAAAAGTTTCTGCGCTTGGAGTGGTGACTGCAGCGATGCTGGCCTTGGCCGGCTGCACGGGAGGTGGCGGCGGTACCGCCAGCCCGTCAGGCACGGCAACCACTGCGTCCGCTTCGGCCAGCCCAACCGCAAACGCCAAAGTGTATTCGGAGGATGAGCTCCGCAACCTCATCTCGGGCATGAAGGACGCTGACGGGAACGAACTCAAGCTTTACTCCAAGGAACAGGTTGACCAGGGCGGAAACATCGCCAACCTGCTGATGAGCACGGCAACCATCGATCCCAAGGACTGCAAGGACATCGCCACCGCCGGCCTGCTGGACAAGGTGGAAAGCGGCGACGTGGCCGTGGCGCTCTCCGAGGGCAACCAGCCGCGCTCGCTGTCCGCCCAGTCCGGCAGCGAGGGCCCTGACGCCGTGAAGACGCTGAACGACATCAGCGGCAAGATGAACCAGTGCGCCAAGTTCTCCGTCTCCGCCCTGGGCCAGAAGTACGACGTTTCCAGCCAGGAGCTGAAGGCGGACACTGACGCCGACAAGACCTTCGCCACCGTCAGCACCCGCAGCGGCGACAACCAGCAGAAGCTGATGCAGGTTTCCGCTGCCGAAGGCCGCCTGCTGGTGGTTGCCACCAAGAGCGGCACGGACCTGGGCGACAAGGACCAGAAGGAGCTTGAAGACCTCATCAACGACGTGTTGAAGAAGGCCGAAAGCGGTGCAACGTCAAGCCCCACCTCCACCAGCTCGGCCGGTTCAGCCAGCACGTCCTCGCCGAGCGGTTCGGCCTCGTCCACCGCCTCGTCCACCTCTTCGGCGACGATGTCCGCGGGCAGCGGCTCCTCGTCGTCGGCCTCTCCCACGGCCTCGCGGTAGCGGCACCCGCTCCGGAATATTGAAAAGGGGCGGAAAACCAACGGAA
>NZ_JAUZUY010000003.1:0-353589 GCF_031844305.1 Pseudarthrobacter sp. BRE9 | reverse complement strand
GACGGCCAGTGCCGGAGGTGCCTTCATTGCCGATCGACTCGTCGCCGGTGTACACGCCGTTTTCCGCCCGGTAGGGGTCGTCTTCGAATCGAAGCGGGGACTCTTCAGAGGTACCTGATGGCAGGGTGGTGGTGGACACCGGGGCACCACCTACGGTTGGCTCAGCAAAGAGGTCATCGGTTCCGGCGGCGTAGACGGTCTCCTGGTGCAGCGGCGCTACCGGCGGTGACTGCACGGCGCGGTGCTGGCCGGAACCCTGCTGGCCCGAGGCCGCGATCTGGCCCTGCGATTCGGGGGCGCCTGCGGTGAGGCCGCGGGTGAGGCGGCCGGCCAGGACGCCGGCGCCGGCGGCGAGGAGCAGGAACGTTCCGGGGCGGTTGCGGGCGAACCGCTGAACCTCGGTCAGGAGGTCACCCGGCTCCCGGTTCTCCAGCCAGGACGCCACTGAGGACGTCCGCTCGGCTGCCTGCCGGATCAGGTCGCTGGCCACACCCTGCTGGTCCGGCGCGCTGGCCATGCTGTGCAGCTGGCTGGAAATGGTCCGGATGCCTTCGGCGGCCTTCTGCTGCTGCGTTCCGGCCTGGCTGGTCAGGCCCGACTTCGCCTGGTGCAGCAGGTCCTGGGCATTCGCCTTGGCCTCCTGGGCCACGTTCGCGGCCTCGCTCTTGGCCGTCTGGGCCACATTCTGCGCGGCAGACGCAGCTTCACCGGCAACGTTGGAAGCTTCCTCCTTGGCCGCCTGGGTCTTGGAGGTATCGGCTGAATCCCCGGCGTAGGAGGCCTGGCCGGGGACCACCTCGGTTGCGCCGTACGGATCGACGACAGCCGGGTCGGCTGTGGTGCGCGGGGTTTGGGGCCATTGGTTCTCTGTCATCATCACTCTCTTTCAGAAAGGGTTGGCTGGCGATCAAGAACCAGCAACGCTGGCAACTTAGTAAGCAGGGTTACTAATTAGATACTAAGCACACTTTCCATTTCGATTGCAAGAGCTGATGCTCTCCAGTTTGAAGCCGCGGCCGCCTGATGCATGGGCGGCCATGAAGGCGGATAGTAAGCCTACTTGCGAATAGGTTGCTAAGCATGCTTATTGTAGGGGTGTAGCGACGCAGGGTGACCAGCACTTCGCCACCTACAGGAAGGCCGCGGCCGATGACCAGCAATCTCGATCCGGACGCCCGGAGCAGCTACCGCCTCATCACTTTGGCGGCACGGCTGATCCAGCGGCGCCAGGACGATGCACTGGCCCCCCTTGGCCTCACCCGTGCCGCTGTTATTGCACTGGAAGGCCTGACGGGGGGCCCACTGAACCAGGAACAGCTCGCCGACGCCATCAGGGTCCAAAGCCAGACGCTGGGCCGCGTCCTGACGCGGCTTGAAGCTGCGGGACTCATTACCAGGATGCGCCACGCTTCGGACAGAAGGCAGCTGAAAGTGGAGCTGACCGATGCTGGCGTTGCCGCCCTCGAAGCTGCACGGCAGGCCGAGGTCAACGCCTATCCTGACGATCCGGATATCGCCTGGAAGGCGCTCCGCGAGGAGCTCACAAAGTTTGTCCGCGCAGTCCCGCCCGGCCGTGATTCCGGCGTTGTTCCGTTTGCCCCGCCCGAACACAGGGCGGGGCATGGGCACAGGCCGCCGGCCGGGCGGGCAGGCGGCCTGCGGGGATGGGACCAGCCCCGCCAGAACTGACAGCTTCGCCAAAACCGCCAGGACTGGGAAGAACAGTGGCCGGACCTTTCGGACCGGCCACTGTTCTGTTAACCCTTGTCTTCCTGTTCGTCCTCCAGCAGCCCCCGCTGGGCCAGGTCGGCTGCATCGGTTGCTTCCGGGGGCAGCGGGTCCGTCGCCGGGGGAACGTCGCTCGGAGCATAATCGGCGAGCCCCGCCGCAACACGCTCCTGTTCGACGGCCCGCTGGTAATCGTCGTCGTCAACATCCTCCGGCATCTTGCCGTGGCCGGTGCGGGTCGGGTTCGGCAGCGCATCCTCCTCCGGGACTATCACGGTGTCGAGGACGTTATCCTGGTTTTCATCTGCAGTGCTCATGGTCACCTTCCACTCGTTGGGTTCCTGTACGAACGGGGCTGTACGGCTTATGACGACGACGGGACATCCGGTCCCGAGGACCAGCGCAGCAGTGCCGCCACATCGACGCCCTCCGGCAGGACCGGCCCGGGAACCAGGAGGACACGGGCGTCCGTCAGGGCCGCCGCCCGCAGCAGGGCGGCAGGAGCCGGAACTTCGCCGAGGATTCCTGCCGCCAGGGCTTCCTCCTTGGCTGTCGCGATCCACGGCTCGGCATCCAGTGCAAGCATGGTCCGCTGGGACAAGGCCGCGTCATCAAGGATCAGGACGTCCACCTGTGCCTGCTGGAGTGCATGGACCACAGCTCCAACACCATGGGCCGCTTCCGGATTTGCCTGTCCCTCCTGGACCGCCAGCCTGTCCATGACCGCCTGCTGCTCCTCAGCCCACACCTCGGCCACCCGCTGGTTGACCTGGTCCTCCAGGTTGCTGCTGTCCGCCCCGGCGGTGTGCGTATGGGAATCGACGATTGACACCAGCGCCTGGGCGGCTTTGGAGAGCTGCTCCTGGACCAGTCCGCGGGCATGGATGTCGCCTGCGAGGACAATCAACCGGGCGCCGTTGTTGGCCACCAGCTTGTCGATTTCGCCTGCCACTTCATCTGCATTCCGGCGCCAGACGTCCTCGGTGTGGTGCTGGAACCGCAGGTGCGACCAGCCTCCGCCCTGGAACTTCTTTATGTGCTCGGACTCACCCTCCACCTCCTGAACGCTGGTGGGGGCACCGGCGCCGGCGCGGTACAACCGGATTTCGCCGTGCTCGCGGCTCACCTCAGCGACGATGTAGGGAAACTCCTCCGGCTGGTGTTTCAGCAGCGGGAGCAGATCCGGGACGGGTTCAACAGCCAGCCGTTCCGGCAGGACGAGTTCACCCGGGAGAACCTCGTTGAGTTCAGCTTTTCCGCCTTGGACCAGGACAAACCTGGACACGGGGGAGGGCACCCCCGTTGCCGGTTTGAGGGCCTGCTCCATGGCGTCGATGTCAGCCGGGGTTACGCCCTGCGCTTCGAGCTGGGCGCGTGTGTTTCCGGGCCGGACGTCGCCGGCTTCCAGGCTGTCCACCGTCCCGGTTCCGGCATCCACGTAGGCTGTGCACCAGGGGCCGGGGAGGCGGTACAGGTCTGCGTATTTTTGCAGGCTGGTCGTCACTGTTCCCCCTCCTCATCGTCGAGAGGTTCCGGTGCTGCCACAGGGTTCAAGGCTTCCTGCACCTCGACCGGGTCTGTTTCCTCGGGGAAGGGCTCTGTTTCGCGCCATTCCTCCGCATGGGGAGGTTGGTTTCCTTGCACCACCCCCTGGGTTTCATGCTTCATCTGGTCGTCCAGATTTTGGCCGTGGGTGGTGTTGCCGCGTTCTGCCATGACGATCTCCTTCGCGCGTGAATTAGTATCACAGGCTTACTAGTTCGTCACTTCACCGTAGCACCAAGACGGGGGCGGCTGAAGGGGTTGCGAAAGGCTTTCCCGTCAGTGTTGGCAGGCGTCCTTCAAGGCCCGGACGGAGTCTGTTGGCACCTGGTCTCCGGCCTCCGCAATCTGGCCCAACGGCGTCGTAATTTCCGCCGGAACCCCTGCCGTCCGTGCCGCTGAAACGAGCCCTGCCAGCGCCTGGCGGTCTTCCACGCTGACCAGGCCGTCCTGGACTACTGCGCAGATTTGCCGGTTGACTTCCTGGGCGGCGGCGGAGGCAACCTTGGAGGCGGCATCGCTGGCCGCGTTGCCGGCGGCCTCTTCCACGGCTCCACATCCGCTCAGCAGCAAGAGGGCGGTGGGCAGGGAAGCGGCGGTAACGACGGCGGCGCGAAAGGTCATGCCGCCAGCGTACCGGCGGTGCCTACCGGCGGGCCGGGACCCCCAGGATGCTGTCCAGGAGCCCGTTCCGGAACTTCCCTTCCGGATCGTGACCGGCGGCAAAGGAACGGAAGTCGGCGAAACGCGGGTACAGCTTCTCCCAGTCATGACCCTCCGGCGTGAACAGCTTGCCCCAGTGCGGGCGGGCCGCGAACGGCCGCAGGGCCTCTTCGAGGACCGGGAGGACGGCTTCGACTTCCGGCTGCAGCGGTTTCCAGGTGAAGTGCAGGGCGACACTCTGCTGACGGTAGAAGGGGCTGAGCCAGAACTCGTCGGCGGCGCCGGTGCGGATCTCCGAAACGAAGAGCAGGGGTGCCAGTTGTCCCGCCAGGCCCCGCACTGCCTGGAGGGCGGCGGGGGCGTGCTCCAGGGGAAGGATGAACTCACTTTGCAGTTCGTCCCCGTTGCTGGGCGTGAATTCGTGCCGGAAGTGCGGCAGCCGGTCCAGCCACAGCCCGGGTTCGTCCAGTTGTGCCGTGCAGTTCTCCGCGGACATGTCCGGCAGCGGGTGCCGGGGCTTGAGGGCGGCGGTGGCGCCGAACAGGTTGCTGAGTGGCTGCTCCCCATCCAGTGCCTTGAGCCAGACCTGGTTGATCCTGTCGCCGGCGTAGTCCGTAAACAGGCTCACGCTGTAGGCGCTGGAGACGATGGTGCTGAAATCCGCCAAGGCGTTGTCCCAGGGGAGATCCTCCAGGACGCGCTGGCGCATCCTGTAGCTGGGACGCACCGCAAGTTCCAGTCCGGTGACGATGCCCAGGGCCCCGATGCCCACCACGCTGGCCAGGAACTCGTCCCCGTCCGCCCGGGTCAGCGTGACCTGCTCTCCCGAGGCCCGGACCAGGTCAATGGATTCCACGGCGCCGGCGAGTGAAGGGTTGTCCACCCCGGAGCCATGCGTGCCGGTCTGCACCGCCCCGGCCACCGAGATGTGCGGCAGCGAGGCCAGGTTGTGGATGGCAACCCCGGACTCCTCCAACGTCCGGCACAGTGCCCCGTAGCTCACCCCGCCACTGACGCGCACGGTTCCGCGGCCGGCATCCAGTTCCACCTGCTGCGGCAGGGCGTCGAGGAGGACGTGCACACCGTCGGTGTCACCCACCCGGTTAAAGGAGTGCCGGGAGCCCAGTGCCTTGACCCGTGGCGAGGCCGCCACGACGTCTGCCAGCTCCGCTACGGATTCCGGCCGCCGGACATCCGCGGAGGAGTATTCGAGGTTTCCTGCCCAGTTCTTCATCGGGTGGCTTTCGCTTGGGGTCGGTTTCCTTCAACTGTCAGCGCTAACAATCTTCTCTGTCAAGGCGCTTCCAGGGGGCGGTCGGGTGTTGCAGGGCCGGCAGCCAGCCAGTGCCCGGGCCGGTCAAGACCGGCGGGGAGCCGCGTGGACGCGCTGCCCCGGGCGGCGGTAATTTGTGCCTGGGTGAGGAAGAGCGCACCGGTGAGGTCGGCGTCGTCGAACCTTGCATCCCGCAGGTCGGCGCCCAGGAGGTCCGCCGCCGTCAGGTCCGCGCCCCGGAGGTCAGCCGCGATCAGGCATGCGCCGCGAAGGTCGGCACCGCACAGCGGCAGGCCGCGCAGGTTCGCTCCGGCCAGGTCGGCACCGGGTGCCAGGCCGGCAAGGCGCTGGTCGTTGCCGAAGTAGCCCGCGCGGACCTCTTCGCTGACACTGCGGAGAGCATCGCCCACCTGAAGGTGCAGGGATCCGACGCCGGCCGCGAGGACCTCCTGAAGGGGACTCTCGGCAACTTCCCGGACCTTGGCCTGCAGGTGGCGAACATCCTCGGCGGTATCCGGGCCGTAGGCCCTTGCCTCGGCCTGGGCAAGGAGCCACAGCATTTCGTGCAGTTGGCGCAGGACTTTGAAGGCGGCGAACATATCCGGCGCCGATGCCGGGTCCTGCCGCCAGCTGATGCCCCCGAACAGCCGCTGGCTGACTGCCTGGCCTGCGCCGAAGCAGTCAAAAACGGTGCAGCCCGCAAAGCCGCGGGGCCGGAGCCGGTCATGGATGGTGCAGGAGAAGTCTCCGGCCAGGTTGGGACATGCGGTGGCCGGTGGCTTGTCGATGGCGAAGTCGGCCGAGCGGGTGAACCCGAAGGCCGTGCAGCACAGGGCAAAGCACTGCGAACAGTCAGGCCGCAGGGCGTCCGGGCCGGGGAAGGTGGCAGCGGAAGGAGGGGTGGTGGGTTTCATGATGGCTCCCGAGGATGGTTCCGGTATGGGTGCGGGAGGGAGGGGAACCCATGGCTGGGTTCCCCTCCGGGGCACGCGGAATCACCGTTCCTGATCGGAACGACGGGAAGTGCGGACGGCTGGACGTCAAAGGCAATGAAAGAGAGTCACTGCGTCCAGAATATCCGCTGCGGCCGGCACCGTCAGTCGCTTTTCGTATCTTCTGTGGGCGTGGTGCGCGGCGGCGGAACCCGCCGGCGGCCGGTGGCTTCAAAGGCCGCCGCCAACTGGAGCAGGTGCGTGTCACTGTAGGCCCTGCCGGCGATGGTGAGGCCAACAGGCATCCCGATATCGGAAGCGATGCCCATGGGAACCGTAACGGTGGGGATGCCGAGGTGGCGGGGGACCAGGTTCCCGTTGGCCACCCAGACACCGTTGCGCCAGGCGATGTCCGCCGAGCGCTCATTGGTATCCGCGTCTGCGGGTGCCACATCAGCGGCTGCCGGGAACACCACGGCATCCAGCCCCAGCCGGTCCATCCACTCCTCCAGGTCCACCCGGCGGGTTTCCTCGAGCCCCGCCAGGCCTTCGGGCAGGTGCGGAATATCGGACAGGACGGGAACCCCGTTTTCACGGATCCAGGCCGGGTAGTCCGCGATGTCGTCGTCGAATCCGTCGTAGCGGTCCGGCAGTGCACCCTTGGGGGCGGGGAAGATGGCGGAGCCGTCGACGTCGGCAAGGCGGTTCAGTCCCGGGTCGCCGTTGGCATCGAGGAAGTCATTCCACGCCCAGGCCGACAGGTCAACGATTTCCCGGCGCAGGTACTCCGGCGGCACCAGTCCGCGCGTGGCGATGGTAGGCGCACCGGGCCGGTCGCCCTCATAGTTGGACACCACCGGGAAGTCCACCTCGAGCACTTCCGCGCCGGCGGCTTCCAGGTCGCGGCGCGCCGCCTTCCACAGCTCCAGGATGGAAGCGCGCGTTTCGATCCGTTGCCCGGTGGGCCCGCCGATGCCAGGTGCCGCCGCCGTCCCGGCCTCCGGATCGGCGTTGATGTACATCCGGGGAATGCCGAACCGTTTTCCCGCAAGCACGCCGGCGGCCGCCGAAGCGTCCCGGACGGCGAGGCCGGCATACGAAGACGGGCGGACAGCGGATGCCTTGGGCACCGGGATCCAGGGCTGGACGCGCCAGAAATCCCCGCGCACCTCGGCGTCGTCCGCCACCACCACGTCCAGGACTTCAAGCAGGTCGGCCATGGTGCGGGTGTGCGGAACCACCACGTCCATGGTGGGAACCAGCGGCCAGTTGCCCCGCACAGAGATGACGCCGCGTGATGGGGTGTAGGCGCACAGGGCATTGTTCGACGCCGGCGCCCGCCCTGAAGACCAGGTTTCCTCGGCGAGGCCGAATGCAGCGAAGCTGGCGGCGGTGGCGGTACCGGAGCCATTGGAGGACCCGGAAGCGAAGGCGGCGGTGAGGTACCCGGCGTTGTAGGGACTTTCCGCCCTGCCATATACCCCGCGCTGCATACCTCCGTTGGCCATGGGCGGCATGTTGGTGAGCCCGATCAGGACCGCCCCGCCGGCCCGCAGCCGTTCGATGGTGAAGGCGTCCCGCTGCGCCACCAGGTCCTTGAAGGCCGGGGAACCGGCAGCCACCGTAAGCCCCTGTACCTGGTAGCTGTCCTTGGCCGTGTACGGAATGCCGTCGAGCGGGCCGAGCGTGAAGCCGGCAGCCCGGCGCCGGTCCGAGGCCTGCGCCTCCGCGATGGCTTCCGGGTTCATCACGACGAGCGCGTTGAGGCGTATGCCCGAAGAGTCATACTTCTCGATGCGCGCAAGGTAGAGACGGACCAGCTCTTCGCTGGTCACGTGGCCGGCTTCGAGGGCGGCACGCAGCTGCGCAATCCCGGCCTCCACCACGTCGAACGTTTCCGCGGGTGGCAGCGGAGCCTGCGTTTCGGCGAGCTTCACAGTGCGCCTCCGACCTTGGCGGCCGGCTGCTGCTGGGTGATGCAGTGGATGCCGCCGCCAAAGGCGAAGATGTCCCTGGCATCCACCAGTTCTACGGTCCTGCCCGGATAGGCACGTTCCAGGATTCCTGCCGCGATGGCGTCGTTGGGGTCGTTGAAGCTGCAAAGCGCCACCACATCGTTGCCGACGTAGTGGTTGATGTAGGACCAGTCCACCCAGCCGTCGGCATCCTGCAGCACTGTGGGTGCTGGAACGTCGATGATCCGCAGCGGGCGGCCCTGGGCGTCCAGTTGGCCGGCGAGGACTGTTTTGAGCTGCAGGTAGACGGCGTGGTCGGGGTGGGCGGGATCGTCCTGGCGGTGCAGCAGGATGGTGCCGGCGCCGGCGAAGGTTGCCACGATGTCCACGTGGCCGCGGGTGCCGAACTCGTCGTAGTCCCGGGTCAGGCCGCGCGGAAGCCAGATGGCTTTGGTGGTGCCCAGGGCGGCGTGCACTTCTGCTTCAACTGATTCCTTGGTGGCGCCGGGATTGCGGGCCGGATCCAGCTGGACTGTCTCGGTCAACAGGACGGTGCCTTGACCGTCCACATGGAACCCGCCGCCCTCGTTCACCAGTGTGCTTGGCCGGACGGGGATCCCGGTGCCTTGTGCCACGTTCCGGGCCACGTCCTGGTCCTTGGCCCAGGCCGCCCACTCCTGCGCGCCCCAGCCGTTGAAGGTCCAGTCGACGGCGGCCAGTGAGCCGTCCGGCTGGTGCACGAAGGTGGGGCCACTGTCCCGCAGCCAGGCGTCGTCGAGCGGGACCTCCATGACGTCGATGCCACCACCGAGCCATTCCCTTGCAGCGGTCGCGTCCCTGGGGTCGGCCACCACTGTGACGGGCTCGTACCGGGCAATGGTTTGGGCCACCCTGGTCCAGGCAGCCCGTGCGCGGTCCAGCGTGGGGCTTCCCACGGAACCGAAAGTGTCGTTGGGCGGAGGAAACGCCATCCAGGTCCGCTGGTGCGCCTCCCACTCTGCGGGCATGTGGACGGCGGTGCCTGTGGGAACGTCGGCAGGGGCCTCGCTGCCCCGGACGGAGGAATAAATGAATGCCATTCATTTATTATGGGTACCGTAGTGCCCGGGCGCAAGAGTATTTCGTTTTAGTCCTTGCCCGTGCGGTCCACTGCTGCCAGGATGGCGCGGGCCAGTTGGTCCGGCTTGGTGAACTGCGGCCAGTGCCCCGTGGGCAGGTCAACATATTCCACGTCCCGCACCTTTGCCAGTTCTGCCACGAAGGGATGTCCGGCGGCGATCCACTCCCGAAGCGTGGCGGACGGAAATTCGCACGCGATCACGGTGGCCGGTACGTCGTAGCGGTGTTCGTCATGCAAGTGCTGCCTGCCGTAGGCCACACCGCGGGGCTCAGGAACCGCGCGGGCCCGGAATGTCCGGCGGAGCCTGTCGTTAAGGTCCGCCAGGTCGGCGTCGTCAAAATGTTCCCAGGCCGGCAGCGGCACATCGTCCCCCTCGGCAGGCAACTCGTCGTTGATGACGCCGCCTTCCCCCAGCGGCCCGCTGTCCACATAGACGGCGCGTTCCACCCTGTCCGGCCGCGCGTCCACTACACCGTGAATAATTGCCCCGCCGCCGGAATGGCCCACCAGGACCGCCTTGCCCGGCATCCCATCCAGGACCTCCACCACCGCATCGATGTGGTCCTGCAGGCTGATGCCCGCACGGCTGGCATCCACCGACTCCTTGCCGGGAAGTGTTAGGGGGTGGGGGCGGTGTCCGGCTGCTTCCAGGCCGGGTGTCACCTCCTCCCATGACGAGGCGTCCAACCAGAAACCGGGTACCAGGATGATGTCCATGACCGAACCCTACTCCCCACCCCCGAGACGGAAGACGGGTTCTCCTACCGCTTCCGCTTCCGGTCCTTGCCTCCGGTCCGGCTGCCGCGTTCGGAGGCCTCGCGCTCCGCCCAGCGCTGCGATTTTCCCGCCGAGACCACCTTTTGGTGCCACTCCCGGTGATACGCGCGCTCGGCAGCGATATCGGAGCGGCGCGCCAGCGCCGCCAGTTCCCGCTGCATCTTGAGGTAAGAGGTCCAGCGGCGCTCGGGCAGGGCACCGTTGTCGATGGCTTCACGGACCGCGCAGCCTGGCTCACTGCCGTGGGTGCAGTCAGCGAACCGGCAGCCGGCGGCCAGTTCCTCGACGTCGCCGAACATCCCGTCCAACCCTTCGCCGGCGTCGAACAGCCCAAACCCACGCACGCCAGGCGTGTCCATCAGAACCGTCCCGTTGGACAGCGGCACCAGCTCCCGGGCGGTGGTGGTGTGCTTGCCTTTGAAGTCGCTGGACCGGACCTCCCCGGTCTGCTGGACGTCACGGCCCGCCAGGGCGTTGATCAATGTGGATTTGCCGGCACCGGACGGGCCCAGGAGCACGATGGTTCCGCCCGGTGGAATCCGCGCCATCAGTTCGTTGATGCCGTCGCCGTTTTCGGCGGATGTGGTGACCACCTCCACGCCTGCCGCCTGCCGGATGACTTTTCCGACGACGTCGTCCGCTATTTCTGCCAGGTCCGCCTTGGTGATGATCACCAGCGGGGTGGCGCCGGAATCCCATGCGGCGACGAGGGTGCGTTCCAGCCGGTTGTGCGTGAGGGGCCGGTCCACGGGCACCACCACGCCCACCGTGTCCATGTTTGCGGCCAGGATCTGTGCGGCGGAGGAGTCCTCAAAGGCCCGTTTGCGGCTGAGCTCGGAGCGGCGGGGGAGGACGGACACGATCTGCCGCTCGCCCGCCCGGTTGGGACCAATCCAGACCCAGTCACCGGTGACGGCCGGACCGCCGGACAGCGGATACGGCAGGTGCAGGAGCCCATCGTCCACGGCAACCAGCAGCAGGCTTCGGTCCACCCGGACCACCCGGCCAGGTGCAGTTGCCCCGGGGCAGGGGTGCTGATCGAAATAGTGGGCGACGGCGGGCGTATAGCCGTAAGCGGACGGGCCCCTGCCCGGCAAGGGATGGGTTCCCGGGGTGCTGTCTGTGTCCTTGTTGTTGGTGGTGTCCTGGGCGCTGCCTGAAGAAGTATGCACTGTGGTTTCCTTGGAAAGTCCCCGGTGCACTGGCAGGTGAACCCGCCGCGTCAGGAAACGCGCATGCAGCCGGGAGGGATGGTTGATGTGGTGGATGCGGGGCGCCCAGGGCGCACGGCAACTGCTGTCATCAAAACCACCTCCATTCCCTCGTCCGGTTCCCGTCCTCTGCCGGGAGCGGCAGGGCTGGACCGCGTCCCACTTTAGCGGCCGTCGGCGTGGGGATCCAGGGGCTAGCCCCGAAGTTCCAGCGCGCGCTTCTGCCGTCCGGTGATGGAGGAGACATAGCCGCAGTTGGTGCATGTGATCCGGAACTTCCGCGACACCGTGAGCACGGGGATGAAGAACAGCGTGAATTTGGTGCTCTGCTCATCCAGTCGGTGGTGGACGAAGGCGCCGCAGTGCTGGCAGGTTCCCGCCCGCCCCGGGAGGGCCTTGTAGACGGTCCTGAAACCGAAGAGAAGGAGCATGGCGTGCCTTTCGTGGTCCCGATGGTTACTTGCCACCCTAGGCGAGTTTGAAGTATCCCGGCGGGGGTAGGGATCCTTCTGCACCGTGTGGGTGGATGTAATACTTGCGTGAGCAAAATCGGGGCTTCTGGGGGGACTACTGGCACATGGTTCTGGACACGGTGACCCTCCGCATTGCATTTGGCCTCATGGCCCTCGTCCTGGTGGTTCTCTTCTACTTTTCCGCCTACCGGTTGACGCGCTCGCCCTACAGCGCCTGGTGGTGCGGCGCCCTGCTGTTCTTCCTCTCCGGGTCAGGCTCCTTCCTCCTGGACGGCACAGTCCATCAGGTGTGGGCCAACCCGGTGGGGAACACCCTGCTGGTACACGGCGGCGTGGCAGTGTGGGCGGGAGCGCGCTCGCTGCGGACCGTGCGGCCGCCCAAGTGGGCCTTTACCGGGATTCCGCTGGTCACCCTGGTGGCCTCCCTGCTGGACCATCCGGCCACCAACACCTGGTCGGGCGGGCCCGTGTTCCTTGCCGCCATGAGCCTGACCGTTGGGTTGGCGTCCCGTGAGCTCTGGCGCCTTGAGCCGGGCTATTCACGGGTCCGGATCCCCATGGCGGTGGCTGCCGGAGGGCTCAGTGTTTTCTACTTCTTCCGCTGGGTGGCATTCCTGGTGGAGGGCCCCAACGGTCCGGTTTTCGTCACCGTCTTTGGATCCGCCGTAACCACCCTGGTGACCATGGTGCTGCTGGTAGTGGTGTCCTTCAGCATGGCGGCGTTGAGCACCGAACAGCAGACCCGTGCGCTGCGCGTGGTGGCCAGCCGTGACGACCTCACGGGGCTCCTGAACCGCAAGGCCTTCCTGGACCTGGCCGCGGAGCAACTGGCCGACCGCACCATTACCGGCGGCTCCGGAGCCCTGATCCTGGCTGATCTTGACCACTTCAAGGCCGTCAACGATACCTACGGCCATGCCGCGGGCGACCAGGCGCTGCAGGCCTTCGCTGACGCCTGCACTGCCACCGTGCGCTCCACCGACCTGACCGGGAGGTACGGCGGGGAGGAGTTCGTCATCCTGGTGCCGGGGGCAAGTGCAGAACGCGCCGAGACGATTGCCGAGGAGATCAGCAGGCGCATGGCCGGGGCGGATGCGCCCGCGGGCATGGAGATGCCCACCGCGAGTTACGGCATTTCCACCTATGACGGCGGGTCCTCTGATGTTGATGGGCTCATTGCCGCGGCGGACGCAGCCCTGTACAGGGCGAAGTCCTTGGGCAGGAACCGCGCCGCCCGCAGCGATGGAGTGCATTAGCTCCACTGCGACGGGCGGCGCGGTTCCGGATGGCTAGTTGGCCTGCAGGGCGTCTGCCTGTTCGGCCAGGACGGTCAGCGCCACGCTTTCCGGCCGCTCAACGGTGCTCTGGATGCTCACCATCATGCCGCTGTGCGCGGCCTTCAGGACAGATTCCATGACCTCCAGGACATGGTAGGCAAGGGCGCCGCCCGCGCGGGGTTCCTTGCCCTGCGGGGTTGCGGCCAGGTCCGCGATGCCGAACCCCCGGCCGGAGTCGACGTACCCGGCGGACGTGGGAAGGGTTTCCCAGTCCTCCGCGCCCAGGGAGAACAGCTGGACGTCGCCGTCAAAGTGGTTGGGATCCGGCACCACCAGGGATCCGCGCTCGCCGTGGATCTCGATGTTGGGTGACTTGGACTTCACGGCGTCGAAGCTCATGAACAGGGTGGAGAGCGCGCCGGAGGCGTGGACCAGGACACCCGTGACGTGGGAGTCGATGGTGACAGGTACCTTCTCACCCTGCCTCGGCCCGGATCCGATGGTCCGCTCGTTGCGGGTATGGCTTGCTGCGCCCAGCACCGACACAACGGGACCCAGCAGCGTCACCAGGGCGGTGACGTAGTAAGGCCCCATGTCCAAAAGGGGACCGCCGCCGGGCTGGTAGTAGAAGTCCGGGTTCGGGTGCCAGCGCTCGTGGCCTGGAGTCACCATGGTGGCCGATGCGGAGATGGGGGCGCCGATGAGGCCATCGTCAATGGCTTTGCGGGCGGTCTGGATGCCGGTGCCCAGCACGGTGTCAGGGGCACAGCCGACGACGACGCCTGCCTGGCGTGCCGCGTCCAGCACCTGGCGTGCCTCCGCGGTTGTGGCGGCGAGGGGCTTCTCGCCGTAGACGCTTTTGCCCGCGGCGATGGCCTTCAGCGCCACGTCCGCGTGTGCGGCGGGGATGGTGAGGTTCAGGACCAGGTCGACGTCGTCCGCCGTGAGGAGTTCATCCACGGAGACCGCGCGGACGCCCTCGTACTGCTCGGCCACCGCTTTTGCGCGTACGGGATCAAGGTCCGCGACCGCTACAAGTTCGAGGTCCTGGAGCTTGCGGAAGTTGGCGAGGTACTGCGCGATGATGGCACCGCAGCCAATGATTCCGACTTTCAACGGCTTGCCCACAGCAGGCCCCTTTCGATGATGGTGCGGACGTTGGTGTCCTGGAGGATTTCGACGCGGTGGCCGGGGGTGGCGACGAAGATGCGGCCTTTGCCCCATTGGCGGGTCCAGATGGCGGGGGAGGTCACTTCACGGTTCCAGGGGTCCCATTCGCGGACTTTTTGGGTGGTGGTGGCCAGGACGTCGATGTAGTCGTCGGAGAGGACCCAGTACTGCTCGGTGACGAGGTCGAAGTCCTTGATGCCTTGGGTGATGGGGTGTTCGGCGGCCGCGGGCAGCATGGTGACGGTGTAGGGGACGTAGTTGTCGGACTGCTCGCCGATGCACTCGTCCGGGTGTTTGCCGGGGTGGCAGGCGAACTGGCCGCCGATCAGGTGCAGGTAGTCGGAGGTGTTGCGGTAGGAATCGGCGATTCCGCCGTGCCAGCCGGCCAGGCCGGTGCCGTTTTCCACGGCTGTCCGGAGTCCGGCGAACTCGTCTTTTTCGATGGTGGTCATGGTCATGCACTGCATGATCAGGTCCACGCCGGCCATGTAGGCGGTGTCGGCGTAGACCTTGGGGGATTCCTCTACCCGGACGTCGTAGCCGTTGTTTTTGAGGTAGGGGATGAAGAGTTCGGTGGCCTCGTAGGGCTGGTGGCCGTCCCAGCCGCCCCGGACCACCAGGGCGTTCTTGCGTTCGGTCATTTGAAGTTTCCTTTGGTTGGCTGCCGGCCTGCTGGCCGGAAAGAGCAGGGGGTCAGTGGCTGGCGAAGGCGGCGTCGAAGGCGGCTGCGGGCGGGGCGATCCGGGCGAGTTCCTGGACCATGGCCAGCGCCTGCGGGGCGCCGGTGAGGCGGTCCATGCCGGCGTCCTCCCATTCGATGCTGGTGGGGCCGTCGTAGCCGATGGCGTTCAGGGTCCGGAAGATCCGGTTCCACTGCACGTCCCCGTGTCCTGCGGTGACGAAGTCCCAGCCCCGGCGTGGATCTGCCCAGGGGAGGTGGGAGCCCAGGCGGCCGTTGCGGCCATCGAGTTGGCGGACGGATTCCTTGACATGGACGTGGAAGATTTTGTCCGCGAAGTCCTGCAGGAACATCACGGGGTCCAGGTCCTGCCAGATGAAGTGGGAGGGGTCGAAGTTCAGCCCGAAGCTTTCCCGGTGTCCGATGGCTTCCAGGGTGCGTTTGGTGGTCCAGTAGTCGTAGGCGATTTCGGAGGGGTGGACCTCGAGGGCGAACCGGACATCCTCCTGTTCGAAGACGTCGAGGATGGGGTTCCAGCGGTCCGCGAAGTCCTGGTAGCCGGCGTCGATCATTGCCTGGGAGGCCGGGGGGAACATGGCGACGGCCTTCCAGATGGAGGACCCGGTGAACCCGGTGACGGTCTTGACGCCAAGCCGGGCGGCGGCCCGTGCGGTGTCTTTCATCGATTCCGCGGCGCGGCGGCGTACGCCTTCAGGTTCGCCGTTGCCCCAGATTTCTGCGGACAGGATGCCCTGGTGGCGTTCGTCGATGGGGTCGTCGCAGACGGCCTGGCCGGTGAGGTGGTTGGCGATGGCGTACACCTGCAGGTTGTTCTTCTCCAGGATGTCCAGCCGGCCCTGGAGGTAGTTGTCGTCCTCCGCGGCGCGGCGCGGGTCCAGGTGGTCGCCCCAGCAGGCGATCTCCAGCCCGTCAAAGCCCCACTCGCCGGCAAGCCGCGCCACTTCCTCAAAGGGCAGGTCGGCCCACTGGCCCGTGAACAGCGTAATTGGTCGTGTCATGTGTGTTCCTTAATTGCTTGAAGCTTGATGCCGCTCAGACTTTTTGCCATTGGCTGGCATTTGCGGCGCTGGATTCCACTGCTGCGAGGACCCGCTGCACCTGCAGGGCGTCGGCGAAGGAGGGTTTCGGCTGACGGCCTTCCCCGATGGCCGTGACGAGGTCCACCACCTGGTGGGTGAAACCGTGCTCGTACCCGAGCCCGTGGCCTGTGGGCCACCAGTTTCCGACGTACGGGTGCCCAGGCTCGGTGACGAAGATGCGGCGGAAGCCGGCGTCAGGCTCTTCGGCGGCGTCGTAGAAGGACAGGACGTTCATGTCCTCGAAGTCAAAGGCCAGGGAGCCTTTGGTGCCGTTGACCTCCAGCCGCATGGCGTTCTTCCTGCCCAGGGCGTACCGCGTTGCCTCGAAGACGCCGATGGCTCCTGCGGAGGCGCCGCCGTCGAACGTTGTGTCTTCAAAGCGGGCGCTGAAGATGGCAGCATCATCAACGGTGACCGTTCCGCGCGGGGCGTCCTTGCTGAGGTCGCCGTGGCCGCCGAGGCCCACCAGGTCGCCGGCCAGCGGCCGCTCCCGGACGAATGTTTCCAGCATGGCCGAGACACCGGTGATGTTCTGGCCAATGACCCACTGGGCGGCGTCGATGCTGTGGGCTCCGATGTCACCAAGGGACCCGGAGCCGGACTTGCTCTTGTCCAGCCGCCAGGTCATGGGGGCGTTGGCGTCCGAGAGCCAGTCCTGCAGGTACTGGGCCCGGACGTGCCGGATCTCGCCGAGCCTGCCCTGGTCCACGAACCGCTTGGCCAGCGCCAGGGCCGGGGTGCGGCGGTAGCTGAAACCGCACATCGAGAAGATGCCGTTCTTCATGGCGGTCTCCGCCGCCAGTGTCATCTGCTCGGCTTCCTCCACGGAGTTGGCCAGCGGCTTTTCGCACAGGACGTGCTTGCCGGCTTCAAGGGCGGCCATGGCAATTTCGGCATGGGTGTTGCCGGGCGTGCAGATATCGATGAGGTCGATGTCGTCGCGCTCGATCAGGCGGCGCCAGTCAGTCTCGACAGACTCCCAGCCCAGCTTGTCCGCAGCGGCACGGACGCTGTCGGAGTTTCTGCCGGCAACCGCGGTGAGCTGTGGCTGCAGTGGCAGGTTGAAGAACCGGGGCGCGGTGCGCCAGGCGTGGGAGTGGGCGGCACCCATGAAGGCGTAGCCCACCATGCCGACCCGCAGGGGTTTGGCGGTGGTCATGTGAAGGTCCTTTCTACTTGCTGAAGCCGGCCGTCAGGCCTGCCAGCAGCTGGCGCCGGCCGATGACATAAAGCACCAGGATGGGCAGGGTGCTGAGCACCACCGAGGCGAGCACGGCCGGGATGTTGACGCTGAACTCACCCTGGAAGGTCCACAGGCCCAGGGGCAGGACCCGAAGGCCGGGGCTCTGGGTGAGGACCAGCGGAAGCAGGAACCCGTTCCAGACATGCAGGCCGTTGTAGATGGCGACGGTCACGATGGCGGGGCGGGTTAGGGGCAGGGCGAGCCGCCACATGGTCTGCCATTCGCTGCAGCCGTCCAGCCGCATGGACTCGAACAGTTCGTTCGGGACATCACGGATGAAGTTGGACAGGATCAGCACTGTCAGAGGGATGGCAAAGGCGATGGACGGCAGCATCAGCGCCAGCAGGCTGTCGTAAAGGTTGAGCCGGATGATCATCAGGTAGATCGGGATGATCGTCGCCTGCAGCGGGATGGCCAGGCCCATGAGGAACACGCCGTTGACCAGTTTCAGGAACCTGCCGCTGCCGCGGACGATCGCGAACGAGGCCATGAACGAAACCAGCACGGTGGGAATCACGGAGCCGAGCGTGACGATGGCGCTGTTCATGAAATACGTGGCGAAATCGGCCGCGAGAACCAGCTGGTAATTCTCCAGGGTGGGCGAGGTGGGAAGGGCCAGGGGATTCTGGCCGAAGTATCCCGCCTGCGTCTTTAGGCTGGTGATTACCACGTAGTAGATGGGCAGGATAATGATCGCCAGCCAGATCCATCCGCCGAGGCCGCCGGGGATGTTCAGCCGCCTCAAACGGGGACCGAGTCCCCGCTTGGCGGCTTCTGAACCGCCGATGGTTCCGGTCCGGGCCTCCTGCGCATTGCTTTTCAGGACGGTACTCACCCTACAAACCTTCCAATTGGCTGCCCTGCTTGTCCTTGCCGCCAAGACGCTGGAGGAACAAGGCAAGACCGAGGCCGATGATGACGAGAATGACGGCGATGACGCTGGCCGGGCCCATGAGGTTGGCCCGGAAGCCCCGCAGGTACATGTCCAGCGCCAGGATCCGGGTGGAGTTTCCGGGGCCGCCGCCGGTGAGGACGAAGATCAGGTCGAAGTAGGTCAGTGAACCCACCACCATCAGCGTGGACGAGGTGATGATGGTGTACTTCAACTGGGGCAGGGTGATGTGGAAGAACTGCTTAATGGTCCCCGCGCCATCGATCTGGGCTGCCTCGTAGAGGGACTTCGGGATCTGCCGCACCCCGCCTTGGTAGATAAGGGTGTGGAACGGCACGAACTGCCAGGCGATGACGAAGATCACCAGGCCGAGGGCCAGTTGCGGGACCCCCAGCCAGTCCTGCGCCAGGAACGGCAGTCCCAGGCCGGTTGCCAGGCCGAAGTTGGGATCCAGCAGGGCCTTGAAGGCAATGGCGACGGCGGCGGAGGACAGGAGCAGGGGCAGGAAGTACAGTACGGCCAGTGCGGCACGGTACCGCTGGCTTCCCGCCGTGAAGACTCCCAGCAGGAGGCTGATGGGGGTCTGGACCAGCCACGAGACGATCATGATCAGGAAGGTCAGGCCCAGGGCGTTGTACAGTCCCGGGTCCGCGAGTACGGAGAACCAGTTGTCCAGGCCCGCCGCTCCGATGGCACCGATTCCGTCCCAGCTGGCGAAGCTCAGGATGAGCACACCGGCCAGCGGGATGACGGCGAACACCAGGAAGAAGAACAGTGCCGGCAGTGTCAGCCACGCGAGGGCGGCCTTGCGCTTTTCGGTTTGCCTGGAATCCTTGATGCCGACGGCGGTCCCCGGGGCGGTGGAAATAGCGTTACTCATTTGCCCAGGGTGGCGTTCATGTTCTCGGCGAACTGCTGCGGGGTGATCGACTTCAGGAACAGCTGGTCGATGTTGTTCAGCAGGGCCTCGGCTGCGGTGGGGCTCAGCGCCTGGTCCCAGGACTGCTGGAAGTTGGGCGCATTCTTGGCCATGCCGTAGACGTAGTTGAGGAACTCCTTGTCAGGGGAAGTGTTCAGCTTGTCCTCAATGCCATTGACAATGGGAACCGAGCCGGAGTTGATGTAGGCCTCGATCACCGTGTCGGTGAGGATGCCGTCCTTAAAGAACTTCTTGGCGGATTCCTTTTCCTTGTCGCTGGCCTTGGACGAAATGGACATGTACTGGGCCGGGTTTCCGACACCGTTCTTCGGATCACCCTTGCCGCCGGCAACAGTTGGGAACGGGACAAATCCGAGCTTTCCGTCCTGGACGAAGTTCTGGCCCGCCTTCTTCATGGCGCCGTAGGTCCAGGAACCGTGCAGCATCATGGCTGCCTTGCCGGAGAACAGGAGGGCCTGGTCTGCCTGGGAGTCCGCGGTGATGGAGGAGAAGCCCTTGATGAAGCCTTCGGCAGAGACCAGTTCCTGGATCTTGGTGCCGGTCTCGATCACTGCGGGGTCCATCCAGGCGTTGGGCTTGCCTTCAAAGATCGCCTTGAAGACGTCGGGGCCGCCAATGCGGTCCAGCAGATATTCGAGCCACATCATGGAGGTCCAGCGCGACTGGCCGCCCAGGGAGAACGGGGCCACGCCCATGCCATTAAAGGTCTTGACCAAGGACATGATGTCGTCCCAGGTCTTGGGCGGCTGGACGCCAGCCTTTTGGAAGAGTTCCTTGTTGTAGAACAGCACGATCGGGGCGACGTACTGGTTGGGCAGGGCATAGATCTTGCCGTTGACGGTAGCTGCACCGAATACGGACGGGAAGAACTTCTTCTTCAAGTCCGGGTTCTGCTCGAACCAGCTGGTCAGATCCTCCACCTGGTTGGCCTCGGCGTAGGTCTTCAGGCCGCCGCCGCCCCACCCGTAGATGATGGTGGGTGCCTGGTTGGCGCCGATTGCGGTCTTGATCTTGGTCTTGTACGCGTCGTTCTGGAAATAGGTGACCGTGATCTTGTCGGCGGAGTTTGCCGAATTGAAGGCATCCACGGCCTTCTGCATGGTGGTCTGGTTTGGCTCGCCGGTCAGGTACCACATGCTGGCGCCCCCGCCGCCGCTGGAGGCGCCCGGGCCGGACGTTCCGCAGGCGCTGGTTGCGGCAACGGCAAAGGGAGTAAGGGCAGCGAGGGCGAGGAAAGAGCGCCGGGAGGTCTGGGGTTGCTTCATTGCTTCTCCATTGTGAATTTGCTGTCGAGGTGCGGGGCGTCAGCTCCGACGATTGTTCGAAACATTTCGAACCGTGATATAAGTCACGGTCTAAACTAAAGCGGGAAAAAGTCGCGGGGTCAAGGGGATCGTAGAGGATCTTTTTCGATGAAGACGGAGTTGCTGCTGCATCTTGACGGGGGAAACTTCCAGTCTGTAGCTTGAAAACGTTTCCCCACCTTCGAAAGATTGCGAACCGATGACGACTAAATTGCCGGAGCGGACCAAACCCACGCTCGCTACCGTCGCCAGGCAGGCAGGGGTTTCGGCGCCGACCGTTTCCAAGGTGGTGAACGGGCGTGACGATGTGGCCCCCGAAACCAGGGCCCGGATTCTTGCCGCACTGGAGCAGGCGGGGTACCAGTCTCCGGTACAGCGGCGGGCGGCCGCGGACAGCGGGACCGTGGTGGAAGTAGTGATCGACGTCCTCGATTCCGCCTACACCATCGAGGTCCTGAACGGCATCCTGCAGTTCGCTGCCGCTGCCGACGTCGAGATCCTGGTCAGCGTAACCGGCCAGTCCACCCCCGGCCGCCACACGCCCGAGCGCCGGGCGCAGCGGATGCTGGAAGAAGGCAGGTTGGGGATGATCGTGGTGACCTCGGCCTTCAGTGAAGCGCAACTGCATGCGTTCAGGCGCAGGCAAATTCCCGTCGTCGTCATCGACCCGCTCAACCCGCCCTCAGCCGACGTTGTTAGCGTGGGGGCCACCAACTGGGCCGGCGGTAAAGCGGCTACCGAGCACCTGCTGGAACTGGGACACCGCCGCATCGCCTACATTGGCGGCATAGAGGGCGCGGAATGCAATCAGGCGCGGCTGCACGGATACATGGCCGCCCTCATGGCTCAGGGCATCAAGGTTGACCCCAGCTACATTGTTTCCGGCGGCCGGTTCCGGACCGAGAGCGGGGTCAGCGGGTTTAAGGAGCTGCTGAAGCTCGACTCCCTCCCCACGGCCATCTTTGCCGCCAGCGACGCCATTGCCTTGGGTGTCCTGAGCGAAGCGCGGCACCATGGGATCAGGGTTCCCGAAGACATCAGCCTCATCGGTTTCGACGGCACCAACCAGGGTGAGCAGTCCGTGCCATCGTTGAGCTCCGTGGCCCAGCCCCTGGAGGAGATGGGACGGGCGGCCCTGAGGTCACTCCTGCGCCAGGTGCACGGCGAGGTCCTGGATTCCCACCGCGTGGAGCTGGCCACCCAGGTAATCGTGCGTGAATCCACTGCCCCTCCCGCGTGCTGAAAGGCATCCCATGAAAATCACCAACCTCGACACCGTGGTCGTGGACTTCTACCGAACGAATCTCATCTTCGTCCGGCTCGCTACTGATGAGGGTCTCACCGGCGTCGCCGAGGCAACCCTTGAGGGGCAGGAGCACGCGGTCCGCGGCGCTGTGGCAGTCCTTGCTGAAGCCGTCCGGGGCAAGGACCCCACGCGGATCAGCCAGACCATTTATGAACTCAACCGGGATGCTTATTGGCGTGGCGGCCCGGTGTCCATGACGGCCCTGAGCGCGCTTGAGATGGCGGTGTGGGATGTTTCGGCGCGCGCACTGGGTGTCCCGGTCCACCGGATGCTGGGCGGCCAGGTCCGCGACCGGGTCCGTGCGTACGCCAACGGCTGGTTTTCCGGCGCCACAACTCCAGAGGACTTCGCAGCTGCCGCTGTCCGGACAGTTGGCCAGGGCTTCCGCGGCCTGAAATGGGACCCGTTCGAGGCTGCGGATCTCTCCCTCCAACCGCGGGACCTGCGGCGCATGCTTGAGTCCGTTGCCGCTGTCCGCGAGGCCGTCGGTGATGATGTTGAGCTCTTCATCGAAGGGCACGGCCGGTTCGACGTCCCGACGGCCATCAGGGTGGCCCGCGAAATCGAGCAGTTCCAGCCGGTGTTTTTCGAGGAACCCTGCCCGCCGGACGGAATCGATGCGCTCATCGAGGTGCGTACCAAGTCCCCCGTCCCCATCGCGGCAGGGGAGCGGTGGATGGGACGGAACACCTTCATCCCCGCCCTGGCACGCCACGCCGTGGATTTCATCCAGCCGGACGCCACCCACGCCGGCGGCCTGCTGGAACTCTCATTCATCTCCACGCTCGCCGCAGCTCACTACATTCCCTTCGCACCCCACAACCCCAGCGGTCCGCTCAGTACCGCGGCAACCTTGCAGCTCGGTGCAGCGCTGCCGAATTTCCGGTATCTGGAGATCATGGCCACGGATGTGCCGTGGCGCAGTGACATCTCCAATGAGCGCCTCCAGCTGACGGCCGAGGGCGACGTCATGATCCCCGAAGGCGTTGGCCTGGGCATCGACCTCGACTTCGAGGCCATCGCAGAGCACCCGTACACGCCGCATCCCATGCGGATCTTCAGCGACGCCGTCGCCGATATCCGGCCGCCGGACGCCCGCTCCTACTTCAACCTGCAAGGGGCAGGCGTCAGCTGACGCGTGGTTAACGCCAAAGCGGCGGCGTCCGCCCGGTCCACCTGACCGGACAGACGCCGCCGCTGCTGCAGGCTCTAGCGCTTGACGGCCTCGAGCTTGAGCATCTTGGCGATGACGCCGTCGAGTTCGGAGTCGTCGAAGATCTTCTTCCAGTCGTCCTTGATGATGGTGTCCCTGCCGTACTGAATCGCGATTTCGCAGGCTTCGGAGAACGGGTTGGAACCGCGCAGGGCGTTGGTCAGTGCGATCTGGACGTGGCCGAACAGCATGGCTTTCGCGGCTTCTTCGGGGACGCCGGCGGTGTGCACGGTCTCGTGCAGCGCTTCGTTCAGCAGGGTGCCGATCATGCAGGCAACTGTTTCCACCAGGGTGGGCTCGAGGACGGCGAGCTGCTTGACCGTGACCCAATGGACGTCGATGACCGGGGCGTAAATGGTGCGGATCACGGCTTCAGCCGAATCGCGGGTGCCCGCCGGGGCGTCGTCGTCGATGGCGGCAACAACGTTCTGCGGGGCACCTTCGCCGCCGAAGGTGTCGGCCCATTCTTCCTTCGTGGTGCGCTCCAGGAACACCGACGGGTGGCAGGGGTGTGCGACTGCCTGGACAACGTCGTCGCGCTTTGCCAGCAGGCCGGCGTAGGCTGCGGCGGGGTCCAGGGTGAGGAGGATGGCGCCGGACTTCATCTGCGGCACCACGCCTTCGGAGACGACGCCCAGGACGGTGTCCGGGACGGCCAGGATCACCACGTCGGCGCCCTTGACCGCGTCATCGGTGGCGGTGATGTCGCGGCCTTCAGCGCGGACGCGTTCCTGGCCCGCGGGGGAGTTCTCGCTGTAGAAGACGGTGTGGGCGGACTTCTGGAGGTTGCGCGAAACGCGCATCCCCATCTTGCCTCCGGCTCCGATGACGGCGACGGTCAAAGTTTCTGCTGACATTTCACTTGCTCCTTAGGAATTCGATGCTTTGCCGGGTCCACTGGTTTTCGAGCCGGATGGTTTCCGCCTCGGAGTCCTGCCAGGGCAGCCAGTGTTCGACGATCTGGTTGATGTTTCTTTCATGCGGCCGGATTTTTCCGGCCATGTACCCGTAGTCGAGCAGGCCTTCGCCGAGCGGGGCGCCGGAGTAGGTGAAGCCCACCCACCCGTCCTCGCGGCTGAAGGCAAAGTCCTTGATGTGCATGTTCAGGACATAGGGCGCGACGGCGTCAATCACCTCACGCGGCATCTCCAGCGCCGCGACGGTGTTGGCAGGATCGCTGCAGATCCCCAGGTACGGGCTGTCCACGCCGCGGACCACGTCCAGGATGCGGGAGGTGGGGACCTGTTCGTAGGTTTCCACCGCGATCTTCACCCCTGCTGCCTCGAACTCGGGCAGCAGCTCCTTGAAGATGGCCACCGCTTCCTCGGTGGTGGGAGTGTGCCCGGGAACGTTGAACATGGTCCGCAGCAGCGGCGAGCCAAGGATTCCGGCGATGTGCAGGAACCTGCGAAGGTGCTCCGGGCGGATGCCCTTGGTACCCAGCTCAAGGGAGATTCCCAGCCTGTCCGCCGTGTCCCGCACGGCCTGCAGTTCCGCGTCCGGCATGGCCTCCAGCGGGGCGTAGTCGCAGACCTGGAACAGGTCCACGCCCAGTTCCGCCGTCCGCTGGAGCGCATCGTGGATGCTCAGGGGCTGGGAGACCTTGTCCGAGAGCTGCCAGAAGAACGCGTAACTGCTGAGGCCTATCCGTGAGCTCATGCTGCCACCGCCGCGGATTCCAGCCGGGCTGCCGTCTCGTCCAGGATGGTTGCCAGCGCCTTCGGGTCATGCGCGAAGCGGCCCAGGAACAGGCCGGCGACGGCGGGACCGAGCTGTGTGATCAGGCCCGGCCCGGCGCTGCCGCCATAGATCACGCGGCTGTCTTCCTGTCCGGGCAGGCTGCGCAGGTGCGCATCCAGCCCGGTGATGACGGCGCTGATGTAGCCGGGGGTGGCCGGTTCCGGCGCTCCGATGGCCCACTGGGGTTCGTACGCCACGATGGTCCGGGCGGCCGGTGCCAGGGACGAAGCCCGGTTGAGGGCGGCGTCGATCTCCGCCGAACACCGGGCAACGGCTTCCTCCACGGAACCGGGCTGCAGTTCGCCGACGCACAGCACGGGGGTCAGGCCGTTGCGGTAGGCGGCTGCGGTCTTCAGGCCAATGATGCGGTCATCTTCGCCGAAGATGCGGCGGCGTTCTGCGTGCCCGATTTCTGAATAGCGGCCGCCGAGTTCTGCGATGGCCTTTCCGCCCACCTCGCCGGTGTACGCGCCCTCGTCCTCCCAGAAGATGTCCTGCGCTCCGGTGGCGGCGCCGGCGGGGCCCAGGATCCGGGCGGCCTCCGGCAGTGCCGGGAGCATGGGCAGGACGAACAGCTCGATGTCGCCGCTTTGCACGGCCGGGTGGGCGAACGCGATTGAGGCCACGTCGCGGCAGTAGTCCACGGACCGGGCGTAGCCAAAGTACATCTTCAGGCTGACGCCGATGACGGCTTTGGGTTTCTTAGCAGGAAGTGACACCCTCGTAGTCCTTAATCAGGGCGACCTTATCCGCGGAGGCGGAGGTTTCGTCGAAGGTGTAGGTGAGCCATTCCCGGGCCAGGCGGCGGGCAAGTTCCAGGCCGATGACGCGCTGGCCGAAGGTGAGGACCTGGGCGTTGTTGCTCAGGATGGCGCGCTCCACCGAGAAACTGTCGTGGGCGGTGACGGCGCGCACCCCGGGTACCTTGTTCGCGGCGATGGCCACGCCGAGGCCGGTGCCGCAGACCAGCAGGGCGCGGTCGGCCTTGCCTTCCGCGATCAGTTCGGCGGCGGCGATGGCCACCGACGGGTACGGGGTGTGGCTGGTGGCGTCCACCCCCACGTCCGTGACGGATTCGACCAGGGGGGAGGCTTCCAGGTCGGCCTTGAGGGCTTCTTTGTAGTCGAAACCGGCGTCGTCGGCTCCGATGACCAGGCGCAGCTTGGTGCTCATGCGTTCTCCTTGATGGTGTTGTACGCGGCGTTGTTGTCTTGGCTGAGGGTGTTGTGGATGGCCCGCACGATCAGGGCCATGGAGACAGCGCCGGCGTCGGGGGTGCCCAGGCTCTTCTCGGCGTGTGGACGGGCGCGGCCCATGAGCGGCAGCAGGTTGGCGGTGTCCTCGGCTGCCTGCTGGGCGGCGGTGGCGGCAGCGTCCCAGGCAGCTGCCAGGGACTTTCCGCCGTCCACCCCGGCACGAAGCGCGTCCCGGAACGGGACCAGGACGTCCACCAGCGTCTTGTCGCCCACCTTGGCTTTGCCGAACTCCATGATCGCGGCGGCGGCACCGGCCACTCCGGTGGCGACAGCACCGGCGTCGGGCGCTGTGCTGTCCCCAACAGCGTCACCGACCGCGCGCAGGGCCATGCCCCACAGGGCGCCGGACGTGCCGCCGGCCTTGTCCGCCCAGGCGTCCGCTGCAAAGTACAGGGTGGTGGCGGCGCCGGCCCCACGGGCGACGGCGTCTGCCGCGGCTTCCACGGCGGCGCGGACACCGCGCTCCATGCCGATGCCGTGGTCGCCGTCGCCGGCAATCGCATCGATCCTGCCAAGCTCCGCGGCGTTGGCGTCCACCACGTCCTTTGCGGCGCCGAGGGCTGCGAGGACGCGGACGGCACCGGCGCGGGACTCCGCGGTTGCGTCCGGGATGGAAAGTTCGACGGCGGCCGGCTCGCCCGCGGTCTCCTCCAGCGCTTGGGCGCTGACGGCGCCGCGGCGGAAGGCGGGTGCGTCGGCGGGTGCGTTCCAGAGGGTTTCAAGTTCATCGTCGAGCCAGAAGAGGGTCAGGGAAGTGCCGGCCATGTCGAAGCTGGTGACCAGTTCGCCGACCTGCGGGTCCACTGCCTGGAGTCCTGCTTCGGCCAGGAGTTGGGCCACGCGGCGGTAGACCACGAAGAGCTCCTCGTACTTCACGCTGCCCAGGCCGTTGAGGATGGGGACCACCCGTGCACCCCTGGCTTCCAGGCCCTCCGGCACCTCGGTGAGGAGCTTGGCCACGAGCAGTTCGGCGAGGCCATCCGCCGTCGGAATGTCCGTTTCCCCGATGCCCGGCTCGCCGTGGATGCCCATGCCCACGGCCATGCGGCCCTCGGGGACGGAGAACAGCGGCTGGTCGGCTCCCGGGAGGGTGCAGCCGGTGAAGGCGACGCTGAACGAACGGGTGCGGTGGTTGGCACGTTCGGCGATCTCCACCACCTGGTGCATGCCGTAGCCTGCCTCGGCAGCCGCGGCCGCAACCTTGAACACCGTCAGGTCCCCGGCGATGCCGCGGCGCTTGGTGTGCTCTTCGACCGGGGCCGAGGAGACGTCATCCGTGACCGCGATGCTGCGGCAGTCGATGCCTTCCCGGCGCAGCTTTTCCTGGGCCTGGGTGAAGTGCAGGACGTCGCCGGCATAGTTGCCGTAGCCCAGCAGCACGCCGGCGCCGTTGTGGGCGGCCTTGGCCACGTTGTAGACCTGCTGCGCCGACGGGGACGCAAACAGGTTGCCCATCGCCGCGCCGTGCGCCAGGCCCTGGCCCACCAGGCCGGCGAAGGCAGGATAGTGGCCGGAGCCGCCACCGATCACCAGTGCCACCGTGTCCGGGGTGCTCCTGGTGCTGCGGACAACACCGCCGGAAACGCGTTTGACCCAGCGTCCATGGGAGGCGGCGAAGCCTTCGATCATTTCGTCAGCGAAGGCTGCGGGTTCATTGAACAGGCGGGTCATGGGAAAAGCTCCTGGGCCTAGCTGGGGGAGGGTCTGGGGCGGCGGTTGGTGCGGGGCTTGGTGCGGGGCCTGGTGCGGGGACGCCCACGGATGAGGAGGGCGTCCCGGGTCTTGGTGGCCCGCCGGCGTTAAGGCTCGGCGTGCTGCCCGGCGCCCGCCGGGTCCAGCGCCTCGGCGCGGATTCCCTCGGAGACGCGCCCGGAGCGGCTAAGGACAACCATCAGGACGGCGGACAGGAGCATGAAGCCGCCCACCACGAACATCGGCACGTTGTAATCGCCGGTCCAGTCCTTGAGCCAGCCGGTGATGTAGCCCGCACTGAAGCCTGCCAGGTTGCCCACAGTGTTGATCAAGGCGATGCCCGCTGCTGCTGCCGCACCCGTCAGGAACTGCGTGGGGACCGTCCAGAAGTTGGGCAGCGCCGCGAAGATTGCCATTGCCGTGATGGTGATGACGGCGATCGTGGCAGCGGGGCTTCCAGCGAAAAGTGCCAGCGGGATGCTCAGGCCGCCCACCAGGGCGGGAACGGCGATGTGCCAGGTCTTGACGCCGCGCTTGGTGGCGTCCTTGGACCAGAAGTACAGGGCGACTGCCGCCGGCAGGTACGGAATGGCGGTGATCAGGCCCTTCTGGAAGACGTCGAACTTGGTGCCGTAAATGCCTTCGAAGCCGGAGATGATGGTCGGCAGGAAGAAGCCGAGCGCGTACAGGCCATAAATGAAGCCGAAGTAGATCAGGGAGAGCATCCAGACGCGGCCGTTGCCGAACACGGTGCGGACGCTGGCGTGCTTGTTGCCGGCCGTGGTTTCCTTCTTTTCCTTTTCCAGGGCGCCGGTCAGCCAGGATTTCTCCTCGGCCGTGAGCCACTTGGCCTTGGCAGGGGAGTCAGCCAGGTAGAACCAGGAAATAATGCCGATGATGATGGCGGGGACAGCAACGCCGAGGAACATGACGCGCCAGCCTTCGAGTCCGAAGAGGCCGTGCTGCTGGATCAGGATGCCGGCCAGGGGCGCACCGATGACGGTGGTCAGCGGCTGGGCCAGGTAGAACAGGGCCAAAATCTTGCTGCGGTGCCGGGCGGGAACCCAGAGGCTCAGGAAGAGGATGGCGCCGGGGAAGAAGCCGGCCTCGGCCACGCCCAGGATAAAGCGCAGGATGTACAGCTGCTCCACGTTGGCCACCCAGGTGAACAGCAGCGAGACGATGCCCCAGCTGACCATGATGCGGGCCAGCCACCGGCGGGCACCGAACTTGTGCAGCGCCAGGTTGGAGGGGATCTCAAGCAGGATGTAGCCGATGAAGAAAACGCCGGACGCGAAGCCGAACTGGGCGGCGTTCAGGGCCAGGTCCTTGTTCATGCCATTGGGGCCGGCAAAAGAGATGGCGGTGCGGTCGAGGTAGTTGATGAAGAACATCAGCGCGACGAACGGGACAAGCCGGACCGCCACTTTCCTGATTGCGGATTTTTCGACCACCGATTGTGTGGTGTCCACATTGACTCCTTGATGTTTATGTCCCGGTCGCGTCCGTCGCTGGAGGCGGGTGGGGCTGTCTCATATGCACGCGGCTTGGGGTACCGCGGGATGAAGCTGTGAGTTCCACCATAGGGCCGAACAGTAAATTGGTCAACCGGTTGACTTGTTGTTTCGTTTCCCTGTTTTCGTGGCCGGGTTCCGGGGGCGGCAGGAGGTGGTCCGCCAGTTGTTACGCTTGGGAGGTGTCCGTAGAATCCGCCGCCTCGACGGCCAAGATCAGTGCCGCCCTGGGTTCCGTGGGGCAGGGGTCGGTGGTGTCGGAAGTGGCAGAGCGGCTGCTCGCCTTCTTCACCAGCGGGGATATCGCGCCGGGCACCCGGCTCCCCGCCGAGCGGACGCTCGCCGCCTCCCTGGGGGTTGGCCGCTCAGCGGTGCGTGAGGCTCTTGCGGCGCTGGAAATCCTGGGCATCGTGGTGGTCCGTCCCGGATCCGGGACATACCTCCGGGACGGCATCTCGGAGCTCCTGCCCCGGACCCTCAGCTGGGGCCTGATGCTGGGTGCGCCGCGCACGCGTGAACTCGTAGAGCTCCGCAGCGGCCTGGAAGTCCAGGCGGTGCAGCTGGCAGCCGAACGCATCACGGGGGAGGCGCTCGACCGGATGCGAGGGAACCTGGACACAATGGCCGGCACGCTGGATGATCTGGTGGCCTTCGTCGAGGCCGATGCGGCTTTCCACCGCGAGATCGCGGCAGCTTCCGGAAACCAGGTCCTGCAGGAACTCCTGCAGAGTATCCGCTCGCTCCTCCGGATCTGGGTGGACCGTGCCCTGACCGACGAAGGGCACGCCGCAGCTGCGCTGAAGGAGCACACGAGGATTTATGAGGCGTTGGTTGCCCGCGACGGGGAGGCTGTCACGGCAACCATGCGCTCGCACATGCACACCGCGTCCCGGCGCCTGTTGGCAGGCTTCGACGCTTCGCAATAAGTTCGACGCGTATCAGTTGAGCGTGGCCGCCAGCTCGTCCTGCCGCGGATCCTCTTCCGCCCGGCGCGGACCCACCGAGCCGCGGCGCACCAGGGTGGCCGTGAACTGTGCCGGAGCGGCAGGGGGCAGCCCTTCCATCTGCCGGATGAGGGCTTTGGCTGCCGCCACGCCCATGTTGTAGACCGGCTGGGCGATGACCGTCAGGGGCGGCGTGGTGAGCCGGGTCCAGGCGAAGTCGTCGTACATCAGGAATGAAACGTCGGCCGGAATGGACAGGCCCAGTTCCTGGATCGCTTCCACCACGCCCAGGGCAATCAGGCCGTCCGAAGCAACCACGGCGGTGGCCTGGTCCGGGCCCCGGAGCACCTCGCGCGTGACGCTGCGGATCGAGTCGGCATCGCCGGCATTCAACCTGACCAGGTCCTCCGGAAAGGGCAGCTCCGCTTCAAGGAAGGCCTGTCGCATCCCTTCGATGCGGTCCGCGATCTGGGAGGAGTCCAAGGTCATGCCCGGGCTGTAGGGGGCGTCCGTGCGCAAGGTGGAAATGAAGGCAATGCGGCGGTGCCCGGCCCCGAGCAGATACTGCGTGGCCTCCCGGGAAATCCTTGCCATGTCCACGGCCATGGTCTCCACCTTGAGGTCCCCGGCGGTGCGGTCGATGAAGACCAGGGGGCGTCCGGACTGGTGCACTTCCTGCAAGTGTTCAGTGTCCACCGATGATGCCGGGGCGACGATCAGTCCGTCCACCCGCTTGTCCAGCAGGACCCGCACCGCATCCACCTCCGCCGCCCGGTCCTCGTCTGTGTTCACCAGGATGACGTTGTAGCCGGCTTTCTTGGCAGTGTCCGTGATGCCGCGCGTGGCAAGGCCGAAATGCGGGTTTTCGATGTCACCCACCACCACCCCGATAGTGTGCGACTTCCCGGTATTCATGCTGCGGGCCAGCTCATTGGGCCGGTAGGAAAGTGCTTCCGCAGCAGCGAGGACGCGCTCGCGGACGTCATCACTGACGGCGCCGTAGTTGCCCAGCGCACGGGCGGCCTGCGCCTTGGAAACCTGGGCAGCCTTTGCGACGTCGGCAACGGTTACGTCCCGCCGTCGTGCTCCATCACCGTTCATCTTCACCTTTCGACGGGGTTGTTGACGCCCCGTGTGACTTCGGCTACATTTCTATCCATCGATGTGAGTCCGGTCTCAATCCTAGGGTGTGAGACCGGACTCAACAAGAGCATCGACGATTTTCTTCGGCGGCCCTGACAGCACCGCCTCCCCACCAACGATTGGACAACGCTGTGAAGAAAAAGAATTTCCGACCTGCCGGCATTGCCGCGGCAGCCCTGGCCGCGGTCCTGGCCCTCTCCGGCTGCAGCTCCACCTCCGCCGCCTCCACCACCGAAAACAACCCTTATGGCCTGATCCAGCCCGGCACCATCCGGGTGGCAAGCCTGGGTGACTCCAAGCCGTACACCTTCGCCGACGCCTCCGGAAACTTCACCGGCTTCGACGTTGAACTCTTCAA
Source organism: Pseudarthrobacter sp. BRE9 (assembly GCF_031844305.1). Taxonomy (NCBI): domain Bacteria; kingdom Bacillati; phylum Actinomycetota; class Actinomycetes; order Micrococcales; family Micrococcaceae; genus Pseudarthrobacter; species Pseudarthrobacter sp. BRE9. Next base: position 322,144 of record NZ_JAUZUY010000003.1, on the reverse strand, counting down.
GGACGTGGCCCACCGGGCCGGTGTGGACAATGTGGTCTTCACCGGGCAGGACTTCTCGGGCCTCCTTGCCGCAGTTGCCAACGGGCAGTTCGACGCCGGTGTTGCAGCGATCGGCATCACGGACAAGCGCAAGGAAACGGTGGACTTCTCCGACGGCTACCTGGCCGGCTACCTGACGGTCATCACCACCAAGGGCTCCGGCATCACTGGCGCGGATGGGCTGGCAGGCAAACGCCTGGGCGTGGTCCAGGGAACGCTGCAGGAAGCCTACGCGGTCAAGAACTTCACCTCGGCCAACCTGGTGCGCTTCCCGGACAACAACACCGCCATCGCCGCGGTGAACAGCGGAACCGTGGACGCCCACTTCCTGGATTACGAGGCCGCCAAGGCCTACGAGGAGCAGCACGGACTGGTCAGTGCAGCAGACATTCCCTCCTTCGACGCACCGGCAGGTTTCGCGGTGGCAAAGGGCAAGACCGCCTTCAAGGAAGCCCTGAACAAGGGCCTGGCTGCAGCCATGGAGGACGGCACCTGGAAGAAGCTCTACCAGAAGTGGTTCCCGGGCTCGCCGATGCCCGAGCAGTACCTGCCCAAGGCCGAGCAGACCGCCTCGCCCGCGCCCAGCAAATAGTCGCCGGGCACGCAAGCGCCGGGCCAACAGGCCTTCTGGCCACCTGACCGGGCGGGCCGCCGTAACGCGGCCTGCCCGGCACCTCCCCATCATCTACGTCTGAGAGCAACCATGGACTGGCTCAACACCATCATCCGTACCTTCTTCGACTTCGGCGCTATGGCCGAGGTCCTGCCCCAACTCCTGGCGGTCGGCCTGCTGAATACGCTGATCATTTCCATTGCCGCCACCGTCCTTGGCACGGTGCTGGGAATGGTGGTGGCCGTCATGGGCATCTCACCGTCCAAGTGGCTGCGGGTTCCGGCCAGGATCTACACGGACCTTTTCCGGGGCCTGCCCGCCATCCTCACCATCCTGCTGATCGGCCAGGGTTTTGCCCGGCTGAGCCAATCGATCTTCGGCCCGTCGCCCTACCCGCTGGGCATCATCGCGCTGAGCCTGATCGCCAGCGCCTACATCGGGGAGATCTTCCGCGCCGGGATCCTCAGCGTGGACAAGGGCCAGGGCGAGGCCTGCCGTGCCCTCGGCATGAGCTACGCCAAGTCCATGGCGCTGGTGGTGGTGCCCCAGGGCGTCCGCCGCGTCCTGCCGGCCCTGGTGAACCAGTTCATCGCCATCGTCAAGGACTCCTCGCTGGTCTACTTCCTGGGCCTGCTGGTCACCGAACGCGAACTCTTCCGCGTGGGCCAGGACGCCGCCGTTCTGTCCGGGAATCTTTCACCCCTGGTGGCCGCCGGCCTCCTCTACCTGGTAATCACCGTCCCGCTGACGCACCTGGTGAATTACTTCGACAACAAGTTCCGCACCGGCCGCCGTCGCGCCGCACCGCCCACCAGCGGCCTGAAGGAAGTCAAGGAACTCGATGCGGCCTCGCCGCTCACAGCCGGGAGCAACACATGAACACCCCAACCCCCACCACCCTGAACACCGCCGCCCCTGAAGCCAAGTCCTTCCACGGTTCAAGCCTGGAACTGCGCAACCTCACCATGGCCTACGGCGACATCGAGGTCCTGCGCAACGTCAGCCTCACCGTGGCCCCGGGCACCACCACCTGCATCATCGGCCCTTCCGGATCCGGCAAATCCACGCTGCTGCGCGGCGTCAACCGCCTCCACGAACCCAAGAGCGGGAACGTGCTGCTCGCCGGCGACAGTACCCTGAAGGTGAACCCGGACACCCTGCGCACCCGCATCGGCATGGTCTTCCAGCACTTCAACCTCTTCCCGGACCACACCGCCGAAGAAAATGTGGCCCTTGCCCTCTGGAGCGTCAAGGGCATGCCCAAGGCCCAGGCCATGGATCTTGCCCGCCAACGGCTCGCCGAGGTTGGACTCGCCGAGCGCGCGGACCACCGGCCCCGCGACCTCTCCGGCGGCCAGCAGCAGCGCGTCGCCATCGCCCGCGCCCTGGCCATGGAACCCGAAGTCATGCTTTTCGACGAGGCCACCAGCGCCCTGGACCCTGAACTCGTCAAGGGCGTCCTGAACCTCATGGCCGGCCTGGGCCGGCGCGGCATGACCATGCTGGTGGTCACCCACGAAATGGGCTTCGCCCGCAAGGTCGCCGACCAGGTGGTCTTCATGGACGAAGGTGAAGTTGTCGAGGCAGGCACCCCCGGCCAACTCTTCGACAACCCCCGCAGCGAACGGCTCCAGCGCTTCCTCTCGGAGGTGCTCTAAATGGGCAGGAATGCCGCGGGGCCCATCCGGACCGCCGTTGTCGGCTTTGGCATCTCCGGCAAGGTCTTCCACGCGCCGCTGATCGCAGCCGACCCCAACTTTTCACTGGACGTGATCGTCACGGCCCAGCCTGAACGCGCCGCGGGGGCGGCGCGCCTCTACCCCCGGGCACGGATCGTTGGGACGCCGGAGGAGCTTTTCGCCCTGTCCTCGGACCTGGATTTGGTCATCCTGGGCACTCCGCCGCACACACACTTCGGGCTGGCCGCCACGGCCATCGCCCACGGCCTGCACGTGGTGGTGGACAAGCCTTTCGTGCCCACGTCCGCCCAGGGTGAGGAACTGATCAGCAGGGCAGCCGACGGCGGGGTGCAGCTGACGGTGTTCCAGAACCGCCGGTGGGATGCCGACTTCCTGACGCTCAAGAAGGTGCTGGCTTCCGGAGCGCTGGGCGAGGTCAGCAGCTTCGAATCACGCTTTGAATGGTGGCGTCCCGAAGGCTTCGGGAACTGGCGGGACACGGTGTCGCTGGCTGAGGGCGGCGGCATCCTGCACGACCTCGGTGCACACCTGATCGACCAGGCCATCCAGCTGTTCGGCCCGGTGGAAAGGAGCCACGGCGAGACGGCCAACCGTGGCCACCACCCGGACGCGGCCGATACCGAGGCTTTCGTGTCGCTGTTGCATACGTCCGGGGTCCGCACACGGCTTTGGATGAACGGGATGGCGGCACAGGCCGGCGCCCGCTTCCATGTCCTGGGCTCCCGGGCCGGCTACACCAAGTGGGGCCTTGACGGCCAGGAACCTGCCCTCGCGGCCGGGATGCCGCCGTTGGACCCTGCTTACGGCGTGGACCCCCAGGAGCGTTGCGGGCTCCTGGGGGTGGACGGGGCAACCACTCCCGTCCCTGCCGAGCGCGGCGCGTACCCGCAGTTCTATGCCCAGCTGGCCGCCGCCCTGCGCGGGAACGGGCCGCTGCCCGTCGATCCCGCCGAACCGCTTGAGGTGCTGAAGGTCATCGAAGGCATCCACGCCCTGGCCTGACGCCTCAAATCCCAAAGCCTTTCCCTTCGACGCACCGACCGCGTCCGCCACAACTACGAATTCCACAGAAAGGGACACCAATGTCCTCTGTTGCAGCCACCAAGCGCGTCGCCATCATCGGCGGCGGCATCCTGGGCGTCTCCACCGCCGTGCACCTGCTCCGCGAAGGAGCTTCCGTCATCCTGCTGACCGAGCGCGGCCTGGCCAGCGAAGCCAGCGGCCGCTCGCTGTCCTGGCTCAACTCCGCCGGCGAACGGTCCACCCCGTACCACCAGTTGCGCGTGGCCGGCGTGGACCGCTACCGCACCCTCTTCGCCTCGGACCCCAGCCGGGAATGGCTGCAGTTCGGCGGCGGCCTGATGTGGAATGTCGCGGGGCAGCGGAAGGCGACCGAGGACCGGCACGCCTACGAAAAGTCCATTGGCTACGACTCCAAGCTGGTTGCCCCGGAAGATATTGCGTCCGTTACCCCGGGAATCGATGCGGACGCCGTGCCGGAGACTGCCATCTTCAACCCTGGCGAAGGCTGGGTCAGCCTGCCTGACCTGATCGACTTCCTGATGGAGGAATTCCACTCCCGCGGCGGCGAACTGGTCCTCAACGCCGGCAAGGCCTCCGTTATGGTGGAGGGCGGCCGGACCACGGGCGTGGAGACCGCGGCGGGTGGGACCTACCCGGCCGACGCCGTCCTGGTGGCGTGCGGCGCCGCCACGCCCGCCGTCGTCGAACCCCTCGGTGTGCACATCCCCAACGGCTCTCCTGTCTCCATGCTGGTGGTGACCAAGCAGGTCCAGCACGACGTGGCCGCGGTGATGAACACCCCGCGCGCAGCCCTGCGGCCCAACCCGGGCGGCACGTTCGCCCTGGACCACGACTGGTACGAAGAACACATCACCGAACACGCCGATGGATCATTCAGCATCCCCGATGAGGTGGTTCAGGAACTGGCCGACGAGGCGTCCAAGCTGGTCGCAGGCAACCCGGAACTCAAGCCCGCCTCCTGGAAGATGGGCTACAAGCCGATTCCCGGTGACGGCGAACCGGTGCTGGGCGAACTCGGCCAGGTGCCCGGATGCTTCGTTGCCTTCACGCACTCCGGCGCAACCCTGGGACTGATCGCCGGTGAACTCCTTGCCGGCGAGATCATGAGCGGCAGGAAGCACCCCATGCTGGCCACCTTCCGGCCGGGGCGTTTCTCCTAGCCTGCAGCGGACGGGGCGGGGCCGCACTGTTGCGCGTCCCCGCCCCTTCGCCTGGTGGCCTATGGCCCGTCAGGCGCCCAAATGCCCGGTGAGCCTGCGGTGGAATCCGGTGCTGCGCTCATCGAGGCCTTCGATGGCTACGCTGGCCCCATGGCCGGCGTATTTCGTTTCGATGGAGTCGAGGGCGGCGACAGTCGAAGCGTCCCAGATCTGGGCACGGCTAAGGTCGATGATCACCTGCCCGGGATCGTCGGCGTAGGCGAACTGCTCCACGAGGTCATTGCTGCTGCCGAAGAACAGCGGCCCCACCACGTCGTAGCGCACGCTCTGCCCGTCGCCGGCCAGGGTCCGCTTAACGGTGATGACGTGGGCCACCCGGCGGGCGAACAGCACCATCGCCAGGACGACACCGACCAGGACGCCGTAGGCCAGGTTGCCCGACAGGACCACGACGGCGACCGTGACGGCCATGACCAGCGTCTCCGGGACGGGCATCCTCTTGAGGGTGGACGGTTTAACGCTGTGCCAGTCGACCGTGGTGACAGCGACGACCATCATGACCGCGGCAAGGGCCACCATGGGGATCTGCCCCATGATCGTGCTCAGGCCGGTCACCAGCGCCAGCAGGAACAGCCCGGCCACGAACGTCGAAATGCGGGTGCGGGCCTGGCCGGTCTTCACGTTGAGGACGGTCTGGCCGATCATGGCGCAGCCCGCGATGCCGCCGTAGAAACCGGCGAGGATGTTCGACACGCCCAGGCCCCAGGACTCGCGGCCCTTGTGTGAGGGAGTGTCCGTGATGTCATCGACCAGTTTTGCCGTGAGGAGCGTTTCCATGAGGCCGACGAACGCCACGCTCAGCGCAGTGGGCAGAACCAGCTGGAACGTCTCCAGGTTCACCGGGACAAGGAACGGGGTGATCCCCGGGAGCTTGCCCGTGAGGGGACCTTCGCCAGAGACGTTCGGCACGGCGAGGCCGGCGATGATGACGATCGCCGTGACGACGACGATGGCAACCAGCGGCGACGGGACCACCTTGGTGAAGCGCGGGAGGATGAAGATGATCGCGAACGTCAGGGCGAACAGGACGTAGGCGGGCCAGGGGACATTGAGCACGTGGGGTACCTGCGCCATGAAGATCAGCACGCCCAGGGCATTGACGAAGCCGATCATCACCGACCGCGGGATGAACCGCATCAGCCGCGCAAGGCCGGCCAGGCCAAAGACCACCTGGATCACACCGGCGAGGAGCACGGCGGGCAGGACGTACTGGACGCCGTGTTCGTGCACGAGCGGGGCGATCACCAGGGCGACGGAACCGGCTGCGGCGGTAACGACGCCGGGCCGGCCGCCAAGGACCGACATCGACAGGGCCAGCACGATGGAGGCGACAAGGCTCACCATCGGATCCACCCCGGCCACGATCGAGAACGAGATGACTTCCGGGACCAGGGCCAGGGTGGTGACCATGCCGGCCAGGACCTCGCGGGACAGCTGCCGCGGAGAGCGCAGCGCGGTGAGGACGGTGATCGGTTGCCGGAGAGGGCGGGTGCTGTGGGCGACGGCCAAGGAACGGCTCCAGGGGACTCGGCTCTCCTGCGAGAGCGGGTGTACAACGTTTCTGCGCGCCACAATGCGCACGGCTCCAGCCCAGCGATGGAAGACAATGGGGTGGGAAGGGAATGCACCGGTGACTTTCGGCTGCGCATGCAACACTACCGTCAAACCGTCCGGCCGCACCGGCGGCGGATTTCGCCTGTACCAAACTGTGGGGTTTCCGTCAGGGCGGTGCCCGGGGCGGCAATAAGCATGGCTGATAAAATGGCCGGGTTGCAGGGCGGCCTTTTTGAAGCTGGGGCGAGCAGTGCCGTAACAAGGTAGGGGACCACGATCATGACGGCAGGCGGGCCACACCTCAGGACGCCGGAGAGCAGGCCGGGCACACCGGCCGGGGATTCCGCGCCCGCCAAGGGCCGTGCCTACCTGGCAACCCTCGAGGGTTTCATCGGCGCCCTCATGATGTTCGTCGGCTCCATCGGGACTGGTTGGATCGCCAATGGTTCGCCCATGATCCGCCAGCCCGTGGTTATCGCACTCCGCACCGAAGGGTGGGGCGTGGCGGTGTCCACCGTGCTGCTGACAGCCGGTGCCATGCTCCTGATGCGCTCGTGGCTCCGCCTGGGGCAGCGGCTGGGGGACTGGGGACAGTCGTCGCTGCGGTCCGTGGTGGTGGCCATTTCCGCCTGGTCCCTGCCGCTGCTGTTCTGCGTCCCGGTCTTCTCCCGTGACGTCTACGCCTACACCGGCCAGGGCCGCCTGGTCCAGGAGGGCCAAAACCCCTATGAGGTGGGCATTTCCACCCTCAACAACTGGTTCTCCCTGGGCGCCGACCCTGCCTGGGCGGAAAACCGCACCCCCTACGGCCCGTATTTCCTGTGGCTGGCGCGCGCGGTGGTGGGGCTGACCGGAGCCCAGCCGGACGCGTCCGTCCTGCTTTTCCGCCTCCTGGCAGGCGTCGGCGTGCTGCTCTGCGTCATCTACGTGCCCAGGCTCGCCGAACTGCACGGCATCAACGGTGCGCGCGCACTGTGGATCTCGGTGGCCAACCCGCTGTTCCTCATCAGCTTCATCGCCAGCGCCCACAACGACGCCCTGATGGTGGGGCTCGCCGTCGCCGGTGTCTACCTGGCCGCCACCCGCCGCTACCTCCTGGGTGTCCTCCTGGTCACCGCCTCGATCGGCATCAAGCCCATCACGGTGCTGCTGCTGCCGTTCATTGGCGTCATGTGGGCCGGTCCAGGGGCCTCCTGGCCGCGCAAATTCCTGATGTGGGGCGCGACGGCAGGCATCAGCTTCGGCGTCCTCGCCCTCAGCGGCATCCCCTACAACCTCGGGATCGGCTGGACCTGGGCCATCATGGACCCCACGCCCGGCTATACGGGCTACTCGCCGTCGGGCTTCCTTGGCCAGCAGGTGGAGATGCTCGCCAATGCCCTGGGACTGCCCGGCGGAACGCTGGCCACCTGGCTGCGGACCGGCATGAAGTGGGCGGCGATCGGACTGGTCCTGCTGCTGATGTTCCGGGGCGACTACTCGCGGGCGGTGCGCCGGATGGCCCTGGCGTTCACCGCCGTCGTAATGCTCTCACCCATCATCCAGCCCTGGTACATCCTGTGGTTCCTGCCGTTCCTGGCCGTCACCGGGATCCGGGACGACTGGCAGATCCGGTCACTGTACGTGGGGGTGACGTTCTTTGTGGTGTTCGGCGCCCAGGACCAGCTCTCGGTCTGGTCCTTCGTGGAACTGCCCATCGACGCCTCGTCCCTGGCGTTCTTCACGGCCCTGGCGTTCACGTTCTACCTGCTGGTCCTGGACGTCCACACGCGCAAACTGCTCATCGAGGGCAAGCCGCTGGACCTTGCCCGGCGGGGCTGGCGGTGGGCGGTGGAGCGCCGCGCCGCTCGCCGCGCTGATGACCGGGCCGCCGTCGAACGCCGCGAAACCCCCTAGGCTCCCGCCGGCACCTGCGCCGGCGTCTTCCGGCCCAACTCCGCCGTGCGCTTCACCGACCACCACAACAGGACCACCAGGAGCACGTTACGGGTGGTGAGGATGGCTGCCATGACCGGGTGGGCGTGGATGAGCGGGGTGTAAAAGAGCGGGTAGATCACGAACGTCGTCACCGCAATGCCCATCAGCAGGGCCGCCGGGACCTTCCAGCGCTCCCAGTCGTGCGCCAGGCCGGCGATGATCACCGGCGCCAGCCAGATGATGAACTGCGGCGAGCCCACCTTGTTGAAGACGATGAACGCGGTGACCATCATGAGCGCGCCTTCGAGGAACAGTTCCTCGCGTTCGGCGCCGCGCCGCAGCGCCCGGACCAGCAGGATGGCAGCGGTGAGGGCCGCCAGGACAAGCAGCGGCTGCATCAGGAACGCGGCGGTGCCGGCGCCAGGGCCGTAGACCTCAGTGGAGTTGATGGCGGTGTTGTCCGCCATCTTCGACCCGGCGATCTGGAACACGCTCAGCCACACCCAGGGCGTGGAGAAGGTGGCCTCAAGCTGCATGCCTCGCTCGCCCTGGTTCAGGAGGAAGTCCATGATGTGCGGCAGGCCGCCGGTCAGCCAGGTGCCCAGGCCCACCACCGCGGTGACGGCGGCGCCGGCGAGGACCACCTGGATCCGCTTATGGCTGGCAATCACGATGGGAACCAGGACGGCGGCGGGCCAGACCTTGATCCAGGTGGCGATGCTGAGCATGATCCCTGCCACCACGGGCCGTTCGGCGGCGTACAGCAGTGCGATCAGTACGATCGGCGCCGTGATGCCCTCCACGCGGGCGAAGCTCAGGTAGCCCATGAAGACGGTGAAGAACAGCCACCACCAGGCCGCGGCAATGCCGGTAACCTTCCGCCGGCCGCGGGTGAGGTAGGCCAGGCCGACGGCGTTGAGCGCCGTGATGATCAGGAACCAGACCAGCAGGTAGAGGCTGGGCCCGGCGATGTTGGCCAGGAAGATGGGGATCTGCGCAAGCACCGGGTAGACCCAGGGGCTGATCTTGCCGCTCAGGTCCGGCGGGTTGTAGCCGTCCATGGCCCACTGCCGGTACTGCTCGGTGTCACTGAACGTATCGCCGTTCAGGAAAAAGGATGCCATCCAGCCCAGGAAGTACAGATGGACGACGGCGAAGCCCCACCAGACGCTGGAGGGGCGGGCAAACCAGTCCACTACTTTTGCCGGGAGCAGTTTGGTGCGGACGGTCACCAGGCGGTCAAAGAACCTCGTGGAAATCTTAGGTCTCCTTGAGCGCGGGGGCGGGTGCGGCGGTCTTTTTGCCCAGCGTGTAGAGGCGCCGGACGCTCCACAGGAACAGGACCACCAGCAGGACGTTGCGGATGGTCAGGACCAGGGCCATCCAGGGGTTGTTGTGGCTGAGGGCGTCGTAGAAGAGGGGGTAGATGAAGTAGGTTGCCACGGCAATGGCGATCAGCATTGCTGCCGGAACCCGCCATTCGCGCCAGCTGTGCGCCAGGCCGACCGCCACGGCGGGGCCCAGCCACACCATGAACTGCGGCGAACCCACTTTGTTGAAGACCACGAACGCGGTGGCCAGGGTCAGGGCGCCGGCCAGGAGCAGTTCAGTTCGGTCCACGCCGCCGGCCACCTTGTGCTGCTTTCCGTTGTGGAGCGCCCAGAACGTCAGCCCGGCGACCAGCAGGGCGGCCAGGACCAGGAGGGGCTGCATCAGCACGGACATGGCGGCGGTGCCCGGGCCGTCCACCTGCATGGAGTTGATGTCCGTGTTCATGTACATCCGGGAGCCGCCGATGTTCAGGACGGAGAGCCAGAGCCAGGGAGTGGTGAAGGTGGCCTCGAGCTGCATGCCGCGGTCGCCCTGCTGCGTGAGGAAGTTCAGGAGCTTGGGGACGCTGCCCAGGGCTGCTGCCAGCGCAACTACCCCGGCCGTCGTCGCGATTCCTGCCAGGACCACCAACAGGCGGTTCTTCACGACGGCGAAGAGGGCCAGCATGATGGCCGCGGGCCAGACCTTCGCCCAGGTGCCGATGGCCAGAAGGATCGACGCGATGAACGGGCGCTTGACGCCGTAGGCCAGGGCCACGAGGACCAGCGGGGCGGTGAGGCCGTCCACGCGGGCGAAGCCCAGCCAGCCCATCAGGAACGTGAAGGCCAGCCACCACCAGCCGGCGGGGATGGCACTGGTGTTGCGGCCCCGCTCTGTCAGTTTCAGCAGCGCCCAGCCGTTCAGGAGCGTGGTCATGAGGACCCATAGGAAGAAGAACGGTCCGGGTCCTGCCAGGCCTGCGATGGCCATGGGGATGAGCGCCAGGATGGGGTACACCCATGGGCTGGGACCGCCCCGAAGGTTCGCGTCGTTGAATCCGGCCATGGCCCAGTCACGGTAGATGAAGGTATCGCTGAACGCCTCGCCGCGAAGGGAGAGGGAGGCGGCGAAGACCAGGAAGACAAGGTGCACCACGATGAAACCGCCCAGGAGGCCGCGCCCGGTGTTCAACGGGTTCCGCACCGGGGTGGGAAGGATGACGTTGCGGATCCTGGTCAGATTGCCGAAGAGAGCGTCGGTGGAAATGGCGGATCCTTGTCAGGTCGTGGCACACGTGTGGTGTGGTGCTGGTGGCTGGGTTCTGCCGCAGGGCTGGTTCAGGGGCATCGAAGCCGTCCGGAAACAGCTTCCACTCCTGTCCAACTCTAATTCACGGTGCTTTGGCGCCCGTAATTGCTGAGTTGGGCCCGCACCGTCACGCTTTTGACCTGCGGCGACTTATTACTTGATTTTTCAAGTTGCTGGTGATCCATTACTCGGGCATCATGAACTGGGCACAAAGGTGCCCAACTTCGTCTGCAGCCTTGGGGAGCGCAGGTGTTGGACATGACCCCCTACCCCCAACCCACTAAGGCTAGACCCATGAACTTCCCGCTGACCCTCACCGTGTCCGACCGCCAGAGCATGGACAGCGAGCTCGACGCCGCCGTCGCAGCCGCCAAGGCCCACGCACTGGACGGCAAGAGCCACGGCATCCTGGTTACCCGGCACGGCGTGGACACGTTCACCGTTGCCCTCAGCGACACGGTTCCCTTCGGCCTCACCCGCGAACACCAGGCCTGGTAGGTCCTCTGCGACGCCGGCTTAGCTGCCGGCGCTGTTGTCCCCTTCTCCGGAAACACGGTTGCTGCGCTGCTGCAGCCGGTCGATGTGGTTTGACGCCTCCGCCTTGCTCAGGTCTGCGGGAAGTTCTTCCCCCGCCTCGCGTGCCAGAGTATCGAGGTAGCTGCGCTGCGCCGCGGTCATGGGTTCATCCCCGGTTACCCAGTCCTCCGGGTCCCTGTTGAGGCCTGCGTTGGGCTCCGGTTCCGGGCTGCCGATTGTTTCCTGGTTGCTGTCGCTCATGGTTACGAGTCTAGGGCGGCGCGCCGACATTCGGCACGGACTGATCCGTTTCGCCGTACTGTCCTGGTGGCACCCGCATCGCCTGGTTTGGTTCCCGCCGGGCCTGGGTACCTGCCGTTCACGTCTGCACTGAAACAGACTGGATCAGGAGATCGACACAGATGGGTACCAAGCTCAATGTGGCTGTGCTGGGGACGGGAATCATGGGAGCGGCCATGGCGCGGAACCTCCTGCGGGCCGGCCATGAGGTTTCAGTGTGGAACCGGGACGCGGCCAAAACGGAACCGCTGGCCGCCGAAGGTGCCCGGAGCGCCGGTACCCCTGCCGGCGCTGTCGAGGCAGCCGATGTGGTCCTGACCATGCTCTACGACGCTGCCGCGGTGGAACAGGTCATCCGGAGCGCAGCGCCCGGTGTCCGGCCCGGCACAGCCTGGGTCCAGTCCACCACCGTGGGGGTGCAGGACGTCCCCGCTTTGGCCGCCCTGGCCGCCGAGCTTGGCCTGGACCTGGTGGAGGCGCCTGTTTCGGGAACGCGCGCCCCGGCCGAAGCCGGCCAGCTGCTGGTTCTTGCCGCCGGTCCCGAGTCGGTGCGGCAACGCGTGGCACCGGTCCTCGATGCAGTTGGTGCCCGGACCATCTGGACGGGCGACGACCCGTCCACAGGCTCGGCCGCCCGCCTGAAGCTCGTGGTCAACAGCTGGGTCATCGCAGCCTCCAACGCCGCCGGTGAAGTGGTTGCCCTTGCCCAGGCGCTGGGCGTGGATCCCCAGCAGTTCCTCGGCGTGCTCGACGGCGGCCCGCTTGACCTGCCGTACCTGCGGATGAAGATCGACCTCATCCTGAACGACCACCTCGAGCCTGCCTCCTTCGCCGTGGACACCGCGCGCAAGGACGCCCACCTCATCGTCGAGGCCGCCGCCGGGCACAGCCTGTTGCTCGACGGCGCTGCGGCGTACGCCGCCCGGCTTGACCGCGTGGCCGGCCAGGGCCGCACCAAGCAGGACATGGCGGCAGCCTTTTACGCCAGCCGGCAGTAGCGCCTGGCCCACCCTGCCCCGGCCTCCACGCCCGCCGGGATAGCGCTTGCCGTTGACGTAATACACGTCACCTTCTATAGTTGGTGAATCGATTCAATGAGCTGACGCCCAGTTCCGGTAAGGCTTCCGCCGGCACGGACTGTTCCGGGCGCAGACACACCAGCGAACGACGGCTGAATCCCGGCGGTTCCGGTTCCTTGCCAATGAAGACGAAGGACATAAGCACATGAGCACCACCCCAACCCGCGTGGCCCTCCCCAGCCAAGGTGCTGGAACAGGCTCGCGGGACCCGAGGAAAGCGGCGCTGAGCGGCTGGATCGGAAGCGCCCTGGAGTACTACGACTTCGCGCTGTACTCGCTGGCTGCAACCCTGATCTTCCCCACCATCTTCTTCCCGTCGGAGAACCCCACCGTCGGGATCATCGCCTCCCTGGCGACGTATGCCGTGGGCTACGTCTCCCGTCCGGTAGGCGCCGTCGTCCTTGGGGCGTACGGTGACCGGCACGGACGCAAGAAGGTCCTCGTCTTCGCGATGCTGCTCATGGGCTTTGCCACCTTCGCTGTCGGGCTCCTGCCCACCTACGGGCAGGTGGGCCTCCTCGCCCCCGCCCTCCTGGTGCTCCTCCGCCTGATCCAGGGCTTTGCCGTGGCCGGCGAGCTCGGCGGTGCCAGCGCGATGATCGTTGAACACTCACCCGACGCCAAGCGCGGATTCTTTGCAAGCTTCAGCCTCCAGGGCACCCAGGTGGGCTCGATCCTGGCCACCGCCGTCCTGCTCCCGCTCGCGGCCGTCCTCCCGGCTGACCAGTTCGGCTCCTGGGGCTGGCGCATCCCGTTCCTGCTCAGCGCCGTCGTGATCCTGGCCGGCTACTTCATCCGCCGCCGGGTGCAGGAACCGCCCGCGTACGCCGCGCAGTCCGGCACGCCTGAAACCAGGCGCTTCCCGCTCGTTGAACTCCTGCGCACCCGGCCGGGCGCCCTGGTCCGCTGCATCGCGATGACCTTCAGCAATGTCATCGGCATGGCCACCCTCATTTTCGGCGTCTCGTACGCCACCCAGAAGGGCTACGGCAACGGCTTCTCCAGCAGCGAGTTCCTGTGGGTGACCCTCGTGGCCAACATCGCAGCCGTCGCCACCATCCCGCTGTTCGGCGCACTGTCCGACAGGATTGGCCGGCGGAGCCTCATGGCCGCCGGCGGCGTGGTTGGCGGCCTCCTCGTGGGCGGATACCTCTGGGCGATCGAACAGGGAAGCCTGCCGCTGGTTTTCGTGTGCGTCGTCATTGTGCAGGGCATCTTCTTCCAGATGTGGAATGCCACCTTTGCCACGTTCTTCCAGGAGCAGTTCCCCATGCGGATCCGCGTGACCGGGTTCGCCGTCTCGCAGAACATCGGACTCATGATCGCGTCGTTCTTCCCGAGCATCTTCACCGCGATTGCACCTCCGGGCTCCACCAATGTCCCGTTCACCATCGGATTGACCACGCTGGGCATCTGCCTCGTCTCCGCCGTGGCCACCCTGATGTCCCAGGACACCAAGGGCAAGTCACTCGAGGACCTTGAGGTGCAGAAAGTCCACCCTGCCGCGAACGCTGGCGCATAGCCGAGCGAACGCATACGACTGCTGCAAAGGAGGGGGCAGCGGACGCTGCCCCCTCCTTTGTGCTTCCCCGGCACGGCATTGCTCCTCTGGCAAGGCGATCTGTATAGATGTATACAAGTATGATTTCCGGTGGAGGTACGCCATGCCAGATTCACCTGCCCGGAACACCGGCGCCCACTTTGTCTACGCCGAGCTGAAGCGGCGGATCCTGAACCTCGAGCTGAAGCCGGGGGAACGCATCTACGAGCCGGCGATGGCGTCGGCCCTGCAGGTGAGCCGCACGCCGCTCCGCGAGGCCATCAGGCGGCTCATTTCGGAGAGCCTGCTGGAACAGCAGCCCACCGGGGGAGTCCTGGTGCCCACGCTGGACGAAGCCGCCATTTCGGAACTGTACGAGGTCCGCGCGGCCATGGAATCCCTCATGGCACGCAATGCCTGCCTGAAGGCGACACCTGCGGACATCGAGGCCCTCCAGGGCATCCTTGAACGTAATGCGGCCTTGGTGAAGTTCGCCGATGACGCGATGCAGCAGGGCATGGCCCTGCACGCAAGGATCGCGGGCATCGCCGGGAACTCCTGGGCCCGTCGTTTCCACAACCAGATTTCCAGCCAGATGGAACGGTACCGGCATTTCACCAACAGCACGCAGGACCGCCGGGACCAGGCGCTGGCCCAGCACCGCGCCCTGGTCGAGGCCTTGGCCGGCGGGGACCCGGAGAAGGCGGCCAAGGTCGCGTTCGACCACGTCATGGGCGCCCGTGACGCCGCGGTCCGCGCCATGTCCGGCAACAGTGCCCCCGGCTCATGATCGGTGAGCTGGGACGCCGTTCGGCCATCGCCCTCCTGGTCCACTCGGCGCTGATCCAGGCCGTCACCTTCCTGGTCCGGCCGGCAGCCACCTACCGCGCACTGGAACTCGACGTCCCGGACTTCGCCCTGGGCCTGCTCGCGGCCAGTTACGCGGTCTTTCCCTTGATGCTCGCCGTCCCCACGGGCAGCCTGGTGGACCGCCTTGGTGAGCGGCGGCTCATGGCGATCGGGTCCGGCGTCGTCCTTTCCTGCTCTGCCTTTTTGCTGCTGTGGGGCTCGTCGATCGTGGCCCTCGTGGCCGGAACCGCGCTGCTTGGCGCCGGGCAGCTGGCCTGCGTGGTGGGGCAACAGGCCGTGGTGGCCAACAATGCTGCCTCGTCGCGGATGGACTCCGCGTTCGGATACCTGACGTTCGCCGCATCCCTGGGGCAGGCCCTCGGTCCGCTGGCGATTTCGCTGGTGGGCGGCGCCTCGGTCCGGCCCGACACCCAGGCGATCTTCCTGCTCTCGGTCGTCATGAGCCTGGTGCTGTTTCTGACGACCTTCGCCGTCCCGGCGCACGTCAGCATCCGGAGGAAAAAGGGGGTGTCGGCCGGCAGCAACGGCAGTGCGGTCGCACTGCTGAAGACCCCCGGCGTCGCCCGGGCGCTGGCAACCAGCGCCACCGTCCTTGCCGTGGTGGACCTGACCATGGTGTACCTGCCCGCGCTCGGCTCCGACCGCGGACTCACCGCGGCAACCGTGGGTGCCATGCTGACCGTGCGGGCCGCGTTCTCCATGGTTTCCCGGCTCCTGCTGGGCCGGGTGTCCCGGCGGATCGGGCGCATGCGGCTGCTGGTGGTGAGCCTGGCCCTGTCCACGTTTGCTTTGGCCGTAGTGGCAATCCCCATGCCCGTGTGGCTGCTGTTTGCCGTCATGTCAGTGCTCGGCCTGGGGCTCGGCATCGGCCAGCCCCTGACCATGTCCTGGCTCTCCGCGCAGGCCCCCGAAGGGCAGCGTGGCAGGGCGCTGGCGCTGCGGCTCGCCGGAAATCGGGTGGGCCAGGTGGTCCTGCCGAGTGCCATTGGCGGCGTCGCGGCCGGGCTTGGCGCGGGCGGGGTCTTCCTTGCCTCGGCCGTTGTGGTGGGCGGGACGCTTCTGCTGTTGAGGGGCGTGGAGCTGGACTGACCGGGGCAGCCCGCGTCACGGGGGGCATGCTTTCGGGGAACACCCGACGGCGCCGCCCCGGCTTTCCGGGGCACGGCCAGCTCCGGCGGGCCGAAAGCGTGCCGTGCGTGACGCCGTCGTACGTCTTCCGCCGCTGTTCCCCGGGCGGGTCTGTCAGTAGACGGAGCCCTCAAGCAGTTCCGCCAACCTGGCAGCTGCCCGCTTCAGCTCCGGAACCGCCACCCTCAGGGTGTCCTCGCCGGCGGCCTCCACGGGGCTGGTCAGGGAAATTGATTCGGTGGGCTGCCCGGACCTGTGCGGTATGGCGACGGCCACGGACAGCACGCCCGTGGCCCGCTCGTCGGCTGAATAAGCGTGATCGGCGTCCGCCGCGGGCAACCGTGACCGCAGCTCCTCGAGCGTGAAAGTCTTGCCTTCATGGCCTGCTCCGATCGCGGCCTCTACAGCCTCCTGCAGTTCCTCCGGAGAGGCCGGGGCAAGCAGGATCTTGCCGGCGGCGCCGGACGTCAGGGGCAGCCGTTTGCCCAGCGGGAGGTCATACCGGAGCGGTGCGTCACCATCCACCCGGGCTACCAGGATTCTTTCGTAGCCCAGGCGCGTGTAGAGCGACGCGGTGAGGCCGGTTTGCGTAGCCAGTTGCTGGAGGATGGGCCGGGAAGACACCACCAGGGGGTCGTTCTCGAGATAGCTCCTGGCGGCAGGGAGGACGGCAGGACCAATCCGGTAGGACTTGTCCGTCTGGCTCACCATTCCGAAATCCTGCAGGACGCGAAGGATCCTCAGCGTGGTGGGCAGGCTCATGCCGCATGCCCTGGCCAGGTCGCTGAGCCGCTGGGGGCGCTCCGCCCGCTGGAGCTCAGCAAAAACCTCCAGGGCCCGCGAAAGGGACCTCATGTTGGACGCCTTGGGCGCCTCTTCGCTTGCTGCCGCTCTCCCCGCAGGGCCCGTCATGGTCATTCTTTCATTCTATGTAACTCACTTGCGGTTGACAGCGTGCTGTGTCTCCTGTCACTATTTCTCTGCACGTAATGTTCTTTCATCTTATGGAAGACAATAACAACAGAGGAAACCGATGACAACGGAGTCACTCATCACGAAATCCCGGAATGCCAGCCGGATTGCTCCATCCGTCCTGACCGGTATCGGCGCGTTTGCCGCAGTGGGGATTTATGTCCTGGTCAGCTCCCTGGAACTGGGGCTTTGGACGTCACTCGGCCCCAGCGCAGGGCTTTTTCCCTTCGCCATGGGAGCTGTGCTGGTCGCCATGTCCATCATCTGGCTCCTGCAGGAACTGCGGCGGCCAAGCGCAAAGGCAGAAGGGATCGACAGGGGAGTCGTCATCTCCGTCGTGGTCAGCCTGATGGTCCTGGCCTCAGCGATGGACCTGCTGGGCTTTCAGCTGAGCATGTTCCTGTTCCTGCTGTACCACCTGAAAATACGGGGCAGCAGGACCTGGGCATCCTCGCTGGTCATTGCCCTGCTCGGCAGCGTCGGCGCGTTCTACGCCTTCAACTACGGCCTGAACGTCGCGCTTCCCGTCTCGGCGCTTGCTCCGCTAAACCTGATCGGATTCTGAAAATGGAGACCATTAACGAACTCCTGGGCGGCTTTGCCACCGCCATGACCTGGCAAAATCTGATCTTTGCCTTCCTCGGGTGCCTCCTGGGCACCATCATCGGCGTGCTGCCGGGCGTCGGACCCGTGGCGGGCGTGGCCCTGCTGATCCCGATCACACTCAATCTCGACCCGGCCGGATCGATCATCATGCTGTGCGCGATCTTCTACGGCACCCAATACGGCGGCACCATCACCAGTGTCCTCTTGAACACCCCGGGCGAAGCATCGTCGGCCATCACCACCATCGACGGCTACGCCATGACAAAGCTCGGCAGGGCCGGGGCCGCGCTGACGCTCGCCGCCGTAGGGTCCTTCATCGGCGGGACCATCGCCACCATCGGCTTGGTCGCGGCCGCCAAGCCGCTGGGGGAACTCGGCCTGCTGGTGGGTCCGCCGGAATTCTTCGCCTTGATGGTGGTGGGCATCTCCCTCCTCGTAGCACTCGCCGGAAAATCCATGGTCAAAGCCCTGATCTCCGGCGCCCTGGGACTACTGATCTCCATGGTCGGCATCGACCCGGTCGCCGGCGCACCGCGCTTCACCTTCGGCATGGACCGCCTCCTGGACGGGGTGAGCTTCGTGGCCGTCATCGTCGGCGTCTTCGGGCTCTCCGAAATCCTCTCTTACCGCAAAACCGACGAGGCCACACAGGTCCACGCCCCCGGCTTCCGTTCGCTGTTTCCCTCACGCAGTGAATGGCGCCGGAGCGCCCCCGCCATGGCAAGGGGCACGGGCGTCGGCTTCGGGCTGGGCCTCATCCCCGGCATGACCGGATCCGTGTCATCCCTGCTGTCCTACGCGGCCGAGAAGAAGTTCTCCCGCTTCCGGCACGAGCTCGGCAAGGGCGCCGTCGAAGGTGTTGCCGGCCCCGAGACGGCAAACAATGCCCACGCGAACGCGGCGCTCATCCCGCTGTTTACCCTCGGCATCCCGGCGTCACCAACCATCGCCGTCCTGATGGGTGCCTTCCTCCAGCAGGGCCTGACACCCGGACCCAGCCTGTTCACTGAACACTCCGACATCGCCTGGGCCATCATCGCGAGCCTCTTCATCGGGAACATCCTGCTCCTGCTGCTCAACGTCCCCCTGGTCGGGCTCTGGACCTCGATCCTTCGGGTCCCCACCCCTATCCTTACCGCACTGATTCTGCTGTTCATGGTCATCGGCGCCTACACCATCAACTTCAGCGTCTTCGATGTCTTCGTCATGATCGGCTTCGGGCTCCTCGGCCTGGCACTGAGGAACCTGGACATCCCCCTGGCACCGATGGTCCTCACGCTCGTATTGGGCCCGCTGATGGAACGCTCGCTGCGCGAATCGCTGGAGATCTCCCAGGGCGACTTCACGGTCTTCCTGAACCGGCCCATCTCAGCAGTCCTGATTGTCCTGGGCGTGCTGATCATCTGCAGTCCACTGCTGAAATTCCGCAAGCCCAAGGCCCTCACCGAAGACCCCGAAGCATAAACCTGCAACCCAAGTTCCACCCATCACTTCAAAGGAGAAGACCCTTGTCACGCAAAAAGATCATCGCAGCCTTCGCTGCTGCATCCCTGATCGCACTCACCGGCTGCAGCGCCAGCGCAGGAGCCACGAACTCTGCCGCCGGCGACTTCCCGAAGAAGGGCAAATCCATCGACCTCATCGTCGCCTTCGGTTCAGGCGGGGCCGTTGATACCGCCGCACGGTTGATCCAGCCGGTCCTGGAAAAGGAACTAGGAACCAACATCGAGGTCATCAACAAGCCCGGCGCTGGGGGCCAGATCGGCTACACCGCCCTGACCAGTGCCAAGCCGGACGGCTACACCATTGGCGCCACCGGCTCCCCGTCCGTCGTCGTATCCCCGCTGGATCCTTCCCGCGGAGCCAAATACGCCCGCGAAAGCTTCCAGCCCCTCGGCCGCCAGGTCATCGACCCCACCGTCATCGCCGTCCAGCCGGACAGCCCCTACCAAACGCTGAAGGACCTCCTGGACGCGGTAAAAGCGGCGCCGAAATCATTGACGGCAAGCACCACCGGCATCCAGACCGGCGAACACTTCGCCCTGGCTCAAATCCAGCAGTCCACCGGTTCCGAGTTCGCACCTGTCCATTTCTCAGAGGGCGCATCGCAGGCAACCACCGCCTTCCTGGGCAAGCACGTGGACGTCCTGGTGGCCAACGTCAGCGACGTCAACGACCTCACCAAGCAGAACAAGGCACGCGTCCTGGGCGTCATGTCCTCCGAACGCGCACCTTCACTGCCTGACGTCCCCACGTTCAAGGAATCCGGGTACGACCTGACCGCGGGAACCGCACGGGGCTACTCCGCCCCGGCGGGACTTCCCGCGGACGTGGCCAAGAAGCTCGAAGCCGCCCTCGAAAAGGCCATCGAAGACCCCACCGTCGTGCAGAAGATGAAGGACCTGGGCCTGGAAACCAGCTACCTCAACGGCGGCGACTACCAGAAGTTCTGGGCCGGACAGGAAGACGACTTCAAAAAGGCGCTTCCGCTGGTCCAGAAAAAAGACTGACCCCCTCACCCTAAGGAAAGATCCATCATGACAACCCCAGCCCTTGACACTGCCGACGCCGACTTCGCCCGCCCGGACCGGGACGTCGTCGAACGCCTCGCCAAGCTGCCCGCCGCGAACATCGGCGACGCCATGGACCGGCTCGGCGTTGCAGACTCCGCCATCCAGGCCGTCTGGCCGGGTGCAAAGCTCGCCGGCCCGGCGTTTACGGTGTGGACCCGTCCCGGAGACAACAAGGGCATTCACGCCGCGCTGCAGCTGGCCCGTCCAGGCGATGTCATTGTCGTGGCGGGCGGCGGCGATGAATCCCGCGCACTCCTGGGCGAACTGATCGGGGAGCGGGCCATCAACCTCGGCGTCGCGGGATTCGCGCTGGACGGAGCAGCCCGCGACGCCGAGGCGCTCGGTGAGATCGGGATGCCCGTCTTTGCGAGGGCTACTTCGCCGGCCGGTCCCTACAAGGACGGCCCCTTCCGGCTGGGAACCGCGCTCGCCTTCGGCGGCGTCCCCGTCCTGCCGGGCGACGTCATCATCGGTGACTCCGACGGCGTGGTGGTCATCCCCCGCGAACAGGCAACCGCGGTAGCCCAGGCAGCGGAGGCCGTCTTCGCCGACGAAACCGACCGCCGGCAGGCCATCGTCGCCGCTCGCCACTAAGCCAGAAAGGCACAAAACCCCATGACAGCATGCACCGTCATAGGCCTCGGCGAAGCCGGAGCCACCTACGCCGCAGCACTCACCGCTGCCGGCCACAAGGTCACCGGCTTTGATCCGGTAGCACCCGCCACACCCGCCGGTGTCACCAGGGCGGCAACCGCGGCAGAGGCGTGCGAAGCCGCAGACATGGTCCTGGTCATGACCGGGGCCGCGGCAGCGCGAAGCGTGGCGCAGGAATGCCTGCCAGTCCTCCCGGCCGGCAGCACCTACGCAGACTTCACCTCTTCGTCCCCGGGGGTGATGCGCGAACTGGGCCGGCTTCCCAGCAACGCCAGTTTCGCAGACGTCGCCATACTCGGACCGGTGTCGGCACTGGGCGAAAAGACGCCGCTGATGGTCAGCGGCCCCGGCGCGCAGGCGGTCGCAGACCTGCTGCGCCCGCTCGGCGTCGACGTTGAAATCGCCGAAGGTGAGCCAGGTGCTGCGATGGCGCACAAGCTGCTCCGCAGCGTCCTCATGAAGGGACTGGCAGCCGTCGTTGTCGAAGCCGTGAACGCCGGAAGGGCCGCCGGGCTCGAGGAATGGATCCGGGGGCAGATCGCGAACCAGCTCGCCGGGGACGGCCAGGCCGTGATCGACCGGTTCCTGGCCGGTACCGTCAAGCATGCCCTGCGCCGGTCGAAGGAAATGCAGGACACGGCCAGCTACCTCACCGAGCTCGGGGTGCCGGCGGAAATGACGGCAGCTTCTGCTGCTGCACATGCCCGCCTGGCTGCGCTTAACGCCGCACCTGTGTTGCGCTGAGATTGTGGTCGGACAGAATCAATGAAGAGGACTGTTTTGGCTAACCCCGCCAAGCGCAGCATTGCAACGTCAGGAGCAGGGAAATGATCGGCATCTGGGCCCTGGGTGCCTACCTGGCCGTCATCCTGCTGTGGACCACCCTGGTCAAGCGCAGCGTGGGGGAAGCCATGATCCTGGGATTCCTGGTGGTACTGCCGTTCACCGGTGCCCTTGCGGTTCAGGTGGGCTGGTCGGCACTCTATTCGGCTGCGACAGACGAGATTGTCTACGCCACCATGGCGTTCGTTTTCATGGGGTACCTCTTGGACAAGGGCGGCGTCCTGGACCGCCTGATCGACCTCCTCAATTCCCTGATCGGCGGCGTCAAGGGCGGCCCGGCCTGGGTGTCGACGGTGGCCTCGGCAGGCCTGGGTGGAGTGGTCCACAACCAGGCCGCCATCGCCGCAACCGTTGGCTCGGTCACCATTCCCTGGATGGAAAAATCCCGGCTCGACAAGCCTGCCGCCGCCACTCTCGTGGCAGGCAATGCCGGAATGGGCATCACGTTTCCCTTCAGTGCCTCCATGTTCGTCCTGGTCGGGTCAGCCACAGTCGGGCCCCTTCTGAACGTCAACGCCCTCGTCCTGCCGCTGCTGTTCGGAGGCCTCTGGTGTTTCCTGCACCGGCTCATCGTCACGTGGCTGCTGATCAGGAAGAGTGGGATGTCCCCGCTCGATGCGGCCCACCGCCTGTCCGTCCGGGCCGCGTTTCACCAGGGCTGGGCCACGCTGCTCCTGTTCGTCGTCGTCGCCATCCCGCTCATCATCACCTCCGGATTCATCGCCACGGTCCTCTCGGACTGGACGGGCGGGGATGTCAGCAAATCGGTCAGCGTGATCGTCTGGATCCCGGTGGTCCTGCTCATCACGGGTGCACTGCTGGGGCGGAAGCAGCTGCCGCGGAGCACCCGCGCATGGGCCGAACTGCTGCACAGCTCGGCCCCGCGTTTCGGAATCGTTGGGGTGACGGTGCTCTTCGCCTTCGCCGGAGCCAACGCCCTCGCAGCCACCGGCCTTCCCAAGCAGATGACGGCACTGCTGAACGGCATGAACCTTCCACTCTGGCTGCTCGCCATCCTGATCGGGCTGATCGTCATTGCCGTTGCTGCCCCGCTCTCCGCCACCGCCACGATGGCCGCAGTCGGGACCGTTGGCGTCGCGGCCCTCGTCGCGGCCGGCGTGCCCGCCACCACCGCGGCCGTGGCCGTCCTGGTCTTCTCCTCCTGCGAGGCCGCGGTCCCACCCGGCGGTGCGCCGCTCTATGTCGCCTGCGGCATCGCGGACGTCAATCCCATCAAGACCTTCGCCCGCCTGCTCACCCACTACGCCCTGCCCCTGCTGGTCATCGGCGTGCTGATCATTCTCGGCGTCCTGCCGGTCTAAGGAACCACCATGGATACATCCCGCAGATTCATTGGAACCGTCTTCGTGCTTACCCTCGGAGCGCTTCTCCTCGGTGGCGTCCTGTTTGTCGCCGGACAAGCCGTCGGACTGGTGGGTGGGCACAACGAATGGCTCGAGTTCTTCAATGCCTACGTCAAGCCCGCCATCTGCGTTGCCGCCTCCGTGTGCGCCGTGGCCGGGTTCCTGCTCAGCTATCAGCGCCCGCAAAAGCAGGCACAGCAGCAACAGGAAGCAACTACCCGATGACTGACGCCGGAACGTTTCCCTGCTTCGCCGATCTCCTCGAAAGGGAGGGCGTACTGTCGGGTACCTCCTGGGGACTGTTTCCGGAACCGGAGCGGGGAACGCCATCCTTCATCACCCCGGACACTGTCCTCGAAGCCAAGGACAGCATCCGTACCGGGACTGTCTTCGGTTTGGACTACCCGGCTGACGCGTTCGACCCCGGCATGTCGCTCAAACGCAGCGCGCCCCGGCATACGATCTACTCCTCGCACCCGGCACACCGGGACGACTTCCTTGACGGGTATTACCTGCAGGGATCTTCCCAGATTGACGGTCTGAGGCACCGCCGGGCCGACGATGCCGGTTTCTACAACGGCACAGCGGATGACCGGATCGCTGAGGGCACCCCGGACCTTGGCATCCAGGGATGGGCCGAACACCCGATCACCGGCAGGGGCGTGCTGGTGGACCTGGAGGGATACCGGGCCGAAGCGGGGGAGCCCATTGACCATGCGGGCGGCGAACCCCTGACCCTTGGCCTGGTCCGGGCGGCCATGGCGGCCCAGTCACTGCGTACCCGCCCCGGTGACGTCCTCATGCTCCACACCGGATGGTGCGAGTGGTTTCTTGCCCTGTCCCCGGAGGAGAAGCAACGCGTCCGCGACAGCCGCAAGGCATCAGGCGTGGCCCAGTCCCAGGAGTTCGTCGCATGGGCGTGGGACAGCCGGTTGGCGGTTGTAGCCGCCGACAACTTTGCCTTTGAATGCCTGCCCGCCCTCCCCACAAGTCCCTACCGGCAATCGGCCGCGAACGACGACGGCATGATGCACCAGCAGCTCCTGGCCAAACTCGGCCTGCCACTCGGGGAACTCTGGAAACTCGGACCGCTTGCCCGGCATATGCGGGCCACCGGCAGATGGGATGCCTTCATCACCATCAAGCCGCTGAACATCACCGGGGGTACGGGCTCGCCAGCGAACGCCACCGCCATCACGTGACCTGATGAGGGGCCGTCGTACCTTGCTAGGGCAGCCGCGACGGCCGCAGCAGGCTTGCCTCCCCGGCCCGTGCCCGCTCCAGCGGCACCGGGCTGACCAGTACGGCCGGGCCCCGGCGCAGGACTCCGTTGGAAAGGGCCCGGCAGCGGATGCCGCCGCGGCCCCGCATGGCCGGGTGCGCGCCCGGGGCCAGCACCTCGTTCATCCACGCACACGGCTGGGCGTGCCGGCCGCCATGCAGCGAAACCGGGGATCCTGCCGACTCCAGCGTGAAGTCGTGCCCCAGCAGTGGCGCCAGCTGCGCGCCGCGGAGCACCACGTTCCGCCGGGTCAGCAGGGGATCGAACGGCCCGGCGTCCAGCTCCGCGGCGATGGCCTCAAGTGACTCGACGGCGAACAGGGTCACCGCGGCGTCCATGTGGGCGGCCTTGCCGAAGAACCGGTCGCCCACGATGCCCTTGCCGGCCACCACCTCCGCCCGGTCGGCATCAATGGTGGGAACGGCCGCGGCCCCGTCCCGGGCACGTCCGAAATAGGCGTGCGCGGGGGACACCAGCAGGTGCAGGATCTCGACGTCGTACTGGAAGTTTTCGGCCATACAGCCAGCGTACGCGCGGGCTCAGGCCCCCACGTACGCCGCCAGGTGCTTCGCGGTGAGCGTCGCCCGCCCGGCCACCAGCTCAGCCGGGGTGCCCTCGAAAACAATACTGCCGCCGTCGTGCCCTGCTCCCGGACCGATGTCGATGATCCAGTCCGCGTGCGCCATCACCGCCTGGTGGTGCTCGATCACGATGACCGATTTCCCGGAATCCACCAGCCGGTCCAGCAGGCCCAGCAGCTGTTGGACGTCGGCCAGGTGCAGGCCCACGGTTGGCTCATCCAGGATGTAGACGTCCCCGGACTCCGCCATCTGCGTGGCCAGCTTGAGCCGCTGGCGCTCGCCGCCGGACAGGGTGGTCAGCGGCTGGCCGAGCGTGATGTAGCCCAGGCCGACGTCCGCCAGGCGTTCAAGGACTTTGTGCGCGGCAGGGGTTTTGGCCTCGCCGCCGGCAAAATAGGCCAACGCCGCGTCCACGGACATGGCCAGCACGTCGGCGATGTTCTGCCCGCCCAGCGTGTACTCCAAAACGGCGGGCTGGAAGCGGCGCCCCTCGCAGTCCTCGCAGGTGGACTCGACGGTGGCCATGACGCCGAGTTCGGTGAAGATCACGCCCGCGCCGTTGCAGGTGGGGCAGGCGCCCTCGGAGTTGGAGCTGAAGAGCGCCGGCTTCACGCCGTTGGCCTTGGCGAAGGCCTTGCGGACGGGCTCCAGCAGGCCGGTATAGGTGGCCGGGTTGCTGCGCCGGGACCCCTTGATGGCACCCTGGTCAATCACCACCACACCCTCGCGCATGGCGAGTGAGCCGTGGATCAGCGAACTCTTGCCGGACCCGGCCACCCCTGTCACCACGCACAGCATGCCGAGGGGGACGTCCACGTCCACGTTTCGCAGGTTATTGGTCGAGGCGCCACGGACCTCCAGGGCACCCGTCCGCTGCCGGAAAGACTCCTTCAGCCGGGCCCGGTCGTCCAGGTGCCGTCCGGTGATGGTGCCGCTGGAACGCAGCCCGTCGACGTCGCCCTCGTAGACAATCTCGCCGCCGCCGGTGCCGGCCTTGGGGCCGAGGTCGACGACGTGATCGGCGATGGCGATCATCTCCGGCTTGTGCTCCACCACCAGGACGGTGTTGCCTTTGTCCCGCAGTTGCAGCAGGAGGGTGTTCATCCGTTCGATGTCGTGCGGATGGAGCCCGATGCTGGGTTCGTCGAAGACATAGGTGACGTCGGTCAGGGAGGAGCCCAGGTGGCGGATCATCTTGGTGCGCTGCGCCTCGCCGCCGGAGAGGGTGCCGGCCGGGCGGTCCAGTGAGAGGTAGCCCAGGCCGATTTCGGTGAAGGAATCGAGGAGGTCCCGCAGCCCGACGAGCAGGGGACGGACGGCGGGCTCGTCCAGGTCGCGGATCCATTGCGCCAGGTCGCTGATCTGCATGGTGCAGAGGTCGGCGATGTTCTTGCCGTTGATGCGAGCGTTCAACACCTCGGGTGTGAGCCGCGTTCCGCCGCAGTCGGGGCAGGTGGCGAACGTGACGGCGCGTTCCACGAACCGCTTCACGTGTGGCTGCATGGCCTCCACGTCCTTGGAGAGCATGGACTTCTGGATTTTGGGGATGATGCCCTCGAACGTGAGGTTGACGCCCTCCACCTTGATCTTGGTGGGCTCGGCGTACAGCATGGTGTCCAGCTGCTTCTTCGTGAACGTGGCGATGGGCTTGTCCATGGGCAGGCCCATGCCTTCGAACAGCCGGCCGTACCAGCCGTCCATGGAGTAGCCGGGGACGGTGAGCGCGCCTTCGGCGAGGGACTTCGACTCGTCGTAGAGGGCGGTCCGGTCAATGTCGCTGATGTTGCCCATGCCCTCGCAGCGCGGGCACATGCCGCCGAGGTAGGTGACCTGGCGGACCACGTTCTTTTCCACCCGGCCGCCCTTTTCGGTGCTCATGATGCCGCTGGCCTTGCGGGTGGGCACGTTGAAGGAGAAGGCCGTGGGCGGACCCACATAGGGCTTGCCGAGGCGGCTGAACAGGATCCGCAGCATGGCGTTGGCGTCGGTTGCGGTGCCGACGGTGGAGCGCGGGTTGGCGCCCATCCGTTCCTGGTCCACGATGATCGCGGTGGTCAGGCCTTCCAGCCGGTCCACGTCGGGGCGGGCCAGGTTGGGCATGAAGCCCTGCACGAACGCACTGTAGGTCTCGTTGATCATCCGCTGCGACTCGGCGGCAATGGTGGCGAACACCAGGGAGCTCTTGCCCGAGCCGGACACGCCCGTGAACGCGGTGAGCCGCCGCTTGGGCAGCTCAAGGCTGATGTCCTTGAGGTTGTTCTCGCGTGCTCCCTGGACACGGATGAGGTCGTGGGTGTCGGCGGTATGGGTTCCGGTCTGACCGGCTTCCACGCCCGCGTCCGTGGTGATGTCCGTGCTCAAGGTGTCCCCCTCTTCCTGGAGCGGCGCTGAGGGAGGCTGCGCTGGCAGCCTCCCGGTCGGCGTCGTCCGTTATATACGTGACTGGTTATATGCCTACGGGTTGATCGGCTGCTGGTTGATCCTGACCGTGTTTCCGGCGGGGTCGCGGAAGGCACAGTCGCGGATTCCGTACGGCTGGTCGATGGGTTCCTGGACGACGTCGGCGCCGCTCGCCTCCACCTTGGCGAACGCGGCGTCCACGTCTGGAGAGGAGAGGACGATGGTGGCGTAGGTGCCTTTGGCCATCATCTCGGCGATGGTGCGGCGTTCGTCGTCGGTGATTCCGGGATCCACCGCCGGCGGGTGCAGGACGATGGAGACGTCCTTTTGGCCTGCGGGGCCAACGGTGATCCAGCGCATGGTGCCACGGCCCACGTCGTTGCGGATTTCGAAGCCCAGGGCGTCGCGGTAGAACGCCAGGGAGGCGTCCGGATCGGTAGCGGGAAGGAAGGTTGAGGAAATGTT
Source organism: Pseudarthrobacter sp. BRE9 (assembly GCF_031844305.1). Taxonomy (NCBI): domain Bacteria; kingdom Bacillati; phylum Actinomycetota; class Actinomycetes; order Micrococcales; family Micrococcaceae; genus Pseudarthrobacter; species Pseudarthrobacter sp. BRE9. The sequence continues at coordinate 294,265 of NZ_JAUZUY010000003.1, read as the reverse complement.
GATGTCCATGGCAGTCATGCTAGTAACGGTTCGGGGAGGGGCGCTTCTCGATTCCTGACCGGTCTGGTGACCTGCTTGGCCACGCAGGCGGGAATTCCCGACGTCGCGCTTTGGGCCTCCTGTTTGAACACGCTGGGCGGCATGCCCACCAGCTCGCTGAAGCGGGTGCTGAAGGTCCCCAGCGAGGAACAACCGACGGCGAAGCACACGTCCGTGACGCTGAGGTCACCGATGCGGAGCAGCGCCATGGCCCGTTCGATGCGGCGGGTCATGAGGTAGCTGTAGGGGGATTCGCCGTAGGCCAGCTTGAAGCGGCGGCTGAAATGGCCGGCGGACATATGGACGTCCCTGGCGAGTGATTCGACATCGAGCGGCTGCGCATACTCCCGGTCCATCCGGTCCTTGACGCGCCTCAGCTGGGTGAGTTCGCGGAGATAGGGATCGGAAGCGGGGCTGGTGGTCACAGCTCTGATCGTGCTACGCGGCAGGGGTCTTGTCCACCCTTCGGGCGGTGGGGAATTGTGCGTCAAACGCGCTGTCCGATGCGGGGTATGATTGTGCCGCCGCCAGCGTATGAGGTCCTCGCCCGAACAGGGCTCGAGGCAACGCAGAGCTGGGTGGTGCAGGTTCTTCCAGGACGGCATCCGGCGAAACCAAATCCAGAATCACTATCTTCAGTCCTGCCCGGATACTGCGCAGGCACCACCTTGGAAGGACGCCATGGAACTGCTGTGGGAAATTGCCGGCTGGGCAGGCGCGGTGGCGATATTGAGTGCGTATCTGGCCGTCTCCATGGGTTGGCTGAAAGCCGGCAAGGGTTTCCAGACGGCGAATCTGTTCGGCTCTGTCGCCTTCATCATCAACGGCACCCTGCATGGGGCATGGCCCTCTGTGGTCACCAACGTGGCCTGGTTCCTGATCTCGGCTGTTGCGCTGGTCCGCATGCGTTCCGAAAGCCCCGCTGCTGCTGCGGAGCCGGCGGAGGTCCAGTATCCCGGGATTCCTGACACCACCGGTCAGATGGCTGTTGTGGAGGCGCTGACCGGTTCCATTCCCGTTGTGGCTTCCAGGCCTGCTGTAAGCACCGGGCCTGTTGGTGCAGACGGGCCGCGCCTGGCGATGTAGGGTTCGACGGGCGGTCCACGCCTGGGTGCGCGGGCCTGGGTGCGCGACGGCTACAGCAAGGGCTGGTCCTTCGTGTCGCCGTCTTGAGCGGTTGCCCGCTCCACGATTTCCTGGGCAATGGCGTGGACTTTGCGGTTCGTATCCTGGCTCAGTTGGCTGATGAGTTCAAAGGCCTGCTCAGCGTTGACTCCCGTGCGCCCCATCAGGATGCCCTTTGCCTGTTCGATGACGGCCCGGTTGACGGCTGAGGCGGCGACGGCCTCGGTGGCGAGTTGGTGGCGGTCAGTATGGATTGACTGCGTCAGGTCCACCACCACGCCCCAGACGCCAACAGCAGTGTCCCCCTCAAGGATGAAGTCCGCAGAGTACAGCAGTTTGTGCTGTCGGTCCTTGCGGTCCCGGATGGACACGTAGATGGACGACGGCCCGCCGGCTGATGAGACGCGCTCCCAATAGGCCTGGACCCTGGGCCGGTCTGCTGGCTCGATGTGGGCCATGGCCATGTCCATGGAGGGGACAACCTCGCCGCGCTCATACCCGTACATACGGTACAAGCTGTCCGACCAGCGGAAGATGCCGTCCGCGAAGTAGTATTCCACGAGCCCCGTGGGACACTCGAGAAAATCGTCGTGCGGGATATTGGCTGACACAAATCCGGGAAGTTCGCTGCTGGAAATCATTGGAGGGCCGTTCGACGGGCTGTGTCCTGGCCACCTCCTGGACCGGGATTCAAAGGAACAGAATATCGCAGGGACGTGCATCTTGTGGGGCCGCGTTAGGTGCTCCGGCTTAGTGGTGCCCGGCCCAATGGATCCCGCACGCATGAGTGCGGGATCCATTGGGGCGTGAGCGCGGTGGAGTGTTGTTTACCTTGCGTCCTCTACGACCACCAGGTCGCGGCCATTCGTTTCCGGGGTGAAGAACGTGGTGACGAACGAGATTGCTGCCAGGACCAGCGAGTAGAGCGCCGGGACCAGCCAGGAGTGGTTGGTCACCGCCAGCAGTGCCACGCCGATCATCGGGGCGAAGCCTCCGGCAAGGACGGCGGACAGTTCACGGCTGAGTGCCACGCCGGTGAAGCGGTGCTGGGAGCCGAAGAGCTCTGGCAGCAGGGCGCACTGCGGGCCAAGCATGGCCTGCACGCCCAGGGCGATGCCCATCACCATCACGATCCACACCAGGGTGACATTGCCCAGCGTGACCAGGTAAAAGGCCGGCAGGGCGATGACGGCCTGGAAAAGTGCGCCGTAGCGGTAGACGGGAACCCTGCCGAAACGGTCGGACAAGGCGCCGAAGGCAACAACCATCACCGCCGCGAAGCCCGCGGCGATCAGCAGGCCCGTGGGGCCGATGAACTTGTCGCCAGCGAAGACACCTGCCGGCATGCTGATGAAGGACACCAGGAGTGCCGAGTAGATGGACGAGTTTCCGTTTTCCCCCATCCGCAGGCCAATGCCTATCAGCACGTTTTTCTTGGAGTGCTTCCAGATCTGGGTAACGGGGTTTTTGGCTACGGCCTTGTGCTTCTCGAGTTCCTGGAAGACCGGGGTCTCTTTGAGCCGGAGCCTGATGAAGACGGCAATCGCGATCAGGATGACGCTTGCCAGGAACGGTATGCGCCACAGCCAGGCGTGCAGGAGTTGCTTGTCGGCCAGCGCCATCAGGGCAAAGGTCCCCGCACCCAGGAGGGTGCCCAGCTGGATGCCGACGAACGGCAGGGAGGCGAAGAACCCACGACGACGGCGCGGGGCCACCTCTGAGATGAGGGTGGTGGCGCCTGCCTGCTCGGCACCGGCGCCAAGGCCCTGCAGGATGCGCAGGGTCACCAGGAGCACCGCACCCAGCATTCCCGCCTGTTCAAAGGTGGGCAGGAGGCCAATGGCGCAGCTGGACAGGCCCATCAGGCCGATGGTCAGGATCAGCACCATCTTCCGGCCGAAGCGGTCGCCAATGTAGCCGAACACTACGCCGCCGAAGGGCCGGGCGGCGAAGCCGACGCCGTAGGTGGCGAAGGAGGCAATGACTGCTCCGCTCTCACCCAGCGGCGCGAAGAAGAGCGGGCCGAAGATCAGGGCTGAGGCAAGGCCGTAGATGTAGAAGTCGTAGTACTCCAGGGCGGAGCCCACGGAGCTGGCAAGAGTTGCCCTTCGCAGCTGGTCCGGATCGACGACGGCGCCGTCCGCGGTGGCCTGCGGTGTTTTAGTACGAGTTGTCACGAGAACTCCCTCTAATGCACTCCAGGCCCCCGTTGGCCTGGTGGGATAGCGGCAACACCCATCGTGTCGGTCACTATGCTGAACACAATACAGCATCCTGAACAACTGGCAACAGTTTCTGGCTGTTTCTACCCGGGAAGGCACGGGGCCCCTTCACGCCTACCCCATCGGGTTGCCCAGCGAGTGGGCCAGTTCCTGCAGTTCCTTGACCATCTGGGAGCCCTGTTCCGGCGTGTAGGTGGCTTTGAGGGCCGTTACGGACAGGCCCAGGCTGGGACCGTGCGCCCCACGCGTGGGGACGGCAACGGCCAGGCAGACCACGCCGGTGGTGGATTCTTCATCCTCGAAGGCAAAGCCCTGCTCGCGGATTTCCCGCAGCTGGACCTTCAGCTCCGCGCCCGTCCGCAGGGATTTTGGTGTGAGGACGGGCAATTCTGCGTCATCGGGGAACATCTCCTCAATGTCGTGCACGTTCAGCCGGGCGATCAGCGCCTTCCCCACTGCGCAGAGGGAGACGGGCATCTTGTCTCCGATGTTGGAGGTGAGCCGGACTGCGGGGTGGCCCTCGTACCGGGCAAGGTAAATGACGTTGGTTCCGTCCAGCATGGCGATCCGGACGGTCTCGCGGGAAAGGACGGAGGCCTGTTCGCAGTAACGGTAGAACTCCTGGACCTCATCCATGCGGCCCAGGTAGGCGGCACCCAGTTCCACCAGCTTGCGGCCAAGGGTGAACTCCGCGCCCTGCCTGCTGATCAGGCGCGACTCCTCCAGGGCCAGCAGGAGGTTGGAGGTGGATGACTTGGGGATTCCCACTTCACGCGAGAGGTCGCTCAGCGTCAGCCGCCCGGTTGCCGAGGCGGCCAGGGCATCCAGGACGGCGGCGGCCCGTGTGACCGCGGGTGCGGGAGAAGCGGCTCCCGATTTCTCAGATGAAGCGGGAGTGCGGGAATCGGCCATGATTCTCCTTAGGTTGCCGGGGCGGGCTTCGCTCTTGTTCAGCCAACTGAACGTTATCCATCTTAAGGTGCCGCGGCGCCCCTAATACTCGCTGCTCAGGCCACCGCGTTGCTCAGCGTTCCGATTCCCTCCACTACAACGTCCACCCGGTCACCGGGCTTCACGGGTACGGCGGTGCCGGGAGCACCAGTCATCACCAGGTCTCCCGGTTCAAGGGTCAGCCAGGATGTGACGTACACGAGGCATTCGGCCACGCTGGATGGCAGGTTGAACGTGCCGGAGTTGGCCATGGATGTTCCGTTCACATAGACGTCGATGCCCGTACGCTCCGGGTCGGGGAGTTCGGTCTCGATCCAAGGGCCCAGTGGCGTGTAGTTGACGCCGGCCTTACCTTGGAAGTTCCTTTCGTCCACGGCGTTTTGGTCGACGTTGGTGACGTCGTTGACGCAGGTGTAGCCCAGGACGTGGTCCAGGGCCTCTTCTGCCGTCAGGTTTGCGGCTGTCTTGCCAATCACCACGGCGAGTTCACCTTCGGCATTGACATTGCCGCGGTTGCGGGCGGCCGTTACCGTGTCCCCGGGGTTGGCGATGGTGTGAACGGATTTGTGCCAGGCCTGGATTGGCAGCGGATGGTCATTCAGGGTCAGGTTGTGGCCAATGCCGAGCACCACCTTGGGTGCGGCGGGAGCGAGGAATACCGCGTCCCTATGGGTGGTGGTGCCGCCCGTGTAGCGGAGTGTTGTCTCAAACGGGTCCATGACGTGGTCCCAAGTTCCGTCGCGTTCAACTGCGTACTGGGGACCTGCGGGTGTGTTGAGTCTGGCGATGCGCATGGATTCTCCCTGCCCCCGGCCTAGTAGAAATGCACCGTGTCTACGAGGTGGGGGAGATCCCCGCCGTCGAGGAAGGTGCGCAGGTTGCTGCAGAAGCGCTCGGTGATGAGCCGGTTCTCGGCCACGCTGAGGGCCGAGGTGTGGGGCGAGACCATGACCCGGGGATGGTTCCACAACGGGCTGTCCTGCGGCAGGGGCTCCACGGCGAAGACGTCCAGGGACGCGTAGCCCACCTGCCCGTTGTCCAGTGCCTCCAGCAGGGCGTCCTCGTCCACGACAGTGCCGCGGCCAACGTTGACGAACGTTGTGCCGGGTTTCATGGCGGCGAACAGTTCGCGGTTGAACAGCTTCTCCGTGTACTCGGTGCCGGGCAGGGTGTTGACGACGGCGTCTGCCGTGGCCAGGAGGGCAGGGAGGCCCGCGTTGTCCACAACCTGGTCAATTCCATCAATGGGTTCCACGGACCGTTTGGTGCCGCTGACGTTCATGCCGAGCGCGCGGGCGATCCGGGCCGTTTCCAGGCCGATTTCCCCCAGGCCGCTGACTACCAGGTTGGACCCGTTGACGAGTCGCGTGGGGACCCGAAGGGTGGGCCAGACCTTTGCCGCCTGGTCCTGGGCAAGGTCAGAAGTCCGCTTGAAGCCGTTCAGGATCCCCAGCGCAGCGAACTCCGCAAGGGGCAGGGCGTGTACTCCGGCGGAGGTGGTGATCTTGAATTTCTGCAGGACGGCCTGGCTAAGGCCGGACGCCTTCACCGCTCCGCCCGCTCCCGCCGCCATGGCATGGACCCATTGCAGTCCGGGGTTTTCGCGGGCGATTCGGGCAAGCCCGGCAGGGCTTTCGTTGGGGAATCCGTAGAGCACCTCGGCGCTTTTGAGCATTGCCCAGTAGCGTTCCTCCTGCTCATCGGTGCGCTTGAAAGCGGGATCGCCGGCATGGTCGGCCCGATAGCGTTCCGGCGGCAGGAGGTCAGGCTGGTAAAGGACCGTGACTGATGGATCAACGGCACGGATCTTGTCCACAAGTTCGGCTTCGAGCGGGACGGCGATGGCTACGGTCTTACGGGAAGTCATCTGTTCATCATAGTGGATCATGTGCCATATGCTGAACGACTATTTTATGAGAAGCGTGAGTCTCATGTTGGGCGAAACGTCGGGAAGAGAAAATTAAAGTTTGACCCAGCGCCTCTTGGGCGCGAAGTTGAAGTTATGGCTAATTCGTCGACCGGGGAGTCTGTAATCGCGAGGATTGCCCGAATCCTGGAAGCTTTTGATGATGAGCACCCGTCATTATCCCTAACTTCGTTGGCAGGGCGGGCAGGTCTTCCGTTATCGACTGCACAGCGCCTGGTGGCGGACTTGCTTACGAACCGTTTTCTTGAAAAGGACGCAAAGGGTTGCCTCCGCATCGGGCTGTTGATCCTCAACGCCGGCGGCTCGAATGCACCCGCCGATATGTTCCTCCGTTTGCGAAACGCCGCTGTGCCTCTCATGGAGTCAGTACACGCGGTGCTGAAGCAGCAAATTACACTTGCCGTTTTGGATAAAGATGAGGTGCTCTACCTTGAACGGGTGTCACCAGGGTCCACGGCTGTAAACGTCACGCAGAAGTTCGCCCGCCTTCCCGTCTTGAAAACTCCCTCCGGTCTTGTCTTGCTTGCCCACCATCCAGTCAGCTTCCAGGACAAGGTTCTCGCGTCGGCCTCTGACCCTGAGGGACTGCGGGCTACTTTGGCTGGAGCCCGCAGGGAGGGCTACGTGACCCGGCCGAGCATTATGACGAAGGCGAGCATCGCGGTATCGGTTCCCGTCGTGGGTGACGGCGCTGGGCTTCCCGCGGCCCTTACCGCCGTGATCCCTCGTGCTGATGCACAGATTAATCTAACGGTGGCTGTGCTTCGAGCAGCCTCGTTTGCAATCTCGAAGGCTCTCGCAGCCGACCAACCGTACGGCCTGGAATCCCGCCGTCTCTGACTGATCTCCCGTTGAACGGGAAAGGTCGTTCTCGCCGTCCCGACATCTGGGCAAGATATTCCTGCAGCGATTGCCGCCGTACCGGATCAACCCCCCAAGGACCCGGCACGGAGTCGGCGGGCCCCCAGAGTTAGGCAGACAGCTAGGGGCCCGCTGACTCGCACGCAACGGTATGCAGTGTTACACCCGGAGTCGGCCCCTGTCAGGCGCGGTTACCCGAGCCGTCCGTTGACCGCATCCGGGGACAACACTTGATTCACTAAGAGCGGGGACATTCCACGGATGCCATCGTGTTTCCGGCTTACTCGGCCCAGGATGTGGTCATTCCAGCAGTAAACCTCCGGAGCGGGGTGCCAGGACGTGGTCAAGGACGATGCAGGCGGCTCCCACTGCGGTGATGTCCTCGCCGAGAACGGATCCCAGGAGTTCGACTTGGTGGATCATGCCGATGGCCAGGCGATTGGCAAGTGCGGTGTGGAGGACCTCAAGGTAGCGGGTTCCGACGGGGGGCCAGGACGGTCCCCCGAAAACGATGCCATCGACGTCGAGCAGGTTTGCGATGTCCTCTACGGCGCGGGCAAGGCGGGCTGCTGCTTCCTCGAGGAGGGCAGATGCACTTTCGTCTCCGGCATCCGCCAAAGCTGCCAACTTGTGGAAGTGGTCGGTGACTTGGCGCAGATCTGAATTGTCGACAGGGCCGGGCAGGATTCCCTGGCTGACGCCGTCATTGACCAGCTCGACCGGCATGATCGATATGCCCAAGCAGCCCTTGCGTCCGCAGCCGCACAGCCGGCCTCCCTCGCCCGTGGAAAAATGCCCTATTTCGCCCACATTGTTCGAGGATCCCCTCACTACTTCGCCATTCATGACCACTGCTGCGCCGACGCCGCTGCCGAGGTAGACAAAGGCAAAATTCTGGTCTGATCTCTTGTCCCGCACCCACAGCTCCGCGTGTGCTGCCGCGGCTGAATCCTTGTCGAGGAAGACGGGAAGTCCCGTGGCTTTCCCGAGCGATTCCCGCAATTCCACGCGTTCCCACCCGGTAAGCATTGGCGGCCCAACCACGGCGCCCTGATCGAATTCGATGGGTCCCGGTGCGGCGATGCCTACTCCCAGGACGCGTGATCGCTCTATATCCGTTTCGCTGATCAGATCTTCGATGGCGTCCGCAATTCGCGCCACTGTTTCATTCGGTCCGGCAACAGCCACTACGGCGAGGTGTTTGCGGTGCACAACCGTACCTGCCAGGTCCAGCAGTACAAAGGTGAGCATGGACGGATCCAAGTGCGCCCCCACAGCATATTTGCTCTTGGGATCGATGATAAGCGTCGTTCGAGGTTTGCCTTGGGGAACGTGAACTTTTCCGCTCTCCAGGATCAGTCCCAGGTCCAGCAGTCGGCGTGCGATGTTGGACACCGTCTGCGTGGATAACCCCGTCGCGCCGATGAGTTCCACCCTGCTCATTCCGGATTCGGACCGGCGGACGAGGTCCAGTACAACGGCCTGGTTGAAGGCGCTGACGCGCTCCAAATTCGATCCGCGCGGCATCCAAACTCCCTAACTCAATTTATTTGACTAAGCCCGATCCTAGACTATAGTGGCCTGTATCACAGGCTGTCTGTTAGTTCGGACACTCCAATCATTAGCTTCGCAGAGGCGGAGCTCTGTCTCCCAAAGGGATCCCCTGATATGACTAGGACGAGATTTTTTGCGGCTGCAGCAGGTCTGCTCGCGGGCACTGTTGCCCTGAGCGCCTGCGGCAGCTCATCTGCGCCATCCCAGGCAACCAACCAGAATGCGGACGCCAAAGAGGTGACGCTGACCATCACTGCCAACGCTGTCTCGGGCGGGAAGAACGCCGTCGGTGCTGACTGGATCACCAACTACGTGATCCCAAAGTTTGAGGAGGCGCAAAAGGCGAAAGGCGTCACCGCCAAGGTGAATTTCCAGCCCAACGGGGTGGATGACCAGGCCTATAAGACCAAAATCTCCCTTGACCTCTCCACGGGCCAAGGAGCGGACGTCGCGTCCATTGACGGCATTTGGCTCGGGGAGTTCGCGGACGCCGGATACATCAGTCCGCTTGAGGACGTGGTCGGCAAGGACAAGGTCCAGGCCTGGGACGGCTGGAAGCAGATCAAGCCCGCCGTTCAGCAGCTCACCACTTATGAGGGCAAGCTGTACGGTGTTCCGGACGGGACGGATGGCCGCGTCATCTACTTCAACAAGACCCTGTTCTCCCAGGCTGGCCTGCCGGCTGACTGGCAGCCCAAGAGTTGGGACGACATCCTGGATGCCGCGCGCAAGCTCAAGAAGCTTCCGGACGTGACTCCGCTGCAGATTAATGCGGGCAAGGCGATGGGTGAGGCAGCAACGATGCAGGGGTTCCTGCCGTTGCTCCAGGGTACCGGCCAGCCGATCAACAAGGACGGCAAGTGGCAGGGCAACAGCCAGGGCGTCCAGGACGTGCTGAACTTCTACTCGACGGTTTATGGAACGGAGAAGCTGGGCGACCCCTTGCTCCAGCAGGATGCCAAGGGCCGTGACAAGTCCTTCCAGGAATTCTCGCAGAACAAGTTGGGCATCCTGATCGAAAGTGACTACCTTTGGCGCTCGGTGATCAACCCTGCAAAAGGTGTTTCCCCGATGGCGAACCGGGACAGCGCAGTGGGATGGGCGAAAATCCCCGCGCAGAAAGCCGGCAAGGGCCCTAACGGCTCGGATTTCGTCAGCATGTCCGGCGGTTCCGGCGAAGTGATCAACCCCAAAACGAAGTACCCGCAGCAGGCGTGGGAACTGCTCCAGTTCATGTCCTCGGCCGACGCGATCAAGGCCCGCATCGGGTCAACTCCCCAGATCTCAGCCCGGGACGACGTCAATGGAGCGATCCTCAAAGCTGACCCGTTGCTGAACTTCATCTCTTCCGAGGTCCTGCCGGTTACGGCGTACCGTCCCGGACTTGCGGACTACACGCAGGTTTCGGCTGCACTGCAGGACGCCAGCGGGATGGTGGCCTCGGGCAAGTCCGCCGCGGACGCAGGCAGCGCGTACCAGAAGGCGTTGGAGGGAATCGTCGGTGGTAACGACAAAACCTTCAAGTAACCCAAAAGTGGAGGCACCGGTGGCCGCTCCAGCAGCGGCCGCCGGGCCCTCCCGGGCAGTCGCAGACGACGGTGACGTAGCCGGCCTGGGCAAGGCGAGGGCCATGGCCTTCCTGGCACCGGCCCTGCTCCTGATCTCGCTGTTCCTCGTCTTCCCTGCACTGTGGACGCTTTACCTGGGCCTGACGAACTACCGCCTCAGTGGTTCAGCTGCCAAGAACCCGCAGTTCGTCGGCGTGGACAACTACATCAATGCGCTGACCGACGACAGGTTCTTCAATTCCCTGGGGCTCACGCTTATTTTCGTGTTCGGGTCCGCCGTCATAGGGCAGTCCGCACTGGGGTTCGCCATTGCCTGGACCATGACCAGGGTCAGGAAATCGGTGCGGGCCGTCGTCGAATTCTTCGTGCTGCTGGCCTGGATTATTCCCAGTTCCGTCACCACCTTCCTTTGGTACGCACTGCTGGACCGAAGCGATGGAACGCTGAACGCGATGCTCTCCACGGGCAATACTGCCTGGCTCCTTGATTACCCCCTGCAGAGCATCATTGTTTTCAACACCTGGGTGGGCACAGCCTTCTCGATGCTCCTGTTCAGTTCCGCCCTCGCCTCCGTGCCGCCGTCTCAGCTGGAGAGCGCCCGCATGGTGGGCGCCGGGGCATGGGCACAGTTCCGCGACGTGGTGTTCCCGCACATTCGTGGACATGTACTGACCAATACGCTGCTCATCACGCTCTGGACTTTCAACACCTTCACTCCCTACCTGCTAACGGCGGGCGGACCCGACGACCGCTCCAACATCCTGCCGATCTTCATTTACCGGTTGGCCTTGAACGACGGCGCACTCGGGCAGGGCTCGGCGATCTCACTGATCATGATCATCATCAACCTGGTCATCGCCACCGTTTACCTGCGTCTGCTGAAGGAGAGAAAATCATGACCGCCGTGACTGGCTCCAAGGGAACCGCCCAAGGTGAGAGCCGCCAGATGCTCGGGCACTTCCTTGGGCTGATGGGCAAGAGCGTCTTCACCGCTTTGGTCCTGGCGTTCTTCGTCATACCCGTGCTGTGGCTTGTCTTCGCACCGTTTGACGCTCACCCCGGTTTGAACGTGAAGCTGCCGGAGTTTACCTTCAACAATTTCAAGATCCTGTTCGAAAATCCGACCGCCATCGCTTCCCTTGGCAATTCCCTGATCCTGGCCCTCGGTTCGATGGTGGTGGTGCTGGTCCTCGGGTCGCTGGCGTCGTACTCGCTGTCACGGGTGAAGATACCCGGCCGTGACCTGCTGCTCTACACGCTGCTGCTGCTCTCGTCCATCATTACGGGCACAGCGGCGATGGTGCCCACGTTCCTGTTGATGGTGAAATTGGGGCTCATTGACTCCCAGTTCGGCGTCATCCTTGTCCTCAGCGGCGGGATCCTCCCAACAGTGATCTTCATCCTCAAGGACTTCATGGACTCGACCCCCAAGTCTTACGAGGAATCGGCCCGCCTTTACGGCGCCAAGCCTTTGCGGATCCTCTGGGACGTCGTCATTCCGCTGGCCCGGCCCGGGCTCGCCACCATAGCCGTGTGGGCTGTTGTGCAGGTTTGGGGCAACTTCCTGGTCCCGTACATCCTGCTGCGGTCACCATCCAAGTCGCCCGCGTCCGTGGTCATGTACACCTTCTACACCGAAGGCGGCCAACCAAATCTCGCCCTGATTTCCGCCTTCTCACTGCTCTTCTCAATCCCCGTCGTCGCAATGTACTTCTTCGTCAACCGGCGTTACGGGTTCCGCTTCCATGGAGGTATCAAAAGCTAATGGCCAGCATCACTACCCGCTCCCTGATCAAGGAGTATCCCGGCGGTGTCCGCGGCGTGGACGAAATGGACGTCACGATCCACGACGGCGAGTTCTTCGCCCTGCTGGGTCCCTCCGGCTGCGGCAAGACCACTTTGCTTCGCACTATCGCAGGTCTGGAAAAATCCACGTCCGGCAGCATCAAAATCGGTGATCGGGAAGTCACCAACATGGAACCGGGACAGCGCCGCGTAGCCATGGTGTTTCAGGACTACGCGCTGTTTCCGCACATGTCCATTGCCGACAACATCGCCTACCCGCTGAAGATCCAGAAGGTCGCCAAGACCGAACGCCACTCCAGGGCCGAAGAAGTAGGTGACAAACTGTCCCTCCAAGGCTTGCTGGAGCGCCGGCCCGGGCAGCTTTCGGGCGGGCAGCAGCAACGCGTCGCCCTGGCCAGGGCAGTGACCAGCCGGCCCGACGTCTTCCTGTTTGACGAACCCCTGTCCAACCTGGACGCCCGCCTCCGCCTTGAGGCCCGTACATTCCTGAAAAAGCTCCAGCTGGACCTCGGCGTCACCACTGTCTTCGTCACGCACGACCAGGCAGAAGCCCTCGCCCTCGCCGACAGGATCGCGATCATGCGCTCCGGCAAGATGCAGCAGCTCGGAACCCCCCGGGAAGTGTTCCAGCGCCCGGCCAACACATTCGTCGCTTCGTTCGTTGGTTCCACCTCCATGAACCTGCTCAAGGGCACCGTTAACCACGACACGGTGATGATCGGCCGTCAGCGCGTGCCCCTGCCCACAGATGCCGTTGGCAGGGTGGCCGATGGCCAGGAAGTCACATGGGGAGCCCGGCCGGAATATCTGGGCATATCCCTGGATGCAGCCCCCGGCAGCCTCGAAGGAGCGGTCACCGTATCTGAGAACCTGGGCGCTTCCGCCCTGATAACGGTGGAACTGGCGGAGAGCGGGGAACCGGTCCAGGTTGTGGTCAGCGAGGACCATGAGCCCGGAATCGGAACACGCGTATGGGTCACGTTTGAGCCCCGGCGGACTCTGTTGTTCGACGCTGAAGGTCTGCGGATCGGAGACTGACGGTGCGAATCAGCCGGACACTGACCCCGGAAGACCGGGTAGCGAGCCTCTACTTCGACGTTCCTTTCGAGATAGGGCGCTGCGAATCCTTGGAAGTGCTCCTGGGCTACGACAGGTCCCGGGCGGTCATTGATCTGGGCTGTATGGGTCCTGACGGATGGCGGGGTTGGTCGGGCGGAGCCAAAAAGCGCTTTGTGATCAGCAGGACTGCGGCGTCCACGGGATATTGCCCGGGTGAACTTGAAGCCGGCGTGTGGAGCGTGGTGCTGGGCCTTCACCAGATTCCGGCTGAGGGTGTCACGGTCGAGCTGACCATCAATACTCCGGCAACAGGGGGCGTGGAAGGCGAGCCTTCCGCCCCCGCACCGGTCAGCACTGTCCCGGCCAGCCGCCGTCGTAATCTGCCTGCTGCGGCCGGGATGCGGTGGCTTGCCGGGGATTGCCATGCACACAGCCTCCACTCCGACGGCAGCCTTTCCCTCCGGCAATTGGCGGGAGAGGCTGCACGGAACGGGCTGGACTTCCTGGCCGTAACGGACCACAACACGGTCAGCCATCATCCGCACCTGCAGGGCGTGGGCCGGGAATATGGCATCGCGCTGCTGCCCGGACAGGAAGTCACCACCGTCCGCGGGCATGCAAACGCCTACGGCCGCATCAATTGGGTGGATTTCCGGCGCCACCCGGATGCTTGGCTTGAGCAGGTTGAAGGAGAAGGCGGATTTCTGTCCATCAACCACCCGGTAGCAACCGATTGCTCGTGGCAGTGGCAACTGTCCCGGAAGCCTTCCCACGCCGAGATCATGCATGAAACCTGGCTGCCGAACCGGCGCGATACCAGCATCTGGGCTTGGTTGAGTGCTTGGGGCGTGCCCGTCATTCCGCTCGGAGGCGGGGATTTCCACCGCTTGGAGGACGGGCATCCCACCGGCTTGCCCACCACGTGGGTGCAGTCCGCGGACCCTGGCGAAGAGGCACTCCTGGCTGCGCTCAAGTCCGGGCCGACGGCCCTCAGCATGGGGATCGACGCACCGCTGCTGCTGCGCGTCGACGGCGAACTGGTCGCCATCGATGCTGAAGGGACCATCCTGGTGGACTTCGAAGGCCGCCGGCAACTCATCCGCGACCCCTATGCAGCCATCGATGCCCAAGGGGCCGGACCATACCGGCTCGAAACGTCGGATCGCCGGATCCTCGCCCTCACCACGTAGGCATCCGGCGTGTGGGGCGCAGGACGTCCCCACTCCTGGATGCAGATACGCCCCGCTTCTGGTGAAGCGGGGCGTATCTGCATTGTGATCACTTGCGGGGAGTGAGGCGCAGTGTTCGTATTTCCCATGGCGCAAGCTCGAACTTGTACTCACCGTCAGCCTGTTCCGATGCCAGGGTCCTGCCCGTCAGGTCAACAGTGGACACTTCGCTGAAGGAGCCGGTGATGACGCCGCCGGTGGTCTGTTCGGCCAGCAGCACAACACGGATTTCGACGTCGTTGCCTACCTGGCGCATGCTGCTCATCCGGATGCCCTCACCCCTGAGCCGCAGTCCTTCCGAGGGTTCCGGAACCGACGGGGCTTGGATGCCCCGGCCGCGTACGGCCAGGCCGGGAGCGTTGAAGTGGTCCGCGAGCCGGACCGCGTCCGTGTCGCGGTAACCCTGGGCGGAGGCCATGACCGCGTATTCCACGTCCACCAGGGTTCCTGCTTCTTCGGCGCCCGGGATGGGGATCTCTGAGGCAGCCGGTTCATCACGCAGCGGGTGCACGTTGACGCTGATCGATCCCACGGCGCGCAGCAGCGTGAGCGCCAGTTCCTTTCCATCCACCACCTCATACTCGGTGGCGTCGTGCAGGAGCACGGTGGCGGGCCCTGCGGACACGAAGGTGTAGGCGGGGAACGTCGGAAGCGGGAATTCGCCGCCGCCCCCCTCAGCGGTGAGTGAGCGGTTGGTGATGGAGAACTGTCCTTCCGACGCGGAAGACTCGACGGCGCGCGGGAGCGGGATGTGCAGCCGCAGGCGGTGGTCTGCCGCTTCGTTTGTGAACTGGATGCGAAGACGGATAAACGGTTCACCGCGGCGCAGCTCCACGAACATGTGCACGGGAACGTCCACGTGGACGCCGTCCCGGCTCCCCGTGCTGCGGTCGAGGGAACGCGGCCACGAATAGTCCCTGGTCACCTTGACTACTGCGCGGACCGGTCCGCGCTCAACAACCTCCACTTCCACGCGGGAAGGTTCCGTGATGATGTTGTCCATGGCTGGAGGGCCGTAGTTGTAGCTGTCACCGCAGTCCCCGCCGTCAACCAGCCTGCCGATGCCGTGGAGGATGGTGCCGTCCACCCCGGTCAGAGTGATTTCTCCATCCGGGCCGATGCCCGCCGAGATGAGTCCGTTGTCCAAGATGCCGTCATCGCACGTGATGTGATCCGCTTCAGGAGCTTCTGCTTGGAAAACCTTGAAAGGGGTGACACCCATGGCCGCGACCGGGACATCGACCAGTACCCGGCGCCTGGGTTGGGCGACGATGCGAACCTTCCAGTCGCCCGGGTGTGCCTCGACGGCAGCTGCCAGTTCGGCCTTGAACGCGACGATGTCGAACACCGGGGATGAGGGCACCTCCGCCACATCGAACTCGAGTGCGTACGGTGCCACCCGGTACTGCTCAATGAGCTGGCCGAACAATTCGCGTCCGTGGATGCGGTTCATCATGCGCTCGACCAGGAGGGAGGCGTCCATGGTTTCATCACCAAGCATGGTGGGTGCGTGGCCTGTTTCCTGCACCGGCAGCAAGGTGCCACCACCGGTCATGGCGGCCACGGGCATTCCCTCTGCCGGGGCAGGAACGTCTAGTTCGACCACGACGCTGCGGTCCGAGGGCAACGTGTTGAGCGCGACGAACGCATCGCTGGGAATGCTTCCGGCAACCGAAAGGGCCACTTCGTCGCGGGCGGCGCGGGCAATCTGGGCTGCTTCATGCAGCCGGGCCTCTACCTGGTCAACGGTTTCATCGGTGCCGGAGCCCACCACGGAGTCGTGCGCGGTGGATTCGATAATGCGACGCCAGGACATGCTGATGAATGGTTCAAAGTCGACTCCCATGTGGGCTGCTGCCAGCCGTTCGGCGTCCAGGACCATGCGCTCGGCAGCGGCCATGGCGATCTTAAGGTTGCGGCGGATCGAGAAGACGCCTGGAAGGATGTTGCCCCGGGCGTGGGAGCGAAGTTCCCCGCGCACCGCCTCGAGGCGTTCGTCCGCCGGGTCGAAGGCCGACACATACTCTTCCAGCGTGCCGACCCGTATGGGGAAAGCGGGCGAATCGTAGGTGTCCACGTGGCGCATCAGTGCCGTGTCGGGTGGCATATGGTCGGTGCCAACCATTCCGAGGATGGCGTCTCCACGGTACCGATCTGCGGTTTGTTGCCTGTATTCCCTCAATGCGTGCGGGATATGTTCGGGGATGGCGAGGAGGTCCAGGGCGCTGCCGTATCCGTCGAAGAGGTATTCCACCCGGACGGATGATCCGTCCGGTGCTTCCCACCTGAACGAATGCCCGGAAACTTTGGCGGGCACCCCGCGCCAGAGACAGGCGTGTCCGATGCCGGCCAGGCTCAGGATTTGCGGCATTTGGGCGACGTGGCCGAACATGTCGGGAAGGTAGCCGACGTTCATGTACCCGCCCAGCCGTTGGGCGCCCGCCATGCCCATTTGAAGGTTGCGGATGATCGTCTCGCCCGAGCACAGGAATTCGTCGAGCAGGATCTGCCACGGACCCAGCGCCAGTTGGCCGCTGGCCACTACTGCGCGGACCCGCTCTTCGTTTTCCGGCCGGATCTCCAGGTAGTCCTCGATTGCTGCCGTCTGGCCGTCAAGGGTGAACCGGAACCTCGGGTCTTCCTCAGCCATGTCCAGGACGGTGTCGAACATCTGGACAAGCTTGAAGCGAAACACCTGGAAGGGTTCGTACCACTCCCTGTCCCAGTGTGTGTGGGGCACCAGGACGATCCCGGTCTCCTCCCCCCGGGTCATGCTGAGGCCGCCTCTCCGCCAATGGAGACCTGCAGGGAATCGGCCAGGGCTACGGCGATCATCTGGGCAACCTGGACATCCGCCTCGCCTTCGGCGATCCCGGTGGGAGGTTTCTCCTGACCGTCCACCATGCGGTGGAACGCGACGAGTTCCTGCTCGAATGCTTCGGTCACGTCCTGGAACAGGCAGTCGGATACCCCGGTGCCGGTCTTTTCCGTGAGCTGCAGCTTAGTGGGAGCGTTGAGGAGATAGGGGACGGTGAATTCCAGTTTTCCGCTGCCCGTGGTGTGGTGGACGGTCACGGTTTCGCGGTACACGGGGTAGTCGGCCAGGAAATGCCAGTTGAAGTGCACGCGGACCCCGTCGGCGGCTGTTGCAGCTATTTCGATGGACCCCGGGTCATCCTGTTCTGCCCAGTAATGGACTGCATCAACGGCCTGCAACGGGCCAACGAGCGCCCGGACCAAAGCGATGTCGTGAATCAGGCTGCCGAGGATGACGCTGGAGTAGAGCCGCCGCAGCAGGCCGGGGCTGTCTTTGCCCAAGGCTGCATCCAGCTTTTGTTCATCGGCTTCCACCAGCCCTAGCAGCACGTCTGCGGGAACGTCCCGGGCGCCCGGATGGAGGTTCGCGAAGGCCAGTTGCGCGGACCCGGCGGGGTGGAGCACCTCCACGTTGACGAACCGCGTGTCTTTCAGGGCGGGCAACCGCTCTTTCAGGGTTAGAACGGCGGGGTCGTACTCCTTCATGTAGCCGAGCAGGAGCATCGGCCTGCCCTGGCCCTGCTCCGCTTTGCGCAGGAGTTCGATCTCCCCGAGGGAGAACGCCAGCGGCTTCTCGCAGAGCACCGCGACCCCTGCTTCAATGCACTGCAGCGCCGGCTGGCCGTGGGATCCGGAGGTCAACAACACGACGGCGTCCAGGTCCTCACCGTCCAGCATGTCGGTCAGGTTTTGGTATCGGTGCTCAGCGGGGATACCGTACTGGGCGCCTACCCGGCCAAGCAGAGCGGGGGAGAGGTCTGCCACGGCTCCAAGGTCGAACAGATCCCATCGCCTTGTAATCAGGGGCAGGTGCACGGACTGGGCAACGGCGCCCAGTCCCACAACTCCGATTCGAAGCAAAGTCATTAGGGGATCCACTTTCTGAGTACGTTCCGGTTGATGGCATGGTGTTTGTCTGCAAGATCGGGATCGTCGTCAGGCTGGGGTATGGAGTCCTGTTCCACCACTAGCCATCCGTCGTAGCCTGTCCGCACGAGGCCGTCCATGAACCCCTCCACATCCAGGTCGCCGTCGCCCAAGGGCACGAATGCCTTCCCGGCCCAGACGTCTCGCATGTCGCCTTTGTCCCTGACCACGGAGCGAAGGACGTCTGCCCGGGCGTCCTTGATATGGACGTGGTTGACCCGTTTACTCCACAGTCCGAGGCTCTCCACCGGATCCCCGCCGCCAAGAATTAGGTGGCCGGTGTCCAGCGTGAGGCCGACGTCCGTAAGATCAAGGAATCTTTCGATCTCCTCCGGCGTCTCCACGTGGGTGCAGGCGTGGTGGTGGAACGTTGGTTCAAAGCCGCGGTCCCTGGCAAGGCGAGCCGCGGTGGCGACGTTCCGGGCCAACGTGGCCCAACCGTCGGCGTCGAGGGCCACGTCCGCGCCTCCTCCCGGGTTTGCCCGCCGGCGGTCGGAACCGCTGTCCGCCAGCGTCGGCAGCGGCGGGTGTTTCTGCGTCCCATCAGAGACTTCTGCAAAGACGTCGAGGGTTGCCGAAAGGGAGGGGATGGCTGCAGCGAAGGCGTCGTCGTCAGTGAACGGAAGATCGATCCAGCCGCCGGCAAGGGATAGGCCGTGCTGCTTCAACCGGCCGCGGAGTTCGCCTTCCCGTCCCAGAAACCCGACCGGTCCCAAATCGATCCCCGTATACCGGTGCTTACTCAAAACCGCACACACCTCGTCCGGCCCGGGCAAACGGCCTCCTGCTGTTGCGCCTAAGTCAAAGACGCCAAAACTCACGGGTGCACCCGCAACTCCGATCAAGGGAAACTCCTCGCAACGCAAAAGGGAAAGTCGTGCGGTCCCGGTGAGCCGGCAGCTTGGGCGGCCAGGAGGGACCAAGCCTGGACAAAAGTAATCTAGCCCACACCGGGCACTAAATCAATTTAGTTGAGTAAGATGTGGAGAGTGCCCTCACACTGGGGGGCCTAGGGTGCAGGCGCGACAGGCTAAGCCCCGCCAGGGCGCAAATGACTATCTTTTTCTCCCCCCGCACGCCTGCCCGACGCATCGCATCCGGGGCTCAGCCCCGCCGAGCAACAGAACGGATACGGATTGAAACCCGAGTACCACTACCTCCTGAACGTCGCGGTGGCGCTCGTGCTTTCGATGGTGATTGGCCTTGAGCGCGAGTTTCATCAGAAGTCTGCAGGACTACGTACCCACACGCTGGTGGGGCTGGGCGCTGCTCTCTTCATGGTTGTCTCCAAATATGGTTTCGCCGATCTTGCCGCGGAGCCAGGGTTCTCCTTGGACGGCTCAAGAGTGGCAGCCCAGGTGGCATCCGGAGTAGGTTTCCTGGGGGCAGGCCTAATATTCGTTCGTCGCGACACCGTACGTGGATTGACCACGGCGGCAAGCATCTGGCTCGTGGCCGCGGTTGGCATAGCGGCTGGCGCCGGGATGTTCGTGGTTGCTCCGGGTGTCGTGTTTGCTTACCTGCTCGTAGCCGCTGGAATTGCGCCGTTGTCCCGGCATATGCCGCACTCCAAAGCGACTCGTCGTGCATTGAGGATCCGTTACGTTGACGGAAAAGGAGTGCTGCGCCACATCATCATGACGGTCGCGGAACACGGGCTGAAAGTCAGCGACCTGGACATGCACGCGGATCTGTTTGGCCCCTCAAACAACACGGGAATCAATGACGGCGGATCGCTGCCGAGGCATCAGGACATTCTGCTCAAGCTGACAGGGTCTGCACGCGCCGTCGAAAACTCGGTCGTATCCCTGAACGCAGTGGAGGGAGTTGAAAGGATCAGCCTTACCAGCATCGACGACCCCGGGAGATGACAGCAGGTTCGCGAGATATCCCTTCATGTTCTCGTCGTGATGGGCCGATCAAGGAAATGGCGGGTGGGGGTTGCTTGGCCAGGGCAATCCCCTTCTTCTGGCGTTCCCGTCACGAACGGGTGCCGAGGTAGTGCAGAATCGCCCGGGCCGTTTCCTCCGGAGCGCTGAGGTGGGGGCAGTGCCCGGTGGCCTGAAGCCTCACCAGGGTGCTGTGCTCCAGATTCCTGTGCAGGTAGGCGCCCACTTCCGGCGGTGCAAGCCGATCGTCGGAGCACTGCAGAATCAGGCAGTTGGTGTGCAACTTTTTCAGTTGTGGACGGGTGTCGGAGAAAAAGGTAACCCCGGCGAAGTGCCGTGCGATGGCCGGATTTGTTCTGCAGAAGCTGACCCGCAGGTCCTCCGCTAATTCCGGGTCCTGCGGGTTGCCCATTATCATCGGCGCCAATGCCGCGGCCCAGGCGAAATAGTTGCTGTCCAGGGATGCCAACAGACCCTCAATGTCTTCCCGCGAAAACCCGCCCACGTAGCCGTCGTACGGGTCATCCGTATGACGGGGTGAAGGAGCAAGCAGGACAAGGTGGGAGAAACGGTTGGGGTCCTGCACTGCGGCGATCACGGCGATCATCGTGCTGACGCTGTGGCCCACCAGGATGACGTCCTCAAGTTCAAGGGCGGCGCAAATCTCCAGCAGGTCCGCCGCGTACCCGTCCAGGGACCCGTACTTCTCCCAGTCATAGGCGCTGATGTCGGAGTGTCCTGCGCCAACATGATCAAAAAGCACCAGCCGGTAATCATCAACGAAATAGGGCAGCAGCTTCCGCCACATCGCCTGGTCGCAGCCAAAACCGTGGGCAAACATCATGACAGGCCCATCATCCCGGCCGAATACGGTGACATTGTTCCGGCCGATTACTGCAGCAGCTGCTTCGATCACTTTCTCACTGCCCTCGCATTGGGTGTGTCCTGCCCAAGACTATCCACTGGAAATGGAGCATCCCAGGGATCCTCCCACTATGACCTTCCCGGTGGCGTCGATCCAGCCCAGTACTGCCGAAGATTCCGTCAACCTGATTGGGCTCGGACAAGCTGGCGGTGGTGACTCTATACCGTCCACAGTTGGGGTCAATTAGGGTTATCCACAGCTGGAAGAGGGCCCCGTCAGTTGGTGGTGCCGCGCAGTACCAGGGAACCTTCAAGCTCGAACCGCTGGTCGGTGCTCGCGCCAGGCCTTCCGGCTGATCGGAGGATGGTGACCGCGCTGCGGGCGGCGGATGCCAGATCCAGGGAGATACTCGAAAGCGGGGGATGGGTTGTTATGGCCAGCGTGTCATCGCAGCCGAGAACGTTGATATCCTCCGGGACGCGCAGGCCGTGTGCCCGGAATCCGGACATAAGCCCGTGGGCGACGACGTCATCGAAGGCGATTACCGCCGTCGCTCCTGCGGCTTCCACTTCGCCGCTGACTTCCAGGGCATCGGCGTAGTTTCCGGACTTGGCCTGGAAGAAATATGGTTCCAGGCCGAGGTTTTCCAGCGTTGACTGCACGCAGCCATGACGCTGGGCATCGGACCAGGATCTCGCCGGCCCGCCGACGTAGGCAATGCGGGTGTGGCCGGTTTCGACCAGGTGATGGAGCCCCTCCGCCAGGGCCTTGGAAGTGCTGATCAGGACACGCGGGACGCCCGCCACGTCACGGTTGATCAACACGGTTGGTTGGCGGTCCGCAATGGTCTGAAGCACCCGGTCCGAAAGCCGCGAGGACGCAATGATCAGTCCCTCCACCTGCGGCGAAAGCCGCTCGATCATCTGCAGTTCCCGCTTAGTGTCCTCAGCAGTGTCGGCAACGAAGACGGCGAGACCGTAATCCTCTGCCGCCAGCTGCGCGTAACGGATCAGCGGCGGAAAGAACGGGTTGGCAACGTCAGGCAGCACCAGCCCAATGGCGCCGGAGCGGCCGGTGATCAGAGCACGGGCGTGATGGTTGGGGACATAACCGATTTCTGCGGCCGCATCCATAACGCGCTGGACGGTCTCCGGCTTCAGCTTCCCCGGATCCGTGAATGCACGGGAAACAGTGGAGGGCGCCACGCCAATACGCTTCGCGACTTGGACAATAGTGGACTTGCTCTTCACAACAAGCCCCGCCCCAGTTCAACCGCAGTGTCCACCAGTTGCTCGGCGCTGCCCCGCTTAAACGGGGCTGGCATGCCGTAGTAGCGGTGGGCATCAATTACCTCGTATCCGCCGTGGTCGTACTCATCAGCGGTCGGAAAGTACCCAGGGCACCCGTTGCTGTAAGCGGCTACGAGAACGGGACAGTCGAAGGCTTCCTGGATGCGCTCGGCGCACTCGAGGAAGGGTTCTCCCGGCAGTGCCACCACCAGCAAACTGCCCAGCCGCAGAACCGTCACCGTCCCTCTCCATTTCATGTCCCTCAGCAGTTGGTCCCGGGCTGCCCAGTCAATCCAGGTCTTTAGCAACGCGCGCTGACCGGGTGCAGCGCCCGCCATGAGCTTAGTCCAGTGCGCCATTGACTCGGCAGGGCTTCGGGCGTCAAGTACCTCAAAGCAAAGCTCCACGGGAGCCGAGGCGGCCCGGGTGAGGGTGCCCAGCCATTGCGCTGATGTCCGTGCCTGGGCAGCAGCATTGCCCAGAAGCTCTCCTATCCGTTCGGCCTCAGCGAACGTTCGGCGCTGGGCGGATGACTGGGAATAGGAACTTTCAGCAGAATGTCCCGTGTTCACGTCACCGGCGGCCCCCGTCAGGAAGACTGCAGTGGATCCAGGGGCCTCGCGCTCGAGGTGGCTGCGGACGAAGGCCGGGTAGTCTCCAGAGATCAGCCGGTTGTCAGCGCCAAGCACCACTGGATGGCACGGATATTGCACCAGCCAGGCCCTGACGGTCCCGTCGTCCCGCTTGAAGACCACAACCTGCAGTGATGGATCTGTTGCCCGCTCAGGGTGCCGCCGGTTCTTGGCGATGCCAAGGCCTTGGAAGGATTCGTAATAAACCCGGCACGGTTCCCTGGAGTTGGAAGCATCCTTGACGGCAACTGCTGCAGCTTCGCTGATGGCTTCGATGATTCCCGGGTCGCATTCCCCTAGGCCGCCAGGAGTTGCACAGGGGCCCGCGTGGGTGTGGGTGGCGCTGATCACCGAGTGGCCGCCCCGGAACGGGATCCGGTCCGCTATGGTCCGGCAAGTGGGACCGCCAAGGCCGCACACATCCACCGTCACCCAGCAGAAGTTTCCGATAACAAGTGCACGCACAGTCAGGGGGTCATGGACCCCGGCGCTCGGCTCCACGCGGGCAGCAAATCCGGACATGCCGGTGCCTGGCGGTACGGGGACCTCCACGGCGGCGGCGCCCACCCACAGGTGGTTACTGCCGCCGTCGTCAGTCGTCATGGGTGGGACGCTCATGGGCGTATGTTCTCCATCCCCGCCGAGGACCTGATGACTTCCAGCACGGCTCCGGAATCGGAGACGAGGACCATGTCCGCAGGCGCCCCGGGCTGCAGCGTTCCCAGCCCCGGACGGGCTCCCGGGAGTGTCCGTGCTGGATTTTCCGTGACGAGTTTTAGCGCCTGCCCGAGGCTCACGCTGGTTGACCTCACCACGTTGCGCAGACCGTCGGGAAGGCTGGCCGCGGCACCGGCCAGCAGCTCCGTCCCCACATAGGAGAGCCGTCCGTGCTCATCGAGGTCCACACTTCCACCGACGGGAGTCTGGTACCGCCCAGGCGGGTTGCCGGCAATCGCCGTCGTATCGGAAACGAGGAATGCTCCCCGGGGTCCTTTCGCCCGGAGCATGACCTCGATGGTTTCCGGGGGCAAATGATGGCCGTCCGCTATAAGGCCGCAAGTCAGGCGGTCGTCGGCCAGCTGTGTCCAGAGGGCGTTTGGATGGCGCGGGATCATCGCGGCAATGCCGTTGCCCAGGTGGGTGGACAGGGTTGCTCCGGCGTCGATGGCACTGAGTACCTCGGCCGGGCCTGCATGGGTGTGCCCGATGGAAACCCGGATTCCCATTGAACAGATCTCTTTGATTGCCCTCGGTGTATCGGGCCAGTGCGGGGACACAGTCACCACGCCTATCCGGGTGATCGCGGCCCAGCGGCGCACCTCCTCGGGATCGATGGCCCGGACCTGGCTGGCGTCGTGGACTCCACGTGCTCCGTCCTGGTCCGAAATAAAAGGGCCTTCAACGTGGACGCAGGGGATGGCGTCCCGCACCCGGGCATCTGCGTTCCGGGCCCTTTCCACACACATGAGCGCGTGGCTGATCGCTTCTTCGCTGGCGGTGATGACAGTCGGCACCCAAGTGGTGACTCCGATTCGCGCCAGCTCCTCGGTGATTCCCTGGATAACTGTACTGTCGGCGTCGGGCGCATTGACGTCCATGCCCATGTAGCCGTTAACCTGGGCATCGATGAAACCGGGTGCAAGCAGCGGCAAGTCCGAGGCGTTCGCATCATGCCGGCGTTCAACGGCGACGATATAGCCACTGTCGTAATGGACAGTGAGAACGTCCCCGCGGCCGGCATCACGGCCCACGATGGACTGCGTTGTCATAGGGAATGCACCCTGCCCTTGAACCGGTCCAGGAACTTCCTGTTTGCTTCGTCGCCGCCGGGGGCGTTGCCGGACCGCCAGATCGGCGGCTCGATGTTTCGCTCCCGCAGTTCCCTGATGGTGCACTGCACGAGCCAATTCAGGGAGTAGGCGTTGGCGAAGGTGGACACGGCGCCGACTTTTTCACTGACGCCGGGCAGTTCCACGACAGCGTCGCCGATCGGTACTTTCGAGTCAATGTGAAGGTCGACGACGTCGTGCAGGTTGGAGCCCGAAGGGTGCCTCGCGGGATGGTCGGCCGACGTCCTTTCGGCGTGCTCCCTTGAGGAAATGCCGATAGTTCTGACATCCAGCGTGCTGGCCGTCAGCGCGGCGTCGATCAGGGCGGTATTGATCCCGTACGCGTTCACCAGGATCAGCACGTCACCCGGCACAAGGCCCGCGTTTTCGATCACGATGCGACCATAGCCGGGCGTCCGTTCCATTGCCATTGAGCGAAGTGCCCCGCCGGCGAGCATGGTCCCCTCATCGAGGATCGCCGAGATGTGCATTAGGCCTCCCGCGCGGAAGAACACTTCCTGGCTGGCGAGGTTGGAATGGCCGCCGGGTCCGTAGATGTGGATGAGTCGGTCCGCGGCTATCTGTTCGGCAAGGACCGACGCCGCCTTGGCGATGGAAGCCTGCTCCTCGGCCTGGATGCGTTCCAGGAGCGAAGTGATGCGGGCCAGGTAGCCGGCACCCAGATCTGCTGCGTCAGTCATCGCGGGTCAGACTCCTTGTCAAGGTAGAGGGACGCAGCGGGGTGGGTGCGAAGGATGGTGCCGGGGTGTTCTCCGGTGATGGGCTTGCCGAGGGTATCCGCGACTGCCTGCCTTTTGGCCTGCCCCGGCACGGAGGCAATGATCACTGCCGCGTTGAGCAAACGTGGGATGGTCACGGTGACGGCCCGCGTGGGCACGTCTTCCAGCCCTTCGAAATGGCCCTCGTCCACCTGCTGCTGCCGTGAGACGTCATCCAACGCAATCACGCGGGCTGCTTTCCGGTCATGGAAGTCCGCCGGCGGGTCGTTGAAGGCCAGATGGCCGTTGACCCCGAGGCCACACAGCACAAGATCGAACGGCGCGGAGCCCATGATGCGCTCGTAGTCCTCCGCTCCCTGGGCTGCGTCGCCCGCTGTATTGATGCGGTGGAAGTCTTTGGGACTGACCGAATCAAAGACCAACCGCTGCAGCCAGTTGCCGAAGCCCTGGGGTGCGTCGGGGTGAAGCCCCACGTAGTCGTCCATGTGGAAGCACTCCACGCGTGACCAGTCGATGCCGGGTTCGGCGATGAGCGTGGCCAGGGTGGCCTCCTGGCTGGGCGCGGCGGCGAACATGACCCTGGCCGCGCCGTTGACGGCTATGGCGTCAGCGATGACGTGAGCGGCGTGTTCCCCGGCCGCTTTGCCGAGTTCTTCTTTTGTTGCGTAGGCGCGGACCGCGAGTGTCCCGTGTTGTGCCGGACTGACGTCGAGGTCACTGTGCTGCATGTGGATCATCCTTTTCGAGTCGATTGAGAAATACCAGTGTCCGTGCGATGTGGAACGGATCCTTGACCGGGAGTGCCACAACCTTGTCGAGCGGCGCTCCCTGCCGGTCCCGGATCTGTGTCCATTCATTCCCGTCCGGATCCGGGAAGGTTGCAAGGGTGTAGTCGGTGAGCTTCGAATTCCAGTCTTCGAAGCCGTAACTGCCGTAGTGCCGGGCGAGCAGTTTCGTGGCATACATGGCCTCCGCATGGACCCACCACAGCTTGGTGTCCCAGGTGGATTGAACGAGGTCCTCATAGGGGTCGCCGCCGAAAAGGGACCCCGATGGCACACCGCCGTCTCTGTCTACGTATCGGAACAGCCCTCCGTAATCTTGATCCCAGCCGAGTTCCAGGGCTCGCAGGGCAAGCCCTGGAAGCGACTTGGGCAGGGCTGACAGGGATCCGCCCATCACCTCCTGGCTATGGATCAGCATCCACAGGCACTCCAAGAGGTGTCCCGGCGTCCGGTGCCTGGCCAGCAGAGAGTCGGTGTCCCGAGGGGAGTCCGGCCTGAACTCCCACCACTGGGTTTCCTGCAGCATCGGTTCCCTGCCCTGCCCCTCCAGCAACTGGCCGAGCGCGTAGGACACCGCGCTGCGCGCGGCTGCCGATCCTGTTGACCGGAAGAGTTCGGACCCGGCGTGGAGCAGGGTCATGGGAGCGGCGAGGTCGCTGAAGCCTGAACGGACAGGATAGGGGGCAGTCATGGCCTTCCGTGACTTTATTCTGGCCAGCGCGCTGGCCAGAATTTTGTCAGCGGCGGCAGCTGTCTCTGACTTTTCCGCCTCCGGATATCCGGGGACTTTCACTGCGCCTGCAAACCCAAGGACTGCGAACAGGTCGGCAAAGACGCTTGTTGCGGCTTCCCCGTTGGGCCCCGATGGCAGGGCGATGCCGGACCGGTCTGTGCGGAAGGCGGTGAGCCCGCCCTCCAGCACAGCGTGGGTCCGGACAAACTCGGCGGTCCGGACCGCCCGCCTGGACCACTTGTCGCCGTCGACCTCCAGGATGCCCTGGTGCCCATCGGCGGCGATTTGCGCGCACAGCCACGCCCACCGTCCTTGGGACCACGTGTACTTATCAGTGGACTGCAGGACACCGGCGTTGGAAAAGCAGGTCAGGACGCCGCCGTGCAGATCGTCTGCACCGTTGCTGTCCCACCAGGGAAGGACGGCATTCTGCAGGTGCTCGCGGGGAGAGAAGCCTGATGACGTTATGCCGTGCACTCTGCCGGCAGGGCCAGGCCTCGTTGCTGTCATGCCCGGACACCTGCCGTGATTGTCGCCTGGTCCACATCCTCCGGAACGTCAACGTTGAGGGAATCCACCAGGGCATCCGATTCCTCGTTGCGCCAAGGCCGAATGAGGCCCATGAGGCAGTAGACCAGAATGGAGGCGAGAATCGGAGCAGCGACAGAAACGGCCTGGGAGAGGTCACCCAGTGAGGCCATTTGTGCTGTGAGCACGTACTTGTTGACAGCGAACACGACCAAGCCGGCGGCCCACGAGAACAGTGCAGCTGACGGTCCGCACCGCTTGAACGGCGGAAGCATGCCCAGCAGCATCGGAATGGCGATTGGTCCCACCAAGGCGCCGAACCACAGGATCAGAAGGCCCAGGACGCCGCCGAAGGAATCCGCGGACAGGGCGATCACCATCGAGAGTCCGATGAACAGGAACGTGGAGAGACGGCCTGCCGCCAATTCGGTCTTCGAGGCCAGCGGCTGCCTTGATCGCCGCAGCGCCGGAATGATGTCACGGGTGATCACTGCCGAGATCGCATTGGCGTCCGATGATGTCATGGCCATGGTGTGCGAGAACATACCGGCAAGAACCAGCCCGACCAGACCCGCAGGCAGCAACATCTGGGCCACCAGCGCGTAGGACTGCTCCGGCTGCGCCAGGTTGGGCACAAGCAGCGGGGCTGCCCACATGGGGAAGAACAGGACCAGGGGCCACACGAGGTAGAGGCCGCCCGAGAGGAGGATCGACTTCCGGGCCGAAGATCCGGTGGGTGCGGCGATGAACCGCTGGGCCAGGTTCCAGGTACCCCCGTTGTAGGAAACCGTGCTGATGACGATGTACGCCAGGAAGAATCCCATGGTCAGGGTTCCGCCGAACGGTGCGGAATGGGAGGGGGGCAGCTGCTCCCACATGCCGAAGATTGAGGAGATGCCGCCGAGCTTCGCCATGGTGGCAACCAGCAGGGCGATGGCTGCCACGAGCTGGATGACAAACTGGCCAAAGTCGGTCAGAGCGTCTGCCCAGAGGCCGCCAATGGTGGAGTAAACCATGGTCACCCCGCCCACCAGGACGATCCCGACAGGCAGAGGCACTCCGGCGAATGTCTCGAGCAGGATGGCACTGGCTGCCCATTTCGCGGCGACGTCAAAGACCTTCAATGCGGTGCCGGACCATGCCAGAACCTGCTGGGCCGGAAGGTTGTAGCGGGTGGTGAGATACTCCAGCGGCGAGATGATGCCCAATCGCTGACGCAACCGTGGCCACCGGGGCGCGAACAGGAATGACCCCACTACACAGGCGACGGTGATGCTCAGGGCCCACCATACATAGACGGCAAATCCCGTTGTGTAGGCGAGCGCTGCGTACCCGACGAAGACGGCTGCGGAGTAGCCCGACATGTGGTGTGAGATGCCGGCAAGCCACCATGGCATCTTGCCGCCGGCGGTAAAGAAATCGGCGGCGTTGTGGACCCTCCGCCGGGACCACCAGCCGATCCCTACCATCACAAGGAAGTATCCAGACAAAACGATCCAGTCCAGTGCGTGCATAGCTCTCTCCTTTGAAAGCGCGGTTGGGAGGTGATGCAGACCACTCTCGCATGCAAACGTTTGCACGACAAGGCCCCTTAGAGGGCTACTTCATTGGCCGTTCTGATCTCGGTGCTGGGCAGCGCCGCTCAGCCCAAGCTGCAAGCGTTTGCGTTGCTGGCCCACGATTGTTCCCCAACGGTTGCCCAGCCGGTAAGCGTTGCGCGGCGGCCTGATGTTTAGCCGATCGCGTGGGTCATGACCTGACTTGTTCCCATACCCTTGGAATTGACGACCAAATTAGCTCATCATGTCGCTTCACGGTGAACGGGCGAGCGACCGATGAGCGGGCAAAGTGAGGAAACCGGTGAAGCAGAGTCCTATCCCCGATGACGGCGCCTCAACCAGCCAGCGCAGTTCAGTTCCGGGTGATTCCCCCGGAACTCTCACGATCGACCAATTACTACTTGAGAGCCGCGCCGGGCTCGAGCGCGTTCACGCGTCGGATCTTGAACGGGAAATGGCAGCGGGCGCCCTTGTTGTCGACACACGCCCGGCCGATCAGCGGGACCGCGACGGTGATCTTCCGGGAGCGGTTGTCATTGACCGCAACGTTCTCGAGTGGCGGCTCGATCCTTCCAGCCCCCACCGGCTCCCGATGGCTGACGACCCCGTCCGGCGGATCGTGATCGTCTGCAATGAGGGCTACAGCTCCAGCCTCGCCGCACACACCCTGCAGCGGCTGGGACTGACCCACGCAACCGACCTTATCGGCGGTTTCCAGGCCTGGGCAGCACTCCGCCGGCCGTGATCTCCGCCCGATTCATCTCCGGGCCGGAACAGATTTATCCCTAGCTGTTCTGCGCCAAGGCCAGCGACAGAACAGTGAACAGTTCGTCATCAACTTGTTCCGGCGAAGTTAGGCGGACGCGAAGGGTGAAGGGGTCATCAGCGCGTGTTTTGACCCTTTCAATCCGTCCGTTCATCGCCTGGGCCTCGAGCCGGAGGGTTACATCGACGGCTTGATTGGTTGCCCGCGTGACCTGCGCGAATTTTCGCCGCGGGCTGTGGAGTGAAATGAAACCCTTCCGCATTTGGATATGGACGCCCGCGGTGGTTGAGGCCCAGGCGAGAATTTCGTCCGTGATGGGACGCAGGTGCGGGTGGTGCTCGTATTGTCCGTCAATGAGTTGATCTGCGTCCTTGAGCATGAAGTCCGGGTAGCCGAACATTTCCCAGGACACCGCGTACTGCGCGTAGCCCGTGATTCCGAAATCTTCCCGCATCCAGTCGCGAAGTTCTCGGTCGTTGCTGACTCCTGCTTCCGAGGCCCGTTGCACCCAGTAGTCAGTGTCATGACCGGTCTTCCGGCGAAGCAACTCCTTGTTACTGTCCACCATGTGTTGCCAGCTCCCGGCCTTTGCGCCGCCGGAAGCCAGCCCTTCGGAAGTTATCGGTTCAAGGGGACGGGGTTCAGCGGAGTCAGGCATTCATCGATCGTAATGCAGGCCTTTTGCCGCCAGCCGTCGACGGAGGCCAGCTAGGCAAGCCGCGACAAGTAGTCGGCGAAGTCGCGCTTCCGTAGGTCCAGGGGGCCAGGTCTTCGGTTTTTCCTGTTGTGTTGATGAGTGATCCGAGGTGCCTGCTTTGGATGGTCACCGTGTCCGCGTGTTTGTGCGTGAAACCCTGGCCGGGGTTTTCGCGGTCCTGGGTGGGTGCGAAGAGTGTCCCGGTGAACAGGGCGAAGCCGTCCGGGTATTGGTGGTGTTCGCCGAAGGCCGCACCGATGAGTTCCTCGAAGGGCCTGCTGATCCGGGAGAGGCTGTTTTGCCCTTCGAGCCGGTAGCCGTCCTCTCCTTCGACTGTGAGCGTGATGTCTTCAGTCCGCAGTGTTTCGACGGTGAAGTCTTTGTAGAAGAGGCGTATGAACGGACCGATGGCGCAGGAGGCGTTGTTGTCCTTGGCCATGCCGAGGAGCAGTGCGCTGCGGCCCTCAACGTCGCGCAGGTTCACATCATTGCCCAGTGTTGCCCCGCGGGCCCGTCCTCGCGAATCGACGATGAGCACAAGTTCGGGTTCGGGGTTGTTCCAGGAGGAGAATGAAGGAATTCCGATGCTCGCGCCGACACCGACGCTGGAGAGGACGGGAGCTTTGGTGAAGACTTCGGGGTCGGGGCCGAGGCCGACTTCGAGATATTGGGACCACATTCCCTGTGCGGTGAGCACCTCTTTGACCTGTCGTGCCTGGTCCGAGCCGGGGCGTACGGAGGCAATGTCGGCACCGAGGACGGCGAGGACGGACCCGCGCACGGCCGCGGCCTGCTGGACGTCACCCCCGCAGCGTTCCTCGATGACGCGCTCGATCATGCTGTCCACGAACGTAACGCCGCAGGCCTTGATGACCTGGAGGTCGATCGGGGCCAGGAAGTGGGCTCGGTCCTGTGTCTGGGTGAGGGATGCTTCAACGAGGGTGGCGAGGTCCCAGGCAGGGGTTTCCTGGGTTGCTGCGATGAGTTCCGCGGGGTCCTCGAGCTCGAGAAGTTCTGAGACGCAGCGGATCTCAGGAGTGTGGTCAAAGACCTCGTGCCCGCGGATGGAGACGACGCGGGGACCGGCCGATTCAGGGTCCCACACGCGGCCTGCCAGCAGTGCATCATCGGCGTCGGCGGGAAGGATCTGGTGTGCGGTGCGGCTCACAGGTTTTCTGCTTTCTGTCCGGCGGGTTCGTGGATTCCATCGACCCGGCGGGTGATTTTCCAGGGGTTGTTGTCCAGCAGTGCAGGCGGGAGTTGCTGTGGGGCGAAGGAGTCGTAGGCCACAGGGCGCATGAACCGTCCGATGGCTGCCGTGCCGACGGAGGTGGTGGAGGAGGCGGTGGTGGCCGGGTAGGGGCCGCCATGCTGCTGAGCATAGGTGACGCTGACTCCGGTCGGCCAGGCGTTCCAGACCAGGCGGCCGGCCCGTTCCCGGAGCACGGTCATCAGTTCGTGGAGGTCCTCGTCCGGTTCTCCATGCACTGTTGCGGTGAGCTGTCCTTCCAGCAGCGACGCCAGTTGCGCGAGGTTGGTGCCCGGGCGGTACTGGATGACAAGGGTGGCCGGACCGAACATTTCCTGTTCCAGGATCTCCGGTGCTGCCATGACGGCGTCCGCAGTGGTGGCGAGCACCGTCGGGCGGGGCGCCTCCGCCTCGTCACCCTGGACCAGGACCTCCACACCTGGCAAAGACCGCACATTCTTCAGGGATGCGTCGAATCCTTCCCGCAGCTTAGGGCTCAGGAGCGGCGCAACCGCCACGGACTGGAGTTCCTGTGCGAGCAGGGCTCCTACGTCTTCGGCGTCCTGTACCGGTGCGAAGAAGAGTCCAGGTTTGGTGCAGAACTGGCCCATACCGGCGGTGAAGGAGCTGGCGTAGCCGGAAAGGATGGCGTTGCGGCGGGAGTCCCACGCCTCTTCAGTGACGAACACGGGGTTGATGCTGCCGAGCTCTCCGTAAAAGGGGATGGGAGTTTCGCGTTGTGATGCGCGGTCAAACAGCGCCCGGCCGCCAGAGGTGGAACCAGTGAAACCAATGGCCTGGGTCAGCGGGTGATCCACCAGTGCTTCCGCCGCCTGCCTTCCCACCACCGTGGAGAACAGCCCGTGCGGAGCTCCTGCTTCGGCCAATGCCTCCTGGACCACTGCGCTGGTCCGCAGCGCCAGCTGGAGGTGGCCTTCGTGAATTTTATGGACGACGGCGCACCCGGACGCTAGTGCCGAGGCACTGTCTCCTCCCATGACGCTGAAGGCGAACGGGAAGTTGGAGGCGCCGAAGACGCCCACCACGCCCAGCGGGATGTTCATGCGGCGGATATCGGGCCTTGGCCCCATGCCCCATTGCGGGTCCGCATGGTCTATGACGGCGCCCAGATGCTCACCGGCGATGATTTCGCTGCTGAACAGCTGAAGCTGGAAGACGGAGCGGTGCAATTCAAAGCGCAGCCGCCCTTCGTCCAGGTTCGTCTCCCGGCGCCCCAGGCCGACCAGTTCGTCAGCCGCGCCCGCCAGGGCGGACGCGACCGCTTCCAGCCACGATGCACGGATCACCGGTTCAACATCCCGTGCTTGCTCGTAGGCGGCCTGGGCGGCCAGAATCTGCTGGTGAACCTGCTCTGCAGAGGTGTTCATGGGTTCTCCTGAAAAGTTTTGATTGTTCTTCTTGAGGGAAAGTGGTGGGTGCCCTATATATCGTCGAACAATGTGCGATATTTCGAACGGCGGCTTAGGCTTAAGGCGTAGCTGCAGCTCTGGCGGCTTTTACGGAAAGGACATCTGATGCCCCGTTTGACCCCCGCTGTTGTCAGGAGCCTGGATGTGCTGGAGTTGTTCATGGACGCCCGGCACGGTCTGTCCGCGCCGGAGGTGGTGCTGAGAACGGGGCTTCCGCGTACGACCGTCCATGAACTCCTGACCACCCTTACGGAGCGAAAGTACCTGCGCCGGGACGACCAGACGGCCACGTACCACCTCGGCTTGAGCGTTTTCCGGCTGGGCAACGCCTTCGCCGAGCGGCTGGACCTGCACGCGGTGGGTCTGCGCATCGCCCAATCGGTCGCCCGGGAGTGTGACGAAACGGTCCACGTCGGCATCCTGGACGGGGCCGACGTCGTGTACATCTGCAAGGTGGACAGCACGCAGTCCGTGCGCATGGTTTCCCGCATGGGCGGCCGGGTCCCTGCGAGTTGCACCGCGGTGGGCAAGGCCCTGCTGGCCCATCTCCCCGATGCCGAGCAGAAACGGCTGTTCAAGAAGGGACTTGCGAAGCTGACGCCGAAGAGCATCACAGAACCCCACGTCCTGGCGAACGTGCTGGACGACATCCGGGCGTCCGGTTTGGCCTTCGAGTCCGGTGAGTCGAACCCGGATGTATCCTGCGTCGCGGCACCGGTGCGGGACCACAGCGGCGCGGTTGTGGCCGCGATGAGCATTTCCGTTCCCGACATGCGCTGGAACCAGCGCCCGGTGGAGGAATGGGCGGAGCTGGCTGCGGAGGGGGCCGCCCGCTTCAGCACCGAGCTCGGCTACCGCTGAGGAAGGCAGGCGGCGTGCGGTCCCCATGTCCTCACCCTGCGAAAGCCACATGATCACTTGAAATGCCGGCTGTGGACTTAACTCCCAGCAACTGCATCGACCGGACGTACTGCGACCGCAGGATTTTGACGGCGTGGGCCGCGCCGCGTTCGCCGCCGGCCATCAGGCCATACAGGTAGGCGCGCCCCACCATCGCCGCGTCGGCCCCCAGGCCGACCGCGGCGAGAATATCGCTGCCGGACATGATTCCGCTGTCGATCAGTACCGTGGCCTCATTACCCAAGGCTTCGCGGACCTGGGGGAGGATCCGCAGGATAGTAGGCGAGCGGTCCAGCTGCCGTCCGCCATGGTTGGACAGCACCACTCCGTCACAACCCAGCTCGATCACCCGCTGGGCGTCGCGAACGGTTTGGATGCCCTTGACCAGAAGCTTGTGCGGCCACACCCGGCGCAGCCATGCGATGTCCTCGAACGTCAGGCCGGGGTCGAAAATCTGGTCCGCGACCTCAGCCGAATTTCCGCCGAAGCCGCGCAGGGAGGCGAACTCAATCGGCGGGGTGGTGAGCTTGTCGAACCACCACGCAGGATGCAGTGCCATATCAGCGAAGGTCTTCGGCGACAGGGCCGGCGGAATGGTCAGCCCGTCCCGGAGCTCCCTGACCCGGGCTCCACCCACCTGCGTATCGACGGTGACCATCAGCACCCGGTACCCGCTGGCCAGCACCCGCTCCAGCAGGCCCTCGGTTTTGCTCCTGTCCCGGGCTATGTAGAGCTGGAACCAGTTATTCCCCTCGGGTACGGCCCCGGCCAGGTCTTCCACAGTGGTGGTACCGACGGTGGATAGGGTGTAGGGGATGTTGTTGCGTGCAGCCACCCGGGCCACGGCCTTCTCACCGTCGTTGTGCATCATGCGGGTGTAGCCAGTGGGCGCAAGGACCAACGGAAAATCAATGGCCTGACCCAGGAGCGTGGTGGAGGGGTCGGGGTCCGACACGTCCCGCAGCACTGCCGGGGAGAATTCGACGTCCCGGTATGCCTGCCGGCACCGGGCAATGGTGATTTCCTCCTCGGCGGCGCCGTCCGTGTAGTTGAAGACCGCCTTCGGTGTGGTCTTTTTTGCCATCTCCCTCAAGTCGGAAATCGTGAAGGCCCTTGCCAATCTTCGCTGCACCGGATCCTTGTCAAAGCTCCTGAACTGAACGAGCTCGCGGACCTCGGACCATTTTGGCAGCTGGCGTTCAGTCATGACGCACGATTCCTTTCGCGTTCGAAATTTAGTACAGGCTTCGGTCCTTTGGGTTGAAAACCCGGACCGAACATCGGAGGTGGAGCCGCTCGATCGGGAAAATTTTGGCTCCCCACGCTGTCGCTCCGGTGTCAGAAGGCGCTGGACGCTTGACGTAGCCAACCGTCCTACCTAGACTCCTTTGTGTTCCCGATCACCCTACCTCAGCAACTGCGTGATCGCTACTTCGACCATTGTTCGAAATATCGAACTGCAAGTCCGCCGCACAAAGCAGTGCGGCTTCCGAAAGGACCACCAATGTCATCTGTTCCACAGTCCGCTGCGCAACCAGCGAGGCGGATCGTTTTGCGCTCGGCGCAGGATGTGACCAATTTGATCAACAGCGGGGGGCTGCAGAAGGGCAAATCCTTCGCGATCACCCTCATCGCCCTGGGCGGGATCTTCCTGGACGCCTACGACTTCACCTCCCTGGCGTTCGGCATGCCTTACATCGCTAAGGACTTCGGCCTGACGCCCGGTATGCTCGCTGTGGTCTCAGCCTCGATCATGGTGGGCGCCCTCGTCGGCTCGGTGTTCGGCGGATATTTCGTTGACAAGCTGGGACGCTTCAAGGTCTTCATGGCTGACATGGTGTTCTTCGTCGTTGCCGCCATCGCCTGCGCCTTCGCCCCGGACGTCTGGACCCTCATCATTGCCCGCTTCATCATGGGCGTGGGCATTGGCGTGGACTTCCCTGTGGCCTTCAGCTTCCTTGCGGAGTACGCCTCCCGGAAGAAGAAGGGCGGCACCGTGTCGCTCTGGCAGCCGATGTGGTACGTGGCCGTCGCCTCGACCTTCGCGCTTCTGATCCCCGTCTACTTCCTGTTCCAGAACATGCACTGGGGAGAAAACCACATGTGGCGCATCGTGGTCGGATTCGGGGCAGTCCCGGCCATCCTCATCATGATCTTCCGCCAGAAGTACATGGCGGAGTCACCCTCGTGGGCAGCCCAGAACCTGGGCCTTCATGAAGCAGCCAAGATCCTCAAGCAGACCTACGGCGTGGACGCCGAAGTGGCCGCCGACGCCGTGGACCCGAAGGCCGAACGCAAGCAGTTCCAGATGACCCTTACCCAGGCCTGGGGCAAACTGGTCAGCAAAAAATACCGCGGCCGCACCGTCCTGTCCGCTGTGATCAACGCCGGCCAGTCCATGGAGTACTACGCCGTCGGGTTCTTCGTCGGCCAGATCGTGCTCGCCATGCTGCACACCCAGAACGTCATGACCAACATCGTCTCCTCACTGATCCTGAACCTCTGCTTCGGCGTCACTGGTGGATTCATCGGGGCCCGCCTCTCAGGCAAAATCGGCCCCCGGAAACTGGCACTGTTTGGTTTCTGCGGAACCTTCATCTGCATGCTGATCGCCGGCAGCCTCAGCAACGTCGAAGGTGCCTGGTCCTTCGTGGGCGCCCTCGTCATCGGCCTTCTGATCTTCTGCCACGCCGCAGGACCGGGCGCCCAGGGCATGACCATGGCCACCATGTCCTACCCCACGTCCCTGCGCGGCGCCGGGACCGGCTTCACGCAGATCGGCGTCCGCCTCGGAGCCATCGCCGGCCTGGTGTTCTGGCCCCTGGCCACAGCGGCCCTGGGAACCAAGGCCCTGCTCGTTCTCGCCGCTGTTCCCGCCATCGCCATCGTCGTGATCCTGGTGAACAAGTGGGATCCGCACGGCCGCGACATTGACGCCGAAGACTACGAGGCCGAAGCCGCCCCCGTTCTGGCCCGAAACCAGTAAACGTCTCCACCACTGCACAACAGCAACCACCAAAGGACAACAACATGAGTGCCATCACTGGCGTGATGCCGGTAGCGCCCACCATCTTCACCGACGACGAAGGACTGGACCTCAACGGCCAGCGCCGCGTCCTGGACTTCCTCATCGATGGGAAGGCCGACGCCGTCTGCATCCTGGCGAACTACTCCGAGCAGTTCTCGCTCACCGATGAAGAGCGCGAAGCAGTGCTGCGCACCACCATGGAGCACCTGTCCGGGCGGTTGCCGGTATGCGTGACCACCAGCCACTTCAGCTCCCGCATAGCCCGCGAGCGAAGCCTTCACGCCCAGGAACTGGGGGCGGACATGGTCATGCTCATGCCCCCGTTCTACGGCGCCACGATGAAGGTCGACGACGACGGGGTGGTTGAGTACTTCAAGCGTGTTGCGGAGGGCCTGGAGATCGACATCATGATCCAGGATGCGCCGATGAGCACCACCCCGCTGTCAACGGCACTGCTGGCCCGCATCGCCCGGGAAGTGCCCCAGGTGAACTACGCAAAAATCGAAATGCCGCAGGCTGCGGACAAACTCCGCAGCCTGGCAGCGGCAGCGGGCCCCGCCCTGCCGGGCCTCTTTGACGGTGAAGAAGCCATTACCCTCATTCCGGACCTTGAAGCCGGCGCCCAAGGCACCATGAGCAGCTGCATGGTGCCCGACCAGCTTGGCCAGATTGTGCGGGACTTCCACGCAGGGGAACGGGACAAAGCCATCACCGCCTGGGAAGACCTGCTTCCATTCATCCATTTCGAGAACCGGCAGTGCGGGCTGCGGGCAACAAAGGTACTCATGAAGGAAGGCAACATCATCGCCAGCGACAGGACCCGCCGGCCGGTGGGCGAGCTGCACCCCGACACCCGGGCGCAGCTGGTGGAAATGGCCAAACGCAAAGACCCGCTGATCCTCCGCTGGGCCTAGGACAAGGACGACCATGCACCGCATCCTCATCACCGACTACGAATTCGAGTCAATCGACCAGGAACAGGCTGTGGCGGACGCCAACGGCGTTGAACTGGTCCGCGCGCACTGCAGGACCGAGGACGAGGTCCTGCAGTACGCCGCGGAAGCAGACGCTCTCATCGTCCAGTACGCACCCATCAGCGAACGCGTCATCAACAACCTGCCCCGCCTCAAAGCCATCAGCCGCTACGGCGTCGGGGTGGACAACGTTGATGTCGCAGCGGCAACCCGGCGCGGTGTCGCCGTCTCCAACGTGCCCGACTACGGTGTGGAGGACGTCAGCGACCACGCCATCGCCCTGGCGTTGACGCTCGCCCGGGGCATCCCGGACCTGGACCGCGGCGTCCGTTCCGGACGCAACCCCCTTCCCTCGGTCCAGCCGCTCCACCGCTTCTCCGCACAGACATTCGGCGTCATTGGGCTCGGCCTGATCGGTGCCGCAACGGCCGCCAAGGCCAAAGCCCTCGGCTTTCGAACCCTCGGATACGACCCCCTCCACCTCCCCGGTACCACGACCGGGGAGGGCGTGCAGGTGGTCTCCTTTGAGGAGCTCCTGGCGGAATCCGACGTCGTATCCCTCCACGTTCCCTTGAACAAGCACACCCACCACCTGATCGACGCGGCCGCCCTGGAACAGTTCAAGGAAGGCGCCACCCTGGTCAACACGTGCCGCGGGGCTGTTGTGGATACCGAAGCCCTTGTCGACGCCCTCAAAAACGGGCCGATCAAGGGCGCAGGGCTGGATGTCTTCGAAGAAGAGCCCCTCCCGCTGGACAGTGCACTGCTGGCCCTGGACGGCGTCGTACTCACCCCCCATACCGCCTGGTACACCGAGGAATCCAACCATGAACTGAAGCGGCGCACCGCCCAGAACGCCGTGGACGTATGCCTCAACCGCCAGCCCCGCAACATCCTCAACCCGGAAGTCCTCCCCATAAGTGCCGGGTAGAGGAATCCGGCACTTATGGGGAAGGGGAGCCGAAGCCGTGTGTCACGGCATTAGCCCCTACTTCTTCGTCATCCTGTACCGCTCGATCTGCCGCAGCCGCCGCAGGAGGCTGTCGCGCCGGGGGTGCGGGACGGCGTCGGGCTCTTCCGCGGTGAGGTCGATGTGTTTGGTGCCGTACTGCCAGAGGAGGAGGTCGTCCAGGAGCCGGTCCGGGCCGGGGGAGTAGCGGTGGTCCAGGGCCTTGCGGACCTCCGTGATGCGGTTGGCACTGAGCAGACCGGCCAGCTGCATGGTCTGGTTCATCCCGTGCGCTGCGAGGAGTTCGGCGGCCCATCCCCAGTCGTCGTCCACCTTGCGGTCCACGTGCGGGAGGAGCGTGCGCCACACGTCCCGGATCCGGTTGGGCGTGAGCGGCGCGGCCCCTTCGCCGTCCACGTCCCAGAAGCTCCGGACTTCCTCGTACCGTTCGTGCAGGTCAGCGAAAGCCGTCTCCACGGTTTCCAGCATGGCCGCGGTGGCCGTGAACTGCCGGTCGAAGTGCGGCGTCCAGGCCCGCGGGTCCTCGGCCTTGAACCGGATGTCGTGCTCAATCTCGCTCCACGCGTGGGCGAAGATGGTGCGGATCTGGCACTCGAAAAAATAGCTGCCGTTCGGCTGCACGTCCGGGTTGAAGACCTGCTGGTACTCCTTGACGGCCTCGTTCTGGATGGTGCGCAGGATCAGGTGCCGGCTCGAATACCCATACGTGCCGGACTCGATGGACCCGATGTCCTTCTCCCGGTCGCCGCGGCAGTCAAAAAGCTGGCGCTGGCGTTTGATGATGTTGGCAACAGCGGCATTCTCGGCCGGCAGCTTGGTGATCACCCGGATGCCCACCATGTCATTGAGGGTGCGGAACGGGTCCGGGAACTTCAGGAGCCGCCGGCCGCCGGGCTCCAGCGGCTCCTCCGTGCGGGAAATCTTTTCCTTGAACGATTCCACCGTCTTGGTGCGGCCCGTGACAAACAGTGGCGTGACCTCGCTGTCCTTGAGCATGTCCCGCAGAACCAGCAAAACGTCCCGGGTAACCAGCTTCAGGGCAGGCCGGACGCGCTCATAGATCTCCACGTTGTGCTGCACCGACTCACGCAGCGGCTGGTCCAGGCTTTCCCAGTTACTCGGCATGGTCCCAGCTTACGGCGGGGGTCCGACAGCCGGCCGCTTTGCTGCCCCTACGCTGAGGCGGCGGACGTGGACCCGCGCACCACCAGGGAGCTTTCCAAAATGAGTTCCTCCTGCTCCAGCGGCTGCCCTTCCATCAGGCGGCGGAGCTGCTCCCCGGCCTTGAGGCC
Organism: Pseudarthrobacter sp. BRE9; assembly: GCF_031844305.1. Lineage (NCBI taxonomy): Bacteria > Bacillati > Actinomycetota > Actinomycetes > Micrococcales > Micrococcaceae > Pseudarthrobacter > Pseudarthrobacter sp. BRE9. The sequence goes on along the minus strand of NZ_JAUZUY010000003.1, from coordinate 253,806 downwards.
CAGCAGCGCCGCCGGCAGGTGCACACTGGTCAGGCCCGGGCTGCTGGTGGCGGAGTACGGCAGGTCGTCGAAGCCGGCAACTGCCAGCTCCGCCGGAATCCGGACCCCTTCCACGCGGGCTTCCTGCAGCACGCCGTACGCATGGGTGTCCGTGGCGCAGACGACGGCGGTCACCCCCTCGCGCTGCCAGTCCGGCCAGGCTGCGGCAAAGGCCGCCGCCGCGTCGCCGACGTCGATGGTGGTGGCGGGGATATGGTCCGGATCCACTGCCATGCCCCTGGCCGCCGCTTCGGCCAGGAACGCCTCGCGGCGGATGGCGAAGGTTGCGGTTCCGGTCACGCTGTCCAGGTAGGCCACGCGCCGGTGGCCGGCGCCGGCCAGGTGTGCGGCCAACGCCCGGGCACCCTGCGCGACGTCAAGGTTCACAGCCGGAGCGGCCGATTCCAGGCCGGGGGCGTCCAGCAGGACCAGTGGGCCGGCCACGGAAAGATCGGCCAGGAAGCTTGCGTTCGGTGCGTCAACCAAAAGCCCTGCCGGCCGCAGGGACATCAGCTTCCGCACGTCGTCGGCCTTGGGGAACTCGCCCGAATCGGTGACGGAAAGCAGCAGCTGGTAGCTGGGCCCCAGGGCCTCCCGCACCCCACCGATGACCTTGGCGAAGAACGGGTTGGAAATGTCCGGCGCCACCAGGATCACGATGGAGCTGACTCCCTTGGCCAGCGAGCTGCCGATTCCATCCACCACGTACCCCAGCTCGGCGATGGCCTCCCGCACCCGGGAAATGTTGTCCTCGGACACCCGGCCGGCCGTCTTGCCGTTGGCCACCAGCGACACCGTGGCCACGGAGACGCCGGCGCGCGCCGCGACCATGGCCGCCGTCACCCGCCGGGGGCGCCCCCGCTGCTGCACCTGTTCCCCGGAATCCATACTTCGATCCTAGCCGCCGTGGGGAATGCCAGAGGCAGCAGTACATCAAGCGTTTGACGTGCGGCAACGCCCGGCGAACGTTAAGCGTTTGACGCAGGCCACGAAAGCCTGCCATGATCACTCCCGGAATACTGACACCCTGCCCCCGGCAGGCCCCAATGACGTGGAGACCCATCGTGGAACCGAATCCCCGGCACAGCAGAAGCCAGCCCCGGAAGAATCAGACAGAGCCCAGGAAGATCATCTTGGACTGCGACCCCGGACACGATGACGCCGTGGCCCTGCTGCTGGCGCACGGCAACCCGGACATCGAACTGCTGGCCGTCACCACAGTGGTGGGCAACCAGACGCTCGAAAAAGTCACCCGGAACGCCCTGGCCGTGGGCACCATCGCCGGCATCACCGGCGTTCCCTTCGCCGCCGGCTGCCCGCGCCCCCTGGTCCGCAGCATCGAAACCGCGCCGGACATCCACGGCGAGTCCGGCATGGACGGCCCCGCCCTGCCCCAGTCCACCATCGAGCTGGACCCGCGCCACGCCGTCGACCTCATTATCGACACCGTCATGGCCCACGAACCCGGCACCGTCACCCTGGTCCCCACCGCCGGCCTGACCAACATCGCCATGGCCGCCCGCAAGGAACCCCGCATCGTGGAACGCGTCAGGGAAGTTGTCCTCATGGGCGGCGGCTACCACGTGGGCAACTGGAGCGCCGTGGCGGAGTTCAACATCATCATCGACCCCGAGGCCGCGCACATCGTCTTCAACGAAAAATGGCCCGTGGTGATGGTGGGCCTGGACCTCACCCACCAGGCGCTCGCCACGCCGGACGTCGTGGAAAAGATCGCCGCCATCGGCACCACCCCGGCGAAGTTCGTCACGGAACTGATGGACTTCTTCGCCCACACCTACAAGGACGCGCAGGGCTTCGACTACCCGCCGGTCCATGACCCCTGCGCCGTGGCCTACGTCATCGATCCCAGCATCGTCAGCACGCGCAAGGTGCCTGTCAACATCGAACTGCAGGGCACCCTCACGCTCGGCATGACCGTGGCGGACTTCCGCGCCCCCGCCCCGGCCGACTGCCACACCAGCGTCGCCGTGGAGCTGGACCACAAACGGTTCTGGGACCTGGTCACCGACGCGCTGGAACGCATCGGCGAGCCGGGCAGGGGTGACACCAACAGCCAGGGCAACGCGTCCGACGTCGAACCCGGTCCAGGTGCCCACCTCACCGCCGGAGGGGTCAAGTAAATGACCACCACAACCATGACCGAAACCAAGACCGGCCGCGGCAACATCGCCGCCCTGATGACCGCCCTGCTGGCAGCCTGTGTGGCCTTCCAGCTCAATGCCTCCATGCTCAGCCCCGCCCTGGTGACCATGGGCGAGGAGCTCCACACCGACCAGGCCGTGATCGGCCTCTCCCAGACCTGGTTCTTCACCGCCGCCGCCCTCTTCTCCCTCTTCCTGCCCCGGCTCAGCGACATCATCGGCCGCAAGAAGGTCCTGGTGGGCATGATGGTGCTCATGGCTGCGGGCTCCGTGATCGCGGCCCTCGCCCCGGACGTCACCTGGCTGTTCGTGGGCCGCATCATCCAGGGCATCAGCGGACCCACCGTGCCGCTCTGCCTGATCATGCTGCGCTCGGCCGTCAGCAACCCGCGTAAATACGGGACGCTGATGGGCCTGATCACGGCGGTTAACGGCGGCGTGGCCGGCGTGGACTCCTTCGTGGGCGGGTACTTCGCCGAGCACTTCGGCTTCCGCAGCATCTTCTGGCTGATGGTGGTCCTGGCCGTCGCCGCCACCGCCCTCATCATGTTCCTCGCGTCCGAAAGCAAGCCCGCCGCCGGCACCCGGATGGACTGGCTGGGCGTGTCCTTCATCGTGGTGGCCGTCGGCGCCCTGCTGACCGCGCTCAACGAAGCCGCCAAACTGGTGGGCGGCTTCTCCTCCACAACCCTGATGCTGAGCCTGGCGCTGGTCCTGGTGGCCGCCGTCGCGTTCTTTGCCTTCTGGCGCACCGAACAGCGCGCCGCGCAGCCGATGGTGGAAACCGTGCACCTGCGCCAGCGCTCCACCTGGGCTCCCCTGCTGACCACTACCCTGACCATGACCGGTATCTTCGCCGTCATCAACGGGATCGTCCCCGCCTACGTCCAGGCCGCCGACCCCGGGTTCGGTTTGGGCCCCACCGAGATGTCCCTGATCATCCTCACCCCGTACGCGCTGCTGGGCTGGCTGGTGGGGCCGCTGAGCGGAAAGCTGGCGCCGGTCCTCGGCTACACCAAGGTGCTTCGTATAGGCCTCCTGGGCAGCATCGCGGCGCTCGCCGTCATTGCGTTCCTTGGCCTGAACAGCCTGCCCCTGGTGATCGCCGGCACGGTCTTGCTGGGCATCATGTACGCCGGTACGGTCAACATCATGCTCAACGGACTCGGCGTTGTCCTCTCGCCCACCGGCAACCCCGGCTTCCTGCCCGGCATGAACGCCGGCGCGTTCAACCTGGGCGCGGGCCTCAGCTTCCTGGTCCTGCCCGCGGTGCTGGTTGCGACGTCGGCACTGGGCGACGCGAAGGCCTCCTACCTGACCGTCGTGGTCGTCGGCCTGGCACTGACCGTGGCCGCGTTCGCAGCGTCGCTGCTGATCCCCAAGCCTGTTGAGGCTGAGGTGGCCCCGGCTGAGGTGGCACCGTGAGCGCCGCGGCCGAAAGCACCGGCCGGATCGTCGTCGTCGGCTCCCTCAACGCCGACCTCACCATCTACTGCGAACGGCTCCCGCAGCCGGGCGAAACCGTCCAGGGCAACGGGTTCGCCGTGAACCCGGGCGGCAAGAGCGCCAACCAGGCCGTCGCCGCCGGCCGGCTGGGCGGTCATGTCAGCCTGGTGGGTGCCGTGGGGAAGGACGCCAACGGAGCCATGCTCGAGGCCTCGGTGGCCGGGGCCGGCGTGGATGTGGGGCATGTGCGCACATCCGGCGAACCCACCGGTGTGGCCGTCATCGCCGTGGACGCCCACGGCGAGAACAACATCATCATCTCCGCCGGCGCCAACGGCACCCTGTCCCCGGACGACGTTTCGGACGCCGCGGACGTGCTGGCCGGGGCCGCCGTCGTGAGCCTCTGCCTCGAGGTGGCCATGGACACGGTGCTGGCCGCCGCTCAGGCAGGGCACGACGCCGGCGCAACAGTCCTGCTGAATCTCTCGCCGTACGCGGAGGTCCCGTCAGCCCTGGCCGGGCTGGCCGATGTGCTGCTGGTCAACGCCCACGAGGCCGCGCTGTTCCTTGGGGTTGCCGTGCCGGGGGCCGGCGCGCCAGCCGGCGAATGGGAAGCGGTGCGGGAACGGTTTGCCGCCCGCGGGATCCTGCAGGCCCTGGTGACGCTGGGTTCGCAGGGTTCCGTGGTGCTGGACTCGCTGGCGCCTCCCGGCTCCCGCGTGACGATCGTCCCACCCACCCAGGTACACGCCGTGGATACGACCGGCGCCGGGGATGCGTTCACGGGAGCCGTTGCCGTGCGGCTGGCCGCGGGCGATGCGCTTGCCGATGCCGCCGCCTTCGCCTCCGTTGCCGCGGCCCTGGCAACCACCCGCAAAGGCACGCAGGCAGCGTACCCGGACGCGGCCGACGTCGAACGCCGCCTCCGGGCCTCCTAGGGCCATCGACTGCTCCGTACTTGTCGTTCTCACGCGCGAAAACGACAAGTATGGAGCACCCTATGCGATTTACAGGGCGTCCAGCGTGACGCCGGTATGCTCCGCGAGCCGGGCCAGGAGGGCGTCCTGGAACGTGGAATCGCTGGCCGCCGAATGGGGAGTCTGCCGGTGCTGGTGGTACCAGTAGCCGCCGCTGGCTGTGGCCTCGGGATCGTCACTGGTGGCCAGCCACTCCTGGGTCCGGTGTCCCAGTTCCAGGTCATCCGGAGCTGACCGGCCGCCCATCCTCGTGGGCACCCAGCCGGGATCCACGGCGTTGCTGGCGACGCTCGGCACAAGCCGGGCCACCGCTGCCGACAACGCAGTGACCTGCAGCTTGGTCGTGGAGTAGGAGGCCGTCGTCGTCCGCCCTGCCCAATCCAAACCAGCCAAGCCGGTGTCGCCGCCGCGGTGCATGCCGCTGCTGAGGTAGATGAGCCGGCGCGGGCCGGGCATGAGGGCGGTCAGCAGGTACGGGGCCACCACGTTCACCGGGAGCAACGCTGCTCCACTCAGTACTCCGGCGTTGTGGATGACCGCATCGATACCGCCGATGGTGTTGGCATCCTCCGCGATCTGCCGGACCTCCGCTTCAATGCCGAGATCGCCGGTGACCAACTGTGCCCCTCGGTCGAGCAGGTGCTGGACCGCGGGGATGCGGCGCGAGGACCGGGCGTGAACGATCACCTCGTGGCCGTCGCGCAGCAGCGTCTCCGCCGTCGCCAGGCCAAGCCCGTCGGTGGATCCGGTGATGAAAACGCGTGCCATGCAGACCCCTCTTTCGCTCGTGGTGTCCTAACGCTACCCGGAGCCCCTGCGGTCCAGTCCATGCCCGGTGGTTCCGGGTCAGCTGCGCTTCCTGCCAAGGATCAGCGCCAGCAGCCCTCCGAAGGCCAGGAGCAGCACTCCCACTACCAGCAGGCCATTGTTGACGCCCGCGTTGACGGCCGTAATTACGGCGGAGGGCTGGGCCGCGGGGAGCTCCGAACCCGCGCGGGCAACCACCTGAGTGGTCGCGGCGGCCGGGTTTGCAACCGGCTGGGTGACTATCGGGGGAGTGGGCCCGGGCTCGAAGGGGACGTTGACGGGGGCTGCCGCTCGGGTGACGGCCAGCAGCCCGTCAGTTGCGGTGGCAGTGTCAGCGGCGTCGGCGGGGACGCCTCCCGAAGCCAAAAGACCGGCTGTGATTACGGTGCCGAGCAGGGAGCCACGGATAGTGCGGTGCATCATGAAGTTCTCCTGGAAGTTGAAATGGGCCTGTCACTTAGCCCTGAAATGGCTTATTTCCGCGCTGGGACGACGGAAGGGCCTCAACTAGTCAGGAGATGAACCGGGGTCGAAGGACCCCGGTGCGGGGACAGTGGGCGAGCCGTCCTGGACGGCAGCCGCGCCGGCCGCAGGGATCCGGAGGTTATGGGAAGTCAGCCATGCGGGCATGGTGGGACCATTGCCGCCGGACGGGCTGCTTCCGCCCGTGGCGGAGTCCACCATTGCGGGCAGTGGATCCGAAGGCGCGTGGGGCGGTGCGTCGACCGGGTCTTCAGGGCCTGCCGTGGGCAACAGTGGGGTTACAGCTGTGGGCTTCACGCTCGGGTCGCGGGGCGGGCTGTCGCTGAGCAACGTGTCATGGCGGACGGACCGGGCGGAACCGGGCACAGCACCCGCGCTCTCCGCTCCCGATTCGGCCTGGTGGGCCGCCGTCTCGTCGCCCACCACCGGCCCTTCGGTAACCGGGAGTGGATTGCCCTCGGGCTCACCTTCAGGCGCAGCCACGGGTAAGGGAGCAGCGCTGACGACCGGTTCAAGGACGGGGTCAAGTGGCTCGAGGACCGCGCCGGCCAGGGGAACAAGGGTCCCCACCGCCCCGTCGAAGACTCCGTCCACGATGCCCGCGGCGGGATCCACCGCCGCCGCCACCGCGCCTTCCGGTACAAGCTCCTCGACCAACGGAGCAGTCACCACCTGATTAACCAGGCCGGTGACGTCCTCCACGGTGGCGGGGGCTGAGATCAAGGTAGTCGTGCCGGCACCGAGCAGGGAGTCGCTGGAAGCGGAAGAATCGGCGGATGCACCCGCGGCTGACAAGGCAATCCATGATGCAGCCGCCGCCAGGGCGAGCAGAAGGGGGCGGAGAAACGCCCAAGCATTACGTTCTGGCTTCACGTCGTACCCCTCCCCCCGAGATCACTTCCACAAGCAACGCTGCCCACCGTAACCGCAGGTCAAACGACAAGTCCAATGAATAGAGGACCTAACCAGTACGGACCTTTATCAAGCGTTCAGGCGGCGTCAGTGGGGGCGGCGCGGTGGTCAATCGCCGCTGACAGTTCGTCGATGCGGTCCATGGCGCCGTTGAGTTTCTCGACGGCGGCCCACAGCTCCGGATGTTGTTCCCGGACCTGGTCCAGGGTGGCGCCCGCGGACCGCAGGGAGCCGAGGTCGAAGCTGACGTTGGTGCGCGCCCCCGCCACAGCGGCCCGAAGGGCACCAAACGCGACGACGACATCCGCCACCAGCGACCGGTTGCCGTTGGTTGCCAGCCAGGCGAGGTCTTCAATGGCTGCAATGGCTCGCTCGCCCAGCACCGCGGAGGATGCGGCGGCATCCACGGAGGCGCGGCGGATCGCTTCGTCCCGCTCCTCGCCCGGCTCCAACCGGAAAGCGGCGCCAAATGCCTTGGAGGCGGATGCATCGTCATCTGCCAGGCGCAGGGCTTCCTGGCGCAGTGCGCGTGCCCGCGTCCTTATCCCTGCCGGCTCCCCGCCGTCGTCACCGCTGTAGCCGGCCACCATGGACGTCAGCGACGCGGCGACGGCGAGCATCAGTCCTGTCCCAGCTCCTCCGCCGGGTGAGCCCGTGGATTCTGCCAGCGCGTGCGTCCACTCTTCCACCGTCGACCCCTGGGTGGTTACAACAGGTTCATCCATGCCAGGAACCGTGCCCAGAAACGCGCCCGGCTAAACGGGTGTGAGCGACGGCACGGCGCCCTTCTGGCCCACTTTTCCCGGGCGTAGCCCCGAAAACGCGCGGTACTGCCGGGGATTCGGACAGCTAAAGTGGGCCAGTGTGACGCAACGCTACCGCTATGAGTACGGCCAGGACCCCAGCCAGTGGGGAGAGCTTTTCCTCCCCGACCTTCCGGCCGGCGGGACGCACCAGGGCGTAGTGATCGTGATCCACGGCGGGTACTGGCGCTCCACCTACGGGGCCGAGCTGGGGGAGCCGCTGGCGAAGGACCTGGCGGAGCACGGCATGGCGGCCTGGAACCTCGAGTACAGGCGTGCCGGTAACGGCGGTGGCTGGCCGGGCACATTCGAGGACATCCTGGCGGGCATCGACAAGCTGGCTGACCTGGCGGAACCGCATGCGCTGGACCTGGGAAAAGTGGTGGCGCTGGGACATTCCGCAGGCGGGCACCTGGCCGTCTGGGCGGCGGGAAGAGCCAAGCTGGATGGGCTTGTGCCGGAGGAAGGCGGCCGGGTCAAGAACAGTAACGACGGTGTCCGGCTCACCGGCGTGGTGAGCCAGTCGGGCGTCCTCAACCTGGCCGAGGCCGAGCGGCTCAACCTCAGCGACGGTGCCGTGGCAAACATGCTGGGCGGGCCGTCGTCGGAATTTCCCGGCCGCCATCGCATGGCCGCCCCCCTGGCTGCGCTGCCGCTGGACATTCCTGTTTATGCCGTCCACGGCATGGAGGACGACGACGTCCCACTCAGCATGTCCACCACCTATGTGGACGCGAGCAAGGCCGGACCCGTGCCGGCGCAGCTGGTTATGGTGCCTGGGGACCACTTCGCCCTGATCGACGTCACGGCGCAGGCGTATCTCACGTGCCGGGACCTGGTGGGCCGGCTGCTCCGCTGACACGGGCTGCTGGCGTGGGCCTGTTTCTGGCAGAGTATGACCATGCTCACAGTTATCGGCGAAGGCCTTGTTGACGTTGTCCAGCGCGCCTCGGGAATCGAGGCCCACGTGGGCGGCAGCCCGCTCAACGTCGCGGTGGGCCTGGCCCGGCTGGACCATCCGGTGCAGTTCATCGGCCGGTATGGCCGGGATGCGTATGGCGATTCGGTGGCGGCGCACCTGCGCGCCAGTTCAGTGATGCTGCCGGTGCCCCCGGACGGGTTGCCCACCAGCGTGGCCACCGCGTTGATTGACGACGACGGCGCCGCCACCTACACGTTCGACCTCACCTGGGAGCTCCCGGGCATCGCGGACCGGCTCGGCTTCATGCTGCAGGGCACCACGCTGCTGCACACCGGTTCCATCGCCACGATGCTGGCGCCGGGCGCCACCGAGGTGCTGGCCGCCGTCGAATACGCCCACCCTTCCGCCACCATCAGCTTCGATCCCAACTGCCGGCCCAGCATCATCAGCGACGTGGACTTCGCCCGCAGGCAGGCTGAAAAGTTCGTGGCGCTCGCCGACGTGGTCAAGGCCTCCGATGAGGACCTGGCCTGGCTGTACCCCGGGCAGGACGTACAGGATTCGGCCCGCAAATGGCTGGAGCTGGGGGGAGAGGAAGGCCCTGCGATGGTGGTGGTCACCCGCGGCGCGGAAGGACCCTGGGGTGTGTGCCGGGCCGGCGAGGCATCTGTGCCCGCGCCCAGGGTGGAGGTGGCGGACACTGTGGGGGCAGGGGATTCCTTCATGGCGGCGCTGTTGTCCGGTCTGGTGGATCGGGAGCTGGACGGCGCCCAGAACCGGCAGGAGCTGCGGGAACTACCGGCCGAGGGGCTGGCCGAACTCCTGGAGCATGCTGCCAAGGCCGCTGCCGTCACGGTTTCCCGCCCCGGCGCCAATCCGCCGACGAGGGCGGAGCTGAACGCGGTGGGCGGGTAGCTGGGCCGGCAGCATCCGCCCATCCGTTCCTTCCAGCCCGCGCCTGGCCGGCAAGACGGCCGTCATTACTGGAACGGCCAGCGGCCAGGGCAGGGCGGCCGCGCTCGCCTTCGCCGCGGAAGGGGCCTTAGTGGGCGCCAACCTGATTGTCGACGGCGGCTGGTCGGCGGTGCTGCCGGGCTGAGCGTTTGGTTACCGCAGGGCGTCGGAGACCGACTTGGCACCGCCGTGGGAGGCCTGGCCGCCGTCCACCGGGATCTCGGCGCCTGTCACGAACGAGGAGAGCGGGCTGAGCAGGAAAAGCACGACGGCGGCCACCTCCTCCACACTTCCGGTGCGGCCCAGCGGGGTTTCGGCCAGGGTGGCCTGCCGGAACTCGGGCTTGGCGCCCGCCGTCATGGGCGTTTCGATGAAGCCCGCATGGACCGTGTTTACCCGGACCCCCCGCGGGCCAAGTTCCATGGCTGCCACCTGGGACAACCCGCGCAGCGCCCACTTGCTCGCGGTGTACGCCACCGGATAGTGCGCCGTCAGGCCAGCAACAGAGCCAACATTAACAATGGAAGCGCCGCTGCCCATCAAGGGCGAGAGCGAATGGATTCACAGCAGGCTGCCGGCAACATTCACCTCGTAAACCTTCTGCAGGTCGGCCACTGATGCCTCCAGCAACCGGCTTCGCTGGGTGATGCCGGCATTGTTGACCAGCCCGTCCACCTGCCAGCCCTGGGACCGGATCCAGGAAGCGAGCCCGGACCAGCCGGAGGCATCGCTCACATCCAGCTGCCGGTACACCACGGCACCGGCCGAAGCCGGAGACTCCGCGCCCAGCCCGGCGGGCATTCCCGCCGCCAGGTCGGTTGCGATCACCCGCGCCCCGGCGTCCGCCAGCAGGCGTGCGTGCCTCCGCGGCACCCTGGCCCTGGCCTGCGCCGGTAACCACCACCGTCCGGCCCTCCAGCTGGAGGGAAACCACCCTAGGTTCCGGAAAGAGCAGCAGCGGCAACCCGGTTGCGCGGACGGGTCCGGGCGGGAACACGGGTAACGGCCTCGCGCCGGGCGCCTACGGTGTTCTCGATGGTTCCGATACCTTCCACCGTCATCCGGACCACGTCGCCGGTTTTAAGCGGCGGGGGAGTCTGGGCGCCATTGCGTCCCCAGAGTTCGGCCAGGCAGCCGCTGCCGCATGTGCCGGAGCCCAGCACATCGCCGGGCCGCACCACCGAGTCCTGCGAGGCATAGGCCACCAGCTCCCCGAAGGACCAGCCCATGTTGGAGAGCAGGTCCTGGCCAATCACTTCGCCGTTGACTTCGACAGCCATGGAGATCGGCAGGAAGCCCTCGGCGTCATGCCGGTCCTCGAACTCGTCCGCCGTGACAATCCACGGACCGAGCGTGTTGGCGAAATCCTTGCCCTTGCACGGGCCCAGGCTGACCTTCATCTCGCGGCGCTGCAGATCCCGGGCCGACCAGTCGTTGAGCACGGTGTACCCGAAGATGTGCCGGTGGGCCTCCTCCGCGCCCAGGTTCCGGCCGTCGCTGCCTGGAACGCGTCCGACGACGGCGGCCACTTCCGTCTCAAAGTCCAGGTCCGTACAGCCAGCCGGAATACCGATGACCTCGCCGGTGCCCGTCACCGTGTGCGGGTTCGTGAAGTAGAAGGTGGGCGCCTCGTACCATTCGGGCACCACGCCGGCCACGCCGTCGATGCTCTTCCGCACGCCTTCGACGTGTTCCTCGAACGCCACGAAGTCGCGGATGGTGGCGGGCACCAGCGGTGCGAGCAGGCGAACCTCCGCCAGCGGAACGCCAACAGCGGAACCAACCACCTGGCCCGCAAGTGCCAGCGTCTCCTCGAGTCCGGCGTCAAGCAGCGTCTGGACGGACTGGCCTGCGGGCAGGGCATAGCAGTTTCCGCCGTCCACAAAGCCGGACTGCGTCCCGCCGTCGTGATCCCAACGGGCAATCTTGACCATGTGCGTGTTCCTTAAGCGTTGCGTCGAGCGGCCAGGACGGCCGCCGCAGTGATGCCCAGCGTGCGTGCGTTGCCGCCCAAAACCTGGGTTTCGTCGTCGGCAGGAAGTCCGGCGGCCTGCACCTCGTCCACCGGGAGGTCCGATCCCATGTCGAACGGGTAGTCCGAGCCAAGCAGCACCTGCTCCGGGCCGGCGGCGGCCACAAGAGCCCGCAGTTCAGCGGGGGTGTGGACGAGCGAGTCGAAGTACAGCTTTTTCAGGTAGGACGACGGCGGCGCGGCGCAGCCGTGTGCCTCCGGCCGGACCTTCCACGCATGGTCCGAGCGGCCCAACGTCGTGGGAAGGTAGCCGCCGCCGTGCGCGGCCACAACCTTGAGCTCCGGGTGCCGGTCCAGGACACCGCTGAAGATCAGGTGGGACAGCGCTACCGCATTCTCGGCAGGCTGGGAAACGGTATTGGCAAGGTAGAAGCGGTCCAGCCGCTCATCCAGCGAGCAGCCGAACGGGTGCAGGAACACCAGGGCGCCCAGCTCCTCCGCGCGGCTCCAGAACGGCTCCAGCCGGGGGTCCGACAGTTCCACGGTGCTGCGCTCAGGGTCCTCGGGGGTGGCGGCGAACGAACCGATCTCCACACCCAGCAGGCCGCATTCGAGCACCGCATGCTCCAGGGCCTCCACCATCAGGGCAGGGTGCTGGAGCGGGACCAGGCCCAGGCCGTTGAGCCGGTCCGGCGCGCGGTCCACGAACTCCCGCACCGCCTGGTTGGCAGCCTTCGCCAGTTTGAGGGCCAGTTCCTCGCCGGCGAAGTAATAGAAGTGCGACGGCGACGGCGAGACCAGCTGCACCTCCACGCCCTGGGCATCCATATCCGCGAGCCGGCGGTCCAGGTCGGTCAGCTGCGGCCAGCGCTCCTTGATCATCCTGCCCGACGCGGCCATGGACTCCGGCCCGTTGCGCCGCACTTCCAGCGCCTGCTGGGCGCCGAAGCCCTCAGGATCCGCCTCGGCCACGAGCTGTTGCAGAGCCGGAAGCAGGATATGCGCGTGCACGTCTATAACGGGAGGGGTGCCGGCGACAGTCATGTGTGTTTTTCCTTTGGCGATCAGGCAGGTGGGTAGGGGTTATCGCAGGGCGATCGGGTTGACGGGTGATCCGACTGCCCCGGTGATGGGGAGCGGGGCTGCGGTGAGGAGGAAGTCGTACCTGCCGTCCGCCGCGCACGCTTCGGCCAGCCCGTCCGGGTCCCACATCTCGCCCAGGAACAGGCCCAGGTTGGGGATGACGATCTGGTGCAGGGGCTGGAAGGCGGCGTCGAACTCATTGGGACGGACCTCGAAGCCCCAGGTGTCGGTGGCGATCCCGGCGATTTCGCTGCGGTGCAGCCAGGGCGCGGTGGTGAAGGACAGCCCCGGGGCTGACCCGCCGGCGTAGTCTCCCCAGCCGTCGCGGCGGACCCGCGTGTACTGTCCGGTACGGATTATCACGATGTCGCCCCGGCCCACGGTTGAGCTTGGGCCCTGGAGGTCGATGGTCCGCTGGAGGTGTTCGGGGGTGATCGCGAACCCGTCCGGCAGCTCGCCGTCGTTCCGTCCCAGCTCGGGGCCGAGCGCCCGGCCGACGTCGAGCAGCACGCCCCGGGTGACGATCTTGGCGGCGGCAGTCTCGATGCCGGTCACCAGGTCGCCCTCGGAGGTGACCACGTCCCCGGCGGCGCGGCCGTTCCAGGCCTTGCCCTGATCAAAGATGTGGCCCAGGCCGTCCCACTGCGTGGAGCACTGCAGCGGCATGGCGATCACGTCGTCCGCTCCGCCAAAGCCGTGCGGGAAGCCCTGGTTGCCGCGTTCGGCGTCCACCCCCGTGTCCGTCATGGTGTGGACGGGGTTGGTGCGGCGGCGCCAGCCCTTTTGCGGGCCGTTGGTGTCGAACGGCTGGGACAGCGAGAACGCCTCGCCGGTCTTGACCAGTGCTGCGGCCTCGACGCGCTTGGCGGCGTCGATGAAGTTCAGTGTGCCCAGGACGTCGTCCTGGCCCCAGCGGCCCCAGTTGTTGTGGGCCGCGGCCATGTCCCGGATGCTGCCGAGCGGATCCTCACGCCGGATAACCGGGGAATCAGTTGATTCCCCGGTGCCGGTGGTCAATGCAGTGTCCTGGGTGGTCACTGGACACCTTCACTTGTGGCTTCGTCCTTGCAGTGGATGAGCTGGGTGCCAAGGCCCGTGATGGTGCCCTCCATAACGTCCCCGTCCTGGAGCAAGCGGCCCCAGTGCTGGCCGTTGCCTGCGGGGCTGCCGGTGAGCACCAGGTCGCCCGGGCGCAGCGGCATGATCTGTGACGCTTCGCTGACCAGCTTGGCCACACCGAAAATCATGTCCTGGGTGGACTCGTCCTGCATGGCTTTGCCGTTGAGCTTGAGTGTGACCTGGACGTCCTGCGGGTCGCCGAAGAACTTGGCCGGGACCAGCAGCGGCCCGGTGGGCAGGAAGCCCGGGGCGTTCTTGGCGCGGTACCAGTCCGAACCGATGGCAGGCATGTCCTTGCGGAAGACGTACTCGCGGGTGGTGATGTCGTTGACCATGGTGTAGCCGAAAACATACTCCAGGGCTTCCTCGGGGGTGACCCGGAATGCCGTCTTTCCGATGACCGCCGCCAGTTCCAGCTCCCAGTCGTGGGACCTGGAATAGGACGGCAGGGTGAGGTCGTCCGTGGCGGACGCGATCGCCGTCGGGAGCCCGATGAAGAAGTACGGCGTGCCCTGGCCTGCGCGCTTGTCCATCATGGCGGCGGTCTTGGCGCGCACTTCCTCCTCGTCCTCGCCGGGTTCGCGGTGGGCTGCGGCGAGGTCGATCACGTGCTTGCGGTAGTTCGCGCCGGTCTGCAGGACCTGCACGGGCTCCACCGGAGCAAGGATTTCGACGTCGGCCAGCGCCAGGCCGGTGTCCTTGCCCGCCGAGGCGGCCAGGCTGTCCAGCTGGGGATCCGTGGTGTCCCAGTGCTCGATCAGGGAGTTGATGTCCCCGTCCAGCGGCAGGACCCGGTCTTCAACCAGCAGGCCGGCGCGCGCCTTGGCGTCGCCGGCTTCCTGGAACCGGATGAGTGCATAGGTTTCAGCCATGGTGTCTTAGCCCCGGCCCTGCTTGGCGTACGGGTTCAGGAGGGCTTCCTTCATTTCCGGCGAAGCGCCTTCCTCGGTGGCGGTGAAGCCTTCGGCCGGCGGGAAGGATTCGGTCATGGAGTGCGGCATGGCGCCGTTCTTGTAGAAGTTGTTGGAACCGAGCGAGGGCTTCCAGGTGTTGGCTTCCCAGTCCGGGACGTAGTTGCGGTAGCCGCCGGAGTTGAGCTCCACGCGCAGGCCGGAGGGGTCGCGGAAGTAGAGGAAGTTCTGCTCGCCCACGCCGTGGATGGAGGGGCCGTATTCCATCGGGGTCCCGTTTTCCATCATGACGTCAGCGGTGCGGAGCAGGTCCTCGGTGGCGTCAACCCAGAAAGCGATGTGGTTGACGCGGCCGGCGCGGCTGGAGGTGTCCAGGACAACGCCGAGGTCGTGGGACTTTTCGTTGGTGGTCAGGACGGAGAACACGGTGATGGGTGCTTCGTCCAGGTCCACGAAGGCCATGACGCGGAAGCCGAGGGCCTCGTTGTACCACTTGGCGAAGCCGCGGACGTCGGAGGACGCGACGGTGACGTGGTCCAGGAAACGGGGGGCGGCGGCGTGGCTGCTGCGGCGCTCCGGGCGGTCCGGGTAGGTGGACTCGAAGCCGGGCTCGGCCACAAACTTTTCCACGTCGTAGAACAGGCGCATGTCGTGGCCGTAGGGGCCGGTGAACTCGTACGCCTTGCCGTAGCCGTGGCCGCCGGCGGACCAGGTGCCCTGCACGCCGGTCGCTTCGACGCGCTGGGCTGCTGCTTCAAGGGCTGCCTGGGAGTTGGTCCGCCAGGCCATCCGGCCCAGGGACGCTTCGGGGCCTTCGGTGATCACCAGGCTGTAGCGGTAGTAGTCGCCCCAGCAGCGCAGGTAGACGTTGCCGTCCACACGGTCGATGATGCGCATGCCGAACTTTTCCTCGTAGAACCGTGCCGAGGCTTCGACGTTCGGAGTGGTGATCTCGAGGTGGGCAAGATGGGAGAGGGGAGTTTCCACGTTGATTTCCTTCTTCTGTGCTCTGGCTGCTATCGGTTTGCTGCAGGTCCTGTAACCACTCTGAAGCAGCCGATGTATCCGGGGAAGCGCAGTTTCGCTATGACAACCATCCACCTCACAAATAGTGGAAGCGGACCGTCCTGGCGCTCCAGCGCTGCTCATGGTGCCGCGCCCAGAGAGGCGTAAGCCATAGCAAATGGGCATGCCCCTAATCGGAGATTGCTATTTCCGCGGCTCGTTTCTGCTGGCTACTTTGATGCTGTGACTCCGCGACTCAACACCCCTGTCCCCGCACAATCCCGGCAAAAGCCTGAGGACTTACGCGTCGCTCCGCGCTACCCCGGCATGCTTGAAGTGACGGCCACCGAAGCAGCCCACCTGTCCGACGCCCTGGGGAACGCCGTCGAAGTCGTCTCCCGGGCCGCCGCTGAACATGGCATTGGCATCCTGATCTCCCGTGTCGGGACGGACAGCTACATTGTGCGTGCGCATCCAGGGGTCCCTTATGGCTTCATCCGGCAGTCCTACCCATAAAAGAAGGGCCCCGGTGCAAAATGCACCGCGGCCCTATCCCCACAGGAGAAACTAGTAGGTTTCGACGTGTGCCCTGACGTGGCTGCCGTCGTCACTCAGCCAGCCTTTGCCGGCGGCATAAACCAGCATGTTGGCAAAGCGGTAGTTCCAGCCCATCCCGATGCGTCCGGCGCATTCGCCTTTGATCCAGGCTACCGAGACCAGCACGTCCTGGTCGTCCAGCTTGCCTGCGGCCGTCGACTCGAGCAGGTTCGGCAGGGCGTCTTCTGCCTCCTCCGACAGCAACACCTTAAAAGTGGTGCAATCATCCGGTTCATCCAGCGCTACGGATCCTGGGCTGACGCGCACATGCACGGGAACTCCTCTTCATCAACAAACGTGGTTAATTTCCACTATGCCGATCGGCAGGCGGGGTCCGGAAGGCGAGCTTTTGGATAGCTGGTATCGCAAAAAGATATGCCGGGAGGGTCAGGCGTCCGCCGGCCCTTGCAGGCCAGCCAAAAGGTAGGAAGCAACCATTCCAGTGAGCTTCTCCGCGATTTCCCGCCATTCGAAGGTTCCGCTGCCTTCAACGGTGCTGCCGAGACCAAGTCGGCGCGCCACAACGCTGTAGACGACGTTGAAGCACCAGTCGATATCAGTTTGGCTCAGGAATCCGTCGGGCCACTTGCGCAGGACGTCGGCAAAGTGAGCGGCCATGGCTGCATGCGAGGCGGCGCCCCGCTGTGAAATTGTTGAATCCTGGGTGGCGCGCAGCATGAAGGGACGGAGGATATCGGCGTATCGGCGGAGGACCTCGATGATCCGGTCCACGGCTTCCCGCGCGACGGACTCGAGTCCGGCTTCCGGATGGGTGGGCAGGGATTCAAAGAGGTGGTGTGAGATGGCATCAATATCGTCCATTTTCCGGCCGTGGGCGACGCGGACCAGATCGTCCTTGCCCTCGAACCGTGCGTAGATGGAGCCGATGGATACGCCGGATCGCGAGCTGACATCAGCCAGCGTGAATTCGTCGTTGCCCCGCTCCTGAAGCAGGGCCAGGGCCGCCTCGATCGTCTTTTCGAACGATTGGCGGCTCCTGGCCTGCTTGGGCTCACGGGACTTGGTGTCCGGAACCGTCACACCGTGATCCTACAGAGGATTCCTTCATCGGCAGCGTTCCGGGCTACCCGAAGTTCCCAATCCCCGGACGGGACCACCCATTGAGATGCCGAAGCGTCCCAGCGGCGGAAGCCGAGCGGATCGACGTCAATCCGGGCCGCCGAGGTCGCCCCTGCGGTCACATCAACAGCAGTGAAGCCCATGAGCCGGAACCCGGTTTCACCGGGGGCCGTGCCGTAAATCTGGACCACGTCACGGCCCGTGAAGGGACCTGTATTGCCTATGGTCACCTGGACGCTAACGCCTTCGACGCCGTCTTCCGGGTTGACCTGCCGCACTCCGGCAGGTGCCGCCGCCAAGGCATCCACTAACGCGAACTCTGTGTACCCCAGTCCGAAACCAAAGGGGTAGCGCGGTGGGCGGCCCGTCGCTTCGAAATGTTTATACCCCATGGGCTCGCTGGCTGCGTAATCCAGGGTCAATTCCGCGTCCAGCCCGTGTCCCCAACCCGGGATGTCCTCATTCTGTGCAGGGAAGGACACGGGAAGCCGGCCCGACGGCGCGGTGCTGCCGGTAAGGACAGACGCGAGTGCACGGCCGAATTCCTGGCCCGGGAACCACGTCATCAGGAGGGCCTTCACCTTGTCCGCCCACGGCAACAGCACTGCGCGGGACGCGTTCACCACCACTACCGTTTCCCTGTTGACCGCAGCCACGGCTTCTACCAGCCGGTCACACACGGGGTCGAGGGCAGCCGTCGTACGGTCCGCACTTTCCCGAGAGGATGCCTGCTCGTCGCCGACCACAACGATCACGGTTTCCACGCCTGCTGCGACGGCCACCGCATCGGTCAATGGATCTGAGGTTCGCTCCGGTGCGGCAACT
This sequence comes from Pseudarthrobacter sp. BRE9, assembly GCF_031844305.1. Taxonomy (NCBI): domain Bacteria; kingdom Bacillati; phylum Actinomycetota; class Actinomycetes; order Micrococcales; family Micrococcaceae; genus Pseudarthrobacter; species Pseudarthrobacter sp. BRE9. Next base: position 235,709 of record NZ_JAUZUY010000003.1, on the reverse strand, counting down.
GCCGTGATGGCCTGGACCCTGCCGGGCTGGAACGCCATCTCAACCACCACTTCCACCTCGCCGGCTGGCAAGTCGAGGGTGATCTGCTGCGTTTCAGCTCGTGCCACAACACCCATCACGTCGTCGGGGGCCGGCGGGGGAACCTCCAGCAGGCGTTTGCCGTCAACACTCAGCGAGCTGATACCCGTTCCGCCTGCGCCCAGAGCCCAGCGCGCCGCAGATTCCAGCCTCAGGCGTGCGGTGATGCGCGCACGGCCGGGAATACCGGCACCAAGGCCGGGAACCGGGCCGAACCACACGAACGATGACGTCTGCCTGACTTCGCAGTAAACGACTTCGTCGGCGTCAGGGGCGAGAATTTCCAGCAGCACTCCAGAAGTGCCGTCCGGCGCGGTGCTGCCGAGCTCAGTCAGCGGAAGGGCCGACGACGGCACCGTCCCCGGCTCATACAGGACTGCCACATCCGGACCGTAGGCCTCGCGGATGGCTTCCAGCGGCGTCACCAGTTCGCCTTCCGGCCGCACAGTGGCGAAAGTGCCGCCTTGGAAACACGGCTTCACTGCGTTCGGGCCGACGACCGCCAGCGTCCGAATCCGGGACTTATCCAGCGGCAGCATGCCGTCCCTGTTTTCCAACAGGACGAACGATGCTGCGGCAGCCCGCGTAAGGACGTCGCGCTGCTCCTCTTGCGTGCGGAGGCGGGCCGGTAAGGGAGCTGTTCCGCCGGACCGCTGTCCGCTCCTGTCAGCCAGCCGGATAACGCGTTCGACCGAGTCACGCAACCGCGGTTCGGGAACGACACCGGCAGCCACGGCGTCAGCAAAATGCGCACCCAGATACCTGGCGGGACCCGGCATCTCCAGGTCCAGCCCCGCGGTGGCGGCGCCAACCGTGTCGTCGACACCAAACCAGTCCGAAACCACAACACCGTCGTACTGCCAGTCATTCTTGAGGATGCCGATCAGCCCGGAGTGCTGTGAGCAATGGGTGCCGTTGACCCGGTTGTACGCCATCATCAACATCCACGGATTGGCAGACCGCACCGCTGTTTCGAAGGGCCTCAGGTACGTCTCGCGCAAGGTGACGGGATCCACCAGGGAGTTCATCCGGCGTCGTTCTGTTTCCGTGTCATTGGCTACCACGTGCTTGGTGCAGGAACCCACGCCCTGCGACTGCAAGCCCTGCACCCAGGCGGCACCAAGTACACCCGTCAGGAAAGGGTCTTCGGAGAACATCTCGAAGGCCCTGCCCGAAAGCGGGGAACGGGGAAGGTTCAAGTTTGGCCCCAGGACCACATTCACGCCCCGTTCACGGCCCTGCTGGCCGATCAGCTGGCCTACCTCGGAAACCAGTTCCGGATTCCAGGTGGCTGCCAGAGCGGTTCCGGAAGGCATGATGAGCGAGGTGTCCCGTTCATCCATGGCCTTGCTGACGATTCCGACCGGACCGTCCAGCAGCACCATCTCTTCGACACCGTACTCTGTGCTTGCCGTGGTGCTCCAGCCGTTGAGGCCTCCCGTGAGTTCGGCGCCCGTCAGGTCAGGACGGGCTTGGGCAGTGTCTCCGACCGCGATGCCGGTCCCGGAGCCAACGGTCACTGGGCTGCGACCTTCTCAGCCTCGCCGGCAGTTTCCAATGAGCGGAGCAGCGGCAGGACGCGTTCGGAGAAGAGGCTCATGGATTGCTCAGTGAAGCGGCGGCGTTCCTCGGTGAGCGGGCCGCCCATGAGTGCCAGGAGGACGTTGCCGATGCCGAGGTCAGCGTATTTCTGCAGTTCCGCGGCCACAGTCTCCGGGCTGCCATAGAGGCACCAGGTTCCCTTGTAGCCCTCGGTCCGGGCATCCGGTGCCGGGCGGAGGTTCACACCGCTGATGGCTTCGGCGGCCTTGTTGGCGGCATGCTCGCGCTCCACAGCCTCCTGGTACTGCTCCAGGATGATCTCCATTTCGGCGGCCGCCTGTTCGTCAGTTTCTGCGATGTGCACGTGCTGGTAGGAGTGCGTGGTCCATTCCAGGGCCGCCTTGACCGCTTCTTCTGAGTGGCCCGCCACTTCCAGGGCAGTCCGGTAGTTCGTGAAGTTTTTCTTGACTTCCTCGTAGGCGTTTCCGCTGTCGATGACCGGCGGCGTGAATGCAAGGATGAAAGCGGGCTGGGCCTTCTTGGCGGCGCGCTCCACACTTGAGGGCCGGGAGGCGACCGACATGACCCGGGGCTCCGGCTTCGTGTAGGGTGCCGGAACGATCCGGGACACGACGGAGCCGCGATAGTGACCGTTATCGAACGTTACGGGTTCGTCGCCCGGCTTCTTCGCCCACAGCCTTTCCGCGATCTCGAGGTTCTCGTTGGCGAGGCGCGAACTGTCCTGGAAGTTCACGCCAAAGCCGATCATCTCCTCCGGTGTGGTTCCGCTGCCAACGCCCACCAGCAGCTTGCCGTCCGTCAGTTGGTCCAGCAGTGCCAGCCGCTCCGCAAAGCGGACGGGGTGGTGCAGTGCGAGTGTCTGTACGGAGAAACCGAAGTGCATCCGCTCGAGTTTGCCTGCAAGGTAGGCGGCAAACACAAAGGGGTCACTCGCGGGGGGAGCATAGCCGGTGAAGTGGTGGTCCGGCAGGAAAACGGCGTCAAAGCCCTTCTGCTCTGCGTCCACGGCGTGCTCCACCATGGCCTTCATGACCGGACGGTCTTCTTCGGGGCTGCTGGAACGGGAGGTGAGGAACAGTGAAAAATGCATGGGAACTCCAGAAAGTGGTTGGTAAAAAGTTGATAGGGCGGTGAGCGCTAAGCCACTTGCGGGTTGGCAGCGGTATCGCCGCCCTGGGGGCTTGTGGATGTGAGCCCACTGGGCGAAACGGGTTCGAGTTGGGCAGCTGCTTTGGCGACGAGGCGCCGGAACCACTGGTGTCCCGGATCTTCAGACTTCGACGGATGCCACCAGGCGCACTCCACGAGCGTGGGGAGGTTGATGGGCAGCTGCATGATTCGCACGCCCGCCACTGCGGCGAGCATGCGGGCCAGACGTTCCTGTACCAGGGCCAGCCTGTCCGTCCCCGCCACAGCAAAAGGAAGCATCAGGAAGGTATCGACGATCACGTCGGTTTTTTCGCCGAGTTGGAGGTCGTAAACCCTGCGGTCAGCGAGAGTGGAGGCCACCTCGGCCCCGAACAGCCTGGCCCACCGGGCGTCCCGCATCTCTTCAATGGTCAGCGTGCGCTCGGCTGAACCGGCGCCCGTGACACACACCCAGTTGTCCGTGAAAAGTTCAGTGTGCGGGAACCCGGAGAAGTGTCCCTTGGGGATCAGCATCAGGTCTGCGTTCTGCAGCGTCTCCTTGATCCGGTCTACCGCCAAGGGCGTGACGGCATCAAAATGCACCTGAACCCCGGGCGCCTCCTCCTGGAGCATGGCCATCAGCTTTCCGGACATCGCGGTCAGACAGTAGTCGGATGTGACGACACGGAAGCTCCTGGTTGAGGATGCCGGATCAAAGACTGCCTGGGCGTCAAACGTGCGTTCGACAAGGCGCAGGATGTCGGAAACATCCTCCTTGAGGACTTGGGCCAGCGGGGTGAGCTCGTAAGCAGAACCAACCCGGGTCAGCAACTCATCGTCGAACTGCCTGCGCAACCTCTGCAGGGACGAGCTCATGGCCGGCTGGCTGATGCCAATCCGTGCACCGGCACGCGTGACGTTTCGCTCGATGAGCAAAGCGTCCAGCGCCACGAGCAAGTTGAGGTCGGCTGTCAGCAGGTTGACCATGTTCGTCTCCACGTTGAGGGGGATGCAGCCGCCGACATCCGTCGATGGTCACAAATGCGAATTAGAATACTGATACTAATCATGGCCCAGCTCACATGCCGGGTCAAGGTTCGCGTGAGCAGCCCGTCCTGGTTACTGCGGAGGCCGGCCTCCAATCCCCTCGGTGATGGCACGGGCGGCCGCCAGCAGTCGGTCGCGGCACTCTGCCAGACGCGATGCGGATTCCGTACCGGAAAAGCCATTGAGGGTCAACGTGACGGCCACCTGGCCGTTTGCATCGAAGACCGGGGCATGGAGGGATGTGACGCCTGCGGGGTCATCGATCGACGCCGGGCCTGAAGATGCCGTGCGTTCCAGCAGTTTGGGGAGGACTCCGCTGAGATCCGGGGCAGCGGTATCGCTGGGCACCACAACTATCCGTTCAAACTCCGCCGCAGCTGCCGCGCCGGCCGAAACCGCGTATCCGGTTTCACGGACCTGCTGCAGTTCGGCATGGGCAACCTCTGGATCAACATGGCCGACAACGTTGCGTGCGTTGGCGATCCAGCGGGACTCTGCGGCCTCGTCCGCCCATGCGACGTGCAGGGGAGCCAAGGGCGCCGCCAGGCCAAAGGAGACACCCACGCGGGAAGGCGAACCACCGGGGGAACTCGCCACGCCCGCTGCGGTCAGGACCACCACGGAATCGTCCACCACGCCGCTCACCAGGACTTCCAGCTCGAGCTGGTCGGCCAGGGCCTCGATATGGGGACGCGCCGCGTCCGCTGCCTTGACGTGCCGCGTGAGGGCTGTCGCGGGGGAGATGATCGATGGAATGCTGAAGGAGCCGTATCCGCCCCGGAGGAAGAGCAGCGGAAGCTCCTTTGACGCGCCAACGCCCAACGCCTTCACCCGGCCGATGACAATGTCGTGGTCTCCGGCGCGGATAACCTCTTCGATATCGCAGTCGATCCAGGCTGCTGCACCCTCAAGCCTGGGGCTGCCGGACGGAGTGTCGCCCCATGCGTTGGTGCTGAAACGGTCTTCGGCCTTGCGCGAGAATGCCCGGCAGACATCCTGCTGGCCGGCGGTGAGCACGTTCGCGCAAAAGGATCCGGCCGCCTGGATCTTTGGCCAGCTGGTGGAACGCACATCGGGCATAAACGCCACCAGCGGCGGGTCAAGGGAAACCGAGCTGAAGGTGCCCACCACCATGCCGGCAGGCTCGCCGCCGTCGGGCGCGGCGGTGATGAGTGTGACGCCGGTGGGGTACTGGCCCAGGACGTACCGGAACCAAGCCGCGTTGTCCGGACTTGTCTCTTGGGATTCAGCAGTGGAAGCGGGGATGATCTGTGCCATCGGGGGCTCTCCTCTTCGTTGAGTTTTCATCAAGTAAACGCGCCGGAACGGGAGCCGCGGAAATCGTTCCGAGGTATGCGCGCTATCGAAGATTCGGATGCCGCATTGCCGCCGTGCGCGCGGTCATGGGTGATAGGTTCGACGGGACGCTGGGGCCTCGCAGGGGCCCGTCGGCCGGGGTGGACATTCCTCCGGACGCGCACCTGGCTGGCGTCGAGCCAGTCACGCTGGCTAACCAGAACGAGGTTGCGGTGCGCCGTTCAAACTTGTCCCAAACCACGAATGCCCACGTTCAAGCAGCTGATCCACCTGCTGAGGCGGCCTCTTCCAAGTCAGTCGGCAGGACGCCCGCCGCCGGACTCCATATCGCCCGGGTCTATGCCGCACTGCTCATCATCGTCCTGCTGGGCGCCTTGGACCACACAATCGTGGCAACAGCATTGCCAACAATTGTTGGGGAGCTGGACGGCGCCCGCCACATGGCTTGGGTCATTACGTCCTACACCCTGGCCATGACCGTGGCGATGCCCGTCTACGGCCGCCTGGGCGACAGGTTCGGCCGGCCCGCCCTGATGATGATCGCACTTGCGATCTTCCTCGGAGCCTCTGTCCTGTGCGGGTTCGCCCAGGACATGTTCCAGCTCTCGCTGTTCCGCGGGATCCAAGGATTGGGCGGGGCCGGAATGGCGGTCCTCCCGGGCGCCATCATCGCCGATCTGGTACCGCCGCGGCAGCGCCCCAAGTACCTCGGACCGCTGGGCTCCGTCTTCGGTATTGCCACAGTGATCAGCCCGTTGGTGGGCGGCGCCATTACGGACACGGTTGGCTGGCGCTGGGTGTTCTGGATCAATTTGCCCGTCGGCTTGCTGGCACTGGCCATGGCATTCTCGCTGCGCCGGGTGAAGTCCGTCCGGGGTTCGGGCGGTGTTGATTGGCCCGGTTTGGTCCTAATGGTCATTTTCACGTGCGCCCTGGTGGGCTTTGTTGCCCTCTCCACCGAACCGGGTATCCCGGGTGAAATACTGCTGGGACTGGGCGTGGCAGCGGCGGTATTCGGCGTGCTCTTTGTGCTGGTTGAGATCCGCTCGAAGAATGCCCTGATACCGATGAGCATGTTCCGGAGCTGGCCTGTCGTCAACGCGGCAGGCCTGGGACTGGTCATCGGAGCGGGCCTTTTCAGCGTGGTGGCCTACTTGCCGAGCTATGTCCAGATGGTCTATTCGACGTCAGCTTCTGTCGCGGGGCTCATTCTGCTGCCTATGGTCCTCGGCATGATGGTGTCTACCAACCTCAGTGGCTGGATCGTCAGCCGCACGGGAAAGTACAAGATTTTTCCGCTTGCCGGTTCAGCCTTGGCCGCTGCCGTGGCAATCTGCCTTCGCTTCCTCCAGCCCGGCACACCATTGCCAGTGGTGGCTATTTTGATTGCCCTTCTGGGCTTGGCGGTAGGCAGCTTTATGCAGCTCACCGTGGTGGTTGCCCAGAACGCAATGCCGCATTCGGTGGTGGGCGGCGTGACAGCTTCGCTGGGCTACCTGAGGGAACTCGGGGTCACTGTCGGAACTGCCGTTTTCGGTGGCCTCTTCGCCACCCTGCTGGCGCAGGCAGCGGCCAACAATAGCCTGGGCCTACCCGCGTCTACCATCACGGATCCCCATGCTGCCCAACAGCTTTCGGCTGTGCTACAGTCCGGGGTGGCGGAGATCTACGCGGGCGCGTTCCTGCCCATCTTCGCCTTGCTTGCAGGCATTTTCGGTGTTGGGGTGCTCCTGTCGTTGTTCATGCCAGAGCAGCGCCTGTCTGAGACATCCCCGGGCGAAGAGTAAAAACCAGTGAGACTGCGGAGCCGGGCACGCACCCGGCTCCGCAACCTTGCCGACATCTGGAAATCACCCCGGATAGACGGTCAGCCGCACGGGGCCCTGGATACCTGCGGGGAGGACCCCGGCATCCGCCTCAAAAATTGCACTTCCCGGACGCTTGTGGTCGCCGGCGGCGGCGTCACCGGCCATCCGGTTCCACCACGCATTGGTCACCGCGATCTCCAACGCGTTAGCACCGGCACGGACTGCGCCGGTGATGTCCATCCGGAAAGGGTGCGTCCACAACGTGCCCACGTCCGTGCCATTCAGCCGGACCTCGGCCAGGTCGCTGACGTCTCCCAGGTCCAGGACCAGGCGTCGATCGGTCTTGAGCAGCAGGGCATCGACGGTGAACGTGTGCCGGTACGTCGCCGTTCCCGAAAAGTACTCCACATCTGGCTCGTGGCGTCCTGCCCCGGGACCGCTCCACAGCGCCGCGGCGCTCAACGTCAGCGCCGACGGCGACTGGCCGTCGCCGTCGAATGTGACCTCCCACGGTCCTTCCAACGCGAGTTCCGTCGTGGCAGGCTGCTGCACGCCGTCCAAAGGACCGGCCGCGGCGTCCTCTATTCCTTCGCCTGCATGGCGCAGGAGGATGAATGCTGATCCGAAGGGTTCCAGTAGAAGATCGACGGCGGTCCGGCCGGCTTCAGTTCGCATGCCGACCGCGGAACGGGAAACCTGGACGGGATCCCACAGTTCCGCAGAAGCTGCCTCGCCCCTGAATGTCGCCGAGATTTTCTCTGGCCGTTCCAGCTGGTTGCTGACGAAGTACAAGTCCGCGCCATCGAGGTGGCGGTGGATGACCGGCAGCTTGGCGCCGTCGGAGGCCAGCACAGTCCAGTCAGGTTCCACTCCCATGCTGGCGAGAGCGGCCGCCACGCCATCGGGCACCGGTACCCCGGCAAGGTCCAGCAGGCCGGTGCGGCCATTCCACAAGCTGTCGACGGCGGCGGACCACTCTGCGGGGTCGTCACTGCGGCTGGGCGAGCACTCGGGCCGCCATCCCGCAACGCTGGCTCCGGCGTCGAGCAAGTCCGTGATGCGTTGGACGGCCGCAAGCGTCATGCGGCGGCTGGAGCCTCCGAGGTACAACAGCCGGTACCGGGTGCCGCCAGTGGTGAGAAGGTCGCCGTCGGGAGTGACGGTGACGTGGTTGAGCAGGCCGTCCAGGTTGATGAAGTCAAAGCCGTGAGCGTCCGGGACCTCTGGTGCAGCGTCACCGAACACTCCGGTTACGGGTGCCTCTTCGCCGTAGAAGTACGCAACATCTGCAGCGTGGGTTCCCTGCTGCAGCAGGTGGCTGCAGCATGCAAGGTAGTCGAGCCATGGTTTGGCGGCGTGCGCCCAGGTTTCGTTCCTGGTGAAGGACTGGCCGAGGTACGGCGACAGGGTGATGCCGGGCTTGGGAGCGGCGTCCGGCTGGTGTGGGGAAGTGTGGATGTTGATCAGGTTGACGCCCAGAACAAACTCCATGTCCACAATCGGCTTGAGCTTGCGGGGGGTGTAGACGAAGGGCTTTCCGAAGGCGCTCATGGACTCTGCCCCGGTGGCTGACTTGCCGTAGACGTGGGCCACCGAGGCGGCGCCACGGAGATCAGCAATGTAGGTCGCCTGAGGGCCTGCCTCGGGTTCGAAGCACCACATGGCACCCATGGGTACATCGGCGTGCGACCGCATTTCAAGGTCGTCGCCCAGCTGCGGCCGGTGGTCCTCCAGCGCCTCCGCGTAATAGGTCATGCCCCGTTCCCGGGCAATGCCGGCAATGGTCCCGTAGTGGTTCTCGGCGAGGAGTTCGGAGATGGTCTTGCGGAGGTCCCAGAGAAAGGCTTCACTCTGTTGGGTATCCCCCACAATGATGCCGGTAACAGCAGGGAGCCACGGCAGCAGATCGTAGCCCCGGCGCCTTGTGAACTCCGCCCGCATAGAGGCCGTCCAGTTCTGAGGCCCGGATTCGATGCTGTCGCTGAGCAGTGCCGAGACACCCTTGGTGCCGAGGAGTTCCGCGCCCAGGGCGTCCTCGAAAAAGCCCAGGTAGTGCTCGAAGTATTCGGTGACCAGGCCGGCGTCGAGCTTGTCCACTTCCAAGCCGGTGGCATCAACGGGGGCGGGAGCGTTGAGGTGACCCGTCAGCGAATGTCCGAACCTGAGGACCGTCCACTCGCCCTCCTCTGGCATCCAGTTCAGGGTTCCGTCCGGGCGGAGATGGGCCGTGACGTCAATGACGTCCTGGGGTCGGACAGCGTCGGACGCGGGGGAGGGGCCGCCGTCGAGCGCGTAGAAGTCAGGCACTGGTGCAAAGCCGGCCTTTTCCTCCGCCCGGTTGATTCGTGCTCCGGAGTAGAGCTGCAGCGCGGAAACTGTGAACGTTGGCATGCGTTCTTTGGGCGCAGGGAGGGCGAGTGGCCTGATGCCGTGTGCAATCGGGAAGGTGCCCGCCGTTCCAGCTTCGAGGACCAGGCGGAAGCATCGTGCTGTCACAGCCGGGAAGCTCGCCGACCGGACAGGCGAGGCCGACGCCGGGAGATCGACGACGGTCCGGAAAGTCACGCCGTCGCTGCTGGCTTCCAGCCGCGCCCTGGGAGCAGGAGGTGCGCCAAAACCGTGCTGCGAGGGGAGCCCAACGCGGACTGCCGCCACAGGTGTTGGTTCGTCGAACTCCGCGACAAGCCAGCCGGTGTGCTCCTCGGCCTGCAGTTGGGCCGGAGGCCAGAAGCGGCCGTCCGTGAGCGACTCCAGCGGCCGCTCTCCGGAGACCGGTCCGCTGGCGCTTAATCTCGACGGGGCAAGGGGAACGTGGCCGTTCCGTCGCGGAAACGCCAAAACGGCGACGTCCTCATAATGATTCGGCACGCCGACCGGGTCCTTCCGGATGGCGGCGAACGGCACGTCTTGGTAGGGCCCTGACGACGACGGCGGTGGGGGCACGGCGGTGCGGCCCGGCTGGCCGGCCGTCACCCGGGCGGCACTCCAGACAAGCTTCTTCATCCCGGCGGAAGGGCGCACCCACGGCCCGCCGGTGGCACTCCATCCTGCAGACGTGGCTATGGCCAGCTCCAGACCCAGGCTGTCCGCCGTGGTGACCGCATGTTTTATGGCTGATTGCCACGCGGCGGAACGGAAAGCGACCTTGTCCTGCGTGTACTGCGGGAGGCCCATCGACCCCGTAAACGCCTGCACGCCGCCCGCCCCCGACGCTGCCAGCCAACGGAGGTCTTTTTCGATGCCGGCCTCATCAACGTTGCCATCCATCCAGTGCCACCAGGCCCTGGGCCTGGAGGACATCGGCGGATTCACAAACCCGCTGAACAGCGGATCCTCATCCTGGTAATGGGTGGTGGCGTCATCGGGCACGGGATCATCCTTGGGATTAGGAGACGGCAGGCGCCGCCAAAGCTAAATTCACCTTAGGACGTGCATAAAACACATTGGGGGGAAACAGCCATGCGGAGAAATGATGGTGGGCATAGGCGATAGCTATTTCCATGGCCGCTGTGACCTGACCTACCTTGGGTGAGGCAGCTTGTGATCCATGTCCACCGACGGCAAAAGACGGGCTTCTGATTGAACACACCACGTGAGGAGCAGTACTTGGCGACCCGTACAGCCGGAAATGACCAGGGGAGTGAGACCGCCGAGGCATTCATCGAAGGGCTCCTCGCCGCGATGACCTTGGAGCAGAAACTCTCCCAGCTCCAGATCGCCTTCCGCCCGCGGCTCGAGGATGCCAAGGACCTCGCCAGGGGTGGAATCGGGGCAGTCTTTTGGCCGCGCAGCGCCGAAGCCGCCAACGAACTCCAGCGGACAGCCCGGGAGGAGACCCCGCACGGGATCCCGCTGCTTGTCGGGCTGGACGTGGTGCACGGCCAACGGACCACTTTCCCTGTGCCCCTCGCGCAGGCGGCAAGCTTCGATCCCGCCGTGGCTGAAACCGATGCCCGCATTTCAGCAAAAGAGGCCGCGTCCGGGGGCGTGAACTGGACGTTCTCGCCGATGGTCGATGTCTCACGGGATCCCAGATGGGGTCGTGTTGTGGAGGGCTTCGGCGAGGACACCCACGTCAACAGCGTCTTCGGCGCCGCGAAGATCCGTGGATACCAGGGCGAATCCCTGGCCCACGAGGACTCCATTTTGGCCTGCGCCAAGCACTTTGTGGCGTATGGCCAGGCCGAAGGTGGCCGTGACTACAACACCGTTGATGTGTCCGTCCAGCGCCTTCGCAACGTCTACCTCGAACCCTTTCGCACCGCCGTTGAGGCTGGTGCCGCCACGGTCATGGCAGCCTTCAACACGGTCTCCGGCCGGCCCGCCCACGCAAACGGGCCTCTCCTGACCGGGCTCCTGAAAGAGGAGTGGGGATTCGAAGGTGTGGTGGTCGGTGACGCGGACGGAGTCGTCAACCTGGTCGACCACGGTGTGGCCGCAGATCTGGGGGATGCGCTCCAGCAGTCATACGCAGCGGGCCTGGATGTTGAAATGGGCGGCAACGCCGTGAGCGCCGACGGCACAGCGTTGCTCGCTCCGGGCGACGTTTCTTCCGACCGGGTGGACGATGCAGTCCGCAGGGTCCTGAGGCTGAAGCACGGGCTCGGACTGTTTGATAGTCCGTACAGGGACGCGGTGCGTGAGATCATCGCTCCGACCCAAGAAACTCGGCTGGCTGCCAGGGAGGCAGCCGAAAAGAGTCTGGTCCTTCTCAAGAACGACGGCGGCGTCCTTCCCTTGGGTAGATCGCATCGCCGGGTCCTGCTCGTCGGGCCATATGCGGAGAGCACCGACCACCTCGGCGCATGGGTACAGTCGTTTGCCGAGCCCGCCGGAACGCTCGCAGACGCCATCCGTGAAGAATGCCCGGACTGGTCGCTGACGGTTAAGGAGGGCAGCGGATTCTTTGGCGAGGACCGGGCGCTTTTGGCTGACGCGGTCGAAGCGGCGCAGTTGCATGATGTCGTCCTGCTCGCTGTCGGTGAGCCTTCGTCCCTGACCGGGGAGGCCAGTTCCCGCAGCGACCTCAGGTTGCCGGGTGGTCAGGAAGATCTCATCAGGGCAATTGCCGGAACCCGCAAGCCGTTCGCGGTGGTCATGTTCAACGGCCGTCCGCTGGTGACCGGCGGCTGGATTGATTCCGCTCCCGCTGTCCTGGAAGCTTGGCATCTGGGGCTGGAAGGACCTGCCGCTGTTGCCCGGGCATTGAGCGGGCAAGTAAATCCCGGCGGCCGGCTGCCCATGACCTTTCCCCGGTCCTCCAGCCAGGTGCCCATCCATTACGACCACGAGAACACAGGCCGACCAGCCACCGTCTCTGCACGGGTAGACGAAGCAGACGTGGACGTTGCCCTCATGGGGCCCGGCAACACGGACGACCGCTACACCTCAAAATACCGCGACCTTCCGCTAGGACCGCAGTTCGCCTTCGGCCATGGGTTGAGCTATACGTCTTTCAGCTACGGGCAGCTCCGGGTTGAGACAGGGGAGTTGGCGCTGGACGACCTGCGAGACGGACAGTCTTTCCGCTTCGGGATTCCGCTGTCCAATATCGGGGACCGATCCGGCGACGAGGTGACGCTTGTTTTCATCCGTGACCGCGTGGCATCGCTGGCCCAGCCGGTGCGGAGACTCCGTGCTTTTGCCAGGACGTCCCTGGCCGCCGGCCAGACGGAGTTGCTGACTTTCGATTTGGGCTGGAGCGATCTCGGTTTCTGGGACAACGATGGATGCTACGTCGTTGAACCCGGGGAATTTGAAGTCCATATCGGCGGCGGCCTCGAAGGCAACGTGCAGACAGTGCTTCGGCTGACCTGATCCCGGCTCCCGGCTCCCGGCCACAACAACATTCTTGAACACCGAGGAAAGAGCTCCACATGAACAACATTCCCCGTCTCGAACGCCAGGACGGTCACGCCCGGTTCCTGGTTGACGGCCGGCCGTATCTTTGCCTAGGCGGGGAACTGCACAACTCAAGCTCATCCGACCGGCAGTACATGGCCAAGGTATGGGACAAAGTCTCCACATCAGGTGCCAACACTGTGATCGCCACTGTCGCATGGGACCAGGTGGAGCCGGTCGAAGGGGCCTTCGACTTCTCCATCGTTGACGGACTCTTGGAAGATGCCCGCTTGGCGGGCATGCGGCTGGTACTGATCTGGTTTGGCGCCTTCAAGAATGCTTCCTCCACGTACGCGCCGACGTGGGTCCGGGCAGACCGGGATCGCTTTCCCCGCGCGGACCGGGGACCGGAGCCCATGGAAACGCCGTTTTCCTACAAAGGATCAATGCCACGGCCCACGCTTTCTGTCTTTTCCCCGGAGCTTTTCGAAGCGGACAAGGCGGCCTACAGCGCCTTCATGCGCCACCTCGCCGAAAGCGACCGGGAGCACACCGTGATCCTGGTCCAGGTTGAAAATGAAGTCGGACTGCTCGGTGCCGGACGGGATCGCAGCCCCTTGGCCGAGGCGGCATGGCATTCCCCCCTTCCGCAGGAACTGCGCAAGTCCTTGGCAAACAATCCCGAGGCTTTTGGCCCATCCGTGTCCGGGGTCCTCCTTTCGGCCCTCGATGAGGACAAGAGTTGGGCCGAGCACTTCGGCGACGGCAACGCGGTGGCTGACGAGGTCTTCATGGCGTGGGCTTTCGCCTCGTACGTCGGCGGGCTGGCCACAGCCGGGAAGGACATTCTTGACCTCCCTGCTTTCGCCAACGCGTGGCTTGGTCCGCAGGCGGGTCAGGATGCGCCAGGCATGTACCCGAGCGGGGGGCCGACGGCGAAGATGCTGCCGGTCTGGCGGGCCGCGGCGCCTTCCCTCGACTTCCTGGCACCGGACATCTACGTCCCCAACACTGCCGAGGTGATGGCACAGTACGCTTCGCCGCACAACCCGCTCTTTATCCCGGAAGCCAAGTTCCGCGCTGGCGACGCCTTCCTGGCTGTAGGCCGCTTCAACGGGTTTGGCTATCACGTCTTCGGTCTGGAGGACGGCCGGGAAGGCAACCAGTACGGCGAGGCCTGCAAAGCCATGCTGGCCCTCACCGACGACATCGTCGACGCCCAGCGTGACGGGCGGATTTTTGGCTTCGCACTGGAGCAGGATGAAGACGCCGTCACCGCTGACTTGGCTGGCACTTCCATCACCATCCGTAACGCTGCCAAGCTGTACACCGCCATGCTCCTCGACGCCGGGGTGGTCCTTCCACCGCCCCCGGAATTGCCGGGCGAAACAGTTGGGGCGGCGCACGGGCACACCCCCGGAGACGGCCGCCCGTTCGGACTCATCATCGCAGCGGGCCCCTTGGAATACATCGTCGTGGGCCAGGGTGCATTGCTCGACTTCCACAAGGAAAAATCCGAGCTCGAAGTCGACTCGGTCCGTGAGTTGCGCCTGAAGGACGAGGGCTGGCAAGAGGGCCGTCTCCTGAACGGTGACGAGAGGCTTCAAATTTTGCAGGGAGACAAAATTAGCGCGTCCCGGATCCGGCTCCTGGAAGCTGTCAGGAACTAACAAAGGAATTTTCTGTGCCTTTTCATTCTCAAATTGCCTCTCGGCTAGCACTGCTGGAGGGTGTGCCTTCCTTGGAAGAGGCTCTTTCGAACCCGGCTATGCTTCGCCGCCTGGAAGCCTTCGATGCCTATCCCAACGCCGTACAACCCCCCGACGTCGTGACCGAAGAACGCAATATACCCGGCCCACACGGCCCGGTCCCAGTACGGATCTACTTTCCTGACGCGACTGCCTGGGAAGGCAGACCAGGATTCCTGTGGATGCACGGCGGCGCTTTCCGGTTCGGCGATCTTGACATGAAGGAAGCCGATTGGACGGCCAGGCAACTCGTCCACAAGGCGGGTGCCGTGGTGGTGAGCGTTGACTACAGGCTTGCCGTAGAAGGCATCACTTATCCGGTCCCCTTGGACGACGTTGTGGCCGCGGTTCAGTGGGTACGGGAAAACACTGCAGACCTGGGCATGTCGTCGATTTCCATGGGCGGGGCGAGTGCAGGCGCGAACCTTGCGGCCGGTGCAGCCCTGCGCCTCCGCGACGAGGACAACTGGAAGGCCGAGCACCTGGTTCTGGTGTATCCCTCCATGCACCTTGATCTCCCGAAACCTTCGAAGTCCCTAGAGCTCGCACTGGCTGAGATGCTGCCCGCCATGCGGCTGCCGCCCGAGATGTTCCGCTCCATGAGGCAGCACTATCTGGGCGTGCTGAGTTCCAATCCACCTGGGTACGCAATGCCAGCCCTGGCTGACCTGCGCGGACTCCCGCCGACGTTGGTTCTGAACGCTGAATACGACGATCTCCGGGCGTCCGGCGAGGCGTTCAGCGCCGCCTTGGCAGCAGCCGGCGTGGATATCGAGCAGGTCTTGGTGAGCGGGGTGCTCCACGGATTCCTGAACCTGCCGACGTCGTTCGAGCCGGTGGACGATGCACTCAATCGCATTGCCGGCCGCCTTCGGGCCACGAGCCACACGCGATAGTCACTGACACACCAAAAACGGGGTGGTGCCGCAGCAACGGCATCCGCCCCGTTTTTGTCTCTCTTAGAGATCCAGTACAAGGCTCCGGCCGCGGCACCGCGAGACACACGTCATCATGGTCTGGTTGGCCAGCCGTTCCTCAAGGCTGAGTACGGAGTCGCGGTGCTCAGGAGTGCCATCGAGGACACGCACCTCGCAGGTTCCGCAGGTGCCTTCCCTGCAGGTTGAGAGTACGTTGGCGCCCTCCCTGTTGAGGACATCCAGCACGGTCTCGTTTTCACCCACCGTCACGGTTTTCCCGCTCCGGCCGAGTTTTACGTCGATGCGGCGATTCGGCTGGTGTTCCACCTTCCTGGCGACGAAGCGTTCCACAACGAGCTTGAAGTCTGCCTCATGCCTGTTGGCGGAGTCTTCCAGGCCTGCCAGGAGGTCATCTGGACCGCACGCGTACACATAGGCGCCCTCGGCCGGCAGCTTCTGCCAGATCTCGTCAAGGTTATAGCGCCCGCGTTCAGTGCTAGGCCAGACATAGACGTTCGATGGGTGGCTCCGGACTAGGTCCTCCAAGTACGGCATACGCTTCCGGTCGCGGCCCAGGAAGAGCAATCGCCACGGAGTGCCACTCCGTTCAGCTGCGTCAGTCATCGGCAGCAAGGGGGTGATTCCGATTCCTCCGGCGATGAATAACAGGAACTGTGCCGGTTTTAGCCGGAAGTGGTTGCGCGGTCCGCGGATATTTAGCCGGTCGCCCACGGTCACCTGATCATGGATCAGCTTGGAGCCTCCGCGGCCGTTGTCCTCCTTCAAAACGGCAATGCGCAGCTCAGATTCCCCGGCCCGTCCGCACAGTGAATACTGCCGCAAGGAGCCGTCAGGGAGTTCCAGGTCCACATGTGCCCCAGGCTCCCAGTCCAGTGGCCCGGGAGCCTGCGTCTCCAGCGTCAGTTCGACAACGTCTTCCGTCACGAGCCGGCGGGCCTTGACGGTGACGGGGATCCCCGCAGCCGAAACGTGATCGACGACGGCGGTCCGGGCCCGTTCCGTGACGGGAACCGGCGTCCATTCGAGCGGCAGGTCCACCATGCCCCGGCCCTCAGACACGACCGTGTACTCGAGTTCCTCGTAGGGGGCACCGAGACGAAGGTCCGGGAGCCGCTCGTGAAGGACAGCCAGTTCGATCCTGAGGAGCAGCCGGGCCAAGGGAGCGCCGAGGCACGCGTGGATTCCCTGCCCGAAGCCCAGGTGCGGCACAGCCCAGTTACGGTCAAAATCAATGTCATCCGGGTGGCCGAACTTGGTCGCGTCACGCGATCCCGCTGCATAGGCGAGGAAGACCGTTTCCCCCGCCTTCAGCTCTGTTCCACCAAGGGTTACATCCCGGGTAACCAGCCTTTTCATGCCCGTAATCGCGGACTCGTACCGGAAGAGCTCCTCAAGCGCCTCAGCTCTCGAATCATCGTCCTTCTGCGCGGTTGCATAACGTTCCGGATTAGCCAGGAGATGCGACAGGCCCATGCAGACCAGGTTTGACGATGTCTCGTGCCCGGCAAGCATAAGGCCCGGAAACATTGACAACATCTCAAAGTCCGTCATCTCAACAGCGCCGGAATCGCGCTCATTCCAGATGTGGCTGATTAGGTCATCTCTTCGGTCATGCCTGCGTTCTTCCATGACTTCGAGGATGTAGGTGTGCAAATCGAGGAGAAGCTTTGCCTTTTCGTCGGGTGTGCCGGGGTGGTAGATGTCGCGGGGACCCATAAAGAAGCCAAGGGCCGCGCCAATCCATTCGGACCGGTCGGAGTCGAGCCCAACCAAGTGGGCAATCACTTTCAGCGGCAGGGGCAGCGCGAAGGAAAGCTTCAGTTTTGTGTGGCCGTCCTCGACAAAGTTGTCAACCAAGAGGTTGGCCTGCTCCCGGATCCAACCCTCATACCTGGCCAGCTTCCTCGGCATAAAAAATGTGTTGACGCTTGAGCGCAGGCGGTCATGGTCTGGGTTGTCCAAACCCAGCAGCGTTCCCCTGCTGGGAACCTTGCCCTCGAGCTGTTCGCGCCATGGGGAGGGCACGGTCCCAACAGTGGGCTGTGAGGAGAACGTTTCAGGGTCGTGCAGGGCCTGGACGATATCGTCGTAGCGCGTGATGACGCGGCTTTCGAACGTGTCTGAAAAGGGAGCTTCTTCGAGGGTCCGCGCTTCTGCGAGGTCTTGGAAGAGCCGCTGGGGGTTGAGGAAGGGACAACCGCTCTGCAGTGGCTTGGAAACAGTCATTGGATCTCCAACAGGAAAGAGGTCCCGCCGGAAAGCGCACAGGCGGGACGAAACAGTGGTGCGTTTTCGTCTGCTTGCCCGGTACTCGTTGGCACCGAGGGGGATTATTCACATGACCTGCGTGCCACGCGCCCTCACCCCACCTGAATGACATCAAGCATATGTGCCCAGCGGCCGCGGACGGCAGTCACCGGTATCGAAAAGGCTGATGCGGGTCATAACCCAGATGCGTCCCGGCTTCCTTGTTTCCCTGCCCGAAACGCACCATCGGTTCCGTGGATGGGCGCCATAAGCAAAGTCGCGTGGACGGGGCGAACGAACTTCGGTCTACTGGAATCTATAAGAGGCGTACGGTCTTGAAGCCGATCGCCGAAGCCACGAGGGCTTTGCGTTTCCATAAGGTCGCCCCTCGACAAAGATGTCTGAAAGGTCACCCGTGTCACATTTTTTTAGTTCCCGCAGGGGATGGTTCACAGTTGCAGCCACTGCAGTTGTAGGTTCGGTGGCTCTGTCCGGATGCGGCGGTTCGACTTCAACCGCGCCGACGGGAAGTGAGCCGCAGACGATCAAGTTTTCGTTTTCGACCGCGAATCCAACTGACACGTTCCTTCAGGACACGGCAGCTGCCTTTGAGAAGGCCAATCCCGGTACCAAGATTGAGTTGGTCAAGCTCCCGGCTGAGACCGAACCACAGACCGTCACCACACAGTTGCAGGGCGGGAACGCCGCCGATGTCATGAACATCCATTCCGGTCAGGGCCAGGTTGGATCCATGGCCGGATTCGCCAAAGCAGGCCTGCTTCTTGAACTCAACGACACGGAATTCAGTGAACAGTTGCCGCAGAGCATCAAAAACCTCTTCACGTACCAGGACAAGGTCTACGCCGTACCGCTGTCATCCATGCCGACCGGCCTCATCTTCAATCAGGCCAAGGCCCAGGAGCTGGGCGTGACGCTAAACGCTGGCTCCACGTTCGACGACTTCCTTGGCCAGTGCAAGGTTGCCCGCGATAAGGGCGTCTCACTGACCGCCATTGCAGGTACCGTGCCCGGCAACCCGGGCATCATGACCATGACGTTGGCAGCTTCCACGGTTTACGGACCCAACCCGAACTGGAACGCTGACCGTGCCGGGGGGAAGACCACGTTCTCCGACACAAAGGGTTGGCAGCAGGCCCTAGAGGGCGTAAAGCAGATGTTCGACGCCGGATGCTTCCAGGATGGCGCCGCTGGCGCAGGTTTCGACACTCTCATTGGCTCAATGGGTCAGGGCAAGGCCCTGGGCTTCTTCGCTCCCGGCGGCGCTGCGAAGAGTATTGCCGACGGTTCCAAGGGCGCTGTAAACCCCGTTGTCCTTCCCATGCCCGCTCCGGGTGTCTCCGATGAGTATCTGGGGACGACCGCTGAGCTTGCCCTCGCGGGAAATGCCAAGACCAAGAGCCCTACGCTGGTGAAAAAATTCCTGAAGTTCTTCTCGGAGAAGGAAGGAGCCGAAACGGTCGCGAAGGGCCAGGGCACACTTCCGGTGAATCTCGGTAATTATCCTCTGCCTGCAACCTACGAACCGATTGCTGATCTGTACAAGGCAGACAAGGTGCGCCCGCTGGGACAGACTGACTGGCCCAATGCCAAGGTTTACGACAGCCTAGGTAAAGGCGTAACGGCAATTATCACGGGACAGAAATCAGCGGCAGACGTCCTCAAAGACATGGACACTGCCTGGGGCAAATAACGGACCGGGTGCCGGCCGGCCAACCGGCGGGCCGGCACCCTTCCTTCCCTCCAGCAACAATCAAGGAACGCAACAGTGACTATTACCAATGGACGAACCGTCCCGCCGAGGACTGACAAAGACCAACAAAATCCGGTAGCGGCCCGGCGGCCCTCCGGCGTCGGCTTTGGCCGTTGGTGGTGGGCGCTCCCTGCCGTAGCCCTAACCCTCGTAGTCACCTATATGGCGACAGCGTTCGGGGCATTCTTCGCCTTCACTGACTGGACGGGGCTGGGAAATTTCAACTTTGTCGGCTTCGACAATTTCATCCAGGTGTTTCAGGATCCAGCCCTGCTGGGTTCCGTTCGCAACACGTTGATACTGGCAGGAGGGTTCGTTGTTTTCACGAACATTCTGGGTCTCCTGTTCGCCCTGGCGCTGAACCGGACGCTCAAGACACGCTATCTGCTCCGGGCCCTGGTTTTCATGCCCGTCGTGCTCAGCTCGGTGGCTGTCTCCTTTATCTGGAAGTTCATCTTCGCCTTCGATGGCCCGCTCAACCAGTCACTGGAAGCTGTTGGGCTGGGGCAATTCAAACAGGACTGGCTGGCCAATCCAGCGCTGGCACTCTGGTGCATATTGGCCGTCATGGTGTGGCAGAGCATCGGGTTCGTCATGGTGATCTACCTTGCGGGCCTGGCCACAGTCCCTGTCGAGATGGAAGAGGCGGCCGCCCTGGACGGGGCCGGTCTCTGGCAAATTTTCCGGAGCATCACGCTGCCCACGATTCAGCCATCGGTGGCCATAGCGACTGTACTCACACTGATTCAGGGGCTTTCTGTTTTCGACCAGGTCCTCACCCTCACCGGAGGCGGCCCAGGGGATGCAACCCAGACGTTGGCCACACAGATTTACACGCAGACGTTCCTGTATGGCGCGTTCGGATTGGGGGCTGCCGCGGCGCTCGTCCTCACGGTCTTCATCCTGATCCTCGCGCTCATCCAGCAATTCATCGTGCGCGATCGCGCCGACATTGGAGATTAGAAAATGCATCGCTACACAAAGTGGTCGCTGGTCAGGGAGATCCTGGTGATCATCGCCAGCATCATCATCCTGCTTCCGTTCTGGATCCTGATCAGTACATCGTTGAAAACCACCGAGCAGGTGCTGACAACGTCTGCCTTTGCCCCGCCTCCGACGCCGACATTGGATAATTTCATCCAACTGCTTTCGCCTGCAGGCAGCCAGTCCGGCAACGTTTATCAAGGTCTGTTCAGCAGCCTGCTGATCACTATTTCCACGGTTCTCGTGTTGATCGCCCTGTCATCGGCCGCGGCGTACGTTTTCGCACGAAGCACACGGAACCTCTCCACCAGGGTTTTTCGGATCTTTTTGATCGCCATTGTCCTGCCGACTCAGCTGGGGGTCCTTCCCTTATACATTGGCGCCCGCAGTCTGGGATTGGTGGGAACCCCCTGGGGCATGGTCATTATCTACACGGCCATGACCATGCCATTTGCTGTATTCCTTTACTCAGGTTTCTTCCGCCGTCTGCCGAGGGACTATGAGGAGGCTGCCACGCTGGACGGAGCCAGCCGCTTCCAAATTTTCTCGCGTGTGATTTTCCCGCTTATGGGTCCAGCCACTGGAACCGTCGCCATCCTATCGGGACTCCTGGTGTGGAACGACTTCTTCACAGCCGTGATCTTCCTGAACGGTTCGCCGTACATGACGCTGCCTGTTGTGGTCTATAACTACGTGGGCAGCCTGGTGTCGCAGTGGAACCTGAGCTTCGCGGTTGTCCTCATCGCCATGGCACCGGTGCTTGTCTTCTACATCTTCGCCCAAAAGAAGCTTATGCAGGGTTATGCCGGCGGCATCAAGAGCTGACCTGGACAAATGAAAAATACCTCGGCCCTGCCCGTGCCAACAAGAACCTCCCCGGGGCAGTCCCATGGAAGTCTGCGATGGGGCATCGCCGGGACGGGAGGGATCTCCCGGCAGATCACCGCAGACTTCACCCTCGTGGACAACGCGGACATCGTCGCAGTCTCCAGCCGCCACGCGTCATCGGCAAAGAAGTTCGCCGAAAACTTCGGGATCCCCACAAGCTTCGACGACTACAGCAGCATGCTCGACGCCGACATCGACGCCGTCTATATCGGGACGCCTCATGTGACACACTTCGAGCTCGCCCGGGAGGCGCTTGAGCGTGGCCGCCACGTCCTTTGCGAAAAACCGATCGGTCTGAACGCTGCCGAAGTGCGGGAACTCGCAGCCATCGCCTCCGAATACGGGGCTTTCCTGATGGAGGCGATGTGGATGAAGTTCAACCCGCTCTACCTCCGGCTGTGCGAGATCGTCGACGCCGGAGTCATCGGTGAGCTTCGCAGCGTTCGATCCTCCTTCGGCGCACCTTTCCCACGGGATGACTCAAGCCGCTGGAAGCCCGGCGGCAGCGCGCTGCTCGACCAAGGCATCTACCCGGTGACGCTCAGTCACATGTTCCTGGGCGAGCCCTTGAGCATCACTGCGGCCGGGGTCGCTCAAGAAGACGGCATAGATCTGAGCCAGAATTACACCCTCAATTATTCCGACGGGTGCTTCGCCCAGGGCGCCAGCTCGATGGTCAACTTCCTGGACCAGTCTGCATCACTCTGCGGAACAGGGGGCTGGATCACCATCGACACCGGATTCTGGTTTGCCTCGCGCTTCACGGTGCACCGGTTCAGCATCGAAAAGGGCGAAACAACCGAGACGTATGAGATGCCGCGAGAGGGTAACGGCTACGTGCCCATGCTCCGGGCCGTTACCGACGCGATCTTGAACGGGGACATTGAGCATTCGCTTCACACCATGGATCAGGCCGCTCGTGTCTTCGACACGCTGGACAAAATCCGTCAACAGAGCACCACTTCGGAAAGGCCACAATGACCACCACATCAAGTCCGGATAGCTTCATCAGCCTGCCTAGAGGCGTCGAAGGCCAGCGCAGAGCCGACCTCGGGAACGGGACTTACCTCAACCCCGTCTTTGCCGGAGACCATCCGGACCCGGCAGTCCTTCGCGATGGGGACGACTATTACCTGACGTTCTCCTCCTTCGAATCCACACCTGGCCTTATCATCTGGCATTCGCGGGACCTGCTCAACTGGAAACCGCTGGGTCCCGCCTTGCCAGAGCCGATAGGGAACGTCTTCGCAGTCGACATGTGCAAAGTGGACGGCCGATACTACATCTACATCCCGATCATCGCCACTGATGTTTCACCGGATCCTGCCGCTCCGCCGCAGATCTACGTCATCCATGCCGAAAACATGGAGGGCCCTTGGAGCGAGCCCATCAACCTCGGGATATCGGGGCATATCGATCCGGGTCACGTTGTGGGAGAGGACGGCAACCGCTACCTGTTCCTGAGCGGAGTAAGCCGGGTTCGACTCAGTGTCGACGGCCTTGCAACGGACGGTCCTGTAGAGCACGTGTACGACGGCTGGCGCTACCCCGACGACTGGATCACTGAGGCTTACGCTCTCGAAGGGCCGAAGCTCACTCGCCGCGGCGAGTGGTTCTACCTCACGACGGCCGTGGGGGGTACCGCGGGTCCGCCCACCGGGCACATGGTCACGGTCGCCCGTTCACGCTCGGTAAACGGCCCTTGGGAGGACTGTCCCCGGAACCCCATTATCAGGACGTGGGATGCAGACGAGCCATGGTGGAGCAAGGGCCACGCCACCTTGTTTGAAGGGCCAAACGGCCAGTGGTGGAGCATCTACCACGGATACGAAAACGGCTTCACGACCCTAGGCCGGCAGACACTCCTAGAGCCCATCGAATGGGACGACGACGGGTGGCCCCGGGCAGGCGGAGGTGACCTCTCGAAACCCTTGCGCGCGCCTACTGAACCGACCCTCGAGCGGTCCCACGGAATCCCACTCTCTGACGACTTCACCGAGGAGCGCTTCGGCATCCAGTGGTCCTTCCATGCACCATCAAAGGACGAGTACCTCCGCGCCTCGCTGGTCGATGGGCTCGTGCTCCAGGCTCGCGGAACCAGCCCATCGGACAGCTCACCTCTGACCTGCATCGTCGGCGACCGGCGCTATGAAATCAGCGTCGAAATGGAACTACTGGGCGACGTACAGGGCGGATTGCTGCTCTACTACAGCGACCGACTGTTCTGCGGCATGGGCCACGACAGTGACCGCATGACAAGCTACCGGGCAGGCCGGCCAATTCCCTATTGGCGCGAACCCGCACCATCCGCCAATGTCCTGCATCTCCGCATCGTGAACGACGAACACATCGTGACCCAGTACTACAGCCCCGACGGAACCACATGGACCAGACACGGTCTCCGTTACGACGTGACCGGGTTCAACACGAACACAGCCGACGAGCTCCTCAGCCTTCGGCCAGCCCTGTTCGCAACGGGTACCGGGAAGGTTCGCTTCCGCAACTTCCAGTACCACGCTCTCAACGACTGACGCCGTAATTCCAACGAGCGTAGCTATAGACACAAACCAGCCCCCTCGGGAACTGACTTCAATTCCCGAGGCGGCTGGTTTTTGTGTTGTGACAGTCGTTGAAATGCCTGAGCTTACTCCTTGCCGAGCCCGGCTGCTGAAGTCTTCTCGCCGGAGACGCTGTTGAGCGCCCGCAGGTCGAAGATGCCGTTGATGTCCGCCTGCTTGGTGGTGCCGGCAGTCACGCCGTCGGCCAGGAGCTTCTGGTAGGTTCCGGCCAGCGGGTCCACGGTGAAGACGATGTTCTTCAGGGACCGGTCAATGACGTCGGCCTTCAGTTCGGCGCCGGCGGCTTCCTTAAGCGCGGAGTTGATGGCCGTGGCCTTTTCGGCGGCGGGCGCAGTGTTCAGCCATTCAACCGACTTCACGTGGCCGTTCAGGAGCGCCTTGACGGTGTCGGGGTGGTCCGCAGCGAACTTCTGGTTCACGATCAGGATGGTGGTGGGGAATTCCCCCGGCTTCCCGGACAGCGAGCCGTCCCACAGGTCCTTCTCATCGACCAGGACCTTCGCTCCGGCCGTCAGCACCAGGCGTGACGCCCACGGCTCAGGCAACCACGCGCCGTCGAGCTTGCCGTCCTGGAACAGCTTCAGGGTCTGGGCGTTCTCGGTGGGGTTGATGGCGACGTCGCCGCTGCCGTCCACGTTGGTCTTGTAGCCCTGGGAGGTGAGCCACGCGCGGAGCGCCACGTCCTGCGTGCCGCCGAGCTGCGGCGAAGCCAGCGTCTTCCCCTTGAGGTCTGCGGCGGAGTTGATCTCCGGCTTCACCACCAGCTGCGCGCCGCCGGCTGCGGCCCCTGCGATGATGTTCACTGATTCGCCCTGGCTTTTGACGAAGGAGTTGATGGCCGGGTTCGGCCCGATGTAGGTGGCATCGATGGCACCCGCGTTCAACGCTTCGATGGCTGCGGGACCGGCGTTGAACACTTGGGTGCTGAGCTTGGTGCTGCCCAGTTCACCAGCGATGAAGCCCTTGCTGACGCCAACCAGGGCCGGGGCGTGCGTGACGTTGCCGAAGTAGCCAAGCTTCAGCTCGGCGGCGGGGTTGCCGGCGGGGGCTACGTCGGCTGCCGGTGCTGGAGCGCCGTTGTTGACGGCGGAGGCGACGGCGGCACCCCCTCCGATGAGGGCCAGGGCGGCTGCCGCGACGCCGATCTTCAGGCCGAGCGGCCGTTGGGGTTTGGCGGACTCGCCGGCGACGATGCGGGTGGAGGCCTGCTGGTTTTGCGGACTGGTGTCCTGTGGGTTTGCCATGGGGGAAATCCTTTGCTGGGGCGGATGCTGAGATGAGATTACGGAGCGCCCGGCGGCCCCACAATCATCCATGTCGCAGACGTTCACGAGGCGACGCGAAGGCTCAACGTGGCGTAGCGGGACGTCAAAATTCGTCGCGGAACGTCTTCTGTTTCAGGCCGCCTTCACCAAGGGCAGTTCGTCCCAGTGCGTGGTGTAGCGGGGCGAACGCATCTCCCGCTTCATGGTCCAGTCCAGGCCCGACCTGATGCCGGCATGCCCCAAGCCGATGGACCCACGCCCAAACCGGCGGCCCACGTCCTCAAGCAGCGGCCCGATCCCGCGTTCCTCGTGCCGGTTCTCGAACAGTTCAAGCGGCGGCTGGTTTCCGGTGGGCCGCAGGTCAGTGAGCATCATGCCCGCCTTGGCGTATTTCATGCCATCCCGGATGTTTGGCAACAGTGCGTGGGCGGCCTTGGTGAGGAGGAGCGGATCCGCCGTGGGCATCGGCAACGAGACGCAGACCGAAGGATATGCCTGTTCGTGATCCCTGAAGGGGGACGTGGCAGCGAACGCCGTCAGCACTTTCGCCTGCAGTCCGTGCTTGGAAAGCCTGGCGCTCGCCTGCTGCCCATAGATGCTGAGAACCTCGCGCAGGCCGGCGGCAGTAGTCACCGGCATGGCGAAGGAGCGGGAAAATATCAGCTGGTCGCGGCCGATGCGCTCCTCCTCCATGGGAATGCAGGGGGTGCCGCGCAGCTCAAGGACGGTTCGCATCAGCACCACCGAGAACCTGTCCCTGATCATCACCGGATCCGCCCGGACCAGGTCCAGCACGGTAAAAATCCCTAAAGCGTTGAGCCGCTTCGTCAGTCGCCCGGCAATGCCCCAGACCTCGTCCACAGGCAACCGGCCCATCAGTGCCCCCCGCACATCATCGGGGACCGACTCCCAGAGGCAGACCCCGTCAAAAGCCGCGTTGTTCTTGGCCCACTTGTTGCACAGCTTCGCCAGGGTCTTGGTCGGTGCAATGCCCACGCAGACCGGCACTCCCACGTGCCGCCGAACTGCCTCTTTCATCCTGCGGCCCAAGGCCAGCAGCTCCTCCGGTCCGCCCTTCACCCCCAGGAACGCTTCGTCGATGCTGTACACCTCCAGCCAGGCCGAGTACCGGCCCAGCAGCTCCATCACCCGGGAGCTGATGTCCCCATAGAGCTCATAGTTGCTGGACTTCGCCACCAGGCCCCACTCTTTGGCCCGCGGCGCGAGCTTGAACCAGGGCTCGCCGGTGGAGATGCCAAGCGCCTTAGCCTCGGGGGAGCGGGTGACGGCACAGCCGTCATTGTTGGACAGCACCACCAGCGGGCGCCCCTCCAGCGAGGGGTCGAAGGCCCGCTCAGCCGAGGCGTAGAAGCAGTTGACGTCCACGTGGGCAATCTGGGGCATCCGCCGCATGAGCACAGGCTTAGGCATGCTCCGCCTCAGACATGCCGTATGTCAGACATGATGCAGGCACCTGGTGGCAACGCCCCAGATGGTCAGCTCGGCCAGTGCGGGGACGTGGATATCCGGGTATTTGGGGTTCTCGGCCTGCAGCACGACGCCGGTCCCGGTGATGCGGAGCCGCTTCACCGTCAGTTCCCCGTCAAGCACCGCAATGACCACGCATCCGTCCTTCGGCTCCAGCGCCCGGTTGACGATCAGTTCATCGCCGTCACTGATGCCGGCGCCCTCCATGGAGTCCCCGGTGACCCGGACCACGAACGTGCTGGTGATGTCCTTGATGAGGTGCGCGTTCAGGTCGATCCGGCCATCGAAGTAGTCCTGCGCCGGCGACGGAAACCCTGCCGACACCGCCACGGGTGAGATCAGCACCGAGAATAACGAGGCGCCCGCATCTATCACGCGGGGACCGATAACAACGCCCACAACACACCTTTATTCGAATACATGTTCGATAGGATCAGTGTAGCCCCGGGGGCCGACAACGGGCACCCTGCCGGACAGCCGGGGTGCTGCACTGCCCGCGCGCCGGCGGCCAACCGCCCACGTAGACTTGCAGGATGCGGCTGGTAGCAAGTGATATTGACGGAACGATCCTCGGGCACGACGGAAAAATCAGCCCCCGCACCATCCGCGCCTTCCACGCCTGCCGCGCTGCCGGCGTCGAGCTCGTGTTCGTTACGGGACGCCCGCCGCGGTGGCTGCACCCCCTTGAGGAACAGCTGGGCCACACCGGACGCGTGATCTGCTCCAACGGTGCGGTCGTCTGGGACCTGGAGGCGGACCGCCTGGTCTCAGCCCGCACCCTGGCCATCGACACCGTCCTGGAAGCCCGCCGCATCATCAAGTCGCTCCGCCCCGCCGCCCTGTTTGCCGCGGAAACGCTCACCGGCTTTCACCTCGAACCGGGCTTCATCGAAAACGAATCCAGCGAACTGCTCGCCGAATTCACCCCGGCGCCGCTGAAGGACACGCTCACCGACGACGACTCCGTGGTCAAATTCCTCGCCATCGTCCGCGACGGCACACCTGATGATTTCCTCGCCGAGGTGGCGCCCGCCGTCGAACACCTGGCCGCCACCACCCACTCCTCGCCCGGCGTCGCCATGCTCGAGCTGTCCCTGCCGGGGGTCAACAAAGCCGTTACCCTGGCGGAATACGCCGGGGCGCTGGGCATCGACGCCGCTGACGTGGTGGCCTTCGGCGACATGCCCAACGACATCGAGATGCTCCGCTGGGCCGGCCACGGCTATGCCATGGCCAGCGGCCATCCGGAAGCCATCCGGGCGGCGGGGCAGCAGGCGCCGCATTTTGACGACGACGGCGTGGCCCAGGTTTTGGAGGCCAGGCTCGCCTCCCTGGGCGTCAAGTTTCCCTGATCCCCGCGGCCCCCGTATTCACAGCTGCCGCTCACCTGGCGTTCACTTTCCCGCCGTAGCGTAAACCGTGGAAAGCAGGCACTCCCACGCCGGCTCATAGGGGGCAACCATGGCAAGGAACGTCAAGCAGCACATGGCCGACGGGCCGCTGCGCAAAGCGATGCCCGCTCTGCACTGGAAGCAGCTGCGCCAGGGCGACCGGGTTAAGGTTCTGCTCTCACCCGGTTTTGAGGCGGGCGGGGTGGTGGACACCGTCACTGCGGACCACACTGCAGTCTGGGTCCACCTGGACGGCGGCCGCGGCCGGACGCTGCTGCACTGCGGCGACGGGGTGGACATCGTTCCGTGCGGGGAGACTGACTGCCGGGACTGAGCGGGGCCGGGGTACGCTCGCACTGTGACCCTGCCCTTTTTCGAGCATAAGGACGACGCCGGGCGGCAGCTTCCCATCGCCATGGCCCACCGCGGCTTCTCGACCGAGGGGCTGGAAAATACCATGGCCGCGTTCCGCTCCGGCGTCGAACTCGGCTTCCGGTACCTCGAAACGGACGTGCACACCACGGCCGACGGCGTACTGCTGCTCTTCCACGATGAGACCCTGGACCGGGTGACAGACGTCAAGGGCCGCGTGGCGGACCTGCCCGCTGCGGACGTGGCCAAGGCCCGGATCAACGGCCGCGAACCCATCCCCACGTTCGATGAGCTGGTGACCCAACTGCCCCACGCCCGGCTGAACCTGGACGTCAAGGACTGGAACTCTGTCCACAGCACGGCCGCCGCCATCGAGCGGCACCAGGCGCACCAGCGCGTACTGGTGGCCAGCTTTTCGGATCGCCGACGGCGGGCGGTGCTGGAGCTGCTCAGCCGGCCGGTTGCCTCGTCCGCCGGCGTGGTCTCCAATGCCCTCTTCACCCTCCTGGGCCCGGTGCTTCCACGCCCGGTGTTCCACCGGCTCATGCGCCGGGTGCTTCGGGACGTGCACGCCCTGCAGGTCCCCGTCCGCTACGGACGGGTCCCTGTTGTCACCGCCGGCTTCATCCGCCGGGCCCACGCCCTGGACCTTGCGGTGCACGTGTGGACCATCAACGAGGCCGCCGAGATGCACCGCCTCCTCCGCCTGGGCGTGGACGGCATCGTCACGGACCGTGCGGACGTGCTCCGCGGCGTGCTCATCGAGCGCGGCGAGTGGCCGCAGGGCCACCCGCCCGAGCCCGGTTCCTAGCCCCGTCCCGTGCTGGTTGACGGGTCCTGGTCGCCCTCGGAGGGATCGGCCCGCAACTCATCAGGGTTGCTCTCGGGAAGTCCACCGGACCCCGAGACGCTGCCGCCGGATGTCCCCGCACCGCCGGGTGCTGTGGCGTTGCCGGCCAGTCCGTCGTCGTCCGCTTGGTCAGCGTCCGTCTCGTCGACGTCGCCGCCGAACGGGTTCTCGGAGACCGGGGCCGGGGCCGCTCCCGTCTTGAGGCCGGGCGCCTTCTGCTTCTCCGCCTCCATGGCATTTGAACCTTCGCTCAGGGACGAGTGGACTTCCACGTCGTCATTGGGGTCCGTGGGGTCGGGCACATCCGATTTCTCCGTCGGCTTGGATGTCCCGGCCAGGTCCTCCATGGCGTTTTCTGCTGCCTTGCCGATGCTGTCGCCGATTCCCATCTGACTGCTCCTTCCGACATTGCGTGCCGGCGCCCCAGCGGCATACCGGCCCTACTCCTCCAGAATTATCAGCATGCTTACAATTAGTCCAGTGCTGGGGAATCGGACCGCAGCCGGAGAGGAAGGAAGAGCAGCATGAGCACTTACCATCCGGAAAATGACCCCGCGAACCCGGACCGGCCGGGGAAGGAAGAGGTTGGCGCCGCCCAGCCCCACCTGGCGGAGCAGCGCAGTACGGAGTCGGCGGGTTCGCCGAACCCCGATCCGGCGGAGGGCAATGTCACCGGGCTGGAGCCGGGCGGGGGAGTGCCCCCGGGAGAGACGCCGCCGGCCGAGGACCAGATGAGCAGGGACCAGGGCCACTCCGAATAGCGCTTAAAGGGCCGGCGCGGCGGCGGAGTCAACGTCCGCCGCCGCGCTGATCTTGCCGCGCTGACCCCGCAGGCCGTCTTCACTTGCCGGGTATCAGGGCGAGTCTGATCGGGAAGTCTCTTTGCCGTGGCGGCCCCGCGACTCCCGTTGCCCCGCCAAATGGCGGTCCAGGCCGTCCGCGTCCAGCCGCGTGTTCCAGTTCGCCCAGTCCTGCGGCCGCACCGACGGCCGCCCCAGCAGGTAGCCTTGGCCCGCGGTGATGCCAAGTTCGGTGAGGACCTTGAGCTCGCCCACCGTTTCGATGCCCTCAGCGACCATAGTGGTGCCGATCTGGTCCGTGAAGTCCACCAGGCAGGCAGCCAGTGCCCGTTGGAGGCCGTCCGTGTCGACGTCGCCGATCACGTTGCGGCCCACTTTGAGGAAATCAGGCCGCAGGTGGATCATGCGGCTGAGGGCGCCGGCACCGGTGTGGGTGTCGTCGACGGCGATCCGCAGGCCTTTTTCCCGAAGCGGATTGATTGCGGAAATGAACTGCAGATATTCCTCTTCCGGAATGTCCTCCGTCAATTCCAGCACTACCCGGTTGATGGGGAGTTCAATGTGGTCGAACAATTCGGGCAGCCGCGGGTCCATGCAGGACGTGGGCGAAATGTTGAGGGACACATAAAGGTTTTCCGGCAGGTCCCTGGCCGCGACTGCCGCGGAACCCAAGGCGGAGAACTCAAGGTTTGCGCCCAGGCCCACGGCCGCTGCCTCAGCAAACCACAGCTCCGCGGCCGCACCGTCGTCGCTGACAAAGCGGGAGAGCGCTTCCGCGCCCACGACGGTTTTTCCTTCCAGCCCGTAGATGGGCTGGAAGGCGGTCATCAGCATCTGGTTCTCGAGCAGGGCGCTGATCCTCGAGATGCTGCGGATAGCATCCACCTGCTCTGCGAACTGCGGCGGCAGCGTGGGCGGCGTGAGGCGCATTTGCCGGGCCGTTTCCAGTGTTTCCACCGTGTTGGCGTCGCTGCGCCGGGTCTCGAGGAGATACTCCAGCAAAGCCCGTTCGGGCACGCCGGGATTCTCATCGAGGCTGTTGCTCAGCCGCTGCCGGACGGCGGCTCCCGCAGGATCCGTATCCGCCAGCACGGCGGCGATAATTCCCCAAGCCTGTACCCGAACCGACATTAGCGACGCCCCCAGTTGACGAAGTAATGACCCCATGGCCCAATAATGTTCAAATTTCCAAACGCCTTATAAAAGTACGGTGCTGCCAGACCTGAATTTCGCGGCGGCGAAAAACCTGACACCGCACGCTGATCGTATAACGGCAGCCGCAAAAGCGCAGTAGTTTTGCGCTATTGGTTAGCGCTTTCCTGCTGGTCAGCCAGCAGTTGCGGTATTTGGTCGGGCGGAACGGGGCGGCTGAAGTAGTAGCCTTGGGCGCTGCGGCAGCCCAATCCCCGCAGAATCCCAGCCTGTTCTGCCGTTTCGACGCCTTCCCACACGGCTTCCAGCCCGCACGCCCGCACCAATTGCAGCACCGCGGCCACCAAGGCAGGCTGGCTGGGGTCCGTCTCGAGCCCGGTGATCAGCGATCTGTCCACTTTGACCCGGTCCACGGGCAGCCGGCGGAGATAGCTGATGGAGGAGTAGCCGGTGCCAAAATCATCAATTTCGATGCCCACGCCCAGGCCGCGTAGGCCGCCCAGCGAATACCGGTCCAGCTCATTGCCTTTGACGATGGCCACTTCTGTCAGTTCCAGGACAACCTGGTCGGGCCTGACTCCGGTCTCCTGGAGCACATTGCGCACGTCCTCGATGAACTGCAGGCTCTGCAGGTCCGTCGCGGAGATGTTGATGCGCACGGAAAACGTGTCGTCCAGCAGGGAGGCGTCGATCCAGGCGCGAAGCTGCCTTACAGCAGTCCTGAGCACCCAGAGGCCAAGCTCCGAGATCAGTCCCGCCTCCTCGGCAAGGGGAATGAACTCGTCAGGCATGATGAAGCCGCGGCTGGGGTGGTTCCAGCGGACCAGTGCCTCCACGCCTTCGATCCGTCCGGTGGCGAGCTCCACCACCGGCTGGTAGTGAAGCGTCAGCGCATCATCCTTGATGGCGGCCCGCAGGTCATCCACCAGCTGGCTGCGGAGCCGCCGCACCAGCAGCATTGCCGGCTCGAACCGGTGCAGCTTGTTCTGCCCTTCGGCCTTGGAGGCATACATGGCGACGTCGGCCTCCATCAGCATGTCCTCCGGGCTTTGTCCTTCGCTGCCTACGCTGAGCCCGATGCTGGCTCCGCAACGCACGCTGCGGCTGGGAAGCTCGATGGGTTCACTAAGGGCAGCGAGGATGCGGTGCGCCACGATGGCCGCCTGGTCTGCCGACGCCGACGGCATGACGATCGCGAATTCGTCACCGCCCAGCCGGGCCACGACGTCGGACAGGCGGACAGCGGTGCGGAGCCTTTCGCCCACTGCCACCAGGACCTGGTCGCCGGCCGTGTGCCCCAGGCTGTCATTGATGGACTTGAACGCGTCAAGGTCCATCAGCAAAATGGCAGGCCCTTCCTCCGCCGTCCCGCCGTCCGCCGTGGTCCGTGCCTCCAGGGAGGTGCGAAGCGCCTCGATCAGGGCCGACCGGTTGGCCAGGCCGGTCAACGGGTCCTGCATGGCCATCTTCTGCATCTCAAGGTGTGCCTCGTGCAGGAGCTGCGTGCGGACCTGGACCCGCTGCTCAAGCTCCTCGTAAATGATCTGCAGGTCCTCGGCCAGGAGATTGGTGCCCATGATGATCGCGTCAAGTTCATCCCGGGCAGGCGAGACCTCTATCCGGGAGTTGAGGTCGCCGGAGGCCAACTTGACAATGCCTTCCAGCAACTGGGAAAGCCGGGGATCGTCGTTGGCAAACATGGCCGGTCCTCCTTCGACGCCTAGTTGGCCTGGACGCGGTCAGTGCCGAGGGGAAGGCTGACGGTGACGGTGGTCCCGGAGCCCAGGGTGGAGGCGACGTCGATCCGCCCCCCGTGGCGGTCCACGATGTCCTTGGAGATCGCGAGGCCCAGGCCTGTTCCCGGGATTGCGCCATTCATGGCATTGGAGGCCCGGTAGAACCTGGTGAATACGTGGTTGATTTCATCGCTCGAAATGCCGATGCCGGTATCGGCGATGCGCACGGTGGCCCACTTGGAGCCGTCCGCGGCGGCGTGGGATTCGCTGCCCACCTCGATCCGTCCGCCGCTGGGCGTGAACTTGATGGCGTTGGACACGAGGTTGGTGAAGACCTGTTGCAGCTGCACCTCATCGGCGAGTATTTCCGGGTCCTCCGGAACGGCGTCCACGTCGATGGTGACGTTCTGCAGCGTGGCCAGCGGGCGCAGCGCCGCGGCCACCAGGTCCAGGGTCTGCCCCAGCCGCACGGGGGCCAGCTGCATCGCCGCGTTGTCAAGGCCGCCGCGGGAGACGCTGAGCATGTCCTCGATGAGCGTGCGGAGCCGTTCGGTGTTGCGGACCACGATGTCCAGCATCTGGTGGACTTCCCGGGACACCGGATGCTCGGTGCTTTCCTGGATCATGTCCAGGTACGCCATGATCGA
This sequence comes from Pseudarthrobacter sp. BRE9, assembly GCF_031844305.1. Classification (NCBI taxonomy): domain Bacteria; kingdom Bacillati; phylum Actinomycetota; class Actinomycetes; order Micrococcales; family Micrococcaceae; genus Pseudarthrobacter; species Pseudarthrobacter sp. BRE9. The sequence goes on along the minus strand of NZ_JAUZUY010000003.1, from coordinate 202,071 downwards.
GGTCAGCGGCGTCCGCAGCTCGTGGTTCACCGTGGCCAGGAAGTCTGTCTTGGCCTTGTCGAGTTCCCGCAGCTGCTTCACCACCTGCTGCTGGCTGCTGATCAGGTGGCTTTGGATGAGGCCGTAGGCGGCGTTGCCGGCCACGTGCTGAATGAGCCCCAATTCAGCGCTGGACCAGGTCCGGGGCCGGTCCATCATTGCGATCCAGATGATGCCCAGGGAGGAATTTCCTTCACCGATGGGCACGGCCAGTGTTGAGGCGGCTCCGGCAATCGCGGGGCCGGGGCCCGGCTTCGCCTCGCTGCGGGTGACCGCTTCGCTTCCCTCGGAGGAGATCGGCTCCGTCCCGGCCCAGAGGGCGTCTGCCGCGGCGCGGGCCTCTTCCTCCCGGGGAAGGGCGTCAGCGGGCAGCTCCGGCAGGCCCCGCCTGTGCCAGCGGGCCGTGATGACGGGGACACGGTGGTCTTCGAAGGTTGCCAGGACGACGTGGTCGGCTTTGAAGGTGCGGCCGAATCCCGAGACAACGTGGTTGGCGATTTCCTGGGGATCGTTGGTGGCGCGCACAGCGGCAGAGACCTCACGCAGCTGCTCCCGGAGCCCTTCGGCTTCCTGCCTGGAGGCGCGGCGCCGGGACACCTGGTCGATGAGGACGGACGCGCGGTGCACCAGCTCCTGGGGTGCGGGCGGCTTGGTGATGCAGTCGTGGATGCCGGGGGGATTGGCGGCTGCGATCTCCGCGGGGTTGTCCAGGTCCACCATCACCAGGACCGGGGCCGCGGACGGGACGGTGGACAGGACGCCGGACAGGAAGGCATCGGCGACGACGACTGACGGTTCGGCGGCGTTCAGCAAGCCGGCGAGGCTGCCGGGGTCCGTCGCCTCAAGGACGGTGTATCCGGCGTCGCGCAGTGCCCGTGCATTAAGGGCCAGCCGGCCGGCGTCGGGATCGGCGACGACGGCGGTGCGGGGCGGGCGCAGGTCACCAGGGACAGCCGTCACAGTGCTCCCTTCCCTCCCAGTTGAGTACATTCTAGGGGGATGCGGGCGCGGCGGGTCCACGGAGTGCGGACGCTTACGGCCTCTTCCCGCCGCTGCAGGCAGCTGTGGCACGCCGTAATGTTGCCGGAGGTCCGCCGGCGCGGGCGGGCGGGACCATATATTTGAGCCGTGCCTCCAACAAAGTCGCCACGGTCCGCCTGGCAGAAGTACCTGATGATCCCCAAGCTCGTCAGGCTGTCGCGCAGCGCCCCCAAGGACCGGCATGCGGCGTGGGACCGGTACTGGGCGGGCATCACCGCCACTGGCCGCGGCGGCGAGGTCCTGTGGGACTCGGGCAGCAACCACGAGTTCCAGGGCTACCAGGACAGCCTCCTGCGCTACCTGGACCCCGCGCTTCCTGTAGTGGACACCGGCTGCGGGCACGGCAGCTTTACCCGCGCGCTCGCCGGGATCTTCCCCCGGGCGATCGGCGTGGATGTCTCGCCGCATGCTGTGGCCCGGGCGCGGGCAGAGTCCGCGGGAACCGGAAATACCGCCTTTGCAGCCCGGGACATGACGGCGGAAGGAGCTGCCGGGGAACTGGCGGAGTCCTTCCAGTTGGACCCCGACGGCGCCAACGTCTTCATTCGCGGCGTGCTGCATGTCCTTGACCCGGCGCACCAAACAGCGATGGTCGAGAACCTGCGGATCCTGGTGGGCCGCCGCGGCACGGTCTTCATGGCGGAAACCAACTTCCAGGGAAATCCGGTGGAGTACGTGACCCATCTCGGGGCAACTACGCGCAGCATTCCGGCGCCGTTGGAGCTGGCCATCCGCGGACTCCCCATGCCCGGGCACTTCGGGCCGGAAGAACGCGAACGTGCGTTTCCGGCGTCGGCCTGGGAACTCCTTGAGGACGGCCACGTGGCCATCGAAACGAACCCGGTGACCGGCGTGCCGGGCCAGGACAGGGTGCCCGGGTATTACGCGGTGGTCCGCCCCCGCCGGTAGCCCTGGCAGGCAGGACTTCGGACCGCCCCGCAGACTTCACGCATATCCCCGCAGCGCGCCCGCAGGGTATCCTCCATCCCCTTGACAGGGGGCCGGATCCGGAGGCTACATAGTAAGTAGACTTACTAGTTAGCCGGAGGGGAAAGGAAGACCGGCATGGCACAAGATAAAGGCAATAAGACCCGCCAAGCGGACGGCAACGAGGACGAAGATGACCTGGGTGCAGGGCCCGAGGGCGGGAAGATCCGCCACGGACCGGACTCCTCAAAATCCCTGAAGTACTCGCAGGAGGTCACCTCAACCGACGACGAGCCGGAACGCGAGGGCCGCAGCCTTGCCACCACCCACCATGAAGTCATCAGGCGGTGGGCGGAGGAGCGCGACGGCGTTCCCGCCACAGTGGAAGGCACGGAACACGGCGACCATCTCGGAGTGCTGCGAATCGACTTCGGTGGCAAGGACGACAAGCTCCGCCACATTAGCTGGGACGAATGGTTTGACACTTTCGACTCCCGGAAACTGAATTTCATCTACCAGGAACAGCGCAGCGACGGCACGCAATCCAACTTCTTCCGCTTGGAAAATCCCAACCGCGAAGACGCCTAAGCCGCACCCACGCCCCAGCGGCCGGCCGGCCCCGGATCATCCTCCGGTGCCGCTCCACCGGCCGCCGGCGCAAGACCTACAGGAACTGTCATGAGCAACCTCATCCCATCCGGCGCACTGCGCCGGATGCTCCTTCCCCCCACCTATGGGCGGCACGTCACCTCCGCCACGGAATTCACCATCCTGTCCGTGGAGGTATGGGCATCCGGGCTGGTGGTCAACGTCCACCTTCCCTCGGATGACGCGGCTGAACCCCGCCTTACAGTCGAGGACCACTTCGGGACGGAATACACCCTGCAGGAATCGGCCACGGTGGGTTCCCGCAACCTTCAGGTGTTTGCCCCGTCCGTGCCGCCCGGTACCAGGAGCCTGACCATCAGGTCGGCGGACGACGGCGATGCCCGGCCAGTGGTGACCTTCGCGGTTCCGCTGATGGCCGTGCCGGAAGCCCAGACGGATTTCAAGGCAGCCGGCCGCGGATCCGCCACCGCAGACGACGATGAGTCCTACCAGCCCGATCTCCGCCGCCCTGCCTGACGAGACTGCCTCAACCAGACCGCAAGGCCAGATTGCCTGACCAGAAAACCCGCCCACCCTACAGAAAGGGCCCTTCCATGCCGGACACCAGCAACTTCGCCCCCACTGCCGCCATCGTCACTGCCTCCGATTCGGGGATCGGCAAGGCCACCGCCGTGGCGCTCGCCCGCGCCGGGATGGACGTGGGCGTCACATGGCATACGGATAAGGCAGGGGCCGAGGGAACGGCGGAGGAAATCCGCGGACTGGGCCGCAAGGCAGTGGTCCGGCAGTTGGACACCACCCAACTGAGCGCCGCTGCCGGCGTCATCGATGAGCTTGCCGAGGAGCTGGGCGGGCTGGATGTCTTCGTGAACAATGCGGGAACCGGGGCCAGCACGAAGTTCCTGGACATGGGCATCGATGACTGGATGCAGATCCTGGACACAAACCTCAACGGGGCCTTCGTCTGCCTGCAGGCGGCAGCAAGGCGGATGGTCAAGGCAGGCCGGGGCGGCCGGCTTGTGGCGGTGTCCAGCGTGCACGAGTTCCAGCCCCGCGTCGGCTCGTCGGCCTACGACGCGTCCAAGCATGGCCTGGGTGGCCTTATGAAGACTCTCGCCCTGGAGCTGGGCCAGTACGGCATCACGGCCAACACGGTGGCCCCCGGCGAGATCGCCACACCGATGACGGGCCAGGAGGACCAGGATCCAACGACGACGGAGCGCCCGGGGGTGCCGCTGGGCCGGCCCGGGCACGCGCGGGAGATCGCCGACGTCATCGCCTTCCTCGCATCGCCTGCCTCCAGCTACGTGACCGGTGCGGCCTGGGTGGTTGACGGCGGCATGCTCCAGATGGGTCCGCAGGCGGGATCGCACATCACCAGCAACGACTGGCGCGAGGCGTAAGGCCGCTCCGCATCCCGGCAGCCCCGCAGACGGCCTGTCACAGAGGATATATAACAGGGCTGGCAAGCGCTTTCCGTGGCCTTGCTGGCATGATGGAGCGCATGCGCATTCTTATCGCTCCGGACAAGTTCAAGGGGTCCCTGACCGCAGCCGAGGCTGCCGCTGCCATCGCCGAAGGCGCCCTTCGGGTGTACCCGGAAGCCGTCGCCACCCAGTTCCCCATTGCCGACGGCGGGGAGGGCACCCTCGAGGCAGCCGTGGCCGCCGGCTACGAAGAGCGGCTGAACGCCGTGGTGGGTCCCATCCTCACCCCGCTCGGCGCCGCCTGGGCCGTCCATAAGGCCGCCGACGGCAAGGTTACGGCAGTGATCGAAACTGCCCAGGCCTCGGGTTTGGCGGACATGGAACCAACTCCGGCCAACGCCCTGCGCGCCCACAGCTACGGTTGCGGCCAGCTCATTGCGGCCGCCCTGGACGCTGGTGCCACCGAGATCGTCCTGGGCCTGGGGGGTTCGGCCATGACCGACGGCGGCAGCGGTGCCCTGCGTGCCCTGGGCCTGAAACCCCTGGACTCCGCCGGGAACGTGGTGCCCCTGGGCGGTGGTTCACTGGCTGACGTGGCGGCGCTGGACACGGGCGGACTGGACCCCAGGCTGTCCGCAACCACATTCCGCATCGCCGTCGACGTCCGCAACCCGCTGTACGGACCGTCCGGTGCCGCGCACGTTTTCGCCCCGCAAAAGGGTGCGGACCAGGACGCCGTGGAAATGCTCGACGCCGGGCTGCGCAACTGGGCGTCCATGCTGCGGGAAGCAACGGGCCGGGACGTGAACGTACCCGGTGCCGGCGCCGCCGGCGGCTTCCCGGCGTCGTTCCTTGCCTTCACCGACGCCACGCTGGAAGGCGGCTTCGCGCTGGTGGCCGGGCTGACCGGCCTGGCCGCGCAGCTGGAGCAGGCAGACCTGGTGATCACCGGTGAAGGATCCATGGATTCGCAGTCGCTCACCGGCAAGGCGCCCATCGCGCTCGCGGACGCCGCCCGGGAGCGCGGAATTCCCGTCATCGTGGTGGCCGGCAGGATCCTGGTGACCCTTGAGGACCTCGCCGGGCACGGTGTTGTCGCCGCCGCGCAGCTGCTGGATGTGGCGTCGAGCCCGGAAGACGCCGTGGCGAACGCCGGCAAGTACCTGGCCTGGGCAACAAGCCAGGTACTTGAGGGCGCTTAGCCTACTGAGGAGACCTAGCCCACGATCGTGGTGTTGCGGCGGCGCCGGAGGATCAGGACCGCAATCACCACCAGGACCGCTACTCCCGCGATGACCCACGGGAAGTAGTTTAGGCGCGTGGACTCGTTCTGGGCTGATTCCCCCGTTCCGGGATTGGCGGGGCCGGTGGACGCGGTATCACCGGGGGAAGGGGTGGGAGAAGTGCCTGCCGCCCACGCCCCGCCTGTTGATCCCGCGGCCACCTGTGCCGCCTCTGCCTGTGCCGTGTTTGCCTGTGCCGGGGCGGCCTGGCTGCTCGCCGATGTGGGCGCCGCTGCAACGGCGGCGCCGGCGGGAAGGGCCGGGGCGGCAAGGAGCAGCAGGGCCAGCAGGATGGTTCGCACGGAAGTTCGCATTCAGTCTCTCCTCTTTGGATGGGGCTGGGTGATGGGACAGCGTGGTTGGACGGGGCTGGTTGGATGGGGCTTGGACGGGCGCTCAGGCCCCGGTCTCGTAGTGTGGTTCAGCAACGGGCTTTGATTCCGGGGAACCCTTTTCCCGGAGGTAGACCGAGGCGCCCACCAGGACCGCGACGGCCAGGAACTCGCTTTGCCAGTTTTGGAAGGACTCGAACCAGAAGCGGCTGGTGCCCAGGTACTGCAGGAACGTGATGGTGGGCTGGCCATGGCTTTGCTGGTCCTGGTTGTACTCGTCCACGCCGCCGGCGGCATGCAGGAAGAACGATCCAAGGAACAGCGCGAACAGCAGGATCGACAGGGAATGCTCATACACCTTGAGCACCACCCCGCCGCGCCGTACCGGCCATGGCGTGGCTTTCCCGAGGGCAGCCTGGCGCGGGTCTTCATCCTGCGGCGCTTCCTTGCCCACTGGCTTGGATTCGGATGAACCTTTTTGGAAAAGGAACACCGTGAGGACCACGTACATGGCCATCTGCAGGAACTCCGATTCCCAGTTCTCGAACGTGGCCTCTACGAAGGCGCCCGTGCCCAGGAACTGCAGGACCGAGACGGCAGGCTCCCCGTGGGCCTGCTGATCCTCGCTGTAGGAAGCGGCCCCGGACAGGATCATGCCCACGAAGAACGCAAGGAAGCAGGCCACGTTGGCCAGTAACAGGCCGTGTTCTTTTGCCCATTTGCGCATGTCTTACTCCTTCTCCGATGCGGGCGGGATGGCTTTGCCTGAAGCCCGCTTGTTGAGGCGAAGCGGAACGAAAACCAGCATGACCACCATGACGCCCAGCAGCACAGCGCCGGCGGTGACCCCGGCCGACTGTCCGACGGCAACATCGAACACCAGCGCGGCCGTTCCGGCGCTCAGCAGGGCGATGCCGCCAAGGGCAATCTTGGTGATGGTGTCGGCGCTGGAAACCAGTGTTTCCTTGAGCCGTTTGCGGAAGAGCCGGCGGTGCACACTGACCGGGAGGAGGATGAAGGCGGTGGTCAAAGCGGCGATCACAACATTTGTGAGATAGAGGCCAACCTCCCAGTCATCCAGCTTTTCGAACCGCTGCTGGAACGGCAGCGTCAGCAGGAAGCCGGCCAGGATCTGTACCCCGGTCTGGAGCACGCGCAGCTCCTGCAGGAGTTCCGCCCAGTTGCGGTCAAGCTGCTCCTCGCGGGTCTCATTGCGTCCCGTCCGGCCCGTGTAGTCCTCAACTTCAGACATCGGCTCTCCTTTCCCTCCAACCGCCGCCCAAGCCATGCTTCTATTCCTCCCCTACCCAGAAACAAGGCCGGCCGTTGCGCGCCCTACAACATTTGATAAGTTTACTGATTATTACCCATCGGCGGTGGACTTGGTCCTCCGGCCGGGATAGCTTCGAAGGGCCGGAGCACGGCGGTGCTCTTCCCACCGACACAGGTCAACCACACAGGCAGGCGGACTATGAGCGAGACGGACAAGCAAACAGACCAGCCGAAGGATCCGCGCGGCGGCTACCACTCGGGCCCCTTTCCCGAGCAGGAACAGAAGCAGCCCGGACTGACCGCACCCATGGATCCCAAACCCGACCACGGGGAACAGAGCTATGAGGGGCACGGCAAACTCGAAGGCAAGGCGGCCCTCATCACCGGCGGAGACTCCGGCATCGGCAAGGCTGCCGCCATCGCCTTCGCCCGCGAGGGGGCCGATGTCGCCATCTCCTACCTGCCGGAGGAGGAAGACGACGCCCAGGACACCGCAGAGTGGATCCGGAAGGCCGGACGCCGCGTGCTCCTGCTTCCCGGTGACGGCCGCGAAGAGGAGTTCAGTACCCGCATCGTGGAGGAGACCGTCTCCGAATTCGGGCGCCTCGATGTCCTGGTCCTGAACGCGGCTTACCAGAAAAACCGGGAGAGCCTGGAGACGCTTCCCACAGAGGAGTTTGACCGCGTCTTCCGTACCAACCTCTACTCCCTGCTGTGGTCAGCGCGGGCGGCCGTGCCGCACTTGAAGGCCGGGGCCTCGATCATCACCACGGCCTCCATCCAGGCCTTCAACCCGTCACCCGGGCTCATCGACTACGCGATGACCAAAGCGGCGCAGGTGGCGTTCACCAAGGCCTTGGCACAGGAACTCGGCCCCAAGGGGATCCGCGTTAACGCTGTGGCTCCCGGCCCCATCTGGACGCCGCTCATCCCTGCGACGGAATGGCCGGACAAGCTTCCCTCCTTCGGGCAGGACACGCCGCTGGAACGCGCAGGGCAGCCGGCAGAGCTCGCCGCGGCCTATGTACTGCTCGCCTCCGAGGATGGTTCCTACATTTCCGGTGCAGTCCTGCCGGTCACCGGCGGCAAGGGCCTCTGAGCAGGATCACCGTCCAACCGGCGCACCCAGGCCGGCACCACCAGTCCAGCAATATCGGCAACGAACAACAGGAGGAACCATGACGCAGGAAAACCAGCAGGCTGAACCCGGGGCAGCCCCGGGCGGCTACGGCACTCCCACGGCTGAGCAGGAGGCCGCCGGTACGCAGGGCGGCCAGCAGTCCAGTGGTGGCGCCCAGCAGTCAGGTGGCGGTGCATCATCGGCCGGAGCGGACACCAATGAACCCCAGTCGGGCACGGGCCAGGACCCCGTCCCGCACGACATGGATCTTCCCTCCAGCGCAGCCGAGATCGATGAGTCCAATGACGATTCCCAGGGGTCGGCGCCGGTGTCCTCGGAGTCCGGCCAGGAGGCCACGGGGATTCCGGACGGCAGCGGGAATGACCTTCCGAAGGAGGAGTCGCCCAATGACGACGACGAAAGCTTCGACGCCGGATAAAGCGTCCTGACCCACGCAGGCCCCCGTTCCTGTTGCCCTTCCGGCGGCGGAAACGGGGGCCTTTGCGTCCCCGCGGACGTGCACCGGCGAATACATCCCGCCCGGCTGGGTACGGAACATGTGGAACCCCATTGGCCGGCAGCAGCAGGCATTCTGTGCCGCCGCGTCGACAATTTCAACGCCAGGAAGGTGGACTGTGGGCAGGAGATCTTCGGAGCAGTGGGCGCGGCCGCAGGACCGGCCGGACAAGGTGGCGGTGGACGTCCTGGTGCCCACCTGCAACCGGCCGGCGGAGCTCGCCGTCACCCTCGCGGGACTGGCCGCACAGACCGAACCCGCGTTCACCGTCGTCATCAGCGACCAGTCCGCGGGCCAGCCCGCCTGGGACCATCCCGCGGCCGCAGCGATGGTGCGCGTGCTGGAGGCGCAGGGCCGGCCCGTCACGCTGCTGCGGCACCTCCCGCGCCGCGGACTGGCCGAACACCGCCAGTTCCTGCTGGACCAGGCCACGGCGGATCAGTGCCTCTTCCTGGACGACGACGTCTGGCTGGAACCCGGTGCCCTGGAGCGGCTGAGCAAGGCACTGGACGAGCTCCAGTGCGGCTTTGTGGGAATGGCACCGCAGGGCCTGTCCTTCCTGGATGACCGCAGGCCGGAACAGACAGCCCCCTTCATGGCCTGGGACGGCCCGGTGACTCCGGAACGCATCCGTCCGGGTGCCCCTGGCTTCGAACGCTGGCCGCTGCACAGCGCCGCCAACCTCAGCCACCTCAGCGCGGAACTGTCACTGAACCCAGGCGAGTGGATGCCCTACCACGTGGCGTGGCTGGGCGGCTGCGTGCTCTACCGCAGGGAGGCGCTGAACGACGCCGGCGGCTTCCTTTTCTGGACCAGCCTCCCCGCCGACCATGCCGGAGAAGACGTCGTGGCGCAGTGGCAGGTGATGGAACGGTACGGCGGGGCGGGCATCCTGCCTTCCGGCGCGGTCCATCTGGAATCGCCCACGACCGTCACGGACCGGCGGGTGGAGGCGTACGACGTCGTCCTGAAAGAGGATGCTGTCTGATCAGGCCCTAATGGCCGGTGCCGCGTCCATCGGATAGGCCACGTACGCGAACCGTTTCGAATCCGGCGACCAGCTGTTGACGTTGAGGGTGCCCTGGCCGCCGAACACCGCCCAGGTGGAGAGCGGCGCGGTCCAGTCGCTGGTGGAAACAAGGACGACGTCGACCGGCAGGTCTGCGGGGTGGCCCCGGGTTCCAGCGGGAAAGCGGACATAGCTGGCCAGGCGCCCATCCGGGGACAGGTGCGGGAACCAGTCGACCGTTCCGCTGGCCAACAGCCGTTCGAACTGGCTGCCGTCCGGGCGGACCCGTGCAAGCTGGGCGTGGCCAGGTGCCGTGGTGAAAGCCTCCGTGTTCAGGTACAGCCATATTCCATCCGGAGAATATTCTGGCCCGTCGCAGTGGCCCTGGCCCACCTCCACGTTTTCGGGCGGGCCGCCCGCCGACGGCACCGTCCGCAGTCGGCCGGGCCGCGTGAAGTCTCCTGCGGCGATGTCCACGTAGGCCAGCCTGCGGCCATCAGGACTGACGCCGTGGAGGAAATGGAAGGACCCGTCGTCGTCCGTGATCCTGGTGGCGTGCCCGCCTGCCAATGGTGCGCGGTAAATGTGCCCGTCATCGCCGGACACGAAAATGCCGCTGCCGCCCGGGTCCAGGACATGGTCGTTGTTAAGGTCCGGGACGCCGGTAAGCGGAACCTCGCTGAGTGAGCCGGTCGCCAGGTCGAAGCGCCACAGCTTGCCGTCTCCGTTGAGGATCAGCGCCCGGCCGTCGAGCGTCCAGTTGGGCGCCTCGAGCAACATATCCGCTGTCCGAAAGACGCGCGAAGATTCTCCGGTGACCGACGCGGCCCATACCTCGCAGCATTGGCCTGGTTGAAGGGTGCGGACCACGTCGGTTGACCTTAGTCCTTGCTGCTGAAGGCGGCGTCGAAGCTGGTTTGGGAGGCGGGGAAGTCGTACTTCTTCAGGGCGGCGAGTGCTTCGGGGGCGCCGTGGAGGCGGTCCATGCCGGCGTCTTCCCATTCGACGGAGATGGGGCCGTCGTAGCCGATCGCGGCGAGGGCACGGAAGGAGGCTTCCCAGGGGACGTCGCCGCGTCCGGCGGAGACGAAGTCCCAGCCGCGGCGGGGGTCGCCCCAGGGCAGGTGGGAGCCGAGGACGGTGTTGCGGCCGGTCTGGCGGATCTTGGTGTCCTTGCAGTCGACGTGGTAGATCCGGTCCTTGAAGTCCCAGATGAAGGAGACGGGGTCGATGCCTTGCCACATCATGTGCGAGGGGTCCCAGTTCAGGCCGAACGCTTCGCGGTGGCCGATCGCGTCGAGGGTGCGGACGGTGGTCCAGTAGTCGTAGGCGATTTCGGAGGGGTGGACTTCGTGGGCGAAGCGGACCCCTTGTTCGTCGAAGACGTCCAGGATGGGGTTCCAGCGGTCGGCGAAGTCCTGGTAGCCGGCGTCGATGACTTTTTCGGGGACGGGCGGGAACATGGCGACGTATTGCCAGATGGCGGAGCCGGTGAACCCGACGACGGTGTCCACGCCGAGTGCTTTGGCGAGCCGGGCGGTGTGTTTCATTTCCTCGGCGGCGCGTTGGCGGACGCCTTCGGGGTCGCCGTCGCCCCAGACTTTGGATCCGACGATTCCCTGGTGGCGGAAGTCGATGGGGTCATCGCAGACGGCCTGGCCCTTGAGGTGGTTGGAGATGGCCCAGACTTTGAGGTTGTATTTGTCCAGGATTTCGAGTTTGGCGTCGATGTAGTCTGGTTCGTCCCAGCGCCAGGCGTCCAGGTGGTCGCCGGAGACGGCGATTTCCAGGCCGTCGTAGCCCCAGCCGGAGGCGAGGCGCGCGACTTCTTCGAAGGGCAGGTCGGCCCACTGGCCGGTGAACAGGGTAAACGGGCGGGGCATGCAGGGCTCCTTGGAGGCGGTGGGACGCTAGTGGCGGACGACGGTGAGGGTGCTCTTGTTGGCGGCGGATTCCTCCACCGCGTCCAGGACGTACTGGACGTTCAGTCCTTCTTCGAACGACGGCGAGGGCTGGCTTCCGTCCCGGATGGCCAGCAGGAAGTCGCGGACCTGGTGGGTGAAGGTGTGTTCCCAGCCGATGATGTGGCCCTGCGGCCACCACGCGTCCAGGTAGGGGTGGTCGGGTTCGTTGACCAGGATCCGGCGGAAGCCCTGTTCGCGGACGGGGAGGGTGGCGTCCAGGAAGCCGAGTTCGTTGAGGTTTTCCAGGTCGAACAGGAGGCTGCCCTTCTCGCCGTAGACCTCGATCTGGAGGGAGTTCTTCCTGCCGGTGGCCACCCGGGAGACCTCCACTGAGGCGACCGCCCCGGAGGTGAGGGACAGCGTGGCCCAGGCGGCGTCGTCGACCGTTACATCCTCCATGCCGTCCCCGCCGGGGCGGCGGTTCACGAAGGTGTTGAGCCGGCCGCTGACCTCGGTGACCTGGTCTCCCAGGAGGAAAAGGACCTGGTCGATGGCGTGGCTGGCAATGTCTCCCAGCGCGCCGGACCCGGCGGTCTCCTTCCGCAGCCGCCAGGTCATGGGGGCGTCGGCGTCGGCGAGCCAGTCCTGGAGGTAGGCGGCGCGGACGTGCCGGACCGTGCCCAGGCGGCCCTCAGCGATCAATTCCTTGGCCAGTGCCAGTGCCGGGACGCGCCGGTAGTTGAAGCCGATCATCGACTGCACGCCGTTGGCGCGGGCCTTGGCGGCGGCGGCGGTCATGAGTTCGGCCTCTGCCAGGGTGTTGGCCAGGGGTTTTTCCACCAGGACGTGCTTGCCTGCCTCGAGGGCTGCGATGGCGATCTCGGCGTGCATCCAGCCAGGGGCGCAGATGTCCACGATGTCGATGTCATCGCGGGTGATCACCGTGCGCCAGTCGGTGGCTGATTCGGCCCAGCCGTACTTTGCCGCGGCCTCTGCCACGGCGCCGGCGTCCCGGCCCACGAGGACCGTTTGTTCGAAGGCCGGGACGTCGAAGAAGCTGGCCACGTTCCGCCACGCATTGGAGTGGGCCTTGCCCATGAAGGCGTAACCGATGGCGGCCACGCCCAGCGGGCGGGAGGCCGGACGGGAGGCCGGGGGTTCGGACGGGTCTGGGGCTGTGGTCATGATGCGTTCCTGCGTGCTTCCTGCTGGCTGGACTACGTGCTGGATTACTTGCTGGATCAGAGGGTGGCGGTTTCCGGCGCCCAATCCTCGGGGAGGGCGGGGGATGCCGGGGCCGAGCTCTCGACGTCCACGAACGTGCCGGAGCCGATGGACTCGGAGATCGAGACCATGGTGTCCAGGACGTGGTAGGCCAAGTCGCCGGTGGCTCTGTGAGCCGTTCCTGCCCGCAGGGAGCGTGCCATGTCCAGCACACCCATGCCGCGGCCGTTGGCGGGGCCGGTGGCCGGAACGGTGGTCCAGTCCTCGTCGCCGGCGCGCCAGAGCTTGATGTCACCGGTGAAATAGTTGGGATCCGGCAGCGAGATGGTTGCTTCGGTGCCCGTGATTTCCACGAATCCCATGCGGGTCCGGGGGGACTCGAAGGAGAAGACGCTGTGCGAGGAGGCGCCGGATTCGAACTGCGCCATCGCGGAGACGTGGGTGGGCACCTCGACGGTGAACTCCTCGCCGGCCTTGGGTCCGGAACCGATGACGCGCACGTCCTTGGCCTTGGACCCGACGGCGGCCACTTTGCGGATGGAGCCGAACGCCTGGACCAGGGTGGTGAGGTAGTACGGGCCCATGTCGAACAGCGGACCGGCGCCGTGCTGGAAGAGGAACGCCGGGTTGGGGTGCCAGGCTTCCGGCCCGGGGGTCTGGAAGATGGTCATTGCGGTCAGGGGCGTGCCGATGTCGCCCCGCCGGATCAGCCGCAGCGCGGTCTGCAGGCCGGCGCCCAGGAAGGTGTCCGGCGCGCAGCCCAGGCGGATGCCGGCGGCGTCGGCGGTCTTGAGCAGGCCCAGCCCGGATTCGCGGTCCAGCGAGAACGGCTTTTCCGTCCAGACATGCTTGCCGGCGTTGACGGCGGCGGTGGCCACCTCCACATGCGCGGCGGGAATGGTGAGGTTGACGATGATTTCCACGTCCGGGTGGTTCAAAGCCTTGTCCACCCCGCCCCATTCGGGCACGCCGTATTCCTTGGCGCGCGCCTCCGCGGCTTCCTCGAAGAGGTCCGCGATGACATGGACCTTAAGGTCCGGGAAAGCGGTGAGGTTGTCCAGGTACTGCTTGCTGATCACGCCGGCGCCGATGACGCCGACGCCGACCGGGCCCTTGCGGGAAGCTGTGGTGGTCATGCTTTTACTCCTTCGCCTGCAGCATTAAGGAAGGACAGACTTTCGCTGATGCCCTCGAAGATGTCGCCGGCGTAGTCGTCGAACTCCACCACGCCCACCTCCAGCGACTTGGCGGCTGCGATGACGTCCATGACGGGGACCTTGCCCTGGCCTGCCGGCTGCTGGGCCTTGTTGTCCTTGTTCAGGGGGCCGTCCTTGATGTGGATGAATTTCACCCGGTCACCCAGCCTGGCCAGCAGCTCCACCGGGTCCTGGCCGCCGACGGCTGCCCAGTAGGTGTCCACCTCCAGGACCAGCTCCGGATCCAGCAGGCCCTCGAAGTACTCCAGGGCCGTGCGGCCCTCGATGGTGGACTCCAGTTCCCAGGCGTGGTTGTGGTAACCCACGCGGATGCCGTACTCCGCCCCCTTCCTGGCGGCCGCGTTAAGCTTTTCCGCCGTGGCCTGGATGTCTTCGGCCTTTTGCCAGTGCTCAGCGGGAAGGAACGGATCGATGACGGTGGTGATGCCCAGTTCCTTGGCCGCCGCGAAGATCTCGTCCTGGTCCTGGCTCATCAGGGGCGCATGGCCGGACGGTGCAGTGAGGCCGTTCTCCTTCAGGGCGGCGCCGAGTTCCTTGGCCGTGGCCACGAAGTTGTACGGCTCAACCTGGGTGAAGCCAATCTCCGCCACCTTCCTGATGGTCCCCGGAAGGTCCTCCGAGATCGCGTTGCGAAGAGTGTAAAGCTGCAGTGAGTAAGACATGGGGTTCCTTAGCTGTTCTGTAGGTGTGGGCTGGGGTCAGCGGCCGGCGAGCGAGCCGCCGATGCCGCCGACGCTGAAGTATTTGTTCAGGGTGGCGAAGACGATGACGGGCGGGAGCATCATGACCACGGCCAGGGCCATGACGGAGGTCCAGTCCGTTGCGTTCTGCTGGAAGAAGGACTGCACGCCCATGGGCAGGGTGAAGATTTCATTCGAGCGCAGGAACACGATGGCCACCAGGTAGTCGTTCCAGGCGAGGAGGAAGGCAAAGATCGCGGTCGAAAGAACGCCGGGAAGGGAGTTCCGGAGCACTACCTTGGTGAAGGATCCGAAAACGGAGCACCCGTCGATCCAGGATGCCTCCTCCAGGCTGATGGGGATGGAGTCGAAGTAGGCGGCCATCATCCAGGTGGCCACGGTCATGGTGGAGCCGACGTAGATGATGGTCAGGCCCAGGAGGTTGTCCACCAGGCCCATGCCGGCGAACAGGATGAACAGCGGCACCACCGAGGTGATGATGGGCAGCGACTGCATCACGAACAGCAGGAGGGAATATCCGGAAACCGCCTTGCTGCGGCCCCGGGAGAGGACGTAGCCCGCAGGTGCAGCCACGGCCACCGACACCACAACCGTGGAGAGGGTGGTGACCAGGCTGTTCTTGAGCCAGGTGGCGGCCAGTGTCTTGGAGAACACGTTGCTGAGGTTTTCGAACGTCAGGCCGGTCGCGGTGCTGTTGGGCCCGGGGGTGAACGCCAGCAGCACGGTGACCATGATGGGCACCAGCACGATTCCGGTGATGATGAGGATCGCGGCGAAGCGCCACCAGCGGCCGCGCTGGCCGACCTCGGAGAGGACCTTGCGGCGTTTGTCGGCCTCGACGCCGAGTGCGGGGCCGGATTCGGGATGGGCGTGAAGTACTGCACTCATTATTCGACGCTCGACTTTCGGATCTGGCGGTACAGGATGACCGAGATGACCACCAGGGTCATGGTCATGAGGAAGGCGATGGCCACGCCCGGGCCGGTGGCGAAGTCCTGGAACACGGTGCGGTAGGCCAGGACCACCAGGGAGGTGGTGGCGTTGACCGGGCCGCCGCCGGTGAGCAGGTAGATGGTGGGGAAGTCGTTGACGCAGAAGATGGTCATCAGGATCCAGCTGATGTAGGTGGAGCGGGCAATCAGCGGCAGAGTGATCTGCGTGAACTGCTGCCAGCGGCTGGCGCCGTCCATGCTGGCGGCCTCATAGACGGTGGTATCCACCGAGGCCAATGCTGCCGAGATCATCATCATCATGAACGGAAAGCTGACCCACACCTTGAACACCATCACCGTGATGGAAGCCAGGGAAGGGTCCGCCAGGAAGAGCGGTGTGCCCATGCCGAGGTTCCGGAACAGCGAAGGGATCAGGCTGTCAGGGGTGGCCACCAGCCAGTTCCATGCCGTGGAGGACACGACGATGGGCACCACCCAGGGCAGGAGCAGCAGGACCTTGAAGGTGCCGCCGGCCGGGATCCTGGTGCGCAGGAGCAGGGCCAGGCCCAGGCCCACCAGCCAGGACCCGAAGACGCCCACGATGGTGAACCACAGCGTGAACTGGGCCGCTTTCCAGAAGGCCGGCGAGGTCAGGACGGTGGCGAAGTTCTGCGCGCCCACGAAGTTGCCGGTCTGGAGCAGGTTGCCGTCGTGCGTGGCCTGGACGGCGGCGTAGATCAGCGGGTAGCCGTGGATCAGGACAAGGAGGACCACGGAGGGAAGCAGGAGCCAGAAGAAGGTCCTGGTTGCCTGGGCGGAGAGCTTGCTCTTGCGTTTGCCGGGGAGGGTCCCGGACCCGCCGGGGGCAACCCCGCGGCGGGCCCGGGCCAGGCCGGACTGGGTGGTGGCGCTGGACATGGGAGGCCCCGTCCTACTTCTTCAGGACGGATTCGAGGCCGGACTGGAAGGTCTGCAGGGCAGTCTTGGCGTCGGCCTTTCCGGTGATGATGGTCTGGCTGAACTGGTTCAGTGCCTGCCCGCCGTCGAGGGCGGCGAGGTTGGCATTGAGCTTGTTGCCCTGGGCGGCGAAGGTCTTGGCGATGGGCTGCCAGTCCTTCACGATCTTGACGTTGTTGGGGTCGTTGGCGAACTCGGGGATCTCCGTGATCGACTTGAAGACCGGCAGGGCGGACATCAGCTTCTTCTGCCACAGCTGCTTGAGCTGGCCCAGGCAGTACACCAGGAACTCCTCCGACGCCTCCTGGGACGGGGTGTTGGTGTACATCATGATGTTGTTCGGGAAGACGATCGTTGCCTTGTCCCCGTGCGGACCCTTGATCGGGTCAGCCACCAGAAGGTCGCCCGAGGTATCGCCCACCCGCTGCGGGACGTTCACCTGGAACAGGCCGTAGCCTGCCTTGCCGTCCTTCCACTGTGCAGACATGTTGTCCGTGGTGTAGCTGACCGCGGCGGGATCGACGATACCGTTGGACACGAGTTCCAGGACGAACTCCATGGCCTCGACGTTGCGGTCGTTCATCAGGTCCAGCTCGCCGTCCTTGTTGAAGACACCGCCGCCGTTGTTGACCATCATCATGATCATGGAGTGGTTGGCGTAGTTGTTGCCCGCGCCGGCGCCGGTGGTGAAGCCGAACGCGCCTACCTTCTTCAGGGCCTTGCCCGCTTCCAGCAGCGACGGCCAGTCCGTGGGGAGGGCAACGTTTGCCTTCTCGAACAGCGACTTGCGGTACCAGAAAACGCGCATGTCCAGCTGCCACGGGACCGCCACGTAGCCCTTGTCCGACTTGAACGGATCCAGTACACCGGGCAGGAAGTCGTCGAACTGGCCGCTGGCCTTCAGCTTCTCGATCACCTTGTCCGCGTACGCGATTTGGCCCTGCTGCTCGAACTGGAAGGCCTGGAAGCCGCCGCCCGTGGAGACGGCCGGACCCGTCTTTGAAGCGATCGCGGAGGAGAAGGTCTGGTAGAAGTTGTTCCACTGGATGATCTGGTAGCTCGCCTTGGCGCCGTTGGCACCTGAGAAACCTTCCGCGATGCCCTTGGCAGCGTCGTTGTAGGCAGGCGTGGCCCAGGGCATGTCCCAGAACTTGACCGTACCGCCCGCCCCGCCTCCGCCGCCCTGCGATGCCGACCCGCCGCCACAGGCAGCGAGAAGGGGTGCTGCGGCTGCGGCAGCCGTCAGGCCCAGGAAACCGCGCCGGGAGAAGGAGCGGCGCTGTTCGGAAGTTGCGTTCATGATGTGTCCTTTCGGGACCGGCGGGCGCGGTGCGCCGTTGGTGCGGTCCTGCTCATCGTTGAGAGTGGAGGTGGGACTGGACTGCTGTTGAGGTTGCGTATCGGCGGGACTGGTTACGTGGCAGCGAGGGTTGCGTAGAGGTCGGTCAGCCGGGCGAACCCGGCCAGATCGTCCGGCCGGGTGCCGGCGCCAAGATGGTTCTTCAGGCGCCGCCACGCTGACCGGTGGGCGGATTCGTAAAGCGTGGGAAGCAATAGTTCGCCGTGGACTCCGGTAACCCGGACTTCGGCCGGCCAGGCGGCGTCCGGATCCGGGACCTGGACGGTCACCCCGCCGTCGGCGGTGTAGAGGCGGATATCGACGCCGGCCGGGCCGGCTGCGCTCAGCACGCCCTGGGCGGCGAATGGTGCGCCGTTGGCCAGCCTGCCGGCCACCGTGTACCCCGCGGCGTCGCTGCGGAGGAGGCTCACGCCGTCGAGCGGCCCGCTGACGGCCAGCAGCACGGCGAGGTGCTCGCCCAGGAGCCGCCGCGGGTCGGTGCCGGGAGCCGCCGTCGCAACACTGTCCAGCAGTGACGCGGTGCCCAAGGCACTGCGCACCGCCTCCCGGGCGTCGGGCTCGCTGCCTTCTGCCACCAGTGCCGGGTTGGAGGCCCACCGGAGGTCCAGGACGACGGCGGTTCCCGCGTCGTCTGCCTCGGCGGCCAGTTCGCGGGTGTCCTCGGGCACCGGGTTGGCCACCACGATGCCGCGGGGACCTGCGGCGACGGCGCGGCGGGCTTCGTCGGTCCAGCCCGGTCCGCCGGCCACTACCAGCACGTCGGCGGTGCCCTGCTGGTTTTCCGGGGCGGGACCGAAGGTTTCGGGCAGGGAAGCTACCGTCTGGGTTACCGCTCCGGCTTCCCGGGCGGTGGGAGGTGCCGAGACCGTGTACTGGCCGCTCATGCCGTAACTCCTGCTTTTTCTGCCGCGCCGGCATGTCCTGCCCCAGCGCTTGCTGCCGTGGCGTCCGCGATGGCGAGGGCGAAGGTGAGGTCGTCGATCAAAGTCTGTGCGGAGGGCGCCCGGCGGGTTCCCCTCGCCAGCTCAGCCAGTTCACGCCATTCGCCTTCGTAGCCGTTGTGGCCGTACGGGCCGAACGTACTGGTTTCGCTGCCGTTGCGGCGCGAGAGGGTGGCGACGGCGGAGCCGGCCTGGACGTAGGACGGCGTGAAGTCGATGTGCAGCGCCGCATCGTCCGCGATGGCCTCGAAGGTCCATTCAGGCTTCCAGGTGCTGTTCATAACGGCGCGCAGTTCGATGGTCCGTGTGGGCGTGCGGAGCGAGACGGCGTAGCCGAACGGGCGGATGTGGAATACCTGGAGGACTTCGATCCCGGCGAAGTCCGGCGTGAACCGGCGGACCAGGGGCAGGTCGTGGATGGCCAGGCCCATGATCCCGCCCCGGAGTGCGTTTTTGATGACCTCGATGTCCGTGTAATCGGGCTGGCCGGCGGCGGGCCGTGTGACGATTTCGGTGGCGAAGTCCTCGAAGCGGGCGTTGGGCGGCAGGACGATGGAGGAGCGGATGGTGTGCACCTGTTCCGGGAGGTCGCCCCAGTTCTGTTCTGCCGCGAGCCAGCCAGGATCGAAGGTGTGCATGGCCCCCACGACGATTGGTACTCCGGTTTCTGCGCTGACCGCCGAGATGCGGGCGGCTTCTTCGGCATTCATTGCGAAGGGCTTTTCGCAGAGGACCGCTTTCTTGCCGGCCGTGCAGGCGGCGATTACCTGGTCGGCGTGGAACTGGTGGGGGCTGCAGATTGCCACCACGTCCACGGCGGGATCAGCCAGCAGCGCTTCAATGCTGGTGCTGGCGGTGGCGCCGACGCGGGCCGCCACGGAGGAGGCCACGGCGGGGTCTACGTCCATGATGTGCCGTACTTCCAGGATGTCCTGGAGGCGGGCCAGGGCCGGGAGGT
Source organism: Pseudarthrobacter sp. BRE9 (assembly GCF_031844305.1). Taxonomy (NCBI): domain Bacteria; kingdom Bacillati; phylum Actinomycetota; class Actinomycetes; order Micrococcales; family Micrococcaceae; genus Pseudarthrobacter; species Pseudarthrobacter sp. BRE9. The sequence goes on along the minus strand of NZ_JAUZUY010000003.1, from coordinate 182,301 downwards.
GGATGGCCTGGGTGACAGGTCCGGCGCCAAGGATGCCGACGCCGAGGGGCCGGTCTGCGGGCGCTGCGTGCTGGGACAAGTTCAGTTACCTCTTTGTAAGCAGACTCTGGAATGGATTCTGATGTAGACGGCCTCTGGGGCCGGGATCACTGCGGCTGATGTCCGGCATCGGATCCGCGAATGTGCCTTGAATCACAACGTAGAACGACTTTTGACGCACGTCAAGCAAAAGTTGTTTGTTGCGCGCCCTTCTTCTGCTGTGATGACAGTAGTAAGTAAGAGTGTTATGACTTAGACATGACTTCAGTGACGGGTAGGCAGACCGGAAAAGACTCCGACGTCGGCAACCTGTCGCGGGCGGGAGACCTTTTCCAGCTGCTGCGTGACGGCAGGGCCCGCACCCGCGCCGAGCTTGCCCTCACTACCGGGCTGGCCCGTTCAACCGTCGCCTCGCGGATCGACGCGCTGATGCTGTCCGGCCTGGTGGGTCCTGCAGGTGAGGCACTCTCCAGCGGCGGCAGGCCGCCGTCGCGCTTTGCCTTCAACCCGGCCGCACGCCTGGTGCTGGCCGTGGACGTGGGTGCCACGCACGTCATTGTGGCGGTCACGGACCTTGGCGGGAACATCCTGGCCGAACACCGGCTGGCGCAGCAGGTGGCTGACGGGCCGGAAGCAGTGTTGGACCAGGTGGTGGCGCAGGGCCAGGAGCTGCTGGCGTCCACCGGACGAAGCGTCGCGGAACTGGCCGGGATCGGCATCGGACTGCCCGGGCCCGTGGAACATGACACCGGCCAGCCCGTGAAACCGCCCATCATGCCGGGCTGGGACGGGTTCGACGTGGTCAGCTACGTCCAGCGGTCCCTGCCGGTCCATGTGCTGGTGGACAACGACGTGAACATCATGGCGTTGGGGGAGCAGTCCGCCCACTGGCCCGAACACAACAACTTCTTTTTCGTGAAGGTGGCCACCGGCATCGGCTCCGGCATCATCAGCAACGGGGAACTGCAGCGCGGAGCCAACGGCACGGCAGGCGACCTGGGGCACGTCCAGGTGGCACGCGGCGCGGATGTCCTGTGTGCCTGCGGGAACTATGGGTGCCTGGAGGCACTGGCGTCCGGTCCCGCCGTCGTGCGTTCCCTTCGGGACCAGGGACTGGAGGTGGCCAAGGGCGCGGACGTGCTCCGGCTCGCCGCCGACGGCAACCTCCAGGCCATCCAGGCGCTGCGCCAGGCCGGCCGGGACATCGGCGAGGTGCTGGCCACCGTGGTCAACCTGCTCAATCCGTCCGTCATTGTGGTGGGCGGCAGCGTCGGCGAGACCGGGGAGCACCTGGTGGCCGGCATCCGCGAGGTGGTGTACCGGCGTTCCCCGCCGCTGGCCACCTCGCACCTGCGGATCAACGGCTCCCGGGCCGGCAGCCAGGCGGCAGTCCTGGGCGCAAGCAAACTGGTCACCCAACATGTCCTGTCGCCTGCCGTTATTGAAGCCACGCTGGCAGGCGCCATCGCCGGGTAGGGCGGAGATTCCCGGCCCTGCCCGGCGGCCTGCGTTAGGCTTCCGCGTCCGGCCTTAGGCTTCCGCCTCCGGCTCGGGCGCCTCGGTCAGGATCAGCGCGGTTCCGCCGTAAGCGGGCAGTTCCAGGAAGAAGCTGTGCAGGTCATCCACCTGCCCCACCGTCTCGCCGCTGAACAGGTCCTTGACGTTGGCCCCGGAGGGCAGCTCGTTGGACTGGATGCTGCCGGCGATGTCCTGCCCGGAGAAGTTGAGCGCGGTGACCTGCAGGGTCCCGTCCTTCAACCGGTTCACCAGCACCAGTGCGCCACGGTTGGAGACGTCCGGGACGTCGAGCAGGGTGCCGGTGGCGATCCCGTTTTCTTCCCGCACGGCAAGGATCCGCTGGAGGCGGCGCGCAAACGAGTCCGGGTCCTTCAACTGGTCCGGCAGCGGACCGTAGAGGCTGCGGGCCCGTGGCATCCCGGAGGATGAGGTGGTGGCGTCCGGGCTGGTTCCCATGAGGTCGTGGGCGCCGCGGTTGATCCAGCGGGTATCGCCCTGCGAGGTGAGTTCCCGGACACTGCTCCGGTCCAGCGCCAGAATACCGGTGAGGTCCCAGCCGGACAGGGCAAAGACGCCCGGCTGCAGGGCGTTGTACATGGCGAGGAGCAGGTGCACGTCCCGGATCTGGGCTTCCTGCTCCGGGGTGACGGCGGACGGGTCCTTGATGCCCAGGGCGGCCATGATGAAGCTTACCGAGGTGCAGGCAATGCCGTTGGTGGTGAAGACGGCGTTGTATGGCCCGTTTTCGCCGGTCAGCCGTTCCCGCAGGGTCTGCTGGATCTGTTCGGCCAGCTGCGCGCCGGTGAGTTCCTCGCCGTTGAGCTCGAACATCTCGTCCCGGTGCCCGGCAGCGAAGTGCAGGAGCTCGTAGGTGAGTTCGTCATGGTTCTGCAGGGCGTGCACCAGCGAGGCCTGGTCCACGCCGATTTCCAGGGACAGGCGGAGGGTCAGCCGCAGGAACTCGGTGTCGGCCGTGACCAAGGAGTAGTGGTACGCGGGCCGGGTGATGAAGTCGTAGGACAGGTCAGGGCCGGCGTCGGAGGTTGCCTTGATGTCGTCGATGGTCAGGTTCAGCTCCTGGAAGGAGAACCCGCCCACCTTGCGGATCATGGAACCGATGAGCTGGTTGGCGGCTTCTGACAGCGGGTGCCCCTCGGACCAGCCGGGCTGTTCTTCGGCGCTCTTCTCCACGCCCAGGAAGCCGTTGGCATCAAGGCGCAGCGCGCCCGTGCCGAGGTCCACGAGCGAATGCAGGGCATCGCCCACCACCAGGCGCATGCCCGCGAAGGTGGGGTCCAGCCAGTTGATGGAGGGCTGCCCGGCCTTGAAGTAGTGCAGGTAGACCCAGCGGCGGGTCTTGCCGGTGGTGTCCACGATGGGCCGGGTGGCGCTCCAGTTGGTCTCCTTCACCCCGGGCTCGTAGAAGATGACGCGCTGCAGCCTGCCGATGATGTAGCCGGCCTTCTGCAGTGCCTGCTCGGAGTCGGGGCTGAGGTTGACCGAGTCGGCCCCCTCAGGGACGTCCGGGAGCAGGTGCCAGTCCTCTTCGGGGATGTCCACCATGTGGTAGATCCCGGGGTAGTCCCGGAAGTTCATTTCGGCCAGGCGGAAGTCCGCGCCCTTGCCGGTGTGGCCGGGGACGATGTCATCGATGACGGTGCCGTCGTGCTCGGCGGCCACCTCGCACATCCGGCGGAACTCGTCCTCGGTGCCGAAGACCGGATCGATCGCCATGCTGATCCGGTCGAAGTGCCCGTCCACGCTGGGTGTGTGGGACCAGCCGCTGATGCCGCCGGCGAGTTTCACGGGGCCGGTGTGGATCCCGCGGATGCCGATTTCGCGGAACGCCTTCCACATGGCCGGGTCGCCAAGCGCGGAAAGGAACGACTGGCCGGTAGGGGTGATGAAGGACAGCGGGTAGGCGGTGAACCACACGGAGGCGCGTTCGACGGCGGCCCGCGGGTTGGGATGGGCATAGGAGTTTTGCCACATGCTGGCCTGGCCGGACAGCTGCCGTGCCAGGGTATTCGCGTCCCCGAGCATGGCCTGGTTGCGGAGCCAGTCCACGTAGGCCGCGTTCCGCCCGTCGAACTCGAAGGACGGCCTGCTGCCGACGAACTGGCGCCGCCGCGCAATGGGCCGCAGTGCCTTTGGCCTGGCTGCGAAGAACTGCTCGTCGAAATTAACGTCCAGTTCCGCTGACAGCTCCGCAGCGCCTGCTTCCACTTCCCCTATGCCCGCGGCTGCATCCGCTTCCGAAGTGTTCCCGCTGGTGCCCGGCTCCCGCATAAGCTCCTCTTTCCATTGCTCGTTTCCGTGCTGGCCTGGATGCTCAAAAGACCCCTTGCCCAAGGAAAGGTACCCAGGGCAACAGGGAGTATTCGGCGTTCCCTCTCCCGATGCTACTGCGCAGCGGGGCCGGCGGAAGGGACAAACGTGCCCGGGCTACTGGATGCTTTGTCCGATGTCACGGCCGATCTGCTGGAGGAGGGCGGCGGACAGCCGGGGGTCCGTGGCTGAATCCCGGCTGGTGTAGTCGGCCAGGGCGTAGACCCGGGTCAGGGACAGGTCTGCCCAGCGTTCGCGGGGAAGCAGGGAACGACCGGCGACCGCGATGATGGGCCGGGCACCGGAACGGCGTGCCACGGCGGCCGGCAGCTTGCCGGCAAGGGTCTGCAGGTCGATGCTGCCTTCCCCCGTGATGACCACATCGCAGGTGTCCCTGCGCGCATCGAAATCCAGCAGGTCCAGGAAGAAATCCGCCCCCGATACCTGCCGCGCGCCGAGCAGCAGGCAGGCATAACCTATTCCGCCGGCACTGCCCGCTCCTTCATGCCGTGCCAGCCCGGGGGCGGAGGCAAAACCTGCGCCTGCCATCCCTGCCACAAAGTGCACCAGTCCGGCGTCGAGGCTGGCCACGTCGGCAGGCCGGGCCCCCTTTTGCGGTCCGAACACGGCCGCGGCCCCGTCCGGACCGGTCAGGGGATTGGAGACATCGCTGGCCACGATCAGTTCAGCTGCCGACAGGCCGGGAAGGGGGGAGCCCTGGACGGAGTGGATCCGGGGCAGGGCATGCCCAGTACCCTCCAGGGGGCGGCCATCGGCGTCGGTGAAGGTATAGCCCAGTGCGGACAGCATCCCCATTCCCCCGTCGGTGCTGGCACTGCCGCCCAGCGCCAGCACGATCCGTGCCGGAGCCAGGCTAAGGGCGAAGCGGATGGCTTCGCCGAAACCGCGGCTGGAGGAGTTGAGTGCGTCAAGGCCGCCGGAGGGCAGGAGGGAGATTCCGCACGTGTTGGCAACTTCCACGACGGCGGTCACTCCGTCGAAGGCGACGGACGCCTGCACCTGCTGCCCTGTTGGTCCGGTGACCTGGCAGCTGTGCCGGGCGAAGCCTGCCGAGACCGCGGCGTCGACGCTGCCGTCTCCGCCGTCGGCCAGGGGGAGCAGGTCGCAATGGATGGGCCGACCGGCCCCGGCGGTGGACCGGAGTCCGGCCGCCAGGGCCTGTGCCACCTCGCCGGCGGTCAGGCTGCCCTTGAATTTGTCCGGTGCAATGAGGGCACGGACGGAGGGGGTGGAGGAGGACATATCAGACGGTCTCGGAGTAGGCGGGGCGGCGGTCGGCAGGGAGGGGACGTCCGACGCCCGCCGGATCCATCCCGGGGGCAGGCACTTGGTGGAGGCCGTCGTTGTTCAGGCCTGCCCCGGCACCCATGTCCACGGCCTGCGCGGGCATGGGTTCCACCGCTTCTCCGGCGAAGACGCGGCGGACCCGGTCGGCGTCGAGGGTGCGGTCCCACCAGGCGATGAACAGGGTGGCCACCGCGTTGCCGGTGAAGTTCACCAGGGCGCGGCATTCGGACATGAACTTGTCGATGCCGAAAATCAACATGATGCCGGCCGCCGGGATGGTGCCGATGGTGGCCAGGGTGGCCGTCAATGCGATGAAGCCGCCGCCTGCCACGCCCGCGGCCCCCTTGGAGGTCAGGAGCATGACGGCGAGCAGGCCCAGCTGCTGGCCGATGGTCAGGTGGGTGTTGGTGGCTTGGGCGATGTAGAGCGCCGCGAGGGACAGGTAGATGGCCGCACCGTCCAGGTTGAAGCTGTAGCCGGTGGGGACCACCAGGCCCACGGTTTCCTTCTTGACGCCGGCGTGCTCAAGCTTGCGCATCAGGCCGGGGAGGGCGGGTTCCGCGGTGGAGGTGCCCAGGATGAGCATGTACTCCTCTTTGAGGTGCCGGATCATGCTGAAGATGTTCAGCTTCAGGAAGGCCATGACCGAGCCGAGGACCACCACCACGAACAAGATGGAGGTTGCGTAGAAGAGCGCGATCAGTCCACCCATGCTGGTCAGGGACGAGACGCCGTACTTGCCGACGGCGAAGGCCATGGCACCGAACGCACCAAGCGGTGCTGCTTTCATGATGAAGCCCAGGATCTTGAACATGACCCCGGTGAGGCGCTGCACGCCGTCCAGGACCGGGGCGCCGACCTTGCCCATGGCGTTCAGGGCGATGCCGAAGACCACGGCGATGAAGATGATCTGCAGGATGTCACCCGCCACGAACGGTTGGACCACGCTGGTGGGGATGATGTGGGTGATAAATTCCCACCATTCCTGGTGCTGGCCAGCGTCGATCAGCTTCGCGGCCGCATCGGAGGTCTTGATGGCGCCGGGGTCGGCGTTCACGCCTTCGCCGAGGCGGAAGACGTTGATGGCCACCAGTCCGAAGGCCAGGGCGCAGATGGTGCCGACCTGGAAGTACGTCAGCGCCTTCAGCCCGGTCATGCCCACCTTCTTCAGGTCGGCGACGCTGGCGATGCCGCCCACGATCGTGAGGAACACGATGGGGCCGATGAGCATCTTCATCGCGTTCACGAACGTGGTGCCGATCGGTTCCATGGCTATGCCGGTGGCCGGGGCGAGCCAGCCCACCAGGATGCCGATGACGATAGCTGTCAGTACCCAGAAATACAGTTGCCGGTACCAACGGGTTTTAGGGGCCGCTGTTGCAGCTGCGGCCATGCTGTTGTGGTCCATGATTCCTACCTCATTGTTGGAATGTCGCTGGAGTATTGCTGAAGAAGTCTGTTTAGGGGGTGACGTACGACGGCGGCCCGCCAGTCGCCGTCGTACGTCACCGTTAGTGGGCCATTAGTTGGTGGGTGCCCTAGACGGCGGCCGGAGCCAGCGTCAGTGCCTTGATGATCGCCTCGGTGACGTCCTCCGTGGTGGCGTCGCCGCCCACGTCGCGGGACAGGTGCCCGGCGCCGGTGGCGGCTTCGATGGCGGCCTCCACCCGGCGTGCTTCGGCGTGCAGGCCGAAGTGGTCCAGCATCAGGGCGGCGGAAGCGATGGCGCCGATGGGGTTGCTGATGCCCTGGCCGGCGATGTCCGGCGCCGATCCGTGGACGGGTTCAAACATGGACGGGAAGCGGCGCTCCGGGTTCAGGTTGGCGCTGGCGGCCAGGCCCAGGCTGCCGGCCAGGGCGGAACCAAGGTCGGAGAGGATGTCCGCGTTCAGATTGGACGCCACCACCACGGACAGGTCCTCGGGCTTGAGGATGAACTTGGCGCTCATGGCATCCACCAGGACACTTTCGGTCTGGACGTCCGGGTAGTCCAGCGCCACGCGGTTGAAGACCTCGTCCCAGAGGACCATGCCGTACTGCTGGGCGTTGGACTTGGTCACCGAGGACACTTTCTTCACCGTGCGGGTCCGTGCCAGGTCGAACGCGAAGCGCATGATGCGCTCGCAGCCCTTTTCGGTGAACAGCGCTGTCTGCAGGGCCACCTCGTTGCCGGGGCCGCGGCCGCTCAGGTTGCGGCCACCCAGGCCGGCGTATTCGCCCTCGCTGTTTTCGCGGACCACAACCCAGTCCAGTTCCGTGTTGTCGGCTTTGCGCAGCGGGGACTGCACGCCCGGAAGGAACTTCACGGGGCGGATGTTGGCCCACTGGTCGAAGTTCTGGGTGATGTTCAGCCGCAGGCCCCAAAGGCTGACGTGGTCCGGGACGTTTTCCCAGCCCACTGCTCCGAAGTAGATGGCGTCGAAGTCCTTGAGGGCTTCCAGTCCCTTGGGGTCCATCATCTGCCCGGTCCTGGCGTAATACTCCGAGCCCCAGGGGAACTCGGTCCAGTCGAAGGCGAACTTGCCGTTGGAGTTCCCGGCCAGGGCGTCCAGGACGCGGCGGCCGGCGGCCACCACTTCCTTGCCCACCCCGTCCGCGGGGATCGAAGCGATGCTGAAAGTCTGGTTGGCGCCCATATGGCTACCTCCTCGTTGAGTGTGGGCAGTGTGTCCTGTTGCGGGGGTCACACTGTTTTCTTCCTCTTCAAGTAGACGGGGCGCGCCCCGGCAGCGTCCAAGACCAAGATTCGATCCGGCTGATAGGAAAGGCCTATCAATTTTGGAATCGATTGCTCCGACAACGCCCTTTTGAACCCCCAAACGGCGTTATCGGAGCAATCGGTGAGCAGGTGTGAGGGCTTATTCCGCGTGCTGCCGGGCGACAGCCAGGAAAGCCCGTGCCGCGGGAGTGAGATCATCCTTGCGGCTCAGGATGGCCACTTCGAGGTGCGAAACCGGTTCGATCAGGAGGGTCCGCAGGCCGGCTTTGTGTGCCGTGGGTGCCCACGAGGAGGGCATCACCGCGTGCCCCACGCCCGCCAGCACGAGGGGGAGGATGGAGGTGCGGTGCGCCACCTCCACCACAATCTCGGCTTCGACGCCGTGGGCCAGCGCATCATCCACGAGCCAGCGCATCAGGGAACCGCGCTGGCTGGCAATGATGCGGTGGCCGCCAAGGTCCTCCCGCACGACAGCGCCGCCGGCCCCAAAGGTATCCGCCTGCGGGTTGACGATGAGGATCAGGGGCTGGCGCTCCAGTTGCAGGACTTCGACGCCGGGAACGCGGATGGCTGTGGGGGAACCGGCCAATCCGATTTCCGTGCTGCCGCTGCGCACGGACTCGATCACTTCCTCCGGCGTGAAGGCGGCTCCCACGTTCAGCCGGACCGACGGGTAGGCCTGGGTGAAGGCGGCGATCATGGAGGTGAGGGGCTCGATTCCCGGTGACGGCATGGTGATGATGTCCAGCTGGCCGCTGCGGATGCCGCGAAGCGCCTGCACCACAGACTGTGCCGCTGCCAGGTCCCGCATCACCAGCCGTGCCGGACCCACCAGTTCCTTCCCGGCGTCGCTGAGGACAGCGCGGCGGCCGATCCTGTGGAACAGGGGGACGCCCAGCTCCTTCTCCAGCCCGGCGATGGTCTGTGACAGCGAGGGCTGGGCGATCAGCAGGTGTTCCGCCGCGCGGTTGAAGCCACCGTGGTCAACCACTGCCAGGAAATACTTCAGTTTCCGGGTGTCCAAAGCGGGCTCCTTCTGCGGCTGGCAGTTACTGCGATGCGCCTGAAGCCTACCTACGCGTGCCCCGTCCCGCGAATCCCCCTTTCCCCCTTGTTTTGCCGGCTTTGCCCACTAAGGCGGCTGCCGGTCGTATTCTTAGAGCAAGGGTTTTGCAGTGGGCCGGAGTGCTGATATCAGGACTGGAGCATGGCCGCTGAACCCATGGGGCAGGTTGGCTGGGGACCGCCTCCAGTTACCCCGGAGCCGGTTTTCGACAGCAAGGACGTCGAAGACTACCTCCGGGATGTCACCCGCGATTTCATGGCGGGTATAAAAGGTGAGTGCCGCAGCATCAGCTGGGCGGCCACCCTCTTCCGCCTGGGCAAGGCGCGCACGCTCGCGGCAAGCACTGAGCAGGCCCTTGAGGCCGACCGGGAACAATGCTCGTTTGCCGACGGGCCGGTCATGGAAGCCATGCGCACCGGCGAATTCGTCCTGGTGTCCGACCTGAGCCGGGACCGCCGCTGGCCCGGGTATTCCAGCGCTGCTGCCGGCCATGGCGTGCAGTCCCTGCTCTCTGTCCCGATCCTCACCGAAGGCGGGACCGGCGCCGCCATCAACCTTTACGCGCCGTACCCGCACGCCTTCACCAGCGATGACCTGATGCGCAGCCAAAGCTATGCCCGTGAGGTGGGGCGGGCACTGCATGTTGTGGTCCGGGTGGCCGAGCGTGCGGAAGCGACGGCGGGTATCGCCGTCGTCCAAAGCTCACTGGTCCTGGTGGACCTCGCGGTGCGCAGCCTCATGAATGAATACGGACTCACCCGGGAGGGCGCGCTGCGTTTCCTGCAGACGCAGGCGCTGCACCACGAAGTGGACCTCCGGGACGTGGCACTTAACGTCGTGGCCCCCGCTGGGATGGACCGCGGGGCAGGGCAGCCTTCGGGGCTGCGGCAGGAAACGTACGACGGCGTGGCGGAGCTCCCGCGGCCGTCGTCGGCGGGGCGGGACTTTCCGACCGGGACGTCGCCCCGCAAGGACGCTGCGGCGGGGACGGAACCCCCGCCTGCTGCGGAAGGGAGGACGGCATGACCATCGAGAAACAGGAACTGCACTCCATCGCGGAACGACGGGACAGGCACCCCTGGCACCGGTTCGTTGCCCTGGGAGACTCCTACACTGAAGGAATTGGCGACCCCGAACCACACAGCCTGGGCGGTCTCCGGGGCTGGGCTGACCGGGTGGCGGAGGAACTGGCCGACGGCCAACCGGACTTCGCCTATGCCAACCTCGCCATCCGCGGCATGCTGCTGGGGCAGATCCTCGACGGGCAACTGGCACCGGCACTGGCGCTGAAACCCGACCTGATCGCGATGTCCGGCGGTGGCAACGACATCGTGTTCCGCCACGGTGACCCGGACAAACTGGCGGAAAAGATCGACGAGGCCGTGGGTATCCTCACTGCCACGGGCGCCACCGTGCTGCTGTATGCCGGGCCGGACTGGGGGAACACGCCGGTGTTCGGCAAGATCCGCGGCCGCGTGGCGATCTACAACGAGCATCTCCACAGGATCGGAGCCCGGCACCACGCCATCATGGTTGACCTCTGGTGCCTGCCGGAGCTGCAGCATGCACTGATGTGGGATCCGGACCGGCTGCACCTGTCCCCGCTGGGGCACCACTCGGTGGCCGTGGCCACCCTTAACGCACTGGGTGTACCGCATACGCTCAAGCCGTCCCAGCCCCGGCCACTTCCCGCCCACGGCTGGACGCAGGCCCGGGCCGAAGACCTGGTTTGGGCGAAGCAGTACTTTGTGCCGTGGGTACTGAAACGGATGCGGCCCCACCAAGGCATTGGGTTGGCGGCCAAGCGGCCGCAGCCTGGCCCGGTGTTCGGCCTTGGCCGTCCCGGTCCCTTCCCGCCCGGACACCCGGCGGCCCGGACGTCCCTGCCCGGCGCCCCTCATGAGGTGCAGGCTGGACTGGACCCGGGGCTCGGAAGCGGCAGGGTGGCTTAGCGCTTCTTGGGGGAGCGCTTCGCCGCTGCCTTCATTGCAGCCTTGGCCGCGGGCGGCAGTACGCCCTGCTCGGTTTCGGGTTCAGCCACCGTTCCGCGTGCCTTCGCGATGGCCTTCATGCTGTGGTAGATCACCAGGGCGGCGGCGGAACCCAGGGCGATGCCGGTGAACTTCAGGTCACCGATCGTCCAGGTGTAGTCGGCGATGCCGATGATCAGGGCCACTGCGGCAGTGGTCAGGTTGACCGGGTTGGAGAAGTTCACCTTGTTCTGCACCCAGATCTTCACGCCCAGAATGCCGATCATGCCGTACAGCATGGTGGCGGCACCGCCCAGAACGCCTGCCGGGACGGTGGCAATCAGTTCGCCGAACTTCGGTGAGAAGCTGAGCAGGATGGCGAACATTCCCGCCACCCAATAGGCCGCCGTCGAATAGACCTTGGTGGCCGCCATGACGCCGATGTTCTCCGCGTAGGTGGTGGTGCCCGAGCCTCCGCCGAGGCCGGCCAGTACGGTGGCGGCACCATCGGCCATCAAGGCGCGTCCGGAGACGCCGTCGAGGTTCTGTCCTGTCATGGCGGCTACGGACTTTACGTGGCCGATGTTCTCGGCCACCAGGACCAGGACCACCGGGACGAACAGGCCCAGGACGCCGATGTGGAACTCGGGGGTCTGGAAGTGCGGCAGGCCCACCCAGGCTGCGGCGTCCATCTTGTCGTACTTCACTTCGCCCCGGAGCATGGCCGCCAGGTAGCCCACCACCACGCCCACCAGGATGCTGAGCCGGCCCAGGATCCCGCGGAACAGGACGCTGACCAGGATGATGGTGACCAGTGTGATCAGGGCGGTGATCGGCGCGGCGTCGAAATTCTGCTTGGCGGCGGGGGCAAGGTTCAGGCCGATCAGCGCCACGATGGCGCCGGTGACGATGGGCGGCATCAACCGGTTGATCCAGCCCGCACCGAACCTCTGCACGACGGCCCCCACCAGGGCCAGGGCGGCGCCCGCAAGGACTACGCCGCCCAGGGCGCCTGGGATGCCGAACTGCGCCTGCGAGGCGGTGATGGGTGCGATGAACGCAAAGCTGGAGCCGAGGTAGCTGGGCACCCGGCCCTTGGTAATTACCAGAAACAGCAGTGTGCCGATCCCCGAGAAGAAGAGCGTGGTGGCGGGCGGCATCCCGGTGATGATGGGAACCAGGAACGTGGCGCCGAACATGGCCACCACGTGCTGCATGCCCACGCCGATGGTCAGGGGCCACGCCAGACGCTCATCCGGGGCCACCACCTGGCCGGGCTTGATGGTTTTGCCGGTGCCGTGCAGCTTCCATTTGATTCCGAGCATGCTCATGGGAAGGAATGCCTTTCAGGGGGTGCCGCGAGGGGCGAAGATCAGCCCGCTCCAGAATACCGCCAAGTTTTGTGCCGGTCCGCTGTGGGCAAGGTCACCCGGCGTCACGGGAAGAGGAGGAAAGCAGTTGAAGTTGCAACTATGGAAAGCATCAGAGGCCACCCCGGCAGGCGGGCGGCGCAGCGAAAGGTAAGCCAATGACCATTGCCCACGAAGAAGCGGTTATCGATTCGGCAGCCGTGGACGCCATTTTTGCCCAGGCCCGCACCGCCAACTCCTTCACCGGCGAGGTGACCGAGGAGCAGGCCCAGGCCATCTACGAGCTCACCAAGTTCGGCCCCACCGCCTTCAACTCGCAGCCCCTGCGCGTCACCTATGTCCGCTCGCCCGAGGCCCGTGCCACCCTGGTGGACGCGCTGTCCCGCGGCAACCAGGGCAAGACGGCCTCCGCCCCGCTCGTGGCCATCCTCAGCTACGACACCGACTGGGCTGGCAAGTGGGACAACTTCCTCCCCGGCTACAACGCCCCGAAGGCCATGTACGACGCCGACCCGGAGCTGGCCGCCGCCACGGGCAACAACAACGCCCACCTGCAGGCCGGTTACTTCATCCTGGCCGTCCGTTCGCTTGGTTTCGCTGCCGGCCCCATGACCGGCGCTGACTTCGCCGCTATCGATGCAGCCTTCTTCCCGGCCGGCGACCAGAAGAGCTTCCTGGTGGTCAACATCGGCCAGCCGACCGAGGACGCCTGGGGCGAGGCGAAGCCCAAGTTCTCCTACGACGAGGCCGTCCGGACCGTCTAACCTCCCACGCCCGCTCACTTTTGGCGGTCTTTCGGCAAACGCCCGCTCACTTTTGGCGGTCTTTCGGCAAACGCCCGCTCACACGGTGAGCGGGCGTTTGCTGTTTCTCTGCATAATGTGAGCGGGGGTGTGACCATCGCCTGTCAAAAGTGAGCGGGCGTCTGCGGGGCTGGTGGGAGACTGGGCGTATGCCTGTGCGGAACCTTATCTTTGTGGCCTTCGTCGAACCTGTGGCTGCCGGCCAGGTTTTTCCACGGACGGAGTGGCCGCTGCACATCACCCTGGTGAGGTTCGACGCCGCCACCACGGACGGTGCCGACGTCGCCGAAAGCATCGCCCGGCTCGCGGCGCCGCGCGCCGAAGCAGCGCTTGGCAGTCCGCTGGCGGTGGGGGAGGACGCGGGATTCGGGCGAAACGGCTCCGTCCCGGTCAACCTCATCAGGCCGCAACCGGACCTCCAGAGGCTGCACGAGCATCTCGTCGAGGCAGTCGGCACCACCGGCGGGAGGGTCCTGACACCGGCGCACACGCTCGCAGGCTACCGCCCCCACGTCTCACACCACGGCAGCAAGCGCCTCCACCCGGGCGACGCCGTCGTGCTTGACCGCGTCGCCCTGGTGGACATGGCTCCCGACGGCGACCACACCATCAGGCGCGTCCTCCGGCTCTGGAGCCGCGATCCTGAGCAGGGCCAGCCGCAGGGCTAGGCGATGACGCTGTCCACCAGCGCCTTGGCCTCCGCCTGCACCTGCTTCAGGTGCTCTTCACCCTTGAAGGACTCGGCGTAGATCTTGTACACATCCTCGGTGCCGGACGGGCGGGCCGCGAACCAGGCGTTTTCGGTGACAACCTTCAGGCCGCCGATGGCCGCGCCGTTGCCGGGGGCCTCGGTGAGCTTTGCAGTGATCGTCTCACCCGCCAGTTCCGTTGCCGTGACATCCGACGGCGACAGCTTGCCAAGCGCAGCCTTCTGCTCACGGGTGGCGGCGGCGTCGATCCGGGCGTAGACGGGGGCGCCGAACTGGTCTGTCAGTCCCTTGTACAGCTGGGACGGGGAAGTACCCGTGACCGCGGTGATTTCCGAGGCCAATAGGGCCAGCAGGATGCCGTCCTTGTCCGTGGTCCACACACTGCCGTCCAGCTTGTTGAAGGACGCACCCGCGGATTCCTCGCCGCCAAAAGCGCCTTCACCGGAGAGCAGGCCGGGCACGAACCATTTGAAGCCCACCGGAACCTCAACAAGCTTGCGGCCCAGGTTCCCGGCCACGCGGTCGATGATGGAGGAGGACACCAGGGTTTTGCCGATGACCGACGCGGGGTTCCAGCCGCTGCGGTTGCGGTAGAGGTAGTCGATGGCGACGGCCAGGTAGTGGTTGGGGTTCATCAGCCCGCCGTCCGGGGTGACGATGCCGTGGCGGTCGGCGTCGGCGTCGTTGCCGGTGGCGACGTCGAAGGCGGCCTGGCCGGTGGCTGCGGCGTCGGACATCCGCTGGATCAGCGACGCCATGGCGGACGGCGAGGAGCAGTCCATGCGGATCTTCTCGTCCCAGTCCAGGGTCATGAAGGCCCACTGCGGGTCCACGGTCGGGTTCACCACGGTGAGGTCCAGGTGGTGGCGCTCACCGATCTCGCCCCAGTAATCCACGGACGCGCCGCCCATGGGATCGGCACCGATCCGGACGCCGGCATTGCGGATGGCATCCAGGTTCAGGACGGACGGAAGGTCGTCCACGTAGCTGCTCAGGAAGTCGAACTTGCCCGTGGTGTCTGCGGCCTGGGCGTCAGCCAGAGGGATCCGCTTTACGCCGCGCAGGCCGTTTTCCAGCAGTTCGTTGGCCCGGTTGGCGATCCAGCCGGTGGCGTCCGAGTCCGCGGGGCCGCCGTGCGGAGGGTTGTACTTGAAGCCGCCGTCGGCAGGCGGGTTGTGGCTGGGGGTCACCACGATGCCGTCGGCCTGCGGGGCTCCGGGCGCCGCCTTCCGGTTGTAGGTCAGGATGGCATGGCTCAGTGCCGGTGTGGGGGTGTAGCCGTGCCGGGCGTCAACGAGGACCTGCACGCCGTTGGCGGCGAGCACCTCCAGGGCGGAGTTCTGCGCGGGCTCGCTCAGCGCGTGGGTGTCCTTGGCCAGGAACAGGGGGCCGGTGACGCCCTGCGCCGCCCGGTATTCCACGATTGCCTGGGTGATGGCCACGATGTGCTGTTCGTTAAACGACGCCTTGAGGCTGGAACCCCGGTGCCCGGAGGTGCCAAACACCACGCGCTGGCCGGGATCACCCAGGTCCGGCGCAATGTCGTAATACGCGTCAAGGAGCGCAGTGATGTCAACAAGGTCCTGGGGTTGGGCAACTGTGCCCGCGCGGCTAGCCATGGCTCCAGCATGCCAGAAGCTGGCAGGAGTCCAAACGACCCGCCCAAAATTCCGGCCCTTTGACACGCAATAACGTCATCAACCAAGTAGTCCACCTGAGTACACGGCCGGAAAGTACCTATATACCGGCCCTTTCGCACCCTGCTACCTTTCAAAAAATCCAGGAAAACAACTGAAAGGAACGGACGACGGCGGGCCGCCGCCGTCGTCCTGTCCGGCAAGGAAACGGGGACGTCCAATGGGGGCAGGAGACGGGGCAGCGGATCAGTCCAGGCTGGCTGCCGAGCGCGTTGCGAGGCTGAAGCGCCAACTCGACCAGGCCGAACGGTGCACGAAGGCGTGGGATGCCGGCGCCGTGGGGGAGCGGGTGGTCGCCGAGAAGCTCAGCGAACTGGTCCCGCGCGGCTGGTACGTACTCCACGACGTCCACTGGCCCGGCCGGCCCAAAGCCAATCTCGACCACGTCCTGGTGGGTCCCGGCGGCGTGGTGGTGGTCGATTCGAAGAACTGGACCGGCGAAGTCCGGGTGGCCTCCGGAGTTCTGTGGCAGGGCCGGTTTGCCCGGACCCAAGCCGTGGAAGGCGCCCTGGCCCAGTGTGCAGCCGTGGCCTCGGTACTGGCTCCGCCGCACCGCCGGCTGGTGCGCCCACTCATCTGCATGGCCGCGCAGCCTGACCTTTTCGGGGTGACGGATTCCGATGTTGCCGTGGCGGGTTCGCAGCGGGTGGTGGGCGCCATCGAGGCGCTGCCGGCAGTGCTCGACCAGCAGACTGTGGTGGGCCTGTACGCGCAGCTGGGCCAGCAGCTCACCCATGAGCAGGAGCCTGGCATCACCGCCCTGCGCAGCGTGCGGCCGGGAACCGTGGTGCGCCCGGCAGGAGCATTGCCACCGGCCGGCCCGGCAGCAGCTACGCGGGAGAATTCCGGATCGGGGGCCGGAACGAGCCGGGACGGAACGGGCCGGAGCCAAAGCGCGGCGCGGCACCCCGCCGGGCGCGCCCTTCCCCCGGGCGGAACGAAGGCAGGACAGCCGGCACGGCAGAGGGCGGGAACGCGGGCAGGCGGGCCGGCGGGAACGCGGACAGGGTCGTCGGCAGGATCGGCGCGCCGGGGCCGGAACGGCAAAGCGCAGCAGCATGGCGGTACCAGCGGAGGGAAGCTTGCCCTGCTGGCGGCCTTCGTCATTTTTGCCGTGTATATCCTGCCCTACTTGGGCCGTTAGCCTCCAGCGCATCTCCCGGCAGCAGCCGGTCCTGGGCCGCCCTACGGACTGCGGCTGTCAGGCGCTTGAGCCGTTCTGAATCCAGGGTCCAGGCCTGCCAGTACAGGGCCACATCCTGGTGGACGTTGTCCTCAAGCAGGACCAGGGCACCGGACGCCAGCTCATCCGTGAGCTGAAGCTCCGGAATCATCCCCCAGCCCAGGCCGGCTTTGACCGCGGCGAAGAACCCCTGGGACGAAGGGACGGTGTGCGTGGGCGGGAACTGCGGCAGGCTCTTCGCGGTGAGCAACTGCTGCTGCAGGTTGTCTTTCGTATTGAACTTCAGGACCGGCATCGCTGCCCAGTCCACGCGGCCGGAGCCTGAAAAGCTGCGGCGCAGCCCGGGTGTGGCCACCGGGACGTACCGCATGGAGCCCAACAGCTCCACCCTGCAGCCGCTCACCGGGACAGGGTCCGACGTCACGGCCCCCATGACCTCGCCCTCGCGGAGCAACTGGCTGCTGTAGCCCTGGTCCTCAACGTGGAGATCGAGGACAGAGTCCTCCCATGCTGCGGCCTGGTGCAGGACCGGGACCAGCCAGGTGGCCAGCGAATCCGCGTTGACGGCCACCGGCAGGTGGGCCCGGGCCGGACCGCTCGAGCCCAGCGCTGCCGACGTCTCCGCCTCCAGCACCTGCACCTGGCGGGCCATCCGCAGCAGCAGCGCGCCGGCGTCGGTCGCCGTGCAGGGCAGCCTTCGGCGCACCAGCACCTGGCCTACCGACGCTTCCAGGGCCTTGATCCGCTGGCTCACAGCCGACGGCGTAACGCGCAGCAGATCTGCCGCTGCCTCGAACGTTCCTTCGTCAATGACAGCCACCAGCGCTTTCAGATGCTCAAGGTTCATGAAGCTATTCTAATGACCCCTCAGAATCCTTTATTTGCCTACAGTGGGAGGGGAAACTTACCGTCATAGCTATGTGGACTGCAGGAATAACGGGAATGCTTACCGGGATGGCGCTGATCGTGGCGATTGGCGCCCAGAATGCCTTCGTGCTTCGCCAGGGCATCCGGCGGGAGCACGTGGGGGCGGTGGTGGCTGTCTGCATGGCTGGCGATGCGGTGCTGATCGTGGGTGGCACGGCGGGCATCGGGGCTGTGGTTACCAGGTTCCCCGAGGCGCTGGAAGTGCTGCGCTGGGCCGGAGCCGCCTACCTGCTGTGGTTCGCGGCACGGTCCTTCATGGCGGCGGCGAAACCCTCGGCATTGGCGGAGCAGGCGCCCAGGTCGAAGAACTCGGTGATCGCCACTACGGCGGCCCTGACCTTCCTGAACCCGCACGTCTACCTGGACACCGTGGTGCTGGTGGGCAGCCTTGCCAACCAGCAGGGCGCCGACCTGCGGTGGATCTTCGCCGCAGGCGCGGTCACCGGAAGCGTGCTGTGGTTCTCCGCCCTGGGGTACGGGGCAAGGGCGCTGGCGGGAGTGCTCAGCAGCACCCGCACCTGGCGCTGGATTGATGCTGCCATCGGCGTGCTGATGCTGATCCTGGCGGTCCGCCTGGTCCTGCACTGAAGTAGGCTGGAGCCAGATTCGCAGGGGAGAAACCATGAGCAACCAGCCATCCCAGGGGCCTGACTACCAGCGTGACGGTTCGCCGTGGCCCAGCTACCAGCCGCCGCCCCAGTACGGGCAGCCCCAGTATGGCCAAGGCCAGTACAACCAAGCGCAATATGGCCAGGCGCGGTACAACCAGCCGCCATACAACCAGCCGCAGTACTTTGGCCAGCAGCCCTACTATGGCCGGCCGGTGGAAGCGAAGACCCTGAGCATCGCGAGCATGGTCTGCGGCATTGCCTCGGTCCTCATGGGCTGGCTGCTGCTCCCGCAGTTCGCCGCCATCATCACCGGCCACTTGGCCCTCCGGCGCGAACCCTCGGGCAGGGGGATGTCCATCACGGGCCTGGTGCTGGGCTACCTGTGCCTGCTGGGCTACGGGGCCATCTGGCTGCTGCTCATCATCGGCCTGGCCGTCGCCGGCACTGCCGGTTCCAATACCGGCACTTTCTAGCCCTGCCCGAGCGGGAAGCAACGGCGGCGGAGACCCGGGCGCCCGGGTGACCATGGCACCCGGGCCCGGGCCGCCGTCGTGCCTTATCCCTTCATGGCCGCGACCGCAGGCACCTCAACCTGATTGTCCGGATAGATGGTCTGCGCCGGCGCACGGTTGGTGGCACGGGCCCACGGGTAGTAGATGGCCAGCGTGGCAACGATCCCCACAAGCCAGGAGATGTCGGCGCCGCCCAGGAGTTTGGTGACGGGGCCCGTGTACAGCGCCTGGGCCAGGAGCGGGACCTGGATGACGACGCCGATTCCGTAGGAAACCAGGGCGGCGACGTTCCAGCGGCCGTAACGCCCGTCCGGGTTGTAGAGGGCGGGGATGTCCAGGCGGTCCCGAGAGATCTTGTAGTAGTCCACCAGGTTGATCACCGACCAGGGCGTGAACACCATGAGCAGCAGGAGGACGAAGTTCTTGAACAGGTTCAGGAAGTCCTTGCTGGCAAACAACGCGATGAGTACGCTGGCGCCGATCACCGCGACGATGAAGGCAATCCGCACCGCCTTGGAGACGGTATCCCTGCGGTTGACGGCGGTGCTGATGGTGACGCCGCACATGAAGGCGCCGTAGGCATTCAGGCAGTTCACCGTGAGTTTGCCGGTAACGATCATCAGGTAGATGAAGACGGCGATCAGCCCGCCGCCGGCGAGGTCGCCCATGTAGCCCACCTGGTTCTTCAGGAAGTCCCCGCCCAGCTTGGCGGCGGAAAGGCCGCCGGCCAGGGCGCCCAGGGTCATGGCCCACTGGGCACCGCCCACGGAGCCGGCGAACGTGTACCAGAAGGTCTTCCGTTCCGAGGTGTCCGCGGGCAGGTAGCGGGAGTAGTCGGCAACATAGGGGCCGAAGGTGAGCTGCCAGCCGGCGCCCAGGGCAATCGCGGTGAGGAACGTGGGCCATTCAAAGCCCTTGACCATCATTACCTGCGTGATGTCGAACTTGGTGGCAACGGCAACCGTCAGGTACAGGAAGCCTGCCAGGCCCAGCACGGTGGCGATGCGGCCCAGCGCGTGGATGTATTTGTAGCCCAGGATGGCCAGCAGCGCTGTCGCGGCACCGAAGATGAGGATTCCGACGGCGGGCGCGTCCACTCCCAGCATGAGGTTGATCGCCTGCCCCGAGAGGACGGTGCCGGTGGAGGCGAATCCGACGTACATCAGGATGACCAGTACCAGCGGAATCACGGCCCCGTAGACGCCGAACTGGGCGCGGCTGGAAATCATCTGCGGCAGGCCCAGCTTGGGACCCTGCGCGGAATGGAGGGCCATGACGGCGCCGCCCACCACGTTCCCCACCAGCAGGCCCACAATCGCCCAGAAAGCGTCCGCGCCGAATACCACCGCCAGGGCCCCGTCCACGATGGCGGTGATTTGGGCATTGGCGCCAAACCACAGGGTGAACTGGCCGCGCGGGTGGCCGTGCCGCTCGCTGGGCGGAATCATGTCGATCGATCGTGCCTCTACGGCGGTGCTGCCTCCGGCCATGGCCTAACTCCTCAGTGATGGAAACGTAGTGTCCATCACACCGGGTTTGGCTCTCCGTCTACACCCGCAACCGGCTCCTACTGTCCGGGAAGCCAGACGTCTCCGCGTGTCGCGCATAAAAGTCCCCTCCGGATGGACTATTCCCAAGCTCATTACAGGGGGAGCGGTCCGTGCGGCGGGAAGTTGCCTCCGCGAAAGCGGCTTGGGGCGACTAGCGGAGCAGCTCCACGTCCGAGACCAGCTCAATGTGCGCCAGCATGGCGTCTGCGGCCGCTTCCGGATCCTGGGCGCGGATGGCGTCGGCGATTTTCCGGTGCGAAGCCAGGGACTGCTCCGGCCGGCCGGGCTGGCCCAGGGACTCCATCCGGGTTTCCAGGATCATTTCGGCAATGAAGGCCATCAGCTGCGCCAGGACGGAGGAATGTGCCGCCGCGGTGATGGCCTGGTGGAACAGTTCGTCGCCGTGGGCGCCGCGGTCGCCGTCGTTAATTTCCTTGGCCATGACGTCCAGGGCGTTGTCGATGGCGGCGAGGTCCTGGTCAGTCCGGCGTTCCGCGGCGAGGGCGGCAAGCTTTACCTCCAGGGTGCTGCGCGCTTCCACGATCTCCGGCAGCCGGCTTTGGTGCTCACGCAGGCCCTTGATGACCGACGCGACGCTGGGCCGCCGGGCCAGGACCGCGCCGGTGCCGTGCTGCACGTCGATGACGCCCAGCACCTCCAGGGCCACCAGGGCCTGGGCCAGCGTGGCGCGGGAAACCCCCAGCCGTTCAGCCAGGTCGCGCTCGGCCGGCAGGAGATCGCCGGGGCGGAGCTGGGCGGACTCGATGTAGGCGAGGATCTGCTCCACCAGCTGCTCGTACAGCCGCGGCCGTGTGACGCGTTCCAGGCCCAGCCGTGCTGTCTTCTCCACAAAGCCCTCCCAAGGGTCGTACGAAACAGAATACCTCCTCGTTCTATTGACAGATAGACTCACTGTCTAAGAGGCTAGTCCAGTGAGCCAGTAACTCACGTCACATTCTTTCTTTCCCCAACGGAGGACCAACGATGTCCGCTCCTGTCCTATCGATCATCATCCTCGCGGCGATGTTCCTGCTCGCCACCGTCCTGCCCCTCAACATGGGTGCGCTCGCCTTCGTGGGCGCGTTTCTGCTCGGCGCCGTGGTGCTGGGCATGTCCACCAACGAGATCCTGGCCAACTTTCCGGGCGGCCTCTTCCTGACGATCGTCGGCGTCACCTACCTGTTCGCCATAGCCCAGAACAACGGCACCATTGACTTGCTGGTCCGCGGCGCCGTCCGGCTGGTGGGCAGCCGCGTCGCCCTCATCCCCTGGGTCATGTTCGCCATTACCGCCGTTATCACGGCCGTGGGCGCCCTCTCTCCCGCCGCCGTCGCCATCATTGCCCCCATTGCCCTGAGCTTCGCCGGCAAGTACAAGATCAGCCCGCTGCTGATGGGCATGATGGTGATCCACGGGGCGCAGGCGGGCGGCTTCTCGCCCATTGCCGTCTACGGCGTCACCGTCAACGGCATCCTGGCCAAGACGGACCTTGCGTTCAGCCCAACCGCGCTCTTCCTGTCGAGCTTCATTTTCAACCTGGTTATTGCCCTGGTGCTCTTCGTGGTCCTGGGCGGACGGAACCTCCTGTCCTCGAAGGTGGGCCACTTCGTGGAGCAGGCGGCTGAAGCCAGGATGGCCGTCAGCGTCGGCGCCAAAGCCGGCACCGACGTTCCCTTCAAGGGCTTCGGCTCCGGCATGTACGGTCCCCGGGACCCTGCCGGCGACGGCGTCGAGGCCACCAAGGAGCGCTCGCAGCGGATTCCGCAGCTGGTCACCATTGCCGGCCTGATCGTGCTGGCCGTCGTGGCCCTTGGCTTCAAGATGGACGTCGGCTTCGTGTCCATCACCATCGCCATCGTGCTGGCCCTGGTTTCACCGGCAGCGCAGAAGGGCGCCATCAACAAGATCAGCTGGTCCACCGTGCTGTTGATCTGCGGCATGCTGACCTTCGTGGGCGTGCTGGAGGAAGCCGGCACCATCGAATTCGTTTCGAACGGCGTGGCCGGCATGGGCATGCCGCTGCTGGCCGCCCTCCTGATCTGCTTTATCGGCGCCGTGGTATCCGCTTTCGCCTCCTCCACCGCCATCCTGGCCGCCCTCATCCCCTTGGCCGTGCCGTTCCTCTCCACCGGCGAGATCGGCGCCGTCGGCGTCATCTGCGCCCTGGCGGTGTCCGCCACCATCGTGGACGTCTCACCGTTCTCCACCAACGGTGCCCTGGTGCTGGCCAACGCCCCGGAAGGCGTGGACAAGGACCAGTTCTACAAGCGGATCCTCGGCTACAGCGGCATCGTCATCGTCGCCGGTCCCGTCCTGGCATGGCTGGCGCTGGTGGTGCCCGGCTGGCTCTAGCCGCAACTGCACCCGCCGGCGATCCGCCATCCGTTCCAGAAAGGAAACCCAGACCATGAGCACCGAAAACCGCCAAGGCCCGCTGGCCGGGCACACCGTCGTCGACCTCAGCCGCGCACTGGCCGGACCCCACGCAGGCATGATGCTGGCGGATCTCGGCGCCCGCGTCATCAAGGTGGAGAACCCCGGAACCGGTGACGACACCCGCGGCTGGGGGCCGCCCTTCGTCGGGCCCGAAGACGACCTCCAGTCCACCTACTTCATGTCCTGCAACCGCAATAAGGAGTCCATCAGCCTGGACCTGAAGAGCGGCGACGGACAGGCGGTGCTTCGCGGCCTGCTGGAGCGGGCGGACGTGGTGATCGAGAACTTCCGGCCTGGGGTCATGGACCGGCTGGGCTTCTCCACCGCGGCGATGCATGAGCTCAACCCCCGGCTGGTGGTCCTGTCCATTACCGGTTTTGGCCACGACGGGCCCGAGTCCCAGCGCAGCGGCTACGACCAGATCCTGCAGGGCGAGGCGGGGCTCATGTCCCTCACCGGGTCCGGCCCGGACGACCCCCAGCGCGTCGGCGTCCCGATTGCCGACCTGCTCTCCGGCATGAACGGCGCCTTCGGCGTGCTGGCAGCCCTGGTGGAGCGGAACCAGACCGGGCAGGGAAAGGTAGTACGCACCTCGCTGCTGGCCTCACTGATCGGCGTCCACGCATTCCAGGGCACCAGGACCACGGTGGCGGGCGAAGTCCCGCAGGCTCAGGGCAACCACCATCCCTCGATCGCCCCTTACGGCCTGTTCAACTGCAAGGACGGAAGCGTGCAGATCAGCGTCGGCAGCGAGAAGCTGTGGCAGTCATTTGCTTCGGCCTTCGGCCTGGACCCGGCTGCCCCCGGCTTTGCCAGCAACGCCGAAAGGGTGCGCAACCGCGGCGGGGTGATTGCCGCCGTCGAACGCGCCTTCGCCGGCTACGGCGCGGCGGAACTGCTGGAAAAACTGAACGACGCCGGGATCCCGGCAGGGAAGGTCCGCTCGCTGGACGAGGTGTACGCCTGGGAACAGGTGGCGTCCCAGGGCCTCGTGGTGGATGTGGAGCACCCGCTGCTCGGAAAGGTGAGCCTGCCCGGGCCGCCGCTGCGGTTCTTCGCCCCCGGGGATGCAGCCGAAACCACCCCGACCGAGCACGATGCACCGCCGCTGCTGGACGAGGACGGGCCGGCGATCCGCGAGTGGCTGGGCCTGGCTTCTGCAACGGCAGGGGCGAAATAGCATGCCGACAAAGGAAAAGGTGCGGCACCTGAACGCAACGGAACTGCTGGACGCCGTGGTGGACGCGGGGTCGTTCGTCTCCTGGGACGCCGAGCCGGAACAGCCGGAGGTGTCCGTGGAGTACGCCCGCGACCTGGCCAAAGCGCGCGACCGCAGCGGCGCCGATGAGTCGGTGATCACCGGCGCCGGGCTCATCCGCGGCCGGCGCGTGGCGGTGATTGTCAGCGAATTCTCCTTCCTGGCCGGTTCGATCGGCCACGCGGCGGCGCAAAGGATCGTTGCCGCCGTCGAACGCGCCACCGCGGAAGGACTGCCGCTGCTGGCCGGGCCCGCCTCCGGGGGAACCCGGATGCAGGAAGGGACACTCGCGTTCCTTTCCATGGTGAAAATCACCGGCGCCGTCCGGGCGCACCGCCAGGCCGGCCTGCCATACCTCGTCTACCTGCGGCACCCCACCACCGGCGGTGTCATGGCCTCCTGGGGTTCTTTGGGCCATATCAACGTGGCGGAGCCGGGAGCCCTGCTGGGATTCCTCGGCCCCCGCGTGTATGAGGCGCTGTACGGCGAAGCGTTCCCCGAGAACGTGCAGGTGGCAGAGAACCTTTTCAACAAGGGACTGATCGACGGCGTGGTGGAGCCGGGTGACCTGGCCGACTTGGTGGGCCGGGCGCTGGACATCCTGATGCCGGAGAACTCGATGGCTGAAGGGGCGCTGTCGGCGCCACCCGAAACCCTGAACGTCCGGCCCTCAACCGTGGACGCGTGGACCTCCATCGGGATTTCCCGCCGGCCGCGGCGGCCGGACCTCCGCCAGCTGCTGAAGTTCGGCGCCACGGACGCCCTGCCGCTGAACGGGACGGGGCAGGGGGAGAAGGATCCCGGGTTGCTGCTGGCGCTGGCACGGTTTGGTGCCCAGTCCTGCATCGTGCTGGGCCACGCCCGCCCGCTGCGGAAGGACGCCGCGGGCATGGGGCCGGGTTCACTGCGTGAGGCCCGCCGGGGCATGAAGCTGGCGGAGGAGCTGCGGTTGCCCCTGCTCACTGTCATCGATACCGCCGGCGCCGCGTTGTCGCAGGAGGCGGAGGAGGGCGGACTTGCCGGCGAAATCGCGCGCTCCCTACATGAGCTGATCGGCCTGGAATCGCCGTCGGTTTCCGTGCTGCTTGGCCAGGGCGCGGGTGGAGGAGCGCTGGCGCTGCTGCCCGCCGACAGGACCATCGCCGCCCAGCACAGCTGGCTCTCGCCGCTGCCGCCGGAGGGTGCCAGCGCCATCGTGCACCGGACCACCTCATTTGCCCCGGCCATGGCCCAGGCGCAGGGGGTCAACGTCGCCGCGCTGTATGCCAACGGCCTCGTGGACCACATCGTGGATGAGCGCGACGATGCTTCACAGGAGCCACGCGAATTCTGCACCCGGATGGCACGGGCGATTGAGTACGAACTGGGCTCGGTCGCCGCTATGCCGGTGCAGGAACTCGTGGCCGCCCGGGCCCGGAAGTTCGCAAGCCTCGGCGGCTGCTGACGGCGCGGAGCCCAGATCCGGGAACGCGCCGGGAACCCTGGTCCCGGCCGCCTCACCTACCTCCGCTGCTGGGTCCGTGCCCGGTGCGCGTTGGAACGGAGCTGAAGGATACGCGCGCCGCCAGCCATGGCTACCAGCACGCCGCCCGTCACGGCTGCGATAAACAGTGCCATGCCCAGCGGGACTGCGCCCTCGAAGCCCAGGAATTTCACCAGAGCCTGTTCCTGGTTCTGCAGGATGAAAACGATCAGCAGGATCAGCAGCACCAGGGCAGCCACGACTGCTGCCCAGATGACTCCGGCGCGGGTGACTTTGCGCTCAGGAGGAGCTGCAGGGGTTGCCTTGGGCGCCGGTGGGACGGGCTGGGAGTCTGCCGGCCGAACGTCCGGCGCCGCGGGGGTGCCGGCCCTGTCGGCCGGAGTGGGGTAGTTGTCGGGCTCCGGCTGATCCCCGGCCCCGGGTGTGTACTGTCCAGCACTCATTCGCGTCCCCTTCCAAGATGCTAAGCATGCTTATGATGCCACCTTAGCGGGCGGGCTTCGGCTGGCACAACGCCAGGCTGGCTAAGAGCCCGCGATTCGGAGCGCATGCCCGCGCTCCTCCGTCGTCAGTTCACCCGCACGGCTCTCCAAAAACCTCCAATGTGAAACAGTGCCGTCCGGGCCGGCCTGGGAGCCATGCGCCAAGGCATCGTCAATACGACGACGGACCTCACCTTCCTGCAGCGGGTCCGCGGCGAAGATCGTCCGCAGCGTCACGGTGCTGCCGTCCTGTTGCACCGCTGTGTAGTGCGCGGCGAGCGGGCACGGCGGCGGGTGCTCCCAGCTGCCGCAGAGGGCTGTGGTGATGGCTGCTCCCGGCGCCCCTGTGCGGGCGTCGGCATCAAACCGGAGGGTGGCCTCATGTACGAAGAGTCCGTGCATGCGTCCATTCTCCCGCCTGGCGGGATCCGTGCAGACCCGTGCCGGGCGCAGCGGAAGGGCCTCTGGAGGAGACCCTTCCGTGGACTTCGGCACAGTTCAAACCGGCAGCGTGTCAGACCCTTTCCCTGCTCCGTTCAGCGGAGGGAGTGCGGGGCCGTGGTGTCCTGCGCCAGTTCGGGAAAGCCCAGAATGTGTAGTCCTGTGCCTCGACGCGCGGTTCCGGAGTCTCCACCGGGCTTTCCGGGGTGTCCTGCTTGGCTTCAGGCCGGTGGGTTTCCTTCTTGACGTTCCACCCGAAGTCTTTGCTGGATGAATAGCACATCACAGACCTCCTCATAGTGACTGCCCCTTAATCGTCCTCCTGATTGGCTGGAGAGTCGATAGGCCGGCAAAGCCCACGGGTGCGCCAGGACAGCAGGGTGGGGCAGGGCCTGTCACGCGCCGTCCACCACGTCCTGTGCCTCTTGCGGACGGTGGAACTCGCAGGGCCCCTGATGCCGGAGGGGAAGGAGGCAGGTCCGGCCCGTAGGCAGATGGACCAGCGCGCAGCGGCCGGTCATCGCCAGGTCTTCCCTGACGTTCGGGTTGCTCATGTCTGGACGCCCGTCGCCTGCCGTCATGGTGGTTTCGGTACTTGGGGCAGGATGTTCAACGTTCACGGTGGGGCAACTCCTCATCGGGCGGAGGGCGAGTGGAGGGTGCTGAAGGGTGCTTTTCCAGTGTGCGCCGCCGGGGTTACCAGCGGATTAAGCGGGCGTTAGGAACAGGTCAACAAGTGCCCCGGCCACCGGTCAAGGGCGCAGGTTTCCCTGGCAGCCCAGCTGGTGCGCCACCTGCAGGAGGAGGGCTTCCGAACCCATGGGGCCAACCAGCTGGATTCCCATTGGAAGTCCGGAGGCGGGGGCACCGCCGGTCCAGTGCACAGGAATCGTGACGGCCGGCAGGCCGCACACATTCACCATCGAGGACCACGGGGCGAATTCGCACTGCTTCCGGTAGTCGCCGTCGGCATCCCCCGGCCACTGCGCCGACGGCCAGCGCTCACCGCCGTGCGCAGTCCCCGTGAACCAGCCCACTGGCCGCGGCGTCTGCGCCAGCGCGGGCATCAGCATCAGGTCCCACTGCCCGTACTGCACCAGGGTGTCATGCTGGAACTGCCGCAGGAATGCCAGTGCTTCGGCGAGCTTGGCGGGACTGCGCTGCTGGGCGCGGCGCCGGAAGGTGCGGGTCAGGGGTGCCAGCAACGCTTCCCGCGAGAGGCTGATCCGGGCCGCACCCACCCCGGCGGTCCACGCCGTGGTGAAGGCGTCCGCGTAACGGTTGTCATAGCGGATGGCAGCGTCACCCAGGCTATGGCCCGCATGTTCCAGGAGGGCCTCGCCGGCCCGGAGCGCGTCCAGGGCCTCCCGCTCCGGGGTAAAGGGAAACGTGGCTGACCACGGGCTGTCCAGCGTGACGCCGATCCGCAGCCGTGGCGGCTCCCCTTGTTGCACTGCCCGCAGATATTGGTTTCCCGGGACCATGACGTCCATCATCAATGCGGCGTCCTCGGCGCTCCGGGCAAGGGGGCCGGGCACCACCAGCCGGGCAGGATCGCCGGCACTTTCCCCGGCCGTCACCAGCCCCCGGCCGGGCTTCAGCCCCACCAGACCGCATGCGGCGGCCGGAATGCGGACTGACCCGCCGCCGTCGGTCCCCGGGGCGAAAGGCAGCAGGCGCGCCGCCACGGCCGCCGCACTGCCGCCGGAGGATCCTCCCGAACTCCTGCTGAGTGCGTGCGGATTGCGCGACGGCGGTGCGATGCGGTTTTCGCTGTAAGCCGTCAGTCCGAATTCAGGTACCTGCGTCTTGCCCAGCGACACCACGCCGGCTTCCTTGAAGAGGGCAACCAGCGGGGCGTCGGCGGGAGCGGGCTTGTGATCCAGGGCTGCGCTGCCATGTGTGGTCACCACGCCGGCCACGTCCGTGAGGTCCTTGAAGGCAAGCGGCATGCCGTGCAGCAAAGGCAGATCGTCGGCGTCAGTGTGGGCACGCAGGGCATCAGCCGCCCGTGCCTGATCCATGGCCTGTTCCGCGGTCACGGTAATGAAGGCGCCGAGAAGCTGGTTCTGCTGTCCGATCCGTGCCAGGAAATGGGCGGCGGCCTCCGTGGCGGACACGGTTCCACTCCGCAGGAGGTCCCGCAGGCCCAGCGCCGGGAGCTCATGGAGTTCAACCACAGACCGGGGACTCCGTTTGTGGTCCGGCGTGCCGTTCCGCGCCGAGGTCCGGCAAAGCCGGGGACGTGGCGAGGGCTGCGGGCTGTTGGGACATTGAAACCTCCTTGGGCTCCACCAGCCTAACCCGCAGCTTTTGCGTACCTGTTCAGCGGTGAAAGGGGCGGAAGGGCTAGGCTTAAAGCTGACTCTGATCCGCCAAGACAGGACTCCGATGAGTGACTTCGATACCGTCCCCGTGCATGACATTCCCGCTGACGCGGTGATCCTGGATGTCCGGGAGGACTACGAATGGGTTGCCGGGCACGCCGACGGCGCACTCCACATCCCCATGGACCAAATTCCGGCCAGGCTGGGCGAGCTCGATCCGGACGAGGACATTTACGTCATCTGCCGAACAGGTGGCCGGTCCTTGCGCGCTGCCCAATGGCTCACGGGCCACGGTTACACGGCCATCAACGTCGCCGGCGGGATGGACCAATGGCTGGAATCCGGCAAACCCCTGGTCTCGGACAACGGACTCAAGCCGCTGGTGCTTTAGTGCCCGGTACTTCCCGCACCTACACCTTCCTGGGTCCGGAAGGCACCTTTACTGAGGCGGCACTCCTCCAGGTACCCGGGGCCCTGCAGGCAGTCCGGGTCCCGGCGTCCAACGTCAACGCCGCCCTTGAGAAGGTGCGCGACGGGGCGGCCGACGCCGCCATGGTCCCCATCGAGAACTCGGTGGAGGGCGGTGTCACTGCCACGCTGGATGCCATCGCCACCGGCCAGGAACTGCGGATCATCCGCGAGGTCCTGGTTCCCATCAGCTTTGTCCTGGTGGCCCCGCCCGGGACGCGGACCGAGGGCATCCGGCGGGTGTCAACGCATGGCCACGCCTGGGCCCAGTGCAGGCTGTGGATGGACAAGAACATACCCGATGCGGAATACGTTCCAGGCTCATCTACGGCGGCCGCCGCCCTGGGGTTGCTTGAGGAGGGTTGCCCTTATGACGCGGCCATCTGCGCGCCGCTGGTGGCCAGCGAGCATGCGGGGCTGTCCGTGCTGGCGGAGGACGTCGGCGATAATCCGGGTGCGGTGACCCGCTTCATCCTGGTCAGCCGGCCGGGTGTGCTGCCGGCCCGCACCGGAGCGGACAAGACCACCGTGGTTGTCCCGCTTCCGGAGGACCGTCCCGGAGCGCTGATGGAAATCCTGGACCAGTTCGCCAGCCGCGGAGTCAACCTCAGCCGCATCGAGTCCCGGCCCACCGGGCAGTACCTGGGGCACTACTTTTTCAGTATCGACGCTGAAGGCCACGCCGGCGAGGCGAGGGTGGCCGACGCACTGGCGGGGCTGCACCGTATCAGTCCGGGAACCCGTTTCCTGGGCTCCTATCCGCGGGCTGACAAGCAGGAGACTGAGGTTCCGGCGTACACCTCCGATGCTGCATTTTCGGCCGCGCAATCGTGGGTTGACTCCATACTTGCTGCGGAATGTTTCGCAGGTGAAAGCGGTTCCGGAGCTTCGCCCACAGCGTAGGCAAATGCCCCCGGAAATACTTCCGCGGGCTGTGGACAATGCGTATGCTTGCCTGATCCACACGGGGTATGGCCCCTGACGAAAGGAGAGGGTCATGACCAGCAGCACTGACAACGACGGCCAGGGGATGATCGTCAACCCCAGGCCGACGGCTGACAACCAGGATTGGGACGGGGATGACGCGGACCGGGCCGACCGCCTGCGCTTCGAAGAGGAGCAGGCCATGATCCGCGAGCAGTCTGAAGCCCACGCCGCGGCGAAGGCCGCCGCGGACGCCAAGAAGCGGGCCAGCGCCTGACCCGCGCAGCACTCCCGCCCTTGTCACTTCACAGATTTGTTATCGCACAGCCTCGTTAACGCAAAGCCCTGTTACCGCACAGCCTTGGCGCTGCTGCCGTGGACCTCTCGCTTGACCCGGACCAGGAGTGACCGCGGCAGGACCTGAACGGTGAGCTGCGTGGCTTCACCTGACGTGTCGCCGTCGAGCTGTGTGGGCATGGGCTCGGGGCACTTGATCACCACCCTCCCTGACCGGTAAATGGTCATGACGGGCAGCTTGCCGCTGTGCTTGAACATGATTTTCATGTACATCAACAGCCAGCCCAGCGCGCTGCGGGGGCTCATCACCACCACGTCGAGCATGCCGTCGTCGATCATGGCCTGCGGGATGAAGTCGATGCCGCCCGGGACCAGGCCGCAGTTGGCGAAAAGCACGCTGCGGATGTTCCGGACCTGCTCCGGGCTGCCGTCCAACGCGATGGACACCTTCTTCCGCCGGCCCGGCAGGTGGCGTACGCCCGCTTCGGTATACGCCAGCCAGCCCACCGCTTTTTTCAATCCGGCGTTGGTGTCGGCCAGGACCTCGGCATCCATGCCGATTCCGGCGATCACCAGGAACACGTGCTCCGAGTAGTGGCCTGTCCGGGAGTTCTCGATGGCCATCCGCGCCGTGTCGATGTAGCGCTGGCGGCCGAACAGTGCCGTCTGGACGTTGCCGTGGAGGTCGTTCACATCCAGGTCCACGTTCCGCGCCAGCAGGTTGCCCGTACCCAGAGGGATCAAACCCAAGGCAACGTCCGTGTGCGCCAGGGCCTCAGCCACCACGCGTACCGTGCCGTCACCACCGCCCACAAGGACGACGTCGGGCTTGCCGGCCAGGGCGGCCTGCATCTGGGAAAAACCGGGGTCCTCCGCCGTCGTCTCGAAAAAGACGGGCTCCTCCCATCCGGCCGCCAGGCAGGCCCGCTGGATGATGGCCTTCGCTTCCCCGGCACGTACCTTGATCGGATTGAGGACCACGGCCACCCGCTGCTGCGCCAGCCCGGAGTCGTAGGATTCCCCTGCCATGGCGCTGCGCATGTGCAGGGCTTTGAGGCGGCGTACCCCCCACCAGCTGGAGATGGCGAAGGCAAGCGCCACCGCAATCAGCAGGTAGAGAATCCAGTCGCTCATGGTGATTCAACAGTAGCCCGGCACATGGTGGACGGGTGCACAGAGCCCGCCGCCCGCCGTCGTGCGCGGTATTGGATACCCTTGTCTGGTGATCGACGTAAAAGACCTCAGCGAAAACCCGGATAAATACCGTGCCAGCCAGCGTGCCCGTGGCGCGGACGAATCAGTGGTGGACGCGATCATCGCCGCGGATTCCGCCCGCCGCACTGCCCTGATCCGCTTCGAAAACCTCCGCGCCGAGCAGAACGTGTTCGGCAAGAAGGTGGCGCAGGCCAAGGGTGAGGAGAAGCAGGCGCTGCTGGCAGAGGTCAAGGAGCTGGCCAACTCCGTCAAGGCCGCGTCTGCTGAGGCCGATGCCGCGCAGACCAAGCAGGAGGAGCTCCTGCGCACCATCCCCAACCTCATCGAAGACGGCGTGCCCGAGGGCGGCGAGGATGACTACGTGGTGGTCAAGACCGTCGGCACCCCGCGTGAATTCCCGGATTTCCAGCCGCGTGACCACCTGGAAATCGGCGAGCTGATCGGCGCGATCGACATGGAACGCGGCGCCAAGGTCTCCGGTGCCCGGTTCTACTTCCTGCGCGGCGTGGGCGCACGCCTGGAGATGGCCCTGCTGCAGATGGCCATGGACCAAGCCATCGAAGCAGGCTTCGTCCCGATGATCACCCCCACGCTGGTGCGCCCCGAGACCATGCAGGGCACCGGCTTCGATGTAAAGCACGACGCCGAGATCTACCGTCTCGCCGAAGATGACCTGTACCTTGTGGGTACCTCGGAGGTGGCGCTCGCCGGGTACCACGCGGACGAGATCCTGGACTTCTCCAACGGACCCATCCGGTATGCCGGCCAGAGCTCCTGCTACCGCCGCGAGGCCGGCTCGCACGGCAAGGACACCCGCGGCATCATCCGCGTCCACCAGTTCAACAAGGTGGAGATGTTTATCTACACCACCGTTGAGGAGGCCGCCGCCGAGCACCAGCGGCTCCTGGCCTGGGAAGAGGAGATGCTGGCGAAGTGCGAGCTGCCGTACCGGGTTATTGATACCGCTGCAGGTGACCTCGGCACATCCGCAGCACGCAAGTACGACTGCGAAGCCTGGGTTCCCACACAGGGCGCCTACCGCGAGCTGACCTCCACCTCCAACTGCACCACCTTCCAGGCACGCCGCCTGAACATCCGTGAGCGTGTGGTGAACTCCGAGGGAGTCGCCAAGGGCACCCGGGCTGTCGCCACCCTGAACGGCACCCTTGCCACCACCCGCTGGATCGTGGCGCTGCTGGAGCACCACCAGAACCCGGACGGCTCCGTCACCGTGCCCAAGGCGCTGCAGAAGTACCTGGGCGGCCTCGAGGTCCTGCCGGTCCTCTAAAAGGCCTTCCTGTCGCAGCTCCCCGCCTAGTGGACTATTCCTCCCGTAATGCAGGGGGTCCGGTCCACGGGGCGGGGTTGTCTGCGGCCGGATGCCTGCAGCAATGAGCCGTTCGCGCAAGACGTCCGGGGTGGACAGAATCTTCCAGTCCCACCGGACCACCTTGTAGCCAAGAGCCCGCAGCCGGTCTTCGCGCTTCTTCTCGGCAAGGATCGCTTCCTGCGTGCTTCGCCCGGCGAGCAGGACATCGTCGAGGTACTTCGCGTCGCCGTCGAACTCGCCAATCACCTTGGCGTCAGGCCAGAAGAAGTCCGTGCGCGCGATGAAGCCTTCGTGATCCTGGAACACGCACTGGAGGACAGGAGCGGGCAGCCCGAGCACGTGGATGAGCGCCCTGCTGCGCGACTCTCCGACGGACTCTGACGCTTCATCGGCCAGAGCCAGCAGTTCGCGGATCCGCCGGCGCTTGGCGGCAGAGGTCATGACGTCTGCCGCCTCGCTCAGCTGCTGGCGCGTGAGCCCTTCGCCGGGCCGCCTTCCCGGTCCAAGTACTGCATCGGCCAGGGCCACTGCATCCGGGAGCTCGAGCCTGAC
Organism: Pseudarthrobacter sp. BRE9; assembly: GCF_031844305.1. NCBI lineage: Bacteria > Bacillati > Actinomycetota > Actinomycetes > Micrococcales > Micrococcaceae > Pseudarthrobacter > Pseudarthrobacter sp. BRE9. Next base: position 148,777 of record NZ_JAUZUY010000003.1, on the reverse strand, counting down.
CAGGCAGTCCATAACCGTCTGGGGCAAGGAAGTAACCGAGAAGCCATGCAATTGCACCGTATCGGCCGGCCAGAAGTGGCGGGCCACACCGTAGCTGCGGACGTGCTCAATGCCGGTTTTCCCTGTCTTGGTATCCGGCGCAGCAGTGGTGGTTGGCGGAAGCCGTCCCGCCTTGTGCGGGGAGGCGGTGATGACATGGACGTGGGTTGGAACGCCAGGCCCCGGAAGATTCCAAATTCGCAATGCTGTCACGTAGCAGAATGTGGTGGACGCATCGAGAGCGGCCACTGCAGCCATGGTGATTCCGTACCTCTCCCAGGGCTTGAGCGAAAGCCAGGCGGCTTTCCCGAAGTAGACACCGGCCCGGACCCTGACCAAGGTGCCGTTCTTGTAGCCCCGGCTTAGCGAGCGGCTGTCTCCAGTCAAGGCCCGACGTCTGCTGGCCAGAACCAGGCCTGCATCATTCGATTTCATGACTCCATGCTGGGCCGCTCGGGCGCTGCGGTGCCGATCAGGATGTCCTATGTGGAAAAGAGCCGCGCTCCTCCCCGCGCCGCGGACAAGTCCTCGGATAACACGGTGGGGACTTGTCCATTACGGGGGGACAATTGCGCGGCGGAGCCCCCGTATGTGGGAACCCGCCGTGTTAACCAACAGTTCAATAAACCTGTGGCCCGCGTCCTAGCGCGTGTCGGTTACGTCTGGTTCACTATGTGGATGACAACGCTGACTGAAACCTCAGTCGCCGGCAACGATGACCGGCGAGACAACAACCGAGACAACACGAGCACCCTGGGCCTGACCGGCGCGGACCAGAAGTTCATGGTCGCGCTGGACGTGGATGGGACCCTGGTGAACCACGACGGCCACATGTCTCCGGGCGTGCGGGAGGCTGCGCAGGCCGTGGTGGCAGCCGGGCACGAGGTGATGATCGCCACCGGCCGTTCCCTGAATGCCACGCTTCCCATCATTGAGAAGATCGGCATTGATCGCGGGTACGCCGTCTGCTGCAACGGTGGCGTGACCCTCCGGCTCCACCCGGAACTGGAAAACGGCTACGAGGTGATCCACAAGGCCACGTTTGATCCTGCTCCGGCCCTTCGTGCGCTGCGTGAACGGCTGCCGTCCGCCAAATATGCGCTTGAGGACGCCGACGGCAATTTCCTCTCCACCGAGCGGTTCCAGGATGCCAGCTTTGGCGTCGAGGCCGTGGGCGTGGACTTCCACACCATGCTTGAGGCCACCGCCGTCCGCGTGGTGGTCTTCAGCACCGAAAACACGCCGGAGGAGTTCACCGAGGCCATTAATCATGTGGGCCTGGCGGGAGTCACGTACTCGGTGGGTTGGACTGCGTGGCTGGATATCGCCGCCGCAGGGGTGACCAAGGCCAGCGCCCTGGAAAACCTGCGCGTCCGCCTTGGTTTTGAAGAGCACCTTACCGTTGCTGTCGGCGATGGCCGGAACGACATCGAGATGCTCACCTGGGCCGGCCGCGGGGTCGCCATGGGGCAGGCCCCGGCGGAGGTGGTCGCCGCCGCGGATGAGGTCACCCACTCGGTGCAGGACGACGGCGCCGCCCACGTACTGCGCAGCCTCCTCTAAACGGACAGCGCACCCTTAGCCGGCGCCGCCGCCCGCTCAATGGCCGGGGGAGCAGGCGGCGATTCCGGTCCGGGCCCGGGGTCAAGGCAGAATAGGGGCATGACCCTTACGACGTTCGCCCTCGTCCGCCATGGCCAGACCGACTGGAATGCCGAGCGCCGGTTGCAGGGAGCCACGGATATTCCCCTGAACGACGTCGGACGCGGCCAGGCGAGGGACGCCGTCGCCGTCCTTGCCCCATACGAATGGGACGCCATCGTCTCCTCGCCCCTGAGCCGCGCTGCGGAAACCGCGGACCTGATTGCCGAAGGCCTCGGGCTGACAGTGTCCCGCCGCGTCCCGGAACTCACCGAGCGCAGCTTCGGCCCGGCCGAAGGAATGCAGGCCGGTCCCGAGCTTGACGCTCTCCGAATTCCAGGCGGATTCAAAGGCGCGGAAAGCGAAGACGAGGCCGCGGACCGGGGCCTTGCCGCACTCGAGGCGCTGGCGGAGGAGTTCCGGGGCCAGCGGCTCCTGGTGGTCACCCACGGCACCCTGCTGCGCGTGAGCCTGAGCCGGGCCATTGGCCAGACCCTTGCCAGCGTGGACAACGCCGTGCTGAACCTGGCGCACCATCACGCGATCGACGGCTGGAAGCTGGAGTACTTCAACGGCGAGCCGGTCATGGCGGCCACCGGCAGGTAAGGTCCGGCAGGCCAAGTCAGCCGTACAAGCCGTCAACGATGGCGCAAGGGTACTGAGGACTACTGGGCCGCGAGGATCAAAGCCAGCAACCTGGCAGCCGCCGGGCGTGCGGCATGCTCCTCATTCCACTGCGCCCGCGCCACTGCTTTGCTGACGGCCTGGGTGGTGATGCCCAGTTCCTGTGCCACCGCTTTTTGCTGTCCCCGCACGCTGGGAGTCAGCAGATCCAGCACCCGCCATTCCGCGTCGGACCGGTCCCGCACAATGTGGCCCAGTAACCGGAGGATGGCCTCTGCGTCATGGGCAACATCGGCCAGTGGCCCCTCCACCGCAACGGGGACCCGCTCCTTGCTGCTGCGGAGCCGGTCCACCGCCCGCCGCGCGTAGACCAAACCGTGGCCGGACGCGTCCTTGATCTGGTTGGGCAACGGCTCATTCACGGGCCCGGCGCCAATCCCCACGTACCAGTGCCCGCTGCGCAGCGCGATCAGTGCTGCATCCACCGCCTGGTGCGGACAATCCACGATCCCCTGGACTTCGTCCTCCACCGACCGGTCAAAGTCCAGGCGCGCAGGGATGTGCCGCAGTGCCTTCAGCAGTTGCGGGACCTGGTCGCCGTCGCGCCGGCTGTCCGTCTGGTTGATGGTCAATGTGAACATTCTGGGTCCACACTACCCGGAAGTAGGAATTGCTAAAGGGCCGGATTGCGGGGTGCGCCTGCCACCTGCGGCAGGAGATTTTCCCGGTCCTGCCAGGCCCGTGCCGCCCGCAGCAGGTGCGGCCAGGAGCGGGGAAGGCCGACGGCGGGGGTTGCCTGCCTGCCCCTCCATCTGTTGCGATGGGGGAACGGCCGCCCGCAGCGGCACACCCGACGTGAGGATGGTTATGGCCGGCAGCGCTGGACAGGATGAACGGCGGCAGAATGAACGGCGGCAGGACGGGCTGGGGCAGGAGGAGCTAAGCCTGGTCGACAAATGGTGGCGGGCCGCCAACTATCTGTCGGTAGGGCAGATCTACCTCCGGTCCAACCCGTTGCTGCGTGAACCCCTGCAGGCGGAGGACACCAAGTCCCGCCTGCTGGGCCACTGGGGCACCACCCCCGGACTCAACTTCGTCTACGCCCACCTGAACCGCGTGATCCGCCGCGACTCCCTGGAGATGCTCTTTGTCGCCGGTCCCGGCCATGGCGGCCCCGCCGTCGTCGCCAACGCTTGGCTGGAGGGAACCTACTCCGAAATCTATGCCCATGTTGGCAATGACGAGGCGGGACTGGCGGAACTGTTCCGGCAGTTCTCCTACCCTGGCGGCATCCCCAGCCACGCCGCCCCGGAAAGCCCCGGCTCCATCAGCGAAGGTGGTGAGCTGGGGTACTCCCTTGCCCACGCCTACGGATCGGTGTTCGACAACCCGCAGCTGGTGACCGCCGTCGTGATTGGCGACGGTGAGGCTGAAACCGGACCGCTGGCCGCCAGCTGGCACTCCCACAACTTCCTGGACCCGGCGGTGGACGGTGCGGTCCTGCCCATCCTGCACCTGAACGGGTACAAGATCGCCAATCCCACAGTCCTGGCCCGGATGCCGCAGGACCAGCTGGAGCAGCTGCTGCGCGGATACGGCCACGAACCGTACTTCGTGACAGTTGCGGATCCGGACGATACCGAAAAGGCGCACCGCGATTTCGCCGGGGTCCTGGACCGCTGCCTGGCGGACATCAAGGCCATCCAGGATGCCCACCGGCAGGATCCCGCGGATGACGGGGCGGGGGAGGACGCCGCGCACCGCTGGCCGCTGATCGTGCTGCGCTCACCGAAGGGCTGGACCGGGCCGCGCACCGTGGACGGGCTGCAGGTGGAAGGCACCTGGCGGGCCCATCAGGTGCCGCTGTCCGAGGTCCGCACCAACGGGGAGCACCTGAAACAGCTGGAGGAGTGGCTGCAGTCCTACCGGCCGGAGGAATTGTTCGACGGCGATGGGCGGCTCCGTCCCGACGTCGCCCAAGGAGCGCCCACCGGAGACTTCCGCATGAGCGCCACCCCGCATGCCAACGGCGGACTCCTGAGGCGCGCCCTGAAACTGCCCGCCTACCAGGACCACGCCGTCGAGGTTCCCAACGCAGGCATCGACCGGGTCAGCCCGATGGTCACGCTCGGGTCCTGGATGCGGGACGTGATCGCACAGAATATGGAGAACTTCCGGCTGTTCGGGCCCGACGAGACGGCGTCCAACCGGCTGCAGAACGTCTACGAGGTCACCGACAAGGTGTGGCAGTACCGGATTGACGACGTCGACGAGCACCTGGCGCGGTCCGGGCGGGTCCTGGAGGTGCTGAGCGAGCATCTGTGCCAGGGCTGGCTCGAGGGGTACCTCCTCACCGGCCGGCACGGGGTCTTCAACTGCTATGAGGCGTTCGTCCACATCGTCGACTCCATGTTCAACCAGCACGCCAAATGGCTGAAGGTATCCCGCAAACTGCATTGGCGCCAGCCCGTGCCGTCGCTGAACTACCTGCTGTCTTCACACGTGTGGCAGCAGGACCACAACGGGTTCTCACACCAGGACCCCGGCTTCATCGACCACGCGGTGAACAAGAAGGCCGAGGTCATCCGGGTGTACCTGCCGCCGGACGCCAACACCCTGCTGTCCGTCATGGAGCACTGCCTGGCCTCCACCGACTACGTGAACATCGTGGTCAGCGGGAAGCAGCCCTCGCCCACCTGGCTTGGCCCGGCCGACGCCGCCAACCATTGCCGCCGCGGGCTGGGGATCTGGAGGTTTGCCGGCTCCGAAGTGCCAGGCGAGGAGCCCGACGTCGTGCTGGCCTGCGCAGGTGACGTGCCCACCGTGGAGACCGTGGCGGCCGCCGAACTGCTCCGGGAGGGCGCGCCCGGACTCAAAGTGCGGGTGGTCAACGTGGTGGACCTGATGCGGCTGCAGGACGAAAGCGAGCACCCGCACGGCCTCCCTGCCCACGACTTCGACGGCATCTTCACCCCTGACAAGCCCGTCATCTTCGCGTACCACGGCTACCCGGCCCTGATCCACCGGCTGGCGTACCGGCGCACCAACCAGCAGGGACTGCACGTGCACGGCTACCGGGAGGAGGGGACCACCACCACGCCGTTCGACATGGCCATGGTGAACGGCATCGACCGCTACACTCTGGCAATCGACGCGATCGACCGTGTGCCCGGGCTGGCGGAGAAGCACTCGCTGCTGCGCCAGGACCTGCAGGACCGGCGCAACCGCGCCCGCGAACACACCCGCACCCACGGCGAGGACCCCGAGGAGATCCGGAACTGGAAGCTGGGAAGCTCTGCCGCCTAGCGCCGGAGCTCCCTGAGCCCTGCAGCTTCTTCAGCCCCGGTCCCACTCAGCCCGGGAGCTCTTCCAGAGTGCAGGACGGGAGGTGGATCCAGCCTTCGCTGCGTGCGGCCCGGGCGTGGGAATCATCCGGCAGGAGTGTACGACGGCGGGCGGCGGCCCGGGCGGTCAGGGAGGCGATGACGGCGTCGAACAGGTCGTCCGAAGCGGCAAGGCTGTCCCGGTGTCCGGCCAGGTCCAGCCATGGTGCGTGCTCCTCGAGGGCCGCCAGCAGGAGGCCAAGGCGCTCGGCTTCGGGGACGCCCCTTCCCTTGTAGCCGCGACCGTTGAGGCCCCAGATTTTCAGTGACGCCGCCGGGTACACCTCGGCAAGGCGGCCGGAGCCGTCGCGCGGCTGCGGACCGTGCAGCGCGGCAATCTTTGCCTGGATTACTGCGCAGCGCATGGCCGGATGAGCCAGCCGGTCGGCGGAGACGCTCAGCGGGATCAGCCCGGTCTGGCGGGTGGTGAAGCGGTCGGTGTCGCGGTAGGCGAGCAGCCTGCGGCCGGCGATCCCGTCGTACTCGAGGACGGGGCCGGCGTCGAAGTCCAGGTGGCCGGTGAGGAAGGGGATCAGCGCATCGGGCCAGCCCACTGGACAGTCCACGCCGGTCATGTCGCAGGAGCCGAACAACTCCACGATCTCCTGGTCAGTTACATCGAGTGCGAGGTGGACCAGCTGCGCGGAACCTTGGCCCCAATCGATGACCGCCGCTGCCGTTTTTTTGGTGGCCGCTGCCAGGTCCACGCCGAGGGTTTTCACGGTGTGTCAGGCCCGCCTGTAACGCAGCGCGCCGTCAACAGCTCCCGCTTCGCCGAGATCGTCGCCGCGGGCGAAGCCCGCCCACAGGGCCCGTAGTGACCGGCCCGTCATGTCCACGTCCTCCCAACGGGCACCGTCGATCAGTCCCACGCCGTCCCAGGTCTTCCTGGTGCCCAGCAGCAGCGGCAGGTCGACTGTGTGCGCGGCGCCGAAGAGGTTGCCGGGGGCGTGCCAGGTCAGGAGGTAGCGGTGGGCCTTTCCGCCTGCCTTGGCGTGGCGCCGGGCGAAGCGGCGGGTTGCCCGGCCGTATACGGTTTCGGTGACCACCCAGTCGATGGCGCGCACGGCGGGTGGCCCCACCATCGGAACCCTGGCCAGGCGCATCAGGTGCGGGCTGCGGGGAAGGAACAGCCGTGCCTCCTCCGAGGTATGGCCGATCAGCACCTCGATCGAGGGCGCCGCCCGGTTCCACGCCGCTTCGATATCGGATTCAGCCGGAAGCGGGTCGTGCCCGTACTGCGTGCCAAAGGGCATGGCGGCCAGCATGCCGAACTTTTTGGCCACCTGGGTGACCCGCTCCTCGAGCGCCACCACGTCCATGGCCGGCGTCTGTTCGGTGACGGATTCGGCGGCAATTCCCATGGCGTGGTTCATCTTGGCCCGGCCCCGGGTGATGCCCAGCGGTGCGCTCTGGATAATGGCGCGCTGGAAGAGGGCGGGTGCCTCAGGTGTGGCCATCAGGTGGGCGATCGCGTCGCCGCCGGCGGACTGGCCGAAAGCGGTGACCCGGCCGGGGTCCCCGCCAAAGGCTGCGATGTTCCGCTGCACCCACCGGAATGCCTCCAGCTGATCCAGCAGCCCCAGATTGCCGGGCCGCCCGGAAGGTGTCGCCAGGAACCCGAACAGCCCCAGCCGGTAGGTCACGGAGACCACGATGACGCGGTTCTCGGCCACCAGCCGGGCGGGATCGAAGATGGCCAGGTCGCCGGATCCCGTGGTGTAGGAGCCGCCGTGGATCCAGACCATGACGGGCAGCTTTTCGTCATGGGTGAGGTCGCCCGGCATGGTGATGGAAAGGTTCTGGCAGTTCTCGCTGCCCGGGAGTTCCCCATATCTGGTGCCCAGGACGTCGTCGAGGAACGGGACGGGCGCCTGCGGGCAGGCGGGGGAGAGGGACGTGGCCGACAGTTCGGAGGTCCAGTCGGGAACCGGTGCGGGCGGCTGGAACCGGGCGGCTACGGCGTACGGGATCCCGGTGGCGCGGATAACACCGCTGTCCCGCCAGCCGGCGATGGGGCCGCACGGAGGATGGAACAAGAGCTGGGAAGTCAGGGCTGGCTCGGAATTCACAGCCCCACCATGCCATATCTTCCTGAAACTACGACGGCGGGTGTCCGGCTTCGAAAGCCGGGCACCCGCCGTCGGAAGAAACGGCGTTAGTGGCCGGTGGGCACGTAGCGCTTGATGGAGGCTTCCAGCTCGGCTTCGGCGGCGGCGCGGTCGCCCCAGCCCTCGGCCTTGACCCACTTGCCGGGCTCCAGGTCCTTGTAGCGGGTGAAGAAGTGCTCGATCTCCTTGATCAGGAACTCGTTGACGTCGCTGACTTCCTGGATGTGGTCAAAGCGGGCATCAACCGGAACGCAGAGGATCTTGGCGTCTCCGCCGCCATCGTCGGTCATGTTGAAGACGCCGATGGGGCGGGATTCGACGATGACGCCGGGGTGCAGGTCGAAGTCCTGCAGGAGCACCAGGGCGTCCAGCGGGTCGCCGTCCTCGCCGAGGGTGTTTTCGAAGTACCCGTAGTGCGTGGGGTACTGCATGGAGGTGAAGAGGACGCGGTCCAGGCGGACGCGGCCGGTCTCGTGGTCAACTTCGTACTTGACGCGTGATCCCTTGGGGATCTCGATGGTCACGTCGTGCTTCATGGAATGCTCCTCGGCAATTGCAGGGGGTGCGCGGCACACTTTGACGGGCCCACAAAAAAGAGTGTCGGTGCCGCCGACTACTATTGAGGATATAGCGAGAGGCCCTGGAATCAGGAACTTGTGGGGATATTTCAGGACTTGAGGACCAGCACCAGCATGACCAAAACAACCGGGCAGGAACCGCCGCGCGCGCATCGCTCCAGGCGCTCCGGCGGCTTTGGCCGGGTCCCGGCGGAAGGGCCGCGCAAGCCCTGGCCCCTGGCCCTGGCGGCCTTGGTCCTGCTCGTCCTGGCCGTTCCGGGAGCCCTGCTGGCAGCCCCCGGATTCCTGGGTCCCGGGTTCCTTGGCGCAGGGGCTCCCGAACCCGCCCCGGCACCCCCTGCCTGGCAACAGGTTCCCGCCACCCTCTCGGCCCCGCAGGTGCTTGCCCCGCTTCAACCGTCGGCCCCGGTGCCCCTTCCGTCAGCGGTGACGGCCCAGGTGGAGCCGGTGCTGAAGGCCGACGGCGGCGGTACTTTCACCGGCATGGTGCAGGACGCTCTCACGGGCCAGGTCCTCTTTGACCGGGGCGGCGCGGAAGGCCGGGTGCCGGCGTCGAACCTTAAGCTGCTGACGGCGGTGGCGGCACTGCGCACCCTGGGGCCGGACCACCGGTTCGCCACCAGGGTGGTCCAGGGTCCTGCCGCGGGGCAGGTGGTGCTGGTGGGCGGCGGCGACGTCCTCCTGGCCGCCGGGGAGTCGCAGCCGGAACAGGTCATGGGCCACGCCGGCCTTGCCACCCTTGCCGTCCTCACGGCGCAGGCCCTGCAGGCCGCGGGCACCACCGGAGATATCAAGGTCCTCTTGGATGACTCCCTCTTTACGGGCCCGGCGCTGAACCCCGCCTGGCAGAGCGGGGACGTGGAAGCCGGCGAAATAGCCCCCTTGTACCCGTTGGCGCTCAACTCTGCGCGCTTCGACCCCGCCGTCACTACCGGCTCCCGGCCCCAAAATTCTGCCATGGCCGCCGCAGAGGAGTTTGCGGCCCGGCTCCGCGCGGCAGGTGCCGGAGCCGGACTGACGGTAGCGGCCGGCGTCGAACGCTCACCAGGGGCTTCCCAAGCCAGCGCCGCAGCCCTGGCGGCCGTTGAATCGGCCACGGTGGCAGAGCAGGTAAACCTGATGCTGCAGGTATCGGACAACTACCTGGCCGAAACCATGGGACGGATGGCAGCGGTGGCCACGGGCCGGTCCGGGAGCAATGACGGTGCCACGGCCGTTGTCGCGGCCGAGCTTGCGGCAGCGGGCATCGCGTCAGAGACGGTGAAGCTGGTGGATGTGTGCGGTCTGGCCATGGGCAACCAGGTTGCGGCCCGCCAGTTCACGGATGTGGTGCGGGCCATTACCGCCGGCGCGGACACCAGGCTTCGGGCCGCCTTGGACGGCTTTCCGGTCGGCGGCCTGTCCGGAACGCTGGACACCCGCTACGGGGACGCCACCACCTCCGGAGGTGCCGGCCTGGTCCGCGCCAAGACCGGGACATTGAACACTGTGCTGGCACTGAGCGGGTATGTTGTGGACGCCGACGGACGGCTCTTGGCTTTTTCCTTCATCGGCAACGGCCTGACGCCCGGTGCCGCCGGCAACAAGGAAGCCCTGGATCGGGCCGCCACGGCGCTGGCCGGCTGCGGCTGCCGCTAGCACCAGTTCCTCCGGCGGCCGGGACTTCTGGCTGGTACTACCGGGGCTGGATGCCCAGCAGCGCAGCCATGACGACGGCGGCAAGCACCGACGCCCAGCCCTTGCGCGGGCCGGTGGTCAAGGGAGGAATGGGACGGTAGGGGATCATGGCGGCTTCCTTTTTAGGGCGATTCTTCCTGCACTTCCAAAGTGCCCGCCGGGGCTGGGACGGTGCTTTCGCCCTCCTGTGCAGCCGCTGTGTAAGTTCGCCGGTCAGCGAACTTAAGGACGATGCCCGGCCTGCTGTGTTCTGATGGGAACCATGGAGTCCACTGCGCGCGAGTCCGCATCGACGATGTCCCCAACAGCCCAGTCCCTGATCAACTGGGATCTCGCTGCTTCCACCGCAGCGCGGCTGGCTCCCGCCGGGCCCGTGCTCGACGAAAAGGCCATCGGTGAGGCGGTGGACAGCCTTCGCAGACTGGCGGATGCATCTGTTCCGCACGTCCACGAAATCACCGGACTGGAGGCTGCGCGGGACCTGCGCGACTCCTCCGTGCTGGTGGTGGACCGGGCATCCTGGGCCAAGGCCAACACCCAGAGCTTCGCGGTGATGCTCAAGCCTGCCATGCAGAAGATGCTGGACAGCCGCCGCGGCAACCTCAGCCCAGCTGCCGCCCAGGTCAGCGGCGCCATCACCGGAAGCCAGCTGGGCGCGGTGCTTGCCTTCCTGTCCAGCAAGGTCCTGGGCCAGTACGATCCCTTCGCGGCGCTGGCAGAGAACTCCACGGCACCTGCGGGCGGAAGGCTCCTGCTGGTGGCCCCCAACATCGTCTCGGTGGAGCGCGAACTCAACGTCACCCCGGAGGATTTCCGGCTGTGGGTATGCCTGCACGAGCAAACCCACCGTGTCCAGTTCGCGGCAGCCCCCTGGCTGCGGCACCACATGCTGGAACAGGTGGACGAACTCAGCGGCCACCTCCTGGGCAACGTCGACACCCTGATGGAGCGCGCCACCGCCGCTGCCCGCTCCCTCAAGGACCGCTCCGCCACCGGAAATACCCCCGGCCGCGGCGCCATCCTGGACCTGCTGCAGGATCCCGAGGAAAAGGCCGCCATCTCGCACCTCACCGCCGTGATGAGCCTCCTCGAAGGGCACGCCAACGTGGTGATGGACGCCGTTGACGCCAGCCTTGTGCCGTCGGTCAAGACCATCCGGCAGCGGTTCAACGACAGCGGCAAGGACCGCGGCGTCATCGAGAAGTTCATCCGCAGCCTGCTGGGGCTGGACGCGAAGATGCGCCAGTACTCCGATGGCGCCCGCTTCGTCCGGGCCGTGGTGGATGTGGCGGGCATGGACGGCTTCAACAAAGTCTGGGAGTCGGTGGACCACCTGCCTACCGAGCCCGAAATCCACGACGCCAAGCTGTGGCTTGAGCGGATGGGTCTCTGATTGACGGACGCACCCGGGACACCCTTGCCTGACGCCGGGTCGCCTGGCGCACCGTTGCCCGGGACAGTCTTGCCTGACCTCCCGTCCACCGGCGCGGTGGCACGCAGCGGACGACGCCGGCCCGGAAGGCTCGCGCCCGTCGTCGGGACTGCGCGCAAAATGCTGCAAAACGCGCTTGCCGACGCCGGGTACCCGCGCCACGTCCTGGTGGCGTGCAGCGGCGGGCCGGACTCGTTGGCGCTCGCCGCCGTCGCCGCGTACTTTGCTCGGCGTGGCCACGTGGATGGGCACCCGCTGACCATGGGTGCTGTGGTGGTGGACCACCAACTGCAGGAGGGGTCCGCGGAGGTTGCCGCCCGCACCGCGGAGACACTGGAGGAGCTGGGCCTGTCACCCGTTGAGATCCGCGAGGTCACGGTGGCCGGCGCCGGCATGGGCCCCGAGGCCGCTGCACGCGAAGCCCGGCACGCCGCGCTTGAGGCAGCCGCGGCGGGACAGGACGCGGACGCCATCCTGCTGGGCCACACCCTCGACGACCAGGCGGAACAGGTACTGCTGGGCCTGGCCCGGGGCTCCGGTTCCCGCTCCCTCGCCGGCATGCGGCCCGCCCGGGCCGGGGCCGGAAACAGTGTCCTCCTGCGCCCCTTCCTCGGACTGCGCAGGGCGGACACCGAGGAGATCTGCGCGGTGGAGGAACTGGATCCCTGGCACGATCCCACCAACGCGGATCCTGCCTTCGCACGCTCGCGGACCCGCGTGGCGGTCCTGCCACACCTTGAGGAGAATCTTGGCCCCGGCGTCGCCGAGTCCCTGGCCCGGACCGCCGCCATCCTGCAGCTGGACGCCGACTACCTGGAGGTTGTGGCGGAAAGCACCTTCGAATCCCTTGTGGAGCGGGAGGGCGGCGCGCTGGCCCTGCCGGAGGAAGCGTTGCGTGCCCTGGCCCCGGCCATCAGGTTCCGGGTGATTGCCAAGGCGGCGGCCGACGTCGGCGGGCAGCAACCCAGCTACCAGCGCCTTTTGGCGGCGGAGGCGCTGCTGCGGCGGCAGGGTTCGGCCGGTCCGGTGGAGCTTCCCGGCGGTGTCAGCGTATATCGGTTGTCGCTGGCGCAGCTTGAGGGATCAAAGGACGGAGCAGCACCGGCGGCCCAGGGCAGCCCCGGTTCCGTTCCCCGCGAACGTGCGCGCTGTGGGAAGCTAGTATTCCGGTCTCAAAAACCGCCCGCAAAATAGTCGCACCCCGCATCTAAACAGGAGCCATTGGTGGATTCAAACGACGTCCAGGCAGATCTCAAGCACGTTCTCTACACCAAGGAGCAGATCCAGCAGCGGATCACCGAGCTCGCTGAGCAGATCGACAAGGACTACGAAGGGCGCGAGATCCTCCTTGTGGGCGTGCTCAAGGGCGCTGTCATGGTCATGGCCGACCTGGCCCGCGCACTCCACAGCCACATCTCCATGGACTGGATGGCCGTGTCCTCCTACGGCTCGGGAACCCAGTCCTCCGGCGTGGTGCGCATCCTGAAGGACCTGGACACCGACCTGATGGGCAAGGACGTCCTGATCGTCGAGGACATCATCGACTCCGGCCTTACCCTGTCCTGGCTCAAGACCAACCTGGAATCCCGCGGCACCGCCTCGGTGGAGATCTGCACGGCGTTCCGCAAGCCCACCGCCGCCAAGGTGGAAATCGACGTCAAGTACGTCGGCTACGACATCCCCAACGAATTCGTGGTGGGATACGGCCTGGACTACGCCGAGAAGTACCGCAACCTGGACTTCGTGGGAACCCTGGCTCCGCACGTCTACGAGTAAGCCGCGCCGCACTCTCCGCCACCGCCGTGCTCCGGCAAAACCCCCGCCACGCAGGTAACTCAACGCTGTCCCGGCGCAGCTACGCCCACAGGGAACTTTTGCTTTTCGCTATGCGTGATGTACTCCGGACGGTGTATAGCTAGAAGCTGACGCAGCACCATCACGCGCGCAGACTACTCGCCGTGAAGCACTACCGGAAGGGACGGGGCCAGCCCCCGAACAGATGAAAGCTAAGAACTTCTTCAAAGGCCCGGGCATCTGGATCGTCGTTGTGGTCGGTCTGCTCCTCGTGGCTTTTGCAACGCTCGCCCCCGGCGGTGCGGCCCGGATCGATACGGACAAGGGCCTGGAACTGCTCTCCGGCAACAAGGTGGAGCAGGCCAGGATCTTCGACGGCGAGAACCGCGTTGACCTCACGCTGAAGGACAACCTGCAGGTGAATGGGCAGGACAAAGGCAAGAGCGTCCAGTTCTTCTTCGTTGATGCCCGCGCACAGGACGTGGTGAAGGCCGTTACCGACGCCAAGCCGGCCCAGGGCTTCACCGACCAGCCGATCGAAAGCAACTGGTTCTCCGGCCTGCTCTCCCTCCTGATCCCCGTCATCCTGCTGGGCGCCCTCTTCTGGTTCCTGATGACCCGCATGCAGGGCGGCGGCTCCAAGATCATGCAGTTCGGCAAGTCCAAGGCCAAGATGGTCAGCAAGGACATGCCCCAGGTGACCTTCGCCGACGTGGCCGGCTCCGACGAAGCTGTAGAGGAACTGCAGGAGATCAAGGAATTCCTGCAGGAACCGGCCAAGTTCCAGGCTGTTGGCGCCAAGATCCCCAAGGGTGTGCTGCTGTACGGCCCACCAGGTACCGGTAAGACACTCCTGGCCCGCGCCGTGGCCGGTGAAGCCGGCGTTCCCTTCTTCTCCATCTCCGGCTCGGACTTCGTGGAGATGTTCGTCGGTGTGGGCGCCTCCCGCGTCCGCGACCTCTTCGAACAGGCCAAGGCCAACTCGCCCGCCATCATCTTCGTGGACGAGATCGACGCCGTTGGCCGCCACCGCGGCGCAGGCATCGGCGGCGGCAACGACGAACGCGAGCAGACCCTCAACCAGCTGCTGGTGGAGATGGACGGCTTCGACGTCAAAACCAACGTGATCCTCATCGCCGCCACCAACCGGCCCGACGTCCTGGACCCGGCCCTGCTGCGTCCCGGCCGCTTCGACCGGCAGATCGGCGTGGACGCGCCGGACATGATCGGCCGCGACCAGATCCTGCAGGTGCACGCCAAGGGCAAGCCCATGGCGCCCGGCGTGGACCTCAAGGCAGTGGCGAAGAAGACCCCCGGCTACACCGGCGCGGACCTGGCCAATGTCCTGAACGAAGCCGCGCTGCTCACCGCGCGCTCCAACGCCAACCTGATCGATGACCGCGCCCTGGACGAGGCCATCGACCGCGTCATGGCCGGCCCGCAGAAGCGCAGCCGGGTCATGAAGGAGCACGAGCGCAAGATCACCGCCTACCACGAAGGCGGCCACGCCCTCGTCGCAGCCGCGCTGCGGAACTCCGCCCCGGTCACCAAGATCACCATCCTTCCCCGCGGCCGCGCCCTGGGCTACACCATGGTGGTCCCGGATAACGACAAGTACTCCGTGACCCGCAACGAACTGCTGGACCAGATGGCCTACGCCATGGGCGGCCGCGTGGCCGAAGAGATTGTGTTCCACGATCCGTCCACCGGCGCCTCGAACGACATTGAGAAGGCAACCGGCACCGCGCGCAAGATGGTGACCGAATATGGCATGAGCGAGCGCGTAGGTGCTGTCCGGCTTGGCCAGGGCGGCGGCGAGCCGTTCCTGGGCCGCGACGCCGGCCACGAGCGCAACTACTCGGACCAGATCGCCTACGTGGTGGACGAGGAAGTGCGCCGGCTCATCGACCAGGCCCATGACGAGGCCTACGCCATCCTCACCGAGAACCGCGACATCCTGGACATCCTGGCCCTTGAGCTGTTGGAGCGTGAAACCCTCAACCAGGCCGAGATTGCCGACATTTTCCGTGACGTGCGCAAGCGTGACTTCCGCGAGGTGTGGCTGTCCAAGGAATCCCGCCCCGTTCAGATGGCCGGCCCGGTGGAGAGCCGGCAGGAGCGCGCCGAGCGCGAGGCGCAGGAGGAAGCCAAGAAGGCCCGGCTGGATGAGCCCCTGGACGCCCAGCCCCCGCACCCCCAGGGTGTTCCGGAGGACGCTCCGTTTCGCGGAGGCACCCCCGACTCGGGGCCTGACACCCTTCGCGGCTAAGCTTTCCTTGTGACTTCTTTCGACGACGACGACGTTCCCGCCTCCGCCGGACACCTAGCGGTGGACGGTTCCCACCATTCAAAACGCGAAAAGGTGGACCGGCCCAGGATCGAGGCGGCCGTCCGCGAGATCCTCCTTGCCATCGGCGAGGACCCGGACCGCGGCGGCCTCCTCGACACCCCGAAAAGGGTTGCCAAGGCGTACGCCGAAATGTTCGCAGGACTGCACCACGACCCCGCGGATGTCCTGTCCACCACCTTTGACCTTGACCATGAGGAACTGGTCCTGGTCAAGGACATTCCGTTCTACTCCACGTGCGAGCACCACCTGGTGCCGTTCCACGGTGTGGCCCATGTTGGCTACATCCCCTCGCACGACGGCAAGGTTACCGGCCTGAGCAAGCTGGCCCGCCTGGTGGACATCTACGCCCGCCGCCCGCAGGTGCAGGAGCGGCTCACCACTGAAATTGTCGAAGCGATGGTCCGCCACCTCAAACCCCGTGGCGCCATCGTCGTTGTTGAATGCGAACACATGTGCATGTCGATGCGCGGTATCCGCAAGCCCGGAGCGAAGACCGTCACCAGTGCGGTCCGCGGGCAGCTTCATGATCCGGCCACCCGTGCCGAAGCCATGAGCCTCATCCTCGGAAGGTAACTACAGACCATGGATTCACTCGCCGCAGCCCCTGGAACCGGGCCAGCAACCTCCCCGCTGCCCATCCTTCGCAGGCCCCGCCCGGCCGCGCGCTTCGAAGACCTGCCCACTGACCGCACCCTGGTCATGGGAATCCTGAACGTCACCCCGGACTCCTTCAGCGACGGCGGGAAGCATGCCACGGCGGACACCGCCATCGCTGCCGGCCTGCGCATGTTTTACGCGGGCGCGGACATCATCGACGTCGGGGGCGAATCCACCCGGCCCGGGGCTGACGATGTCAGCGCCGACGAGGAACAGCGCCGCGTCCTGCCCGTGATCGAGGCCCTGGTGAAGGCCGGCGCGCTGGTCAGCATCGACACCACCCACGCCTCCACGGCGGCAGCGGCAGTCAAGGCCGGCGCAGCAATCGTCAACGACATCTCGGGCCTGAGCATCGAGCCCGAAATGGCCGAGTTCGTGGCGTCCTCAAAGGTGCCGTACGTCCTCACCCACCGCCGCGGGGACGCCCGGACCATGAACTCGCTCGCCGAATATACGGACGTTGCGGGCGAAGTGGTGGCGGAGCTGGCAGGAGTCCGGGACAAGCTTTACGCCGCCGGAGCCAGCCAGGAACAGATCATTATCGACCCGGGCCTCGGGTTTGCCAAGAACGACGCCCAGAACTGGGAACTGCTGCAGAACCTGGACCAGTTGGACAGCCTGGGCCACAAGGTCCTGGTGGGCGCCTCCCGCAAGCGTTTCCTCGGCACCCTGCTCACCGTGGCCGGCAAGTCCGCCGCCCCGGAAGAACGCGACGGTGCCACTGCGGCGATCACAGCCATCAGCGCCTACCGCGGGGCCTGGGCGGTCCGCGTGCACGAGGTCGGGTCCAGCCTTGACGCCGTCAAGGTGGCTGCACGCATGGCCGCAGCATCCACAGCACAAGCCGTACCCAAAAACCAATAGGGCCGGGGGACCCATGGACAGGATTACGCTGACCGGTGTGACCGCCGTCGGCCATCACGGCGTCTTTGATTTCGAACGCCGGGAGGGCCAGCCTTTCGTCGTGGACGCAGTGCTTCACCTGGACTTCACCGAAGCGGCGCAGTCCGACGACGTCCGGGACACCGCGCACTACGGCGAGGTGGCGCAGCGTATCACCGAGTGGATCTCCGGCGAGCCCCTCAACCTCATCGAGGCACTCGCGGTGCGGATCGCCGACAGCCTCCTGTCCGAATTCAAGCTCCAGGCCGTGGACATCACCGTGCACAAACCACAGGCCCCCATCGAAGTCCCGTTCGGCGACGTGGCGGTCACCGTCCACAGGGAACGGGTCCCCGCACGCTCCGCCATGGCCGGGGCACAAACGTGAACGGGACCTACACCAAGGCCGTACTTGCCCTGGGCAGCAACCTTGGTGAACGGAACGAGACCCTGACAGAGGCCGTGGCGGACCTGGTGGATCCGCCGGAGGTCCGGCTCCTGGCCGTCTCACCCATCGTCCAGACCAAAGCCGTGGGCGGCCCGGCGGGACAACCGGATTTCCTGAACATGGTCATCACGGTGGAAACCAGCCTGACCCCGCAGGAACTGCTTGACCACTGCCAGGCGGTGGAGAACAAGCACCATCGCGTCCGCGAAGTCCACTGGGGGCCGCGGACCCTCGACGTCGACATCATCACCTATGGCGACCTCCGCAGCGAAGACCCCACGCTCACCATCCCGCATCCGCGGGCGGCATCACGGGCTTTCGTCCTCTACCCCTGGTCACTCATCGAACCGGCCGCCACGCTGGACGGCGAACGGATCAGCACCCTGGCAACGCAGGCAGCGGATTTCGGCGACCTTGCCCCGTTCGACGGGTTCGGCGACTTTGACGGCATGCCCACGGCAGGAGCAGTGGAGGAGCGATGAAGCCCATCAACCCGCTGCGCCTGTTGCTGATCTGCGTCATCCTTGCCGTTGCGGGCTGGTCAGCCACCGTCGTCACCAGCCGGTACAGTATGGCCACCCCTGTCCTGCCCGCCACGGCGCTTGCCACCATGGGCGTCATCGTGATCATCACGCTGATCCTGGGTATCCGGGTGCTGCGGTGGCGCAACAGCGTCAAACCGAACAGCACGGCCAGGAAGACGCAGCTGGACCCCCTTCTGGCCGCGCGGACGCTGGTCCTGGCACAGGCGTGCGCCTACGCGGGAACAGTGCTGCTGGGCTGGCATGCGGGCATCTTCCTGGACCAGCTGCGGATCTGGAGCCTCCGCAGCGACCAGGGCATCACCTGGCTGGCCCTGGCCATGGCCGGCGGCGGCCTGGTGATGATCGTGGTGGGGCTCCTGGTGGAGCGGTTCTGCAAAATTCCGCCGGAGGATGGCGACGCCAACAGCGTCGACGGGAAGAAGGGCCGCCCTGCCCGCGGGGAAGCCGCCGGGGAAGGCGAATATGCATACCGAGGCGATTGACCCGCCGGGTATCGCCTGGCAGCGGGTGTCACCAAAATACATCACAGTCCGGTTGGTGGAATGGGCGGTGGCCAACCTCATCACCGTACTGCTCCTGTCCGCTCCGCTGGTGTTTGTCCTCCTGGGTTGGTGGCGCTGGCCCCCGCTGTGGCTGGCCGTCACCGTTCCGTCCGCCACGCTGCTGGCAGCCCTGTGGCGGCTGGTGCTCATACCGCGGCAGGTCCGGGCCATCGGTTACGCCGAGCGTGACGATGACCTGCTGATCAGGGGCGGCATCTTCTTCCAGCGCACCATGGCCGTCCCCTACGGCCGTATGCAGTACGTGGACATTGCCGTCGGACCCGTGGAACGCGCGCTGGGCCTGTGCTCCGTCAAGCTCCACACCGCCGCGCCCGGCACGAACGCACGCATTCCCGGGCTGCCGGCAGCAGAAGGCGCGCGGCTGCGGGAACAGCTGGCCGCCCGCGGCGAAGCCAGGCTGGCAGGACTGTGACCACTGACGGCCAGCTGCCCGGGCCGCCGGTGGTGCCGCCTGCTGCAGAACGCCCGGACACCAACAGGGCGGCCGACGGCGAGTGGCTGCGGGTGCATCCTGCCTCACCTTTCGTCCGCGGCTGGGTTGCCCTGGCCGCCATCACCTATTTCTTTGGCCGGGACCTCTTCGAACGGACGCTGCAGGGCCAGCCGGTGTTCGAGGACGGGTTCGCCAGGCGTGCACCATGGCTCCTGGGCGGCGGGGCGGTGCTGCTGGCCGTGGCGGTGCTGGGGTTCGTCCTCACCTGGTACTTCACCAAGTACCAGGTGTCAGGCGGCTACGTCCGGGTCAACAGCGGGCTCGTCTTCCGCCAGCACCGGCAGGCCCGCCTGGACCGCGTGCAGGCCATCGACATTGTGCAGCCCCTGCTGGCCCGGATCTTCGGACTGGCCGAACTCAAATTCGAGGTGGCCGACGCCGGCGAATCAGCCGTGCGCCTGGCCTACCTGAAGATTGATGACGCCCGGCAGCTTCGTGCCACCATCCTGGCGCGGGCTTCCGGGGCAGTCGCCGGAGCCACTTACGATGTGAGCGGCGTTCCGGACGCGGGTGCCCTTTCCGCCGCCGCCGCCGCCGACGCCGCCGGGGTCGGGTACGGCGTCGGGTCCGGGGCGGGCACCGGCCCGGGAGTATCAGCAGGGCAGGACCGCGTTGCCCAGCCCGCACCCGAGGCGCCGGAAATCACGGTCCTGGCCGTGCCGCCGTCGCGCCTTCTCGGATCGCTGATCCTGAGCGAGCAAAGCGTGTTTATCGTGGTGGGCGGCATCGCTTCGGTGGTTCTGTCAACGCTGACGGACAACCGCGCTTTCTACTTCTACCTGGTGCCCGCGGCCCTGGGCCTTGCGGCCGGCTACTGGAATTTCTTCAACAAGGGGTTCAATTTCACCGCCGCGGTTTCGCCCGACGGGATCCGGCTGCGGTACGGGCTGCTGGATACCCAGGCGCAGACGCTTCCGCCCGGGAGGATCCAGGCGGTGAAGGTGGCCCAGCCTCCGCTGTGGCGTCCGTTCGGCTGGTACCGGATGCAGGTGAATGCCGCCGGTTACGGGGTTTCCGGCAACGCCGCCGAGGGCAGCACCAGGACCATCCTCCTGCCGGTGGGAAAGCTTTCCGACGTCATGGCGATGCTGTCGCTGGTCCTGCCGGACCCTGGGACCGACCAGCCGGAACTGGTGTTTGCCGCAGGGCTTAACGGCAGGGATTCCGACGGCGGATACGTCACTACGCCGCGCCGGGCCCGGCTGCTGGCACCCCTCACGTGGCGGCGAAACGGGTATACCGCAACGGACACGGCCCTGCTGATCCGCTCGGGGCGCTGGTGGCGGGAGCTTGTACTCGTTCCCCACCAGCGGACCCAGTCGCTGGCATTGCAGCAGGGTCCCCTGGCGCGCCGGTTCCGCGTGGCGGACCTGGTCCTGCACACGACGGCAGGACCGGTGTCCCCCCGGCTGATCCAGGCCGGTCTGGACGAGGCCAGGCAACTCTTTGATGAGCAGTCGGCACGTGCCCGGTTGGCCCGGAGGCGGCAAACCACCGAACAATGGTTGCGGCAGGTTGTTCCGTCAGCACGAGACCATTACCAACAGGAAGGCCAGCAGCATGGCTAAGCCCGGACGCCTCGGCGTCGGAATCATCGGTGCCGGCAAGGTGGGAGCCGTGCTTGGCGCTGCTTTGCGCGCGGCCGAGCATGCCGTCGTCGGGGTGTCAGCCGTGTCCGACGCGAGCCGGGAGCGGGCTGAGGCACTGCTGCCCGGCGTGCCCGTCCTGGAAGTGCAGGACATTGTTGAGCGGGCGGAACTGGTGTTGCTGGCAGTGCCGGATGACGCCCTGCCTGGCCTGGTGGAGGGGCTGGCGAAGCTTGGGGCATGGCAGCCAGGCCAACTCGTGGCACATACGTCCGGGCGGTTCGGCGTCGGCGTGCTGCATCCGGTCCGTGCCGCCGGTGCTATTCCGCTGGCGCTGCACCCCGCCATGACATTCACTGGCATGAGCCTGGACCTCACGCGGCTGCTGGACTGCACTTTCGGGGTGACGGCCGACGCCGCCATGCTGCCCATCGCCCAGGCGCTGGTAGTGGAGATGGGGGCGGAGCCCGTTGCGATCGCCGAAGCAGACCGGACGCTGTACCACGCAGCCCTGGCGCACGGTTCCAACCACCTGGTGACCCTGGTGGCGCAGGCGTCGCAGCTCCTGCGGGAGGTGGGCGTGGAGATGCCCGAACGGATGCTTGGTCCGCTGCTGCGCGCCACGCTGGAAAATGCGCTGGCCTCAGGGGAGTCGGCGCTGACTGGCCCGGTTGCCCGCGGGGACGTGGGGACAGTCAGTGCCCATGCTGAGGCTTTGCGGGAGTTCGACGGCGGCGGGCACGGCGACGTGCTCGAGGCCTACCTTGCGATGGCGCGGGCCACTGCCCTGCGGGCAGAAGGCCGGGGACTGCTGAAACCTGACCAGCTGAAGGGGCTGCGCGAGGCCCTCGATCCGAAGGAGGACTGAATGTCCATTCAACTCGTCACCACCGTTGCCGGACTGCACGCCGAAAGCGCCAGGCTCCTCGGCGCAAAGCGCGGGACATCGCAGGGCCTGGTGCCTACCATGGGTGCACTCCACGAAGGCCATGCCGTGCTGGCGCGCACCGCCGTCGAGCACAACGACGTGGTGGTGGCCAGCATCTTCGTCAACCCCCTGCAGTTCGGCGATGCCGTGGACCTGGACCGCTACCCGAGGACACTCGACGCCGACCTTGCGCTGCTGGAGGAGCAGGGCGTTGACCTCGCATTCGCACCGTCCGTGGAGGAGGTCTACCCCGGCGGGGAGCCGTTGGTGCGTGTTACCTCCGGCCGCCTCGGGGAAAAGTGGGAGGGCGCTTCCCGGCCCGGACACTTTGACGGTGCCCTGACCGTTGTGGCAAAGCTGCTGCATTACGGAACGCCTTCAGCGGGTCTTCCTGCCGGTTCCGCCGATGACGCTTCCGAAGCTGGCGGCCTGCCCGCGTACCGGGCCTACTTCGGGCAGAAAGACGCCCAGCAGTTGGCCCTGGTCCGGCGGATGGTTGCTGACCTGAACTTTCCGGTCGAGATCGTCGCTGTGCCCACCGTCAGGGCAGAGGACGGGCTGGCGCTATCCAGCAGGAACCGCTTCCTGTCCGACGCCGAGCGGGACGCCGCGCTGGTTCTTTCCAGGGCGCTGCGGCTGCTGGAGGAGCGGGCAAACGCCCATGAGCCGCTGGACCTGGATTCCGCGCTGGCGCTCGTTGATTCCCAGCCGCTGGTGGATCTGGACTACTTCGAAGTGGTGGACCCGGGAACCCTTGAACCGCTGGCCGAGAACTGCCGGGAGACTCCCTTCCGTGGTGAAGGCTTGGCGCTCATCGCCGCCAAGGTTGGCCCGGTGCGGCTGATCGACAATATGCCGCTCAGTTCCTGAATCTTCACTACTCCCGGGTTTCCGTTTCGTAGAGTAGGTAACGAGCACGCTGAGTTAGAGGTCCAGCACGTCCTCGCTGGCCATGAGCCACCGCGCAGCTGCTACTGCACGGCGCCAACGCACTCCGGGAACAGTACGAACGGCGTTCTAAAGAAGTCAGCCCACAGCGGATCCTCCGGTGATAGCTCATCGAGATCTATGAGTTGGTCGTCGTCTGGTTCCCAGTGGGGGAGGTCTTCGGGGCCGGCATCCAGGCAAGGGGTTGCAGCAGGCATCGGCATGCTGCCGGGTGGCCAGTGGGTTGGTTCGGGATCGCGGTGTTCCGGTTTGTAGTGTCGGCCGGCGGGTGAGGTCCAGTCCGGTGACTCGTTTTCCGTTGCCTTATCGGGGATCCATGGGCGGGCGTGCTTGAGCCGGTGGTGTTTGGGGCAGAGCTGTCCCAGGTTGTTGGCGCCGGTGGTGCCGCCGTGGTCCCAGGCGGTGAGGTGGTCGGTGTCGTTGTCCGGGGTGTGGTTGTTGCAGCCGGGGAAGGTGCATTTGCCGTCCCGCATCCGGATCCATTGCTTGATGGTTTCGGGCAGCCGGTAGCGGGTGCGGCCGATCTCCAGCGGGGCGCCGTCGCGGGGGTCGACCAGGACCCGGTAGAACGACTCCGCCCCGTCCGCGACGAGTTTGCGGGCCATCGATGCCGGGATCGGGCCCAAACCGTCCAGCACCGCGGGTTCGTCCGTCTGGCCGAGGACGGAGAATACCGGCACCATGACCAGCACATCGGCCCGCGGGGTGGGGACTCTGCCTGCCTCGGTGGGTCCCGGGCTGTCGGTGTCGCTGGCGTTGCCTGCGCCGAGGAGGAGTGATGCTGCGATGTCGGGGCGGAGTTGGGTGAGGGTGCGGGGCTCATCGGGGCCTTGAAGGCCGCGGGCGGTGGCGGTGGTGCGGTTCCAGATGGCGCAGGCGGTGTCGCCGGGGAGGTGGAGGGAGATCCAGGCCATGCCGTCGCGGTCCGGGGTGTATTCCATCCGCCGGTCCGCGACGCCTTTGGCGTGGCGCTTTTCCAGGGTTTCGGGGTGGTGGCGTTCCCGCCAGCCGCGGACCTTGGCCCGGAACCGGGAGGGCACGAGTTCACCGGGGGCGGCACCGCGGGCCGGGTTGGGCGCGTCAGGGTCGAAGAAGTGCTCCACCAGCCCGGCGGCACCGTCCGGGGACAGGCCTTCGGTTTCGTCGGCAACAATCCTGGCGTGGGGCCAGGACACGGCACCGGCGGACAAGGCTGCCAGGACGGGCGGCAACAAACACACCCGCCTGGACTGCTCCACGAACGCCCCGGCAGCGCCGGAGCTGATGGTCAGGACCCCGGCGATCTCCTCCAGCGCTGACATCTCCGCGAAGGTGCGCTCGTGCACCGGCGCGTCCGGGGCAAGCATCGCGTGCTGGATCTCAACGGCCTCGGCAACATCACGGGCCTTGACCGCGGCGAGCTGCGCCTCCAGCCGCTTCACCACCTCCAACCGTTCCAGCCGGAGCTCATACCGCCGCTGCAACACATCAACATCAGCACCAACACCAAGCCCAACGCCGGCCCCGGCAGCCAGGAAAATGTCCTCGCGGTCAAGCGCATCAAGGGCAGCTACAGAGGCATGAACGCCCTCCATAGCCACCCCACCACCGCTGCTGATTCCCATACGAACATCATCCAACGGGGGTCTGACAATCAAACCGGCAGCCTAAACCTGCCGACTAAACCCGCCCTGCCCCGCCTCGCGCTCAGCCCAGTGCCGCCCAGGCGCCTTTGGTGCCCGGCCCCGTGCCGCCGTCGTACGTAATAAAGCAGGGGGACGAACAAATAGTCAGCTTGCTTATCACTTTCAGCTTTCCTAGGCTGGAAAGTGTCAGGCAATCAACTCTCGATGCGGACCACTGCGCGCGAAAAACACGCAACCGCAAGCATGAGGAGGAACAATGTCAGAGCACAGCATCGCAGGCAAGAAGGTAGCATTCCTGCTGACTGACGGAGTGGAGCAGGTGGAGCTCACCAGCCCCTGGCAGGCCGTGAAGGATGCCGGCGGCGAACCCACACTGGTGGCTCCCAAGAGTGGCAAGCTGCAGGGCTACAACGGCACGGAGAAGGGTGACACCTTCGACGTCGACCTTACGGTGGCTGAAGCGAATGCCTCGGACTTTGACGCCCTGGTGCTTCCCGGCGGCGTCGTCAATGCGGACCACCTTCGCGTGGACAAGGACGCCCAGGCCTTTACCCGCACCTTCTTTGAACAGCACAAGCCAGTGGCATCGATCTGCCACGGACCCTGGCTGCTGATCGAGGCCGGAGTCATCAGGGGCCGTAACGTCACGTCCTACTTCACCCTCGAAACCGACCTGAAGAACGCGGGAGCCAACTGGACGGACCAGGAAGTGGTGGTGGACCAGGGCCTGGTCACCAGCCGGAACCCGGATGACCTCCCGGCCTTCAACAACAAGCTGGTGGAAGAGATCTCTGAAGGGGAGCACGCGGGCCAGACCGCCTGACCCCTAATGTTCCCTCAGGGGTAAAAAACCCGTAGGGAGGAATTACTCCAGCGGGTAGAGTGTTGGAATCTGCAGCGGCGCAGCCCGCGCATCACTTCCAAAAACCCCTGAGGGAACACCCATGTCTACCGAAGCCTCTCCGAACGCCAGCGGCAAGTCCGTTCAGGGCGAAGCAACGCGGGCGGAAACCCGCGAAGGAACCCAGCCCGCTGCCCCGGAGAAGATGTCCCGGGAATCCGTCACGATCATCAGCACGCTGCTGGTGGCGACGTTCGTGGTGATCCTCAACGAGACCATCATGAACGTCGCCCTGCAGCGGCTCATGGTGGACCTTCGCGTCGATGCTCCCACCGTGCAGTGGCTGTCCACCGGGTTCATGCTCACTATGGCCGTGGTCATCCCGACCACCGGCTTCATCCTGCAAAGCCTGTCCACGCGCGCCGTCTTCATGCTTGCCATGGGACTGTTCGCCGGCGGAACAGCGCTTGCCGCGGTGGCGCCAGGGTTCGAGGTCCTGCTCCTGGCACGCATTGTCCAGGCCGGCGGCACCGCCATCATGCTCCCGCTGCTGATGACCACCATCCTTACCCTGGTTCCGCTGGCCAAGCGCGGCGCCGTCATGGGCAACGTCAGCATCGCCATTTCGGTGGCACCGGCCATGGGCCCCACGGTCTCCGGCCTGATCCTGGAGCATTTCACCTGGCGCTTCATGTTCGTCTTCGTGCTGCCGGTGGCCCTTGCGGCGCTGGCCATCGGCGCGAAATACCTCACCAATGTGGGCGAGCCCGAAAAGGCAAGGCTGGATGCACTGTCCGTCGTCCTCACCGTCCCCGCCTTTGGCGGCCTGGTCTATGGGCTCAGCCAGATCGGCGGCGGCCATGGGGGCCAGGCCGGTCCGAGTGCCGGCGCCATCGCAGCCCTGGTCATCGGCGTCGCTGCCCTCACGGTCTTCGTCCTGCGCCAGGTCCGGCTCCAGAAGGCAGCCGCGCCGTTGCTGGACCTGCGCGCCTTCAAGCTCCGGATGTTCACCGTTTCGGTCCTGCTGATGGTGGTGGCCATGATGGCCCTGTTCGGCGGCGTCATCCTGCTGCCGCTCTACCTCCAGGAAGTCCGGGGCCTGGGCTCGCTCGAAACCGGTCTTGCGCTGCTTCCCGGCGGCCTGGCCATGGGCCTGCTCGGCCCGGTCATCGGCCGCGCGTTCGACAAGGTGGGCCCGCTGCCGCTCACCATTACCGGATCCATCCTGATGGTGGTGACCCTCTGGCAGTTTTCCATGCTCGACGCCGGCACCCCGGTTTGGTGGATCGTCACCCTGCACGTGGGGCTGAGTTTCGGCCTCGCGCTGCTGTTTACGCCCGCCTTCACCACAGGGCTGAACCCGCTGCCGCCGCACCTCTACTCCCACGGGTCCGCGATCATGAGCACCACCCAGCAGGTGGCCGGTGCCGCCGGAACGGCACTCCTGGTGTCCATCTTCGCCGTGGTGAGCGCGACGTCGGGACTCGTCGCCGGGATGAGCGCCGCCTTCCTGACGGCAACAGTCATAGCCCTTGCCGCCGTCGTACTTTCCGCGATGATGCGCAAGACCGAAGGTGCCGGCGCGGGTCACGGCGGCCACTAGCCCAACTTGGCGCTACCTACTTGGGGGTCAGCCGGCGAAGAACTCGCTCAATTCCTTGATCAGCCTGTCCGGAGCCTTGATGGCGCCGTCGTGGCCGAGGCCGGGCAGGATGGTGTAGCTGGAGCCCGAGAGTACGTCGTGGATCTGGCCGCAGGCGATGCCGAAGTAGGCGGGGCTCTTTTCGCCCACGACAATCAGTGTCTCCAGGGGAAGCGCCTGGAAGGGCTCGGCCGGCATGTCGGCGGCAATGATGGCCTTGATTTCGCGGACGCCGGTGCGCATCAGCTCGCGCTGCTGCTTGCCTTCGCTGGTGCCGGCGGTCAGTTTGTTCGCCAGGGTCAGCATGGAAAGCGGCATGCGCGATGAGAAGGAACCGCCGGCTTCCAGGCCGCGCTGAATCACGGCAAGGGCGCGGTCATGGTCTCCGGCGGCGATGGCCCGCTCATACTCCACGATCCAGTCGGCCGTGACGCTGCCGTTCACGGAGACCGCGGGGTCGTAGACGGCGAGCCGTTCCACCGGCAGGGTCCGCGCCGCGTGCAGGGCAACGGCGCCGCCGAAGCTGTGGCCAAAGACGTCGGTGCTGGAGGTGTGCTTCATGACCGTCTCCAGGTCCCGGATGTCCACGTCCAGCGTGTAATCGTCGGGCTGGGGCGATGAGGATCCGCGCCCGCGGCGGTTGAAGGTATGCACCGGACGGCCCAGGGCGGCGCTCAGTTTCTGGGCGAACTTGGTGTAATCCGCAGCCGTCACCATGGAAGGCGGCACAACCACCACGCCCGAACCCGCAGAAGCAAGTTCAGCGCCGGTGGAGAAGAGCTCCACAGTGCCGCCGTCGGGGGTCCTGATGTTCTCTCGCGTCATGTTCCGAGCCTAGCCGAGCAAGCCGGGCGCG
The DNA here is from genome assembly GCF_031844305.1 of Pseudarthrobacter sp. BRE9. NCBI lineage: Bacteria > Bacillati > Actinomycetota > Actinomycetes > Micrococcales > Micrococcaceae > Pseudarthrobacter > Pseudarthrobacter sp. BRE9. The sequence goes on along the minus strand of NZ_JAUZUY010000003.1, from coordinate 121,134 downwards.
GCATCCCGGCGGCCGGCAGCAGGCGGGGTCAGGCCAGGCGGTTGATGAGGTCCTGGCTCGCGGCGCGGATGGCCGGCAACAGGTCCCCGAGTCCGCAAAGGATCAGCCCGGCGTCGGCGGCCTGCATGGCGGATTCAGCATCGGCCGCGCCGTCCGCCCGGAGGTAGATCAGGGATTCGACCAGGCGGAAGGTGAAGTCGCCGCCATCCGGGCCGCCCGGCGCGGCTGAGAGCCCGGCGCCCAGTTCCCCGTACAGCCGCCTGAGCTCCTGGCGGTGGCTGTGGAACAGGGCAAAGCGGGCGCTCCGGACCTCTGGCAGGTGGTACAGCACGCCGAGGTTCCACCGGGCGCTGCACAGCTGGGTGCCGTCATAAAGTGCGACGGCGTGCAGCCGGGTTCCAGCGGGACCTTCCGTCCCCGGGGCGTCAGCGGGCAGCGCGGCCACGGTGCGCGCGAACGTCAGCCCACCCGTCACCGTCCCCTCGAGGAGGTCCTCGAGGATATCGTCCTTGGTCTTGAAGTGGTGGTACAGGGAGGACTGCCGGATGCCCACCGCGTCCGCGATGGACCGGGTGGAGGTGCTGGCGAAGCCCTGGGTGGTGAAGAGCTCCGCCGCGGCGTCCAGGATTTCATCGCGGGCGGTGGCCCCTGGCCGCGAGGGCTGCTGGTGGCGGGGGCGGCCCGGTCCGGCGGAAGTCACGGCCCCATTCTTGCATCACGGGGCAGGGTCAAAATCGCCGTCCTCCATTGTGAGGGGACGGAAATCTCCCGGAAACAAGATGTCTATCCGTCTTTTACAGAGGTGAAACTGTTTGGGGACATCCCGCTGGAAAACTATCAATTGACCGGTAATCAGCAGCCTTCGGCCGAGCGCTGCAGTGCCGGGAGGCTTCGCCCCCAAGATCCCTTTCCAGTTCCGGAGATTCCCGATGACATCAACAGTTCTCCCCACCGTCCACCAGGACGATGCAGACCTGACGTCCCTTGGCTACCAACCCACCCTCCACCGAAAGCTCGGCCGCTACGCTTCTTTTGCCGCGGGCTTCTCGTTCGTTTCCATCCTCACCACCATCTTCCAGCTCTTCGCCTTCGGCTACTCCTTCGCCGGGCCCGCGTTCTTCTGGACCTGGCCGGTAGTCCTGGTGGGCCAGCTCCTCGTGGCCCTGAACTTCGCCGAACTCGCCGCCCGCTACCCCCTGTCCGGTGCCGTGTACCAGTGGGCGCGGCGCGTCGGCGGGGAAGGCGTGGGCTGGTTCGCCGGCTGGTTCATGGCGATCGCGCAGGTGGTCACCGCAGCAGCTGCCGCCATCGCCCTGCAGGTGGTCCTGCCCCAGCTTTGGGAAGGGTTTCAGGTGGTGGGCGGCGACCCCGCACTCAACACGGTGACCGGTGCTTCCAACGCCGTAGTCCTGGGCGCCGTCCTCCTGGTGGCCACCACCATCATCAACTCGCTGGGCGTAAAGCTGATGGCACACGTCAACTCCGTAGGCGTCACCTGCGAGATCGTGGGCGTCGCCGCCGTCATCCTGGCCCTCATCAGCGCCGCCCAGCGGGGGCCGGACGTGGTTGCGGACACCACCGCGCTGCAGGGATCCGACCTCGGCGCCGTGGGGGCCTTCCTGGTCTCGGGGCTGATGGCCGCCTACGTCATGGTGGGCTTCAACTCCGCCGGTGAACTGTCCGAGGAAACCAAGGACCCGCGCCGCACCGCACCGCGGACCATCCTCTCCGCCCTCCTCATTTCCGGCGTCGGAGGTGCGCTGATGATCATCACCGCCCTGATGGCCGCGCCCAGCCTCGACGACGGCCGCCTCGCCACCGAAGGCCTGCCCTACGTCCTCACCGCAGTCCTGGGCACCTTCTGGGGCAAGGTCCTGCTGGTGGACGTGGCCATCGCCATCTTCGTCTGCACCCTGGCGATCCAGACTGCCGGTTCCCGCCTGGTCTTCTCCATGGCCCGCGACGGCAAGCTCCCGGCGTCGGCCCTGCTCTCCTCCGTCCACCCCACCCGCGGCACGCCCATGTGGCCCTCCATCGTGATCGGGGCACTGGCAGTTGCGGTGCTGGCCATCAACGTCGGCAACGCTGCCCTGTTCACCACCCTGTGCAGCGTCTGCATCGTAATGGTCTACCTCGCCTACCTCCTGGTCACCGTCCCGCAGCTGCTCAGCCGCCTCCGCGGCGACTGGGACCGCGTGGGGCAGACCATGCCGGCAGGCCTCTTCTCGCTGGGTCGCTGGGGCCTTCCCGTCAACATCCTCGCCGTCCTCTACGGCGGCGTCATGGTGGTCAACCTCGCCTGGCCCCGGCCCGAGGTGTACGACCCCTCCGGAGAGAACGGGCTCCTGCTCTGGTCCGCACCCCTGATGGTCGCCGCCGTCCTGCTCCTGGGCTTCTGGGTCCGGAGCCGGAACGTGGCAGCCAAGGCCTGACATACCTGGAACCCAAGCTTCCACAAGAACCCCAAAGACCTACAGGACTGACATGACACAGACCATCGAAACCCCCACTACCGGCACCGCCACCACAGCCGGCGCCCGCGCCCACGCGCGGGAACAGCATGGCCGGACCGCCGAAACCATGCGCCACGTGCCGGCAGCTTCCGCCCCGGCGCACCTTCTGGCGGGAATGCCCGACGGCGTGTCCCCCACCTGGGCGGAACCCCTCGCCTTTGGCCGCTACACCACCATGTCCCTGGCCCGCGGCACGCGGGTCCGGCTCACGGACACCGCAGGTGACGCCTGCGTTCACACCCTCCTGTACCGCGCCGGCGCCACCCACGAACGCCTCAACGTGGCCGACACCGTCAAAGTCCCCTGGCAGGCCTACCCCGGCACGGGCCACCCGATGCTGTCCGACGCCGGGCGCCTGATGGCCACGATCGTTGCCGATACTTCCTCCAGCCATGACGCACTGACCGGCGCCACCACCCTCGCCGGCAACACCGCCAAGTACGGCGCCGGAACCGCCCACAGCGCCTCTCCGGCAGCACGCGAGCTGCTTACCCTGGGCGCCCTCAAGAACGGGCTGGGCCCGCGGGACGTCGCTCCGTCCCTGTCGCTCTTCAAAGGCATCACGGTCGACCCGGCCGGAAGCATCACCTTCACCGGGAGCGCCGGACCGGGTGCCGCCGTCGAACTCCTGCTCCAGATGGACGCCGTGCTGGTCCTTGCCAATACCGCGCACCCGCTGGACCCGCGCGCAGATTTCACCGGCACCGCCGTGGACATCGTCGCCTGGCACGCACCGCAGGACCTGGCAGCACTGGAGGCCGGCACCCTGGCCGGACCCTTGGCCCCGGAACACCTGCAGGCCCTCCGCAACACTGAACACGACCTCGCCGCAAGGAACGCCCGATGAACACTGCCATTGACACCAAGCCCATCCCGGACGCCGCCGATACTGCCCTCGCCCCGGGCGCCGTGGTCCTTGATGAATTCGTCGAGGCCCGCGGTCCCTGGTCAGCGGTGGTGGCAGCGGGCGACGTGCTGACCATCGTGGACCTGGAAGGCAACCAGGCCGTGGACTGCCTGCTGTACGCGGCGGCGGACACCACCCTGCGCTACTCGGCGGCGTCCACCATCGCTGCCCAGCAGTCGATTGTCCTCACCACCGGCTCCGTCCTCCGCGCTGACACCGGGGCAGCCCTGATGACCGTCGTGGCGGACGAGGTGGGCGTACACGACACTATCGGCGGCGCCTGCTCGCAGGAATCCAACACACTCCGCTACGGCCAGCACACCCGCGAACAGCACGCCTGCGTGGAGAACTTCCTGATCGAGGGCTCCCGCTGGGGCCTGGGCAAGCGGGACCTGGTGTCCAACATCAACTGGTTCATGAACGTCCCCGTGGACCCGGACGGGGCCCTGGGCATCGTTGACGGCCTGTCGGCTCCCGGCAAGCGCGTGGCGCTGCGGGCCGAGGTGGACACCCTGGTGCTCGTCTCCAACTGCCCCCAGATCAACAACCCGTGCAACGGCTTCAACCCCACCCCAGTCCGCATGATCGTCACCCGGCCGGAGGCTGCACTGTGACCAACAAGAACGTGAACACTTTCGACACCCTGCTGATTGCCAACCGCGGCGAGATCGCCTGCCGCATCATCGAATCCGCCCGGAAACTGGGACTGCGCACCGTTGCCGTTTTCTCCGAAGCGGACCGGGGCGCCAAGCACGTCCGCCTCGCCGATGAAGCCGTGCTCCTGGGGCCCGCGCCGGCGAAGGAGTCCTACCTCCGCGTGGACGCCCTGCTTGAGGCCGCCAAATCCACCGGCGCCGGTGCCATCCACCCCGGGTACGGTTTCCTGTCCGAGGATGCGGCCTTCGCAGAAGCCGTGGAAGCAGCCGGGCTGGTTTTCGTAGGCCCTACCGCCGAGCAGCTCCGCATCTTCGGCACCAAACACACAGCACGCGACGCCGCCCGCGCGGCCGGGGTGCCGATGATCGCCGGTTCCGGGCTGCTGGAGGACGTGGACGCCGCCGTCGCGGCCTCCGCAACGATCGGCTTCCCGCTGATGCTCAAGGCCACCGGCGGTGGCGGCGGGATCGGCATGACGGTATGCCGCGACGAGGCTGAACTGGTTGAAAGCTTTCCCCGCGTCGCGCGCCTCGCCGGCGCCAGCTTCGGCACCGCCGGTGTCTTCGCCGAACGGTACGTGGAGAACGCCCGCCACATCGAGGTCCAGATCTTCGGCGACGGCGAAGGCCGGGTGGTCAGCCTCGGCGACCGGGACTGCTCGCTGCAGCGCCGCCACCAGAAAGTCCTGGAGGAAGCTCCCGCTCCGGACCTGCCGGATGAACTGCGCGAGGAACTCCACCGCAGTTCCCGCGCCCTCTGCGCGTCCCTCAACTACCGCTCCGCCGGCACCGTGGAATTTGTCTACGACTCCGCCCGCAAGGAAGCCTCCTTCCTGGAAGTCAACGCCCGGCTGCAGGTGGAGCACCCCGTCACCGAGGCCGTCACCGGCGTGGACCTGGTGGAGTGGATGCTCCGCCTGGCCCAGGGCGGCAGCGAAGCTTCAACCGTCCTCGCCAATGTGCCGGACAGCCTCCCCGTCACAGGCCACGCCGTGGAAGCACGCGTCTACGCCGAAGACCCGGCCCGCGGTTTCCAGCCCAGCGCCGGCACCGTGACCAACGCCGCCTACCCGGAAACGGAGGGCGTCCGCGTGGACGCCTGGGCCGAAACCGGCACCGACGTTTCCACGAATTACGACCCCCTCCTGGGGAAAATCATTACTTCCGCTCCGAGCCGCACCGACGCCTTCAACCGGCTGGCCGCAGCCCTCAAAGACACCCGGATCGACGGGATCGAAACCAACCTCGGGCTGCTCCGCGCCGCCACCGCCCTCGACGTGGTGCGCACCGTCCAACACTCCACGAGCACGCTGGACAGCGTAGGAGATCCCGAACCGCGCATCACCGTGGGCCGCCCCGGCCTGCAGACCAGCGTGCAGGACTGGCCCGGCCGCACCGGCCTCTGGCAGATCGGCGTACCTCCCAGCGGCCCCATGGACGATCTCTCCTTCCGGCTCGGAAACACCGCCCTCGGCAACCCGGAAGGCGCTCCCGGCCTGGAATTCACCATGACCGGCCCCAGCCTGACCTTCACCCACGCCACCACCGTGTGCGTCACGGGCGCGGAAGTAACGGTGACAGTTGATGGGACGGAGGTGCCCGGCTGGGCGCCCGTCACGGTCCCCGCGGGAGGAACGCTCGACGTCGGCACGGCCGGCAGCAAGGGCCTGCGCGGCTACATCCTGTTCCAGGGCGGCCTGGACCTTCCCAAGTACCTGGGCAGCGCTTCCACCTTCGCCCTGGGCCAGTTCGGCGGCCACGCCGGGCGGGTGCTCCGCGCCGGGGATGTGCTCCGGGCAGTCGCCACGAACGCCGCTGCCGGAAACGGCACACCCACGGCCGCGGTGCCGCTGGACAGCCGCCCGGCCCTGACCTCGGCCTGGGAACTTTCTGTGGTGGAAGGCCCGCATGGTGCCCCGGAGTTCTTCCAGCGCGAAGACATCGAGGAACTGTACGCTGCGGAGTACGAGGTCCACTTCAACTCCGCCCGGACCGGCGTGCGCCTCATCGGTCCTAAACCGCGCTGGGCGCGGACCGACGGCGGCGAGGCAGGCCTGCACCCCTCCAACATCCACGACACCGCCTACTCGGTGGGTGCCCTGGACTTCACCGGCGATACCCCCATCCTGCTGGGCCCTGACGGTCCCAGCCTGGGCGGTTTCGTCTGCCCGGTCACCGTGGTGACCGCCGACCGCTGGAAGCTCGGCCAGCTGCGTCCGGGGGACAAGGTCCGGTTCGTTCCCATCCAAGCCAGCCAGGCGCCGTCGGCCAGGGACCTGGGACCCGGCCGCCAGCTGATGCTCCCGGGCGACGCCGGCTGGTCGGGTGATCTTTCGACCCACCTCCCTGCGGTCACCCCCGCTGCCGGCCGCACGGCACGCGGCGATGGCGACGACGGCGTGCTGGGCCGGGTGCCGGAAGGCCCCGGACGGCCGGCCGTCACCTATCGCCGCTCCGGCGACGACAACCTTCTCGTGGAATACGGCGAGATGGTCCTGGACCTCGGGCTCCGCGCCCGGGTGCACGCCCTGCACCAGCACATCGAACAGCTGCGGGTGCCGGGAATCGTGGACCTCACCCCGGGAATCCGGTCCCTGCAGATCAAGGTGGACCCGTCCGTCCTGTCCACCACGCGGCTGCTGGACCAGGTCCAGGAAATCGAGGCCGCGCTGCCCGCCAGCTCCGAGCTGGTGGTTCCCAGCCGCACGGTCCGGCTGCCGCTGTCCTGGGACGACCCCGCCACCCGTGAAGCGATCGAGCGGTACATGGCCGGTGTCCGCGACGACGCCCCGTGGTGCCCCTGGAACATCGAGTTCATCCGCCGGATCAACGGCCTGGACTCGGTCAACGACGTCTTCGACACCGTCTTCAACGCCGAATACCTGGTCCTGGGCCTTGGGGATGTCTACCTTGGCGCTCCGGTGGCCACCCCGCTGGATCCGCGCCACCGCCTGGTCACCACCAAGTACAACCCGGCCCGCACCTGGACGCCGGAGAACGCTGTGGGCATCGGCGGCGCCTACATGTGCATTTACGGCATGGAAGGACCGGGCGGCTACCAGTTCGTGGGCCGCACCACCCAGGTGTGGTCGCGCTACGCGGATTCCGCCCCGTTCGAGCCGGGCTCACCGTGGCTGCTGCGCTTCTTTGACCGGATCTCCTGGTATCCCGTCAGCCCGGAAGAGCTCCTGGACCTGCGCGCCGACATGGCTGCCGGCCGTGGCCGCGGTGTGGAGATCGAGGACGGCACGTTCTCGCTCGCCGAGCACGAAGAGTTCCTGGCTGAGAACAGCCAGTCCATCGCGGCGTTCCGGGAAAAGCAGGGTGCCGCTTTCGCGGTGGAACGGCAGGCCTGGGCCGACGCCGGTGAGTTCGACCGCGCGGAGGCGTTGGCCGCCGTCGTGTCCCCAGTGGCGGACGAGGTGGACGTGCCGGAGGGCGGTTCCCTCGTGGCCGCACCGTTCGCGGCGAGCGTCTGGAAGGTTGACGTGGCCGAGGGTGACCGGGTGGCAAAGGGGCAGCCCCTGGTTTCGCTCGAGGCAATGAAGATGGAAACCGTGCTGGAAGCACCCTGCGACGGCGTGGTCCTGCGGGTGCTGCCGGTTGCCGGTTCGCAGGTGGTGGCAGGCGAAGCGGTGGTGGTCCTCGGCGCCGACGACCTTGAGCAGATCGGGGCCGGCACGCCGGAACTTGAGGAGGCAGCAGTATGAGCACGGCAATCAACGGCAGTGCCACCCGGCGTGCCACGGCAGCGCTTGCCGCGCTTGAAACAGTGGACCGCCCGGAAATCTGGATCACGCTCCGCAGCGGGGAGGACCTCCTGGGGGAGGCGGCAGCGATCGACGCCGCCGCGGCGGACGGCGCGGACCTGCCCCTGGCCGGGCTCCTGCTCGCCGTCAAGAACAACGTTGACGTGGCAGGCATCCCGACGACGGCAGCCTGCCCGGGCTTCGCTTACCTGCCCGAAAAAGACGCCGAAGCGGTGGCACGCCTCCGCGCCGCCGGTGCCCTGGTCCTGGGCGCCACCAACCTGGACCAGTTCGCCACCGGACTGGTGGGGACGCGCAGCCCCTACGGCGCCGTCCGCGACTCGCGCCGGCCTGAGTACATCTCCGGCGGATCCAGCTCCGGCTCCGCGGTAGCCGTGGCGCTGGGACTGGTGGACATCGCGATCGGTACGGACACGGCAGGGTCCGGCCGCGTCCCGGCGGGGCTGCAGGGCATCGTGGGCATCAAGGCAACGCTGAACGTCGTCTCCACAGCGGGCGTTGTGCCCGCGTGCCGGTCCTGGGACGCCGTCACCATCTTTGCCCGGCACCTGTCCACCGCCGAGCTCGCCATGGGCGTCATGGCCGGCAACTCCCGGTCCTGGCCCGCAGACATCAAACTGGCTGCACCGGCCCGGCCGCGCGTGGCGTATCCCGCCAGCCTGCCCGCCTTGCCGCCGGAGTGGGCCGCCGAATTCCACCACCAGGTTGACCGGTTGCGGGAGGCCGGGGTGGACGCCGAGGCCATCGATTTCGACGCCTTCCTCCAGGCAGCCCGGCTGCTGTACGACGGCGCACTGGTGGCCGAACGCCACGCTGCAGTGGGTGCTTTCCTGGAGAAGCACGACGGCGGCACGGCCAGCGGGGCGGGCATCGATCCGACCGTGGCGGGCATCGTAGCGGCGGCGGGCACAGTGCCCGCCCACCGGTATGTTGCCGATACGGGAAGGCTCGGGGTGCTGAAAGAGAACGCGATGGCGAAGTTGGAGGGCTTTGACGCACTCGTGGTTCCCACCGCGCCGTTCCACCCCACGCTGGCTGAAGTCGCCGCGGACCCGGTAGGCGTGAACTCCCTGATGGGCACCTACACCAACTTCTGCAACCTGTTTGACCTCTGCGCCGTTGCCGTCCCCGCCGGGGAGGTGGACGGCGCCCAGTTCGGGCTCACGGTGGTCGGCCGGACCTTCGATGATGCCGTGGCGGCAGACATCGCCCGCCGCCTGGAGCTAACCCCGGAGGCTCCCGCCCTCTTCGCTGCGGGCGCAGCGGAGGAGGCTGACCGCACTGGTGCCCGCCCGTCGTCGTCCGCTCCCTGGCCCGTGGCGGCCGGCGCAACCGCCGTGCCGCTGGTAGTCGTGGGCGCGCACCGCAAGGGCCAGCCGCTGGCGCCGCAACTGGAAGAACTCGGCGCCGCCTGGGACGGTCCCGTGAGGACCGCGGCGCGCTACCGCATGGTGGCACTGGACACGGTGCCGGCCAAGCCGGGCGTCTACCGGTCCGACGACGGCGCGGAACTGGTGGGGGAGCGGTGGCTTCTGTCCCCGGCAGCCCTGGGGACGTTTCTGGCCTCCCTCCCCGAACCCATGCTCCTCGGATCAGTGCAGCTGGCGGACGGATCGAGTGCCGTCGGGTTCGCCTGTGACGCCATTGCCGCTGCCGGCGGGGAGGACATCACCGCCTGGGGGGACTGGCTGGCGGACCGGAGCGTGGAACCGGCGCCGCGGACCGTGTGGCGTGACCTGGGGGAGGCTGCCCTCGCGGGGTTCAGCCGCGGGGAGCGCGGATAGCCTCAGCTGCGTCCGGGCGGGATTCCCCGTCCGGACGTTCGCCCGTGAAATACGCCGCGATGTCCGCCACCAGTTCCTTGACCGCTGCCGGAATGGACCCGTGGAAGCACTTGGGGGAGAGCTGGTAGGTGCTGCCCGGAACTGCCTGGTGCAGCCGTTCGGCCGTTTCCTTGTAGTAGGCGGGGCTCTTGCCGCCGGCCATGAAATGGGTGTTTGCAGGCAGCACGTTGAAGTCCCGGGCATGGTCCTTTTCGTCATATGCCGCGCGTAGTTCGCCCACACCGCTCGGCATGACCTGGCGGAACATTTTGTTGACCTTGGTCCGGGACAACACGGCCATCAGGCCGGCCAGGACCGGTTCTGGGATCCTGGCCATGGTCGAGCCCGGGCGGGTGGCCTTCTTCATATGCGCCAGCGCAAGGCCCACCCTGCCCTGGTTCACCGCGTCCTCGAACCCGTCCAGCCACCTGGTGTCGATGCTGCCGTCGATGTTCACCGCCGCGTCATACACGGCAAGCTTGTCCGGGACGAACGCGGTTCCGGTGAACTCCTGCACCGCATTAAGGGCCACCGCTCCGCCCAGGCTGTGCCCCAGGATGTTCCGGGCTCCGGTGGCCGTGAGGACCGTCCGGACATCCTCGATTTCGGTGGCCATGGAGTAGTCCGCTGGCTGTTCGGACGAGTTTCCGCGGCCCCTGCGGTCGTAGACGTCAACCGCCCAGCCGTCCCCCAGGCCCTTCGCCAGGGCAATGGAGAACGGGCGGTAGATCAGGGCCGTGAGGAACGCGCCGCCGATCAGCAGCACCCGCCGTTCGCCGGGCGCCTCCTCGGTGCCGTAACTGTACAAAGCCAGCCTGCCGCCGTCGTGCGTTGGAAGTACACGTTCTTTCACCAGCCCATCCTAGGGTGCACACCTGCCCGGCAACTGGGAGCCCGGATACCCAAGGCCCGGTAAACTTGTGGATTGTGACTTCCCAAAACACCCCCGCGCCCAAGAACGCCCCAGAGCCTGCCGACGCCAGCGAGCAGATGCGGATCCGCATGGAAAAGCGCGCCAAACTTCTTGAGCGCGGCGCTGAGGCGTACCCGGTGGGTGTGGAGCGGACGCATTCCCTCGCCGAGATCCGGGAAAAGTACGCCCACCTCGAGGCGGACGACACGACGGGCGACACCGTGGGCGTCACCGGGCGCGTCGTCTTCATCCGCAACACCGGCAAGCTCTGCTTCGCCACGCTGCAGGAAGGCGGCACCGACGGCAAGGCCACCCGCCTGCAGGCCATGCTGAGCCTGGCCAACGTGGGTGAGGAAGCGCTCGCCGACTGGAAGGCGCTGGTTGACCTCGGCGACCACGTGTTCATCAAGGGCGAGGTCATCTCCTCCCGCCGCGGCGAGCTGTCCATCATGGCGGATTCCTGGTCCATGGCCTCCAAGGCCTTGCGCCCGCTTCCGGTCCTGCACGCGGACCTGAACGAGGAAACCCGCGTCCGCCAGCGCTACGTCGACCTGATGGTCCGTGACGAGGCCCGCGAAATGGTCTACACCCGCGCCGCCATCACCCGCTCCATCCGCGAGACGCTGTTCCGGCACCGCTACGTGGAAGTGGAAACCCCCATCCTTAACCTGGTGCACGGCGGTGCCCTTGCGCGGCCGTTCGAGACCCACATGAACGCCTTCGACCAGAAGATGACCCTGCGCATCGCCACTGAGCTGTACCTCAAGCGCGCCGTGGTGGGCGGGATCGACCGCGTCTACGACATGGGCCGGGTGTTCCGCAACGAGGGCGTGGACTCCACCCACAGCCCCGAATTTACAACGCTTGAGTGCTACGAGGCCTGGGCGGACCAGTTCGTCATGGCCGAGCGGATCAAGGAGATCATCCTCGACGCCGCCGACGCCGTGGGTGCCGGCCGTGTCCTGCAGACCGAGGCAGGGGAGATCAACCTCGACGGCGAGTGGGCCTGGCTGGCCGTCTACCCCGGACTTTCCGACGCCGTTGGGCAGGAGATCACCCCGGATACGCCCGTTGAGGTGCTTCGGGGCATTGCAGAAAAGCACGACGTCAAGGTGGACCCCAAGTGGGACGCCGAAAAGCTGGTGGTGGAACTCTTCGGCGAAATCGTGGAGCCCACCCTGCTGAACCCCACCTTCGTCTACGACTACCCGCCCTCTGCCCAGCCCCTGGCCCGCCCGCACCGCGAGGACGGCCGGCTGATCGAGGCCTGGGATTTGATCATCGGCGGCATGGAGCGCGGCACCGCCTTCTCCGAGCTGATCGACCCCGTCATCCAGCGCGAACGGCTTACCGAGCAGTCCCTGCATGCAGCTGCCGGTGACGTGGAGGCCATGCAGCTTGACGAGGACTTCCTGCGCGCCCTGGAATACGGCGCCCCGCCCATGGGCGGCATCGGCCTGGGCATCGACCGGCTGGTGATGCTCTTCACCGGCGCCGGGATCCGCGAAACCATCCTGTTCCCCCTGCTGAAGCCCGAAGGGCACTGATCATGGAATACGTAGCGGTTATCCTGCCCTCCCTGGTGGTGGGCCTGCTGTTCTGGTTTGCCATGAAGGCAATCTTCAACGCGGACAAGGCCGAGCGGCAGGCAGAGGCCCGTGCGCAGGCCGAGGCCGATTCCCTCCCCGCACAGCCCACGGACCGTCCGGGCCCGGAATCCAAATAGATAAAACCCCCTTCTTTCCGGTTTTATCCCCAAGGAACCAATAGGCGCTTTGACGCGTTGCCAAGATAAGAGTCATAATTTTTTTGGGAAACATCCTGCTTTTCTGAAAACCCAAGAGGAAGACCTTTAATGGCACAGAAAGTAAACATCATCCTCGTTGATGATCTGGATGGGGGATCCGCAGACGAGAATGTTAAGTTCGGCCTCGACGGGGTCAACTACGAGATTGACCTGTCGGCAGCCAATGCCGCTGAACTTCGGTCTTCATTGGAGAGGTTCATCAATGCTGCACGCAAGGCATCCGGAGGAGGCCGCGCCGCCCAGCGGGCGAAGGCTCCAACGGGAGCCCGCAGCCACGATTCGGCCCAAATCCGGCAATGGGCCCGGGATAACGGCTACACCGTTAACAGCCGCGGCCGAATTCAGGCTGAAATCCAGGAGGCCTACCAAAAGGCAAATTCCTAGGACTGCCTTTAGCGCCGCTGAAACCCCGCTTCCCGCCGCCAGGCGGGGCGGGGTTTTTCAATTTCCGGCTATTTGCTGCTATGGGCCGGCTGCATCCGCGCCCAATTGGACTAATTAGGCGCTCTGCCTGGCCGCCAGGCCACCGCGCCAATTGAAGTTTGCACACGCCGGCGCGGCCTCCTGCATATCCTGCCGGGTGCCCCTGCCGGCCCGGTTCGCGGCACCGCAGGCCGCCGCCGTGCTTATTCCCGCAAGGGCCCGGGTTTCCCCTGTGGCGAACACGCTCCACAACTCAGGACCGGCCACGTAGCATCAAAGTACGTCGTAGCTAGGAGTGTGGCGAAATGTTTGAGCGATTTACGGACCGTGCCCGTCGCGTAGTTGTGCTTGCCCAAGAAGAGGCACGCATGCTGAACCACAATTACATCGGTACCGAACACATCCTCTTGGGTTTGATCCATGAGGGTGAGGGCGTTGCCGCCAAAGCTCTTGAGTCCTTGAGCATTTCGCTCGACGGCGTTCGCGAGCAGGTGCAGGAGATCATCGGGCAGGGCCAGCAGGCCCCCTCCGGCCACATCCCCTTCACCCCCCGTGCCAAGAAGGTGCTGGAGCTCTCGCTGCGCGAAGCCCTGCAGCTGGGCCACAACTACATCGGCACGGAGCACATCCTGCTCGGTCTCATCCGCGAGGGTGAAGGCGTTGCCGCCCAGGTGCTGGTCAAGCTCGGCGCCGACCTCAACCGGGTCCGCCAGCAGGTCATCCAGCTCCTCTCCGGCTACCAGGGCAAGGAAACCACCGGCGCAGGCGTCGGCGGCGGACAGCCCGAGGGCGCACCCGCCGGTTCCGTGGTCCTGGACCAGTTCGGCCGCAACCTGACCCAGGCTGCGCGCGAGAACAAGCTGGACCCGGTGATCGGGCGCGAGCAGGAAATGGAACGCGTCATGCAGGTCCTTTCCCGCCGCACCAAGAACAACCCCGTCCTCATCGGTGAGCCCGGCGTCGGCAAGACGGCCGTCGTCGAAGGCCTCGCCCAGGCGATTGTCCGCGGCGACGTTCCGGAGACCATCCGCGACAAGCAGCTCTACACCCTGGACCTCGGTTCCCTGGTGGCAGGTTCCCGCTACCGCGGTGACTTCGAAGAGCGCCTCAAGAAGGTCCTCAAGGAGATCCGCACCCGCGGCGACATCATCCTCTTCATCGATGAGATCCACACCCTGGTGGGTGCCGGTGCCGCCGAAGGCGCCATCGACGCAGCCTCGATCCTGAAGCCCATGCTGGCCCGCGGTGAACTGCAGACCATCGGCGCCACCACGCTGGATGAGTACCGCAAGCACATCGAGAAGGACGCCGCCCTGGAGCGCCGCTTCCAGCCGATCCAGGTCAAGGAACCCTCTGTGGCACACGCCATCGAGATCCTCAAGGGACTGCGCGACCGGTACGAGGCACACCACCGCGTCACCATCACCGACGGCGCCCTGGCCTCGGCTGCAAGCCTGGCCGAGCGCTACATCTCGGACCGCTTCCTGCCGGACAAGGCGATCGACCTGATCGATGAAGCCGGTGCCCGGCTGCGCATCCGCCGCATGACCGCTCCGCCGGAGCTCAAGGCCATGGACGAGCGCATCGCCAAGCTGAAGATGGAGAAGGAATCCGCCATCGACGCGCAGGACTTCGAAGGCGCCGCTTCGCTCCGCGATAAGGAACAGAAGATGATTTCCGAGCGCGCGGAGAAGGAACGCCACTGGAAGTCCGGCGGCATGGACGACATCTCCGAGGTGGATGAGGATCTCATCGCCGAGGTGCTGGCCAACTCCACCGGCATCCCCGTCTTCAAGCTGACCGAGGAAGAATCCTCGCGGCTGCTCAAGATGGAAGACGAACTGCACAAGCGCGTGGTCGGCCAGAACGAGGCCATCAAGGCACTCTCCCAGGCCATCCGCCGTACCCGTGCAGGGCTCAAGGACCCCAAGCGCCCCGGTGGCTCGTTCATCTTTGCCGGCCCCACCGGCGTCGGCAAGACCGAGCTCGCCAAGGCACTCGCGGAGTTCCTGTTCGGTGAAGAGGACGCCCTCATCACGCTGGACATGTCGGAGTACTCCGAGAAGCACACCGTCTCGCGGCTCTTCGGTGCCCCTCCGGGCTACGTGGGCTACGAAGAGGGTGGCCAGCTGACCGAGAAGGTCCGCCGCCGTCCGTTCTCCGTGGTGCTGTTCGACGAAGTGGAAAAGGCCCACGCGGACCTCTTCAACTCGCTGCTGCAGATTCTGGAAGACGGCCGCCTGACCGACTCCCAGGGCCGCGTGGTGGACTTCAAGAACACCGTGATCATCATGACCACCAACCTGGGAACCAGGGACATCTCCAAGAGCGTTGCCACCGGCTTCCAGTCCGGCACCGACACGCAGACCGGCTACAACCGCATGCGTGCCCGTGTCACCGAGGAGCTCAAGCAGCACTTCCGTCCCGAGTTCCTGAACCGTGTTGACGACGTCGTGGTGTTCCCGCAGCTGACCCAGGACGAGATCATCGAGATCGTGGACCTGTTCGTTACCCGCCTGGAGAAGCGCCTCAAGGACAAGGACATGGGCATCGAGCTCACCACCGCCGCCAAGGTGCTCCTCGCAACCCGCGGCTACGATCCCGCCATGGGTGCCCGGCCGCTGCGCCGCACCATCCAGCGCGAGATCGAGGACCAGCTCTCCGAGAAGATCCTCTTCGGCGAGATCCACCCTGGCGACATCGTCGTGGTGGATGTCGAAGGCGAAGGCGACGACGCGAAGTTCACCTTCGCCGGCAACGCCAAGCCGCGCATCCCGGAAATCGCCCCGAGCGTCTAGTCACCACAGCCAAAGCCCCGCCACTCCCCAAGGAGCGGCGGGGCTTTCGCTATTAAGGCTTTCCTCCGTGGCTGGGTCCGCTCCGGCCCCGGCGCCATTTGCCGCTTGCTGCTCCTTCGTCGCTTTGACGCAAGCTACACAAATGACCCCGGCGCCCTCGCTAGGCGCCTTCCGGACAGGAGCCCCGTGCACGTTCGGATTTGAGCGGCCCTTCCCCGCATAACCGTTGTTGGGCAGCACCGGTTCTGCGGGTTGGGGCCGTGTCGCCACCCTGCCCTCAACTCATCCGGTACTGCCCGCACGAGGTGCCGGGTATCAGGGATTTATGTAGGCGCCGTCAAAGCGACGAAGGAGCAGGCGCCGGGAAATCTCTGATATCCGGCGCCGGACCCAGCCCCGGAAACGCACCCGGGCGCCGGGGCCGGAGCGAACCCAGCCACGGAGACGCACCCACGGTGGCGGGACGGGTAGGATGCAGTGGCGTGTGGCGGCTGTGATGCTCGGCACAAACCGTGTTGAATCGGGTTCATGGCTAACTTGGACCCGGCGATCCCGGATGAGCAACCACTGACCCCTTTCCACGACCTCGACCACTACCTGTCCATCCCGCGCGTAAACGGCCTGGCCCTGAGCCCGGACGGGTCGCGGCTGGTCACCACGGTCAGCACCCTGAACGGCAAAGGCACCGAGTTCGCCACTGCCCTGTGGGAGCTGGACCCGGCTGGGCAGAAGCGTGCACGGCGCATTACCCGCAGCGCCAAGGGTGAGGCCGGTGCCGCCTTCGCGGCCAATGGTGACGTCTACTTCACGTCCGCGCGTCCCGACCCGGACAGCCCGGACGAAGAGCCGGTGAACGCGCTGTGGCTGCTTCCGGCAGACGGCGGGGAAGCCCGCGTGGTCCTCAGCAGGCCCGGCGGCATCAGCAAAGTGATGACGGCCAGGGACGCCGACGCAGCGTTCGTGACAGCCGAGGTCCTGGCAGGGTCCGCGGACGAGGAGGACGACGCCGAACGGCGCAAGGCACGCAATGACAGGAAGGTCTCAGCCATCCTGCACAGCGAATATCCGGTCCGCTACTGGGATGCGGACCTGGGCCCGGGCCAGCCGCGGATTTTTGCGGTGGAAGCAGGGGAGGACAAGGCGCCGGCCAAGCCGGGAACCGTTGATGCCACCGCTCCTTTGGTTCTGCGTAACCTGACACCGGACGCCGGTCCGCGGCTGCGGGAAGCGGAAGCGGTGGTCAGCCCCGACGGCAAGACCATCTACAGCAGCTACACCAAACCATTGGCCAAAGCGGACAGCCGCTCCATCCTCGTGGCGGTGGATGTAGCATCCGGCGGCGTCAAGGTGCTGCTGGACCGGGAAGGAATGAGCTACTTCCCGGGTCCGGTCAGCCCTGACGGCCGGACCCTGGTGGTGGTCAGCGAAAGCGACTCCACCCCGCAGCAGGCCCCCGCCATCAGAATGCATCTGCTGGATGTCTCCGGCGGCGCTGCCGGGGATGCCCCTGGCCTGCAGCCCCTGGCCCACGACTGGGACCGCTGGCCCAAGCCCGTAGCGTGGCTGCCGGACGGGTCCGCCATCCTGGTGACGGCGGACGACGACGGCGCGTCGCCGGTTTTCCGCGTCAGCGTGCCGTCGGCTGCCGCTGAGGTGGGCGTCACCCGGGTGACGCAGGACGCGGCGGCCTACTCCGACGTCGTCATTTCCCCCGAGGGGCGACATGCCTACGCCCTGCGCAGCTCCTATGAATTCCCGGCCGAAGCCGTCCGGATCGACCTCGCCTCGGGGGAAACCACCCGCCTGCCCGCGCCGGCAGAGCGCCCGACCTGCCCGGGCCGCCTGGAGCGCATCGCCTCAACCGCGGCCGACGGATCCCGGGTACCCGCGTACCTTGCGCTGCCGGAGGGCGCCTCCGCGGATGATCCGGCGCCGCTGCTCCTGTGGATCCACGGCGGTCCCCTGGGATCCTGGAACGCCTGGACGTGGCGCTGGAACCCCTGGCTCCTGACAGCCAGGGGATACGCGGTGCTGCTGCCGGATCCCGCCTTGTCCACCGGCTACGGACAGTCCTACATCCAGCGGGGCTGGGGCTCCTGGGGGAAATCCCTTTACGGACCTGATGGCCGTGACCGACGCGGCGGTGGAAAGGCCGGACGTCGATGAGTCCCGGACCGCCGCGATGGGCGGCTCCTTCGGCGGCTATATGGCTAACTGGGTGGCAGGCAACACGGACCGGTTCAAGGCAGTGGTCACACATGCCAGCCTGTGGGCCCTGGACCAGTTCGGGCCCACCACTGATGCCTCACAGTACTGGCTGAAGGAAATGACCGCGGAGATGGCGCTCGAGAACTCGCCGCACCTGCACGCGGAAAACATCGGCACGCCGATGCTGGTAATCCACGGCGACAAGGACTACCGGGTGCCCATCGGCGAGGGCCTGCGGCTTTGGTACGAACTGCTGTCTAAGTCCCGGCTCCCGGCCGACCAGGATGGGCAGACACCGCACCGATTCCTGTACTTCCCGGATGAGAACCACTGGGTCCTCCAGCCGCAGCACGCCAAGGTCTGGTACCAGGTGGTGGAGTGGTTCCTGGCCCGGAACGTGCTGGGCAAGGACCTGGAACTGCCCGCTGAACTGGGCCTGTAAACTCCCAGCCTCCTTCGCCTCGTAGGATGGCTGTGTGACCCACTCCTTCCACATCCGCCCAGCACGCACCAGTGACGTCCCTGCCATCAAGAAGCTGGTGGCGCCCCTTGCAGAGGAGCGCATCCTGATGGCCAAGGAGACGGTGGCGTACTACGAGAGCCTCCAGGAGTTCCGCATCGCCGAGTCCAGCGACGGCGAAATGATCGGCTGCGGCGCCCTGCACGTGATGTGGGAGGACCTCGCGGAAATCCGCACCCTCGCAGCTTCCGGGGAATGGCGCGGCAAAGGGGTGGGGCACGTCCTGGTGGAAAGCCTGCTGGAGGAAGCCCGCGCCCTTGGCGTGGCCCGGGTCTTCTGCCTCACGTTCGAGGTGGACTTCTTCAAGCGCCACGGCTTCGAAGTGATGGCGGACCAGTCGGCAGTGGACCCGGAAGTGTACTCGGAGCTGCTGCGCTCCCATGACGAAGGCGTGGCGGAATTCCTTGACCTGGCACGCGTCAAGCCCAACACCCTGGGCAATACCCGGATGATCCGCACCCTCTAGGCACTTATGGCCAAGGCACTTAGCACAAGTGCCTTGGCTTTATTCGAATTGATGGATAAACTTCTGGCGGCCGGTATTTGGGGGGCCTCAGGAAAGGGACAGTCATTGGGGGCTGTCCCTTTGCTGCGTTCCGGGCCGGCCGTCCCGGCAGGGATTCGGCAATCCGGGTGGAAGGAACCTACCGCCACCTGCGATGACGGTAGTAGGGTCAAAAAACATATCCTTCAGGAGCACAGCCAGGAGCAACGCCGTGAAGAAACTCATCAACGATCCAAAATCCGTTTTCCAGGAAGCTGTCCAGGGTTTCGGCCTGGCGCACGCCGGACTGGTCACGGTCAGCGAAGACCCCATCTACGTCACGCGCAAGGACGCGCCAGTGGCCGGCAAGGTGGGGCTCGTTTCCGGCGGCGGTAGCGGTCATGAGCCGCTGCATGCCGGCTACGTGGGGCAGGGAATGCTCGACGCCGCGGTGCCGGGGGCGGTGTTCACCTCGCCTACGCCGGACCAGATCCTTCCCGCCACCCTGGCAGTCAACTCAGGTGCCGGCGTCGTCCATATCGTCAAAAACTACACCGGCGACGTCCTGAACTTTGAGACGGCGGCCGAGCTTGCCGAGGCCGAGGGCGTGAGTGTCCGCACCGTGCTGGTCAATGACGACGTCGCGGTGGAGGATTCCCTCTACACGGCCGGCCGTCGCGGGGTAGGCGGCACCGTGCTGGTGGAGAAAATCGCGGGCGCCGCTGCCGAACGCGGTGACGACCTGGACGCGGTTGCTGCCATCGGTGAGCGGGTCAACGCCAACGTCAGGACCATGGGCGTGGCCCTGTCGGCCTGCACTGTTCCGCACGCGGGCACGCCCAGTTTCGACCTGGCAGAGGATGAGATCGAGATCGGCATCGGGATCCACGGCGAGCCGGGCAGGCACCGCATTCCGATGGAAAACGCGGACGGCATCACCAACCGCCTGCTGGAACCGGTCCTGGCGGATTTGAAGATCGGCTCCGGGGACAAAGTGCTGCTTTTCGTCAACGGCATGGGCGGCACCCCGTTGAGCGAGCTGTACATCGTGTACCGGCGGGCCGTGCAGGTGCTCGCTGATGCAGGTGCCACAGTGGAACGGTCGCTGGTGGGCAACTACATCACCGCGCTGGAAATGCAGGGCTGCTCCATTTCGGTCCTCCGGCTCGACGACGAGCTGACGGAACTGTGGGACGCACCCGTGCACACCGCCGCGCTGCGCTGGGGCGTGTGACTGTGGTCCTGGACGTCAACTGGGCCGTGAAATGGCTGACCCTGTGCGCGCAGGCCATGGCCGAGCACCGCGTTGAACTGATTGAGCTGGACCGCGCCATCGGGGACTCGGACCACGGCGAAAACATGGACCGCGGCTTCCAGGCCGTCCTGGCCAAGCTCGGCGAATCCACGCCGGAGACTCCCGGGGCTGCGTTGAAGATGACCGCCATGACCTTGATGTCCAAAGTAGGTGGTGCTGCCGGGCCCCTCTACGGCACCGCGTTCCTTCGCGCCGCCACGGCCCTGGGTGATACCGCCGAGATCGATCCCGCCGCCTGGGCCGGTGCCCTGGCCGCGGCCCGGGACGGGATCGTGGCGCGCGGGAAGGCGGAGCCGGGCGACAAGACGATGGTGGATGCGTGGACACCGGCGGTTGATGCTGCCCAGGCCGCGGCCGAGGGCGATGGCAGCGACGTCCTGAGTGTCTTGGTGGCAGCCGCCGAGGCTGCCGAGGCCGGGGCAGTGGCCACCGATCCGCTCATCGCACGCAAAGGCCGCGCCAGCTACCTTGGCGAACGCAGCGCCGGCCACCGGGACCCTGGAGCTGTGTCCAGTGCGCTGATCCTGCGCGCAGCCGTCGGGGCAGCTGCGTGACCGTAAGCATCGTGGTGGTCTCCCACAGTGAAAAGATCGCCGACGGCGCGGTGGAGCTTGCCGCCCAGATGGCGCCCGACGTCGTGATCCTGGCTGCCGGCGGCACTGACGACGGCAGGATCGGCACCAGCTTGGAGAAGGTCCTTGCCGCCCTGGAAGGGGCCGGTACGGACCAGGCCGGTGCGGAAGGAGCCGGCGCTAAGGCTGGCGGGAACGGCACGGTGGTCCTGACCGACCTCGGATCAGCGGTGATGACCGCAGAATCCGCGATGGAGTTCCTGGAGAACCGTGCCGGCGTCCTGCTCGCCGACGCGCCGCTGGTTGAGGGCCTCGTGGCAGCTGCCGTGGCCGCGCAGGGCGGAGCGGACGTGCAGGCGGTCCGGGCGGCGGCTGAAGCGGCTGGACGTCCGGCCCGCCAACCGGAATCCGCACGGACGGAAGCCGCGGAGCCCGGAACCGTCAGCAGCGCACCTGATTGCACGGGCGACTTTGAACTCGTCAACCAGGCCGGCATGCACGCCAGGCCTGCCGCGAAGGTTGCAGGCGGCCTGGCCTCCCTTGATGCCGAGGTCACCATCAACGGGGTGGATGGCGCCTCCATGACAGGCCTGATGACCCTCGGTGCGGGCAAGGGCACCGTCCTGCATGTGGAAGCGTGGGGCGCGGATGCAGAACGGGCAGTGGAGTACGTGGGCGGGCTGGTGCAGGCCGGCTTCGGCGAGCCCTAAGCCCCGTGGCGGGTTCCTGCGAATAAGCTCGATGCCATGGAACGGCCGCTTGCAGAGAACTCCCAGGAAATCGAAGTGCTGGACGGCCAAATCTCCGTAGAGGAACTGCTCGCCGAACTCGGTTTCAACTGGAGTGCGGAACCCGTCGGTGGCCGTCCTGAACCCGGTACTGCCGGGGGCGAAACGTTCACCCAACCTGCACTGTTCTAGCCCGCTCCTGTTCCGGCCCGCATTGGCTCAGGGTCGGACTTGTTGGTGCAGCCCGGCGTCGTCCAATGTGACGGACGCGGACACCACTTTTCCGCACTGCTCACCGAAGGGGTATGCCGCCTGCGGCTGGAACTCCATGGAGCGCACCGGCAGCGCGGTTCCCTCCGGGCCCGTGCCTGACACGGTCACCGTCATGGGCGATTCGGTCAGGGCTTCCAGCATCAGCGCGCCAACTTTGGTGCCATCAGGCGAGGCAGTGGCGGAGCAGGAGCCCTCGGGGTTGCACCCTGAGTCCACAGAGGTGCTGCCCGGGCGGAGTTCGACGTCGGCCTCCTTGCAGGTGCCGTCCTGGCACGCCCGAGCGTGGAGCGCCCCGACCTCCGGCGAGTAAGCGGCGGTGACGGTTACGGAGACGGCGGTGGCCTGCGCGATAGCCGGGCAGGCGCTGGCTGCGAATCCGCAGCCGGAGATGACAGCGGAGGTGAGTGCCGTCGTCGTCAATGCCAGGAGCAGCCCGGGCTTGTGCATGCCTTCAGGCTACGCCGGGCCGGTCCGCCCCCGGCCGGGCCGGCGTCAATTGGAGGCAGCATTGTTATGCCTTCCGCCCTAATCCAGCGGGAAAATACCAATGAACCAGAACAGCGCGAGGGCAAAGACCGCGAAGAACGCAATCAGGCAGCCCATGGCGGTGCGCGGTTCCGAGGACACCTGGAGGGATTCGCTGGGGTTCTGCGGGTTGTAGGCCACCTCGATCAGCGACCCCGGCACGGGCTGCTCTACGCCCGAGATCTCGGACTTGCCCATGAAGAGGGTGCCCTGCCGATCGGTGAACTGGTAGGTGGGGTAGTGGCGGAGGTTCCGGCTGGAGCCGCCCACGCCGCTGGTCCAGCCGGTGGTGCTGCCGGTGACGGTCGCGTGGACCTTGGGCCATTCCGCCATCAGCTGTTCCTGGCGCTTGGTCCTGCGGGCCGCACGCACCAGCGAAAAGACCGCGGCCGCAACGAACAAGGCCCACACGATGTACAGAATGGTTTTCATGGCTTCCCCCGGTTCCAGTCACCAAGAAGTATGCCATCGCGGCAGTGCGCCCCCGGCAGGCCAGGAGGGTCAGGCGGGGAGCCGGTATCCGCCGTCCTGCATCTCGGCCAGACCGTCCGCCAGCAGTCCCGCCAGTGCCCGCTCCAGCTGCTCGGGGCCGGAGTTGAGCCGGTGCAGCGCGGCCAGCGGCACGCCGATTCCTTCGGTGGCGAACCCAAGATCGGCGGCCTCACGCTGGAACATGTCCGACGGCACGGGGGTTTCCGCCAGGCGCAGCACGGCCAGCACGGCGCCGCGGACCTGCCGGTCAGTGCCGTGCCAGGCCTGGCCTTTGGGAACGTACGACGGCGGGGGCCCGCCCGCGGCGAGCCAGGCACAGGAGTCTTTCACGGGGCAGTCATTGCACTTGGGTGCCCGGGCCGTGCACACCAGCGCCCCCAGTTCCATGACCGCAGCATTCCAGCGCACGGAGGTCTCGGCGTCGTCCGGCAACAGGGCGGCGGCCAGCCGCATCTCCGCCGCGGTCAGTGCGGGGGCGGGAAGCGCGACGCCGGAGACCAGGCGGGCGTGCACCCGCCGGATGTTGGTGTCCACTACGGTTTCGCGCCGGCCGTACGCGAAGGCGGCCACTGCCGCGGCCGTGTAGCTGCCCACCCCGGGCAGGGCCAGCAGCTCCGTGTAGGTGTCCGGGACCTGGCCGTCGTGGTCCTGGACTATGGCGGTGGCTGCGGCATGCAGGCGGAGGGCGCGCCGGGGGTACCCCAGCCGGCCCCACGAGCGGACAGCCTCCCCGGCCGGTTCGCCTGCCAGGCCAGCCGGGGTGCTCCAGCGCTTGAGCCATTCGTGCCAGACGGGGAGGACCCGGACCACGGGGGTCTGCTGCAGCATGATCTCGCTGACCAGCACGCCCCAGGGCGAGCAGTGGGGTTCACGCCAGGGCAGGTCGCGGGCAATTCCGGCGAACCAGGAGTTGATCCGGTGGTGGAGCATCGCGAGGTCTGCAGGGTCAGGGGGAGTGACCGCGGCGTCGATGGTGGAGGTTTGAGTGTCGATGCCCAATACCTTAGTTGATGGGTTTGGACTGGCTGAAACCCGGTGTCACCGGTCCGGTGTGACCAGTGCGATGGGCCTTCGGCGGCGTGGTGGCAGTGCAGAACCGGCGGCGTTCCCTAGCCTAGGAGGATGGGCAGGCAAGGCAATTCACCAGCACGCGGCACGGCATCCGGTTCCAGCAGCGTCCGGAAGCCGAGCGCCGCCGTGTACCGCCGCCGTCGCCTGGTTGTTGGAGCGGCGCTGCTGCTGGTGATTGCCTTGGTGGTCAGCGGGTTCGCGCTGGCGGGTGCCT
The DNA here is from genome assembly GCF_031844305.1 of Pseudarthrobacter sp. BRE9. Lineage (NCBI taxonomy): Bacteria > Bacillati > Actinomycetota > Actinomycetes > Micrococcales > Micrococcaceae > Pseudarthrobacter > Pseudarthrobacter sp. BRE9. Next base: position 97,122 of record NZ_JAUZUY010000003.1, on the reverse strand, counting down.
TCAAGGGCGGTTCGCAGCAGGCGTCCTCCACCCAGCCTTCTTCCAGTGGCACGGCCGGCCCCTCTGCCTCCGCAACTCCGTCGGCTGCCGCCACCCCTTCCGCCTCAGCGTCGGCAACCACGTCCGCTACGCCGTCGCCCACTGCGTCTGCCACCCCTTCCTGCAACCAGAACCAAGTGACTGTTTCGGCTTCCACTGACAAGCCCGCGTACGGGCCGGGAGAAAACCCGATGCTCACCCTGAAGGTGACCAACGGCGGCACCGTCCCCTGTGAAGTCAACATCGGAACCTCGCAGATGGAATTCCTGGTGACCAGCGGCTCTGACCGGATCTTTTCTTCGAAGGACTGCCAGGCGTCAAGCGAGGACCTGGTGAAGGTGATTGCGCCCGGCGCCAGCGAAACCGCGAACTTCCCGTGGAACCGGAACCGCAGTGCCGATGGCTGCAAGGCCGTGGCCGCGGCGCCCGGCGGCGGTGGCGCGTACTACATCTTTACCGCCAAGCTGGGTTCGCGGGCCAGCCCCAAGGCGGTCTTCCAGCTGAACTGACCCCACCTCCCATCCATTGGTCCCCACCGGTTCCCTCGCCTCGCAAGCTCGGCCAGGGAACCCTGCCGGTGTGGGCCCATTGTGGCTTTCGCGGCTGAAAACGGCGTCTACCCGGCACTCGATGGGGGAGGCCGCCGGGGTTGCGCGGTGGGGTGGTGCCGCCGGGATGGCTCGATGGGGTGAAGTCTGGGGTGGTTAGAGGAAACGGTCCAGGAGGCTTGCTTCGGCCATCCGGCTAAGACCCTCCCGCACGGTGCGTGCGCGCTGGTCGCCGATGCCGTCGACCGTCATGAGGTCGTCGATGGTGGCGGCCATCAGGAACTGCAGGCCACCGAAATGGTCCACCAGTCGGTCTGCAACGGCCTTGGGGACTGCCTTCAGGCCGGACAATAGCCGGTAGCCACGGGGCTGCACCACGGCGTCCAGGTTTGCTTCGCCGCCCGCAAATCCCACGATCGCCGAGATCCTGCCCAGGTCGATCAGTTCGGTCGGCCCCAGGCTGACGAGTTCATTGACGGCCTTTTCGATGTCTTCTGCCGACGCATTGGGGCTGGCGTAATCACGGATGATCACGTCGCTGCCCGGTCCACGGCCCACTGTGAGCTCGTCCAGCTGGAGGGAGAGGAGCCGGCCGTCCTCACCCAGTTCCAGGACGTACTGCGAGATTTCCTCCGAAATGCGGCGGACCATTTCCTGCCGCTGCAGGGTGACAGCCACATCGCGCACCGTCACCATCGCCTCGATTTCCAGGGCCGAGAGCGAACTGGTGACCTGGTCCAGCCGGGCGCGGTAGCGCTCCAGCGTGGCAAGGGCCTGGTTGGCGCGGGCAAGGACGTTCTCGGAGCCCTCCAGGACGTGCCGCAGCCCGTTGACGTAGAGGGCGATGATCTGCATGGACTGGCTCACGGAGATGACGGGCACGCCCGTCTGGATGGCCACCCGCTCCGCTGTGCGGTGCCGGGTGCCCGACTCCTGGGTCTCAATGCTTGAGTCCGGGACCAGCTGGACCGCGGCCCGCAGGATGTTGCCGGCATCCTTGTCGCAAATAATGGCGCCGTCCATCTTGGCCAGTTCGCGCAGGCGGGTGGGCGAGAATTCGATACCGATATCGAATCCGCCGGAGCAGATGGAATCGATGGTGCGGTCGGAGCCGAGGACGATCAGTGCGCCGGTGCGCCCGCGGAGGATGCGTTCCAGGCCGTCGCGGAGGGGTGTTCCGGGTGCAACCCTGCCCAGAGTGGCCCTCAGCGATTCTTCGGGGCTCCGCGCCATAGGTGTTTCCCTTCAAAGGTGCGGACAGCCACCCGCAGGAATGCCGGCGTCCGCTGTTGGCCGGCAGGATCAAAAAGTGCAGTGATTCCCGCAAGCTCAATGATAGGGGTAAGAAATCCAACTTCCGCACGGTCAAGCCCCAAAGTGGCCCATTAGGGGGTGCCCGGAAGGGCCGGGAAAAGGGCTTTTGGGCGCCTTGCCGGGCGGGTACTTTCGGCCCTTTCGACCATGGCCCTCCAGTGATGGCCGCAGGCGTTGCTCAGGCCGATGGTCCCAGGGGCGTCACCGTTTTGGTGGTGCTGTCCCAGAGCCGCGCCGCTGTACAGCGGCCACCAAGGCGCAGGTCGAGCAGGTCCATCGCAGCTCCGAGGTGCTGCCCGGGAATCCGCCGGGAGATGGTGATGTGCGGTGTCCAAGCCCCCGGACACGTGAGCGGCAGCGCCCCCGACAGGCCCTGGTGCAGGAGGCGGTGCAGGTCCAGCAGCGGACCGGTCGGCAGGACCGACCGGGCCAGGACGTACTTTCCGGCGCCGGCAGGAAAAATGATCGCTCCGGAAAAGGTGACGTCCAGGGGCAACCGCTGCCAGGGACCTTCCGGCGCGGCACCCAGGCCAGCGCCGGAAACCAGGCCCGCGTCTGCAACCAGGTCTGCGTCTGCAAGGAGGTCCGCGCCGGCGGCAAGGGTGATGTGCGGGCTGTTGCTGGGGGAGGTGTGCGCTGCCAGGCTGGGGAGCCCAGCGGCCGCCAGCCGCGCCCAGTCGGCCCTGATCAGGGAATCCGTGGGGCCATCAAAGACCAACTCGATGCTCCGCATGAACCCATCATGCCGCTACCCGCCCCGCTGCCCGGCTCCCCAATTCCCGCTCCCCGCTGCCCATGCGCGCCGACCGGTGCCGGCTACGTAGCCCGGCCGCCCCGGGAGGCTTCAGCGCTTCAGGTCCCTGAGCATCCGCTCCAGATCCCTGCTGACTTTCGAAAGCGATGCGGCGCGGAGGGCCTGGTGCTCAGCAGCTGTTTGCACTCCCCGCTTCCGGGAGCTGGAAGGAAGGGCCGGCGCTGGTCCCCGCGCCGCGGGAGCACCACGGCCTGCCGGGGCGCTGGTGAGCACATGGGTTGCCAGATTGGTGGCCAGGGGGTCGAAGAAAAGGTTGCCGGTGAAAGTGGCGCCATCCATCATGTGCCCAAAGCTAACCGGCCAGCGTTTCGCTGCTTTGAACGTCCGGTTTCGCCTGCGTTAAGCGCAACCGGTCCCGTTTGCAGCCCTGCGATAAACTTGTACTTTGGCCGTTCGCCAATCACATTCCCGCCCTCGAGCCGCAGCGCAGTACCCGAAAGGCCCTGGGCAGCCACAACCGCAGCGAAGGTAGCACCGTGTCCCAAGATGTCCTGACCCCCGCCCGGATCTCCGGCATCCACAAAGAGGCAGGCCGCCGCAGGACCTTTGCTGTCATCTCCCACCCGGACGCCGGCAAGTCCACGCTCACCGAGGCGCTGGCCCTGCACGCGAAGGTGATCGGCACCGCGGGCGCTTCCAGCGGCAAGGCCAACCGCAAGGAAACCGTCTCCGACTGGATGCAGATGGAAAAGGACCGCGGCATTTCCATCAGCTCCGCGGCGCTGCAGTTCTCTTACCGCGACACCGTCATCAACCTGCTGGACACCCCGGGCCACGCCGACTTCTCCGAGGACACCTACCGGGTGCTCGCTGCCGTCGACTGCGCCGTGATGCTGGTGGACGCCGCCAAGGGCCTGGAAACGCAGACCATGAAACTCTTCGAGGTCTGCAAGCAGCGCAACCTGCCCATCATCACCGTCATCAACAAGTGGGACCGACCGGGCCTGGACGCGCTGGCGCTGATGGACGAAATCACCGAGCGCACCGGACTGCAGCCCATGCCGCTGACCTGGGCCGTGGGCATCTCGGGTGACTTCCGCGGCGTCTGGGACCTCCGCAACGACCGCTTCGCCCGTTTCCAGCGCAACAACGCCGGCGCCCAGATCGCCATCACCGAATACTTCACCCCGGAGGAAGCCGCGGAAAGCCAGGGCAGCAACTGGTCCGACGCCGTGGACGAGGCCGGACTGGTGATCGAATCAAATCTCGAGTTCGACGTCGACGCGTTCCACGCCGGCAAGGCCACCCCCATCCTGTTCAGCTCCGCGGCGCTGAACTTCGGCGTCAAGGAACTGCTGGATGCGCTGGTGGACTTTGCCCCGCCGGCGGCGCCGCGCCCCGACGTGGACGGCAACCCCCGTCCCGTGGAATCCCCGTTCTCCGGGTTCGTCTTCAAGGTCCAGGCGGGCATGAACAAGGCGCACCGCGACCATGTGGCCTTCATCCGCGTCTGCTCGGGGGTCTTCGAGCGGGGCATGGTGGTCACCCAGACCCGCACCGGCAAGTCCTTCGCCACCAAGTACGCGCAGCAGGTGTTCGGCCGCGAACGCGAAGTCATCGACGAGGCGTACCCGGGTGACGTGGTGGGCCTGGTCAACGCCTCCTCGCTGCGCGTGGGCGACAGCCTGTTCCTCGAGGACCCGGTGGAATACCCGGCCATCCCGCTGTTCGCCCCCGAGCACTTCCAGGTGGCCCGGTCCAAGGACCCCAGCAAGTTCAAGCAGTTCCGCCGCGGCATCGAGCAGCTGGAACACGAGGGCGTCATCCAGGTGCTCCGCTCCGACGTCCGCGGTGACCAGGCGCCGGTGCTTGCCGCCGTCGGCCCCATGCAGTTCGAGGTGGTGGAGGACCGCATGGCGCACGACTTCAGCGCACCCATGCGCCTGGAACGCCTGCCCTACTCGCTGGCAAGGATTTCGACGGCGGATGCCATGCCCGCGCTGGCAAACGTCCCCGGCGCTGAGGTGCTGTTGCGGTCCGACGGCGAATACCTCGCCTTGTTCAACGACGTCTGGGCGCTGCGGCGGATCGAAAAGAACCACCCCGACCTGACGCTCGTGCCCATCGGCACGCACAACCCCGCAAAGTAGGGCCCCATGGCTGCAATCCAACCCCGCGCACTGGTCACCGGCGCCGGCACCATCAACCCCCTGGGTTCCACGGTCAAGGAAACCTGGGAGGCCCTGCTTGACGGGCGCTCCGGGATTGCGGCCCTGGAGCAGGACTGGGCAGAGCAGCTGCCGGTCAGGATCGCCGGGCAGGTCACGGCGGACCTTTCGGAGCACCTGAGCACCCGCGAGATGAAGCGGATGGACCGGTGCGGCCAGTTCGCGCTGATTGCCGCACGGGAGGCGTGGGCACAGGCCGGCGCCCCGGAAGTGGACCCGGAACGGTTCGCCGTGGTGATCGGGTCCGCGTACGGCGGGCTCGGTTCCACCATCGAGCAGGACCGGGTGCTGGGACAGTCAGGCCCGCGCAAGGTTTCCCCGCATACCCTCACCCGGCTCATGGTCAACGGCCCGGCCGCGTGGGTGTCCATGGACCTGGGTGCCCGCGGCGGCGCCCGGACCCCTGTCAGCGCCTGCGCCTCCGGGGCTGAGGCGATTGTCCAGGCAGCGGAGATGATCCGCTCCGGTGCTGTCGACGTCGTGATTGCCGGCGGCGTGGACGCTTCCGTGAACGACCTTGTGATCAGCGGCTTTTCCCAGATCCGTGCCCTGTCCACCCATGCGGGTGATCCTCAGCTTGCCTCGCGGCCCTTCGACGGCGGCCGGGACGGCTTTGTGCTCGCAGAGGGCGCCGGCGTGGTGGTGCTGGAAAGCGAGGAGCACGCCCGTGCCCGCGGCGCCGCCGTCCTTGGCGCCGTGGCCGGGGGAGCCGTGACCTCCGACGCAAACGACATCGTGGCCGCAGATCCCGCCATGCAGCGGCGGGTCATGCAAAAGGCCCTGGATTCTGCGGGAATGGGGCCGGCCGACATCGGATTCGTTCACGCGCACGCCACCTCCACTCCGGTGGGGGACCGGCTGGAAGGCCAGGCCATCAACGCGGTCTTCGGTGCTGACGTCCCGGTCACTTCCACCAAGGGGCATACCGGACACCTCCTGGGTGGCGCCGGCGCCCTGGCCGCCGTCGTGGTCATCGAAGCCCTCCGGACCGGCAAAGTTCCGGGGACGCTGAACGTGGAGGCACTGGACCCGGAAGTGGACCTTAACGTCCTCACCGAAGGCACCCACCAGCTTCCGCCGGGCTACGCCCCGGCCGGGCTGGTGAATGCCTTCGGTTTTGGTGGCCACAGTGTGGCGCTGGTGCTGACCGCCGGTTAGGCCTTGCTGGGAAGCGGTGCGGTGGTGGGCAGTTCCGCGCTTATCCCGGCCGCCGCGGCATCAGCCCCGCTGCGGCGTTCCTTCAGGAAATAGACCAGGCCGGCCGCTACAGCCGAAGCGGCAGCCAGGGCGAAGAGCCCCGGGATGACGCTGCCTGTCTGCTCCTTGATAATGCCAAAGCCAAACGGTGCCACGAACCCGCCCAGGTTGCCCAGCGAGTTGATGATGGCGATGGCCGGTGCCAGTACCAGCGGGTGCAGGCCGGACTGCGGGATGGTCCAGAACAGCGGTGACGCGCTCTTGAACCCCATGGCTGCGATGGCCAGGAATACCAGTGCCAGCACCGGCGAGGCCACGGCCGCCGCGTAGGTTCCGGCGGCGGCCACCAGGAGCGCAACCACCAGCAGGGGCTTCCTGGACCGGGCCTTGTCCTGCCACTTCGCGGCGAAGTACATCGCGAACACGGCACAGATCCAGGGGATGGAGGACAGGAATCCGGCCGAGAGGTCGGTGGTTCCGGGAATCCGCTTGACGATGCTTGGCAGCCAGAAGGTGTTGGCATAGATGGACAGCTGGATGGCGAAGTAGATGCCGCACAGGAGCAGGATCTGGGGGTTCAGGAGCATCTTCCAGCGGTTGACCTTTCCGCTGTCAGTCTTGGTGTGCTCCGCGTCCTCGGCATCTATGGCGTGGGACAGCGCGTCCTTTTCCGCCGCCGAGAGCCACCTGGCATCCGCGATCTTCGCGTCGAGCAGGAAGAACACGGTGATGCCCACCAGGACGGACAGAATGCCCTCGAAACCGAAGAGCCACTGCCAGCCGTGCATGCCCAGTGCCCCGTTCAGGCTCAGCAGCATGCCCGCGATGGGCCCGGAGATCGCGGCGGCCACCGAGGAACCGGCGATGAAGACCGCCGTCGCCTTTCCGCGCTGGCCGGCAGGTACCCAGCGGGCGAAGTAGAAGATGACGGCCGGGAAGAAGCCGGCCTCAGCAGCGCCCAGCAGGAACCGCAGGACGTAGAACATGGCCTCGTTCTGCACGAACGCCATGAGGAACGAGACGATGCCCCAGCTGACCATAATCCTGGTCAGCCAGACCTTGGCACCGTACTTTTCCATCATGACGTTGCTGGGGAGCTCGAAAATCGCGTAGGCGATGAAGAACAGCCCGGCGCCGAAACCGTAGGCGGCGGCGCCGATGCCAACGTCAGCCTGGAGGTGGTCCTGGGCGTAGCCGATATTGGACCGGTTCAGCTGGTTGCAGACCAGCATGACCAGCATGACCGGGAGCACGCGCTTGAAGAACTTCCTGGTGGCAGATGCCAGGTCCAGGACGGCGTTGTCCACAGACTTCATTGAATGTTTCCTTTGGGGTGGGGATAGGCAAGGCGGGGGCCTTGGAGAAATTTACCTGACTGTCGTCAGCGGACTGTCATTACCTGACCAGGCAGGGCCGCTTGGGGTCGAAGGACCAGCCGTCGATGTAGTACTGCATGCCGATGCTGTCGTCACGGGCGTCCAGGCCGTGCGCCAGGTACAGCTGGTGGGCCTTGTCCAGCGCGTCCCGGTCCAGTTCGATGCCCAGGCCGGGGGCGTCCGGAACCTCGATGGCGCCACCCTTCATCTGCAGCGGTTCCTTGGTGAGGCCCTGGCCGTCCTGCCAGATCCAGTGCGTGTCCAGCGCCGTGATCTCGCCCGGTGCCGCAGCGCCGGTGTGGGTGAACATGGCCAGCGAGATGTCGAAGTGGTTGTTCGAGTGCGAACCCCAGGTGAGGCCGAACTCGTTGCACAGCTGGGCCACGCGGACCGAGCCGTGCATGGTCCAGAAGTGCGGATCGGCCAGCGGAATGTCCACGGCGTTGCTGCGGATGGCGTGCGACATCTCGCGCCAGTCCGTGGCGATCATGTTGGTGGCGGTCTTCAGCCCGGTGGCCCGGCGGAACTCGGCCATGACCTCGCGGCCGGAGAACCGGCCTTCGGCACCGCACGGGTCCTCCGCGTAGGCAACGACGCCCTGCATCCGCCTGCCCAGCCGGATTGCCTCGTCCAGGAGCCAGCCGCCGTTCGGATCGAGCGTCACCCGGGCTTCCGGGAAGCGCTTGGCCAGGGCGGTCACAACGTCCACTTCGTCGTCCCCGGACAGCACGCCGCCCTTGAGCTTGAAGTCGGAGAAGCCGTAGCGTTCCTGGGCTGCTTCGGCGAGGGCGACGACGGCTTCCGGAGTCATGGCCTCCTGCCGGCGGAGCTTCTCCCAGCGGTCAGCCGGGGCATCCTCCACGAGGTAAGGCAGGTCGGTGCGGGCGTGGTCGCCGACGAAGAACAGGTAGCCGAGCATCGGGACAGACGTCCGCTGCTGGCCGTCGCCGAGCAGTTCGGCAACGGGAACGCCCAGGTACTGGCCGTGCAGGTCCAGCAGCGCCGACTCGACGGCGGTAACGGCGTGGACCGTGGTGCGCAGGTCGAAGGTCTGCAGGCCCCGGCCACCGGCGTCGCGGTCCGCGAACTGTGACGCGACCTCGCGCAGGAGCGAGCGGTAGCGGGCCACCGGCTTGCCCTTGATCAGGGCGCCGGCTTCCTCGATGGTGGTGCGGATCTTCTCGCCGCCGGGAACCTCGCCCAGGCCGGTGCGGCCGTCGGAGTCGGTAATGATCACAACGTTGCGGGTGAAGAAGGGGCCGTGCGCGCCGCTGAGGTTCATCAGCATGCTGTCATGGCCCGCAACCGGCACTACTTCGATGGCGGCAATGGCTGGCGCGTTGCTCATGCGTCGATCTCTGCTTTCTCTGCGGCGGCTTCCACAAGGCCGTCGATCCTGCGGTTCAGGTGCCACGGGTTGTCGTCCTGCAGCGGTGCGGGGAGGAGTTCCTGGGGGATGTTCTGGTAGGCGACGGGGCGCAGGAAGCGGTTGATGGCGAGGGTGCCGACGGAGGTGGTTCGGGAATCGGAGGTGGCGGGGAACGGGCCGCCGTGGACCATGGCGCGGCCGACTTCGACCCCGGTGGGCCAGCCGTTGACGAGGATACGGCCCACCTTCTGCTCGAGGGCCGGAATCAGGGGCGCCGCCATCGGGTAATCCTCTTCGGTGAGCTGCAGCGACGCGGTGAGCTGGCCTTCGAGCCGTGCGACGGCTTCGAGGAGTTCGTCTGTACTGCCGTAGCGGATGACCAGGGACGCGGCGCCGAAGATTTCCTCGTGCAGGACGTGGTTGGTGACGAAGTCACGGACCTGGGTGCCGAAGATGGTGGGAGCCGGGGCGTTCCGGGTGGCGCCTTCGGTGCCCCTGCCGATGAGGTCCACGCCGTCAGCATTGCCAAGTGCTTCGGTGCCGGCGTTCCAGGAGTTGGCGATGCCTTCGGTGAGCATGGTCTGTCCCGGGCAGGCGGCGATGGCGCGTGCGACGGCGGCAGCGAGTTTGTCGCCTGCCTCGCCGGCGGGGGCGAACAGGAGTCCGGGAGACGTGCAGAGCTGGCCGGAGCTTCCGGTAACCGAGGCAACGTACTGCTGGGCCAGGGCGTCAATGTCGCCCTTAAGGGCGCCTTCGAAGACGAAGACGGGGTTCAGGGAGGACATTTCGGCGTAGACCGGGATCGGTTCGGGGCGGGCGGCTGCGGTCTTCATCAGGGCGATGCCCGCTGCCCGCGAGCCGGTAAAGCCCACGGCCTTGATGGCCGGGTCCGCTACGAGGGCCTGGCCGGTGCTTGCGCCCGGCCCGTACACCAGGGAGAACACGCCGGGATGGAGGTTGAAGTCCCTGACAGCCTTGGCCACTGCCTGGCCCACGAGTTCGCTGGTCCCCGGGTGGGCGTTGTGGGCCTTGAAGACGACGGGGCAGCCGGCGGCGAGGGCCGAGGCGGTGTCTCCGCCCGCCGTCGAGAAGGCCAGCGGGAAGTTGCTGGCGCCGAATACGGCAACCGGGCCGAGCGGGATCTGGCGTTGCCGGATGTCAGCGCGGGGAAGCGGAGTGCGGTCCGGGATGGCGGGGTCGATGCGGACGCCGCGGAAGTCGCCCTGGCGCACCACCTCCGCGAAGAGGCGCAGCTGGCCGGTGGTGCGGGCGCGTTCGCCTTGGAGCCGGGCGGCGGGCAGCCCGGTTTCCTGGCCTGCGCGGATGATGAGTTCGTCGCCGATGGCCTCGATGTTGTCCGCGATCGCTTCCAGGAAGGAAGCGTGGGTTTCCGGTTCAAGGGTGCTGAAGGACGGGAAGGCCTCGGCGGCGGCGGCGGTGGCCTGCTTCAGCTGCTCTTCGGTGATCAGCGAGTAGGCCGGCTCGAGCTGGTCGTTGGTGGCCGGGTTGAAACCGTTGGTGGTCTTGCCGTCGCCCACGACGGTCTGTCCGGCGATCAGGGAGTGTCCGGTGAGGGTCACGATGGTTCCTCCTGGGAAGGGATGGATCGGAAAGGGGTCAGGAAACGCGGGCGATCAGGGCCTTGAGGTCGGCCAGGTCCTGCTCTGCGAGGTTCTGCAGCGGGGGACGGACCGGGCCGGCGGGGCGGCCAATGGCGTCGAGGCCGCCCTTGACGATGGAGACAGCGTAGCCCTTCACGCGGTCGCGAATGTCCAGGTACGGGATGACGAAGTCGTTGAGCTTCCTGTTGACGGCGACACGGTCGTTGTTCCGCACGTCCTGGTAGAAGTCCAGGGCGAACTGGGGGACGAAGTTGTACATGGCGCTGGAGTAGGTGCTCATGCCCAGCTGCAGCAGCGGCAGGGCGAAGGTCTCGGCCGTGGGGAGGCCGCCCAGGTAGAAGAGCCGGTCGCCGAGCTTGGCGTAGACGCGGGCATCGTGTTCCAGGTCGCCCACGCCGTCCTTGAAACCGATGAGGTTTTCGTGTCGGTCTGCGAGGGTGGCCACCGTGCTGTCCTTGTAGATCGCGTTGGCGCGGTTGTAAATGATGACGCCCAGGGAAGTGGCGGCGCAGACTGCGCTGACGTGTTCCACGAGCCCGTCCTGGTCTGCCTCGGTGAGGTAAGGGGGGAGGAGAAGGATGCCTTCCGCGCCGGCGGCTTCGGCAGCCTTCGCGTTTTCGATGGCCTGGGCGGTCGAGCCCCCTGCCGAAGCGAGGACGGGGACCCGGCCTCCGACTTCGTCGACGGCGGTGCGCACTACACGTTCGGATTCAGCGGGAGTCAGTGAGAAACCTTCGCCGGTGCCGCCGGCCGCAAACAGGCCTGCCACCGGAAAGCTCGCCTGCCACGCCAGGTGCTTGCGGTAGTTCTCCTCGTCGAACTGCAGGTTCGCGTCGAAAGAGGTCACTGGGAAGGACAGCAGGCCTTCCTTGAGCGTGTCCGCGAGTTCCTGGGGGGTGTACTTAGCCACGGTGTGGTCCTTTGGTGTGTGCGCCGCGGGCGGCAGGCTGATAGTTCCTTCCCAGAGTAGGAGCGGCGCTGATGCCTGTCTAAGTGTATTTTGATATGCATTGATACCTTCGTTGCATCATCCGCGGGCGTTGGCTCCGGCTACTCCATTGCGAACTCCAGGTCACGCAGGAGCCGCGACAGCGCAGGATTGGTGATCCTCCGGTTCCACAGCGCATGCAACTCCACCTGCTCGTGGTCTCCGCCTTCGAGCGGAAGGAACTCAACACCACGGATGCCGAGCAGGGTTGCGGAGTGGGGCACGAACGCCAGCCCGCGCTTGGCCGCCACAAGGGAGACCATCGTGAGGATCTGGCTGACCGTGTGCACCACATTGGTGTGGCGGATGGGGAGCATGCGGACCACCAGGTCATAGAAGTAGCGGGCCTGGGTGGCCGAGTGCATGATCAGCGGCTCGTCGCTGAAATCGTCCGCGGTGATGCTGCGTCCCAGCAGCACCAGCGGGTGGCCCTCAGGTACGGCCAGCATCATGGACTCCCGGTAGAGCAGATGCGAGTCGAAGGTCTCCTGGTCGAATGGCGGCCGGGCCAGGCCCAGGTCCAATTCGCCGGTCAGCAGGCCTGCCAGCTGGTCTCCGGTCACCAGTTCCTGCAGTTCGATGTCCACGTCCGGGATGATGCCGGAGAGCTCCTCCAGCAGCGGGCCCAGGATGCTGAAGCCGCTGGCTGCGGTGAAGCCGATCCGCAGGACGCCGGATTTCCCGGAAGCGATCCGGCGTGCGGTGGCAGGCGCCCGCTCGGCGAGCGCCATTAGCCGGCGGGCCTCATCAAGGAAAGTCCGGCCGGCAGAGGTCAGCTCCACTTTCCTGTTGTCCCGCTCCAGCAGTTCGGTTCCCACGATTTTCTCCAGTTTCTGGATTTGCCGGCTCAGCGGGGGCTGCGTCATGTTCAGGCGTTCTGCCGCCCTGCCGAAGTGGAGCTCCTCCGCAACGGCGATGAAGCCGGCCAGCTGATCGAAAGTAAACATGATGCCCTCCAGGTATCAAATGATGCAGATATGGGCTTAGACAGGCATCATAGCCGCTCCCTACACTCGACACAGCGAAGCGGGGGTGACCCCCTTCACAGATGGTCCGGGCGCCCCAGCCCGCACTTGCGCATGCACCTAGGAGTTCCAATGATGCACTTCCCGTCCCGCCGCACCGTCCTCGGAACGGCGTCGGCCTTCACCCTGCTGGCACTGACAGCCTGCGGCGGCAACGTTGCCGGCGGAGCCGCTGCCGGCAACTCGTCCAAGTACCCGGCAGGGCCCGTAACAATGACCGTGGGGCAGGCCGCCGGCGGCAGCACTGACCTGATTGCCAGGGCGCTGGCAGACGGCGCCACCAAGACCCTCGGAGCCCCGATGCCCGTGGTCAACAAGCCGGGTGCCAACGGCGCCCTGGCCACCAAGGAAGTTGCCGGCAAGCCGGCCGACGGCCAGGAACTGGTCCTCCTCACGGCCTCCCTCATCACCATCACGCCCCTTGCCGTCAGCAAGGACGAGGCCGTGAACCTTGATGACCTGGACATCATCACCGGACTTTCGCAGGACGACTACGTGCTGGTGGCCAGCCAGGGCTCCGGATTCAAGAGCTTCAAGGATGTCACCGCCGCCGGCCGGAACGTCACCTTCGGCACCACCGGCGTGGGCACGGGCAGCCAGCTGGCCCAGACTGTCCTGTTCAAGCAGGCCAACGTGCAGGGCACCGACGTCCCGTTCGACAGCGGAAAGCCCGCGCTGACCGCCGTCCTGGGCAACCAGGTGGAGCTGGCCACCGTCCAGCTGGGCGAGGCCATGGCGCAGATCCAGGCCGGAAAGGTCACCCCGCTCCTGGTCTTCTCCGAAGAGCGCAACAGCTTCCTGCCCGACGTTCCGTCCGCCAAGGAAGCGGGCTACGACGTTCCCGTGGCACAGTACCGGGCCGTCGCGGCTCCCAAGGGCACCCCCCAGGAGGTCAAGGACAAGCTCGCCACGGCGTTCAAGGACACCTTCAAGACCGATGCCTACCGGGAGTTCAACAAGAAGAACCTCCTGACGCCCAAGGAGATCTCCGGCGAGGAAGTGGTGACGCAGTGGAAGGACTACGCCGCGAAGTACAAGTCCCTGGTGGAGAAGTACGGCATCAGCCTCAGCGGGAACAAGTAACGGCCATGGGGACTACTCCAGCAGTGGCCGCCGGGCCGGGCGGCAGCTCCGCCGTACAGCCCGGCGGTGACGGCCAGGACGACCTGCCCGATGCCCTGACCCCTGAAGAACTGGCTGCGCAGTGGGAGGAGGAAAAGCCTCCCGCTGCGGGCCCGCTCGCCAACGCTGCCTCTTCCCTGGTGGTGCTCGCCGTCGGAATCGGGGCCCTGGCGCTGTCCGTGTCCATGGGCCTTGGCACTCCGGAAAAGCCCGAACCGGGGCTGTGGCCCTTCCTGACCAGCTGCGTGATGGTGGCCCTGGCCATCTTCCAGCTGGTTTGGGGCCGGCACAACCGGGACGCGGAGAAATTCACCCGGATGTCCTTCGCGCCGCTGACTGGCCTGGCCACGCTGGCCGCCATGGTGGCGCTGATGCCCGTGATCGGCTTCGAAATCCCCTCCCTCATCCTGTGCATCATCTGGATGAAGTTCCTGGGCAGCGAGACCTGGCGCTCCACCCTCCTCATCAGCACCATCGTCGTCGCGGCGTTCTACGGGATCTTCGTCCTGGCCCTCGGCACCTCCATTCCCCACCTCTTCTAGGAGACCACCGTGGATTTCTTCAATCCTGTGATCAACGGTTTTTCCGTCGTCCTGGAACCAATGAACCTTCTCTACTGCCTGATCGGCGTGGTGATCGGCATGCTGATCGGCGTGCTGCCCGGGCTTGGCCCGGCCGCCACCATCGCCATCCTGTTGCCGCTGACCTACAGCGTGGAGCCGGTCACCGCCATCATCATGCTTGCCGGCATCTTCTACGGCGCCCAGTACGGCGGCACCATCACGTCCGTCCTGCTCCGGCTTCCGGGTGAGGCGTCATCGGTGGTGACCGTCTTCGACGGGTACCAGATGGCAAGGCAAGGCAGGGCCGGGACGGCCCTCGGCCTGGCGGCCATCGGTTCCTTCATCGGCGGAACCGCCGCCATCATCGGCCTGACCTTCCTGGCCCCGGTGGTGGCCGGCTTCGCGCTCGACTTCGGGCCTGCCGAATACTCGGCCCTGGCGCTGCTGGGCATCCTGCTGGTGGCCACCATCAGCGGTGGCGCCAAGGCCAAGGCGCTCATCGCCGCCGCCGTCGGACTCCTGCTCGCCACCGTCGGCCGGGACGTCTTTACCGGTGAAAGCCGCTTCACCTTCGGCAGCCTGCAGCTCGCGGACGGGATCGACTTCGTGCCCATCGCGATGGGCCTCTTCGGCCTGGGCGAGATCCTCTACAACCTCGAGGAGCGGCACCGGGCGGCCAAGGCGCCGTCGAAGGTCTCCAATGTCTGGCCCTCCAGGTCGGACCTTAAGCAGGCGTCCGGCGCCATTACCCGAGGCTCGGTCCTGGGCTTCTTCCTGGGCATCCTGCCTGGCGGCGGCGCCACCATCGCCTCCATGGCCTCGTATGCCATGGAGAAGAAGCGGGCCAAGCAGCCGGAACGGTTCGGCAAGGGCGCGCCGGAAGGCGTGGCGGGCCCGGAAACAGCGAACAATGCGGCAGCAACGTCGTCGTTCATCCCGCTGCTGACCCTGGGCATCCCCGCCAACGCCACCATGGCACTGATGTTCGGCGCGCTGCTGATCCAGGGCGTGACGCCGGGGCCGCAGCTGGTGGAGCAGAACCCGGACCTCTTCTGGGGCGTGGTCAACTCCATGTACATCGGCAACATCCTGCTGCTGATCATGAGCCTGCCGCTGGTGGGCATCTTCGTCCGGATCCTCCGCGTCCGGGCGGCAATCCTGGCGCCCATCACCGCCCTGATCACGCTGCTGGGTGCCTACACCATCAACAACAGCATGTTCGACGTGACCCTGGTGGTCTTCTTCGGCGTACTGGGCTACCTGATGAAGAAGTTCGGCTTCGAACCCGGACCGCTGGTCCTGGCGTTCGTCCTGGGTGAGCTGCTGGAGAGCTCGCTGCGGCGCTCGCTGCTGGTTTTCGGCGGCGACCCCACCGGGTTCTTCACCCGCCCCATTTCGGCAACACTGCTGGTGGTCTTCATCCTGGTGGCCGTGCTGCCGGGCATCCGCAGCATGGTGGGCAAGCGCAAAGGCACGACGGCGGCAGCCGCGTCCGCCGGGAACGGCAGCAACCAGAACATCAAGGAGAAGGTATGAGCATCATCGTCGGGTTCGTTCCCACACCGGCCGGCGAGGCAGCCCTCGCCGCAGGCATTGCCGAAGCACAGCTCCGGCAAAAGGACCTGTACATCGTGAACTCCGCCCGCCAGGGCGCACTGGTGGACAAGTCCGTGGCCCCGGAGGATGTCCTGGCCCAGGCCGCGAAAAAGGCGGCCGACGCCGGCGTCACCGCCACCGTCATCCAGCCGCCGTACGAGCATGACCTCGCGGATGAGTTCCTGGACGTGGCAAGGGAGGTGGACGCTTCGCTGATCGTGATCG
Organism: Pseudarthrobacter sp. BRE9; assembly: GCF_031844305.1. NCBI lineage: Bacteria > Bacillati > Actinomycetota > Actinomycetes > Micrococcales > Micrococcaceae > Pseudarthrobacter > Pseudarthrobacter sp. BRE9. The sequence continues at coordinate 81,156 of NZ_JAUZUY010000003.1, read as the reverse complement.
GCCTGCGTCACCGCACCCAGGTGGGCAAGTTCATCCTGGGCAGCCACGCCCAGCAGATCCTCATGCAGGCGGACCGGCCGGTGCTGGCGGTCAAGGCCGGCGCTGTGCGTTCTTGAGGCGCAGGCGTTCTATGCCAGTTGCCCGTCCTTGACCAGTGCATCAAGGATGGGCAGCTGGCCCTTGACGAGTTTTAGCCGTGCCTCCTGTTCGGGGAACCAGCGGGCGTCGTCGATTTCGGGGTAGTGCTCGATCCTGCCGGACCCTTTGGGCCATTCCAGCGGAAAAGTGTTGCTGCTGATCACGGCCGGAGCGAAGTCCGCTTCCGCCGCGAAGACTGTGATGAGCTTTCCCGACGGTTGCCGGAACTCGCCAAGCAGCCGGTATTCGGCCTCCGGGGCCGCGGTGCCCATCTCCTCGGCGAACTCGCGCAGTGCGGCGGCGCGTGGATCCTCACCCTCGCTGTATTCGCCCTTTGGGAGTGACCAGGCGTGCGCGTCCTTGCGGGCCCAGAACGGGCCGCCCATGTGGGCGATCCACACGTGCAGCCCGTCCCTGGCGCCGGCGGGGGCGGCCGGGTCCTGGCGGTACAGCAGAATGGCGGCACTGCGAATGGGCATTGATCCTCCAAGAAAGGCAGTCTGAACAGGAAGTGAAGTTGCCGTCCGCCGTTAACGTGGAGTTCACGGCCCTGCTTTAGGTTATTCCTTCAGGCACTCCGCCAGGCACTCTGGTCGAAAGGGACGGGACCACTCATGGCCAACATTGCCGAAGTTTTGGGACGGCTTACACCGGAAGAAGTAGATGAGCTGCGCAGCCTTGGTCCGCAGGGGCACCTGCCGCGGCATCTGGTGGATGCCCTGGACCGTGCAGCCGGGGGAGCAGGTTCGGGCCGCGGCTACTACGTGCCCACCGGAAACGTGAGCGCCACCGGTGGCCCCCTCCTGGTGCTGCGCAGCGACGTCTCCGGCTGGCTCTTCAACTCCCACCGCGGAGATCCCGATTCGCTGCCACGGCACGACAGTTAGCCTGGCGGACGGCTGCCACTGCCAGGCAGCCAAAGCCGCTAGCCGATCAGGAGGCTGAGCGCTTCCGTCAGGTGCTCCACTTCCCGGACCGAAAACCCCGCAGGAACCGGGCCGGGTCCGGTGTGGCTGGCTGGAACCACGGCGTGGGTGAATCCCAGCCGGTGCGCCTCCTGGATGCGCTGGTTGATGCCCGGTACCGGCCGCACCTCGCCGGCCAGACCCACCTCACCGAAGGCAATCAGCCGGATGGGAAGGGGCTTGCGGGCCTTTGCCGAGGCCACGGCAAGGGCCACGGCGAGGTCCGTGGCCGGTTCGCTGAGTTTCACCCCGCCCACGGTGGCAACGTACGAATCGTCCTTGTGCAGCAGGGTCCCTGCGCGTTGCTGCAGCACGGCCAGGAGCATGGACACGCGGGAACTGTCCAGCCCGCTGGTGGCCCGGCGGGGCTGTGAGTTGGGGCTTTCGGCGAGCAGTGACTGCACCTCTGCCAGCAGGGGGCGTCGGCCCTCCATAGTGACCGTGATGCAGGTTCCGGAAACCGGCTCCTTGGTGCGGCTGACGAACAGGCCGCTGGGATCGGCCAGGCCCTCGATGCCGTTCTCATTGAGGTCGAAGCAGCCCACGTCATCGGTGGGACCGTACCGGTTCTTGACGGCCCTAAGCAGCCGCAGCCGGGAATGCCGCTCACCCTCGAACTGGCACACCACATCCACCAGGTGTTCCAGCAGCCGCGGCCCGGCGATGGAACCGTCCTTGGTAACGTGGCCCACCAGCAGGGTGGTCATGTTCCGCCGCTTGGCTGCGGCAATGATGGACGCGGCCACTTCACGGACCTGGGACACGCCTCCGGCGCTGCCGTCCACGTCCGCGCTGCTGAGGGTCTGCACCGAGTCCACGATCAGGAGCCGCGGTTCGATCTTCTCGACCTGCCCGAGGGCCTGGCCAAGGTCCGTTTCGGCGGACAGATACAGGGATTCGGCGACGGCGTCGATCCGCTCCGCGCGCAGCTTCACCTGGGCGGCCGACTCTTCGCCGGTGACATAGAGGACGTCCTGGGCAGTCCGCGCGAACTTCGCGGCAACGTCCAGCAGCAGGGTGGACTTTCCCACACCGGGCTCACCCGCCAGCAGGATGACGGCGCCGGGAACCAGGCCGCCGCCCAGCACCCGGTCCAGCTCGTCCACCCCGGTGGGCAGGAACGCCGCCGTGGTGGCGTCGACGTCCGCGATCCGCCGTGCGGGCTCTACGACGGTTGTGGCCGCCGTGGTCCGCGCCACCGCCGTGCCCGTCTCCTCAACCGTGCCCCACGCCTGGCACTCGCCGCAGCGGCCCACCCATTTAACCGTGGTCCAGCCGCATTCGGCGCACTTGTATGCCGGCGCCTTGGAGGCCCGCGAAGTCTTTGTTGCCATGCGTTCAACCCTAGCGGCGGGCCCCGACAATTCCCGCCCGCCAGCGCCTACAGTGCCGGCAGCACGTCCCTGGCTTCGTCCGCGTCCATGCCCGTCGCCTCGAGCAGGTCCACCATCAGCGGCCGGAACAGCATCACCACGGTTTCGCCCTCCAGCCGCTGCACCTCCAACAGCTTGGGGTGCAGGCGCAGGGCGATTTCGCTCAGGTCGCGGCGGGCAGTTCGCAGGTGGGCGCGGCGGACGCCGTCGTGCGATTCCGCGAGGCCCAGCGAAAGCTCGTCAATGGCGGCAGCGGTCTCCTGCAGCACCTCGGCGATGCTGTCCGTCGCCTCGTCCGAGAGGGCGGCATGGTTGATGGCGCTGGTCAGCCGCCGCGCAAACACGCGGCTGTTCCGCAGCGCCAGGTCGATGAAGTCCAGCGACTGCTTGAGCCGGTCCAGTTCATCCCGGTGCCGGCGGTAGGCAGGGGCCAGCGTGGCAACCTCGCCCGAGGCCCGCAGCGACTGCCGCATGGCGTCCACCAGGGGCTGGCAGTTCCGGCCGCGGATCAGCGCGTGCCAGGCCTGGGTCGAGTCACTGTTTACCAGCGCATCGGCGCACTCCCGCAGCACTTCTGCCAGTTCGTGCAGCAGTTTCTGGACGTCGCGGCGCGGTTCCCGGCGCGGGTCCTTGGGCATGAGGATGGTCACCAGCAGCGCGCAGAGGCCGCCCACCACGGCGTCGATGCTGCGGGTGAAAGGGCCGCCCGCGGGCGCCGGCAGCAGCACCACCAGCAGCGACTGCAGCCCCAGCTGGGTGGTGAAGATGGTGCCGCTGTCCAGGAAGCGGGCCAGCAGGATGGAGAAGAGAAGGACGACGGCGGCCTGCCAGATTCCGCTGCCCAGCCAGTGCAGGAGCAGGTCGCCCACCGCGATGCCGATCGTGCAGCCCAGGCCCACTTCCACCACCCGCCGCAGGCGTGGCTCCCGCGAGAACCCAAGGGCGATGAGGGAGGACGTGGCGGCGAAGAGCGGCCCGCTGTGCCCGAGCACGTATTCGGCGAAGGCGTAGGCCGCAACCGCGCAGATGGTCATCTGGATGGCAGGAACCAGGGAGTTCCGGCTCCGGATCAGTCCCGTCCGGACGCGGCCGTGCAGGAACCGCCTGCCTGCTGAAAGTCCTGCTGCTGGAGCCATGCGGTTCAGTCTATTTGCTGGCGGTCTGTTTACATTTCGTGCCGCGCATTAGGGCCGGACATGTGATCCGCGCAATGGTGACCCGGCATTTGTCAGCCAATATCCCGCCGTCGTTAATCCTCCGTTCACTTTGTTCAGCCCATCCCGTTACCTGCGGCCCATAACTTTCTTGAAGGTACACAACGTACGCATCGCGCAGCAGGGTTCTCCGTCCCTGTCCCGCACCTGAATAACCCTGGAAGGGGTACATCTAGTGAAGGCACTTCGCTTCGGCCGCCACGCGGCTATCGCTGTCATCGCAGCCGGCGCACTCGCGCTCAGCGCCTGCGGTTCAGACAACGCCACGGGCACCGCGCCTGCCGGCAGCCAGTCAGCCGGCGGCACCAAGGTCACCGGTACCCTGACCGGCATCGGCTCCTCCGCACAGGGCGCCGCCATGGACGCGTGGAAGACCAACTTCGCTTCCGCCAGCTCCGGCGCCACCGTGCAGTACTCCCCGGACGGCTCCGGTGCAGGCCGCAAGGCCATCCTGGACGGCTCGGCCCAGTTCGCCGGTTCCGACGCCTACCTCAAGGATGACGAATACGCCTCCTCCAAGTCCGTCTGCGGGCCTGACGGTGCCATCAACGTCCCGGTTTACATGTCCCCGATCGCCGTGGCCTTCAACGTTCCCGGCGTCACGGACCTGAAGCTGGACGCCACCACCGTCGCCAAGATCTTCCGCGGCCAGATCGCCAAGTGGAACGACCCCGCCATCGCCGCCCTGAACGCCGGCGTCTCCCTGCCCGACCTCAAGGTCACTCCGGTGAACCGCTCCGACGACTCGGGCACCACCCAGAACTTCACCGACTACCTGGCCGCCGCAGCCTCCGACGTCTGGACCGACAAGGCCGCCGGCATCTGGCCCGCCAGCCTCCAGGGTGAAAACGCCAAGGGAACCTCCGGTGTGGTCAAGACCGTGACGGACACCCCCGGTGCCGTGACCTACGCCGATGACTCCGCCGTGAGCGGCAAGTTGGGTGTGGCCCAGATCAAGGTTGGCGATTCCTTCACCAAGATCTCCGCCGATGCCGCCGCCAAGGCCGTGGACGCCGGCAAGCCCGTTGCAGGCCGCGCCGCCAACGATGCGTCCATTCAGCTGGACCGCAAGACCACCATCGCAGGCGCCTACCCGATCGTGCTGGTGTCCTTCCACATCCTGTGCACCACCTACGACAAGCAGGAGACCGTTGACCTGGTCAAGGCCTTCGAGCACTACGTGGTTTCGAACGAAGGCCAGAAGGCCGCAGCAGAGTCGGCCAAGTCCGCTCCGCTGTCCTCGGACCTGGCAGCCAAGGCTGCCAAGGCCATCGACTCGATCAAGGTCAAGTCCTAACTATTGACGTAAAACCTGGTTCCCCGCCTGCCGGAAGGCAGTGCGGGGAACTTGGCTTTGCACCCCGCATCCCCACTCCAGCAACGAATCGAAGGGCCGTCGAATGACCGCCACCTCCCTGACCAGTACCCAGGGCGCCGGGCGCGCCGGGGACAAAGTCTTTTCCGGCGCCACGCTGGCAGCCGGGTGCCTGATCCTCGCCGTCCTCTTCGGCGTCGCGCTCTTCCTGGTGGTCCAGGCAATTCCGGCGCTGACCGCGCCTGCCGACAAAATCCAGGGCGGCCAGGGCTTCTTCGCCTATATCTGGCCCATCGTGATCGGCACCCTCATCGCGGCCGTCATTGCGCTGGTGATCGCCACCCCCATCGCCATCGGGGTGGCGCTGTTCATCTCGCACTTCGCGCCCCGTGGCCTGGCCTCCGGACTCGGCTACGTCGTGGACCTGCTCGCCGCCATCCCCTCAGTGGTCTACGGTGCCTGGGGGGCTGCGTTCCTGGCCAAGCAAATTTCACCGGCCTACGGCTGGCTGGCGGCAAACATGGGCTGGCTCCCCATTTTCCAGGGCCCGGCCTCCACCACCGGCAAGACCATCCTCACCGCAGGCATCGTCCTGGCGGTCATGATCCTGCCGATCATCACCTCGCTGTCGCGCGAAATTTTCCTGCAGACCCCCAAGCTGCATGAAGAAGCCGCACTGGCGCTGGGCGCCACCCGCTGGGAAATGATCAAGATGGCGGTGCTGCCCTTCGCCCGTCCGGGCATCATCAGCGCCGTCATGCTGGGCCTGGGCCGTGCGCTGGGTGAAACCATGGCCGTCGCCCTGGTGCTTTCCTCCGGTGCCCTGACTGCCAGCCTGATCCAGTCCGGGAACCAGACCATCGCTGCCGAGATTGCCCTGAACTTCCCCGAAGCCGGGGGCCTCAAGGTCAGCACACTGATCGCTGCCGGCCTGGTGCTGTTCGTCATCACCCTGGCCGTGAACATGATCGCCCGCTGGGTCATCACCCGGCACAAAGAATTCTCGGGAGCCAACTAAATGACCTCCACCCTTACCCCCGTCCGCAGCAAGAGGTCGGCGCTGACCAAGGGCCAGCTGCCCAAGTACGCGCCCTATGCCGTGCTCGCTGCGGCCCTGATCGTCGGCGCCGCCATCCTTGCGCTGGTTGGTTTCAACCCGTTCGGCTGGGGCGTGGTCTCCGCGATCCTGTTCGCCGTGGGACTGGTGTCCTGGAGCGCCGCCGTGGAAGGCTCCCGCAAAGCCAAGGACAAACTGGCCACCTGCCTGGTGGTGGGCTCATTCCTGGTGGCGCTGCTGCCCCTGGTTTCGGTAATCTGGACCGTCCTGGTCAACGGCGCGCCGGGGCTCGTCACGCCGGGGTTCCTGACGAACTCCATGAACGGGGTCACCGGTTCCTTCGACAATAAAGCCGTGGAGAGCGGCGGCCCCGTGCTGGGCGGCATCTACCACGCCCTCCTGGGCACCGTGCAGATCACGCTGCTGGCCACCGTGATCTCCGTTCCCGTGGGGCTGCTCACCGCCATCTACCTGGTGGAGTACGGCAACGACGGCCGCCTGGCCAAGGCGATCACGTTCTTCGTGGACGTCATGACCGGCATCCCCTCCATCGTGGCCGGCCTGTTCGCTGCCGCGTTCTTCTTCGTGGTCGTAGGGCCAGGCACCAAGACGGGTGCGGTGGCCGCCGTCGCGCTTTCGGTGCTCATGATCCCCGTGGTGGTCCGCTCCAGCGAGGAAATGCTCAAGATCGTCCCCAACGAACTCCGCGAGGCCGCCTACGCCCTGGGCGTGCGCAAATGGCGGACCATCCTCAAGGTGGTTATTCCGACGGCGATTTCCGGCATTGCATCCGGCGTCACCCTGGCGATCGCCCGGGTCATCGGCGAGACGGCGCCCATCCTGGTCACCGCCGGGTTTGCCACCAGCATCAACTCGAACGTGTTCGGCGGCTGGATGGCTTCGCTGCCCACGTTTATCTACACCCAGATCCTCAACCCCACCTCGCCCTCCAACCCGGACCCGTCCTCGCAGCGGGCCTGGGGCGCGGCGCTGGTGCTGATCATCCTGGTGATGGTCCTGAACCTGGTGGCCCGCCTCATCGCCAGGCTCTTCGCCCCGAAAACCGGCCGGTAACCGTGCCGGCCCGGCTGTCCGCCTTCCCGCGGCGGACCTAGACTTCAATCCATACCCAGCAAGTGAAGGAACACCATGTCTAAGCGCATCGACGTCAAGGACCTGAACGTGTACTACGGCGATTTCCTTGCCGTGGAGGACGTCAGCATCAACATCGAGGCCAAGTCCGTTACCGCGTTCATCGGCCCGTCCGGCTGCGGAAAATCCACCTTCCTCCGCACCCTCAACCGAATGCATGAAGTCATCCCCGGTGCCCGCGTTGAAGGTGAGGTCCTGCTCGACGGCGACAACCTTTACGGTCCCGGCGTGGACCCCGTGACCGTGCGCTCGCAGATCGGCATGGTCTTCCAGCGGCCCAACCCGTTCCCCACCATGTCCATTCGCGACAATGTGCTGGCCGGCGTCAAGCTGAACAACAAAAAGATCTCCAAGGGCGAGGCCGATGTCCTGGTGGAACGCTCACTGAAGGGCGCCAACCTCTGGAACGAGGTCAAAGACCGGCTGGAGAAGCCCGGTTCCGGCCTTTCCGGAGGCCAGCAGCAGCGCCTCTGCATTGCCCGCGCCATCGCCGTGGAGCCGCAGGTGATCCTCATGGACGAGCCCTGCTCCGCCCTGGACCCGATTTCCACGCTGGCCATTGAGGACCTCATCAATGAGCTCAAGGACCAGTACACGGTGGTGATCGTGACCCACAACATGCAGCAGGCCGCCCGCGTCTCTGACAGGACGGCGTTCTTCAACATTGCCGGCACCGGCAAGCCGGGCAAGCTGATCGAGTACGGCGACACGCACACGATCTTCAGCAACCCCGTGCAGAAGGCCACCGAGGACTACGTGTCCGGACGCTTCGGATAGGCCCCTGGACCTGTTCCCCGTGCCGACCAGGATTACTCCGGGACCTCCAGCTGGTACCCGCAGTGGCAGCGAAGGACCCGGGTGGGCAGGGACACTGCATTAAGGCCACTGCCTGTGTTGCTGCTCCGGTAGCAGAGCCGCTCAACCTCGTGCTCCGCTTCCTCCATGGGGTAGCCGCAGTGGATGTACTCGTCCCCGAAAAGAATCACTTTGGCCATCCAGCGGACCTGGTTCAGCACGGCTGCCACGTCCGTGGCGAAGGCTGTGTGTTCCTGGAACAGGTTGCAGTCGTTGCAGGTGTAGGAAACGGTGACAAGGTCCCCACCGGCGGCGCCGATGGCCGTGATGGCATGGATGGTCAGCTGGTGCCCGGTTCCGCAGGCCTCGCACTGAAGTTGCCGTGGCTGTGGCAGCGGGCGCCGGGGATACGAGGAAGACATGACGCCTGCTCTTTTCCGCGTTGTGCATCCAAGCCGCCGTCTTGCTGCAGCGGCGCTCGTCCGCGGCCCTGCACGCGGCCCGGACGCCGGTCCCCGCACCGTTGGCCGGGGGCCGCTTTTTTCGAATCTACGTCACGGCGCTGCCCCTGTACAGGGGAGGGGTGCCCTCCGTTGTGCGGGCTCGACAGGGGTGGCCCACCAAGGGCGGTGCACCCGTTGCGGGCTGAACAGGTGCGGGCTAAACCGCGATGGGGGAGAGGGCCAGCGCGAGCACGAAGGCCAGGGCGCACGTCGCCAGGGGAGTCAGGGCCCAGAGCCACAGGATCCGGATAACCAGCTTCCGGTTTGTCACCGAAAAATTCTGGTTCTCGCCTGCGCCCAGGGCCCCGGCGGTAACGGTATGGGTGGTGGAGAGCGGCCAGTGGAGCCCGATGGCACCCACAAAGAGCATCAGTGCGCTGAAGGTCTGGGCCACAGCTCCGCGCAGGGGGTCGATCCTGGTGATTTTGTACCCGATGGTGTGCGAGATGCGCCATCCTCCGAAGAGCGTCCCGGCCGTCATCATCACCGCGGACAGCCCTGCCACCCAAAGCGGGATCCCGCCGTCGGAATAGCCTGCCGCCAGGAGGGCCAGCAGCAGCACTGCGCTGACGCGCTGCCCGTCCTGCAGGCCGTGCCCGAACGCCACAGCTCCGGCGGCGACGGCCTGGCCCCGGCGGAAGCGCTGGTTCACCACATTGGGCTGCGTGTAGCGGGCCACCCACGTGGCCGGATAGACCAGCAGGAAGGAGCCGCTGTAGGCCACGAGCGGGGACAACACCAGGGGCAGCACCACCTGGAAAAGCAGCGACTGGTCCACCCCGGCAACCCCCGGGCCGCCGACGGCCAGGCTGGCAAGGCCGGCGCCGGCAAGACCGCCCACCAGGGCGTGGGTGGAGGACGCGGGGATGCCCCGCCGCCACATCAGAAGCCCCCAGGCGCAGGCGCTGGCCAGGCCGGCCACCAGGATGGTGAGCCCGTCGGCACCGGCCGGAAGATTGATCCAGGTCTGGCTGGCGGCGACGGCGAGCAGGGCGCTCAGGAGGGCACCGATGAAGTTGAAGAACGCCGCAAGGAGCACGCCCACGCTGGGGGTAAGGGCCCGGTTCCGCACGGCCAGGGCAACAGAGTTGGACGCATCGCGGAAGCCGTTGAGGAAGGCAAACGCCGCCGCCAGCAGGACCACCGCGGCGAAGATGACTGCAGCCACCTCAGGATTCCTTGACGATGATGCTGCCTACCTGGGTGGCCACCCGCCGCATGTCCTTGGTGACCTCCACCAGCTGGTTGGCGATGTCCCTGTTGCGGGAGTACTGCGCCCACTTCAGGTCCGCAATCATGTCTGCCACCCAGACCCTGTGGGTCCGCTCGGCGCGCTTGGCCAGGCGCAGGATCTCGATCCAGTAGTCCTCCAGGTCATCGAGGTTGTTGAGCTTGCGCATGGCATCCACTGTCAGTTCGGCCTGCCGGCTGATGATCTCCAGCTGGTCGGCGGCCCGCTTGGGCAGGCGGTCAAGCTGGTACAGGGCCACCAGTTCCGCGGCGGCATCCATCTTCTCCATGGCCTCATTGAGGTACCGGGAGAGGGCGTACATGTCCTCCCGGGGCAGCGGGTTCACAAAGCTGGTGCGCATGTGGGTCAGCAGCGCGAAATGCAGTTCGGCGGATTTGGCCTCGAGGTTGTGCATGTCTTCCACGAGGTTGCCGTGCTCGTCCGCGGGGACGCCAAGGATCTCGGCCAGGGTGGCGGTGGCCAGCACGATCTGTTGTGCCATCTGCGAGAGCAGGTTCAGCCCGGCGGGCTCCTGGGGAAATAGGCGCAGCTTCACGTGTTTTCCGGTCTCCGGGGACGAATCAAGGCGGGGGGCTGCTGCCGTGTGACTTGACGCCGGCGCGCAACTGTCGCTTACTCTACCGGCCCGTAACTGAAGCCTCTGAATTGGCCACTGGGAAGAGGGCAGAAAGATGGTGCCGAACCGGATACGCCTCTCGGCGGTAGGCCGCTCTAGGCGGCTAATTGTTGAAGCCCGGGGGTTTCGCGGCTCGGCACCGGTTTCAGTCTTCTACTTCATCCGGCCCAAGTCAATCTTGACAGCGGGGCCTTGTCGGTCGTGGAAAAGCGGGGTCCGCCGGCGTCGAAGAAGCTCCAGCAGGCGAATCAGTCGAGTTCGCCAAGGCGCCACGCGTTGGCGGCGTGCTCCAGGTCCTCGGCGGTCTTGACCAGCTGGTGGGAGTTGCGGGTCAGCTTGCTGGCGTGGGCCTCGTTGGAGTGCTCGGCGCCGTCGGCAAGGGTGGCCTGGCCAAGCGCCACCACGCGGCAGAAGGCGGCGGACCGTTCCAGCGCGACGTCGAAATCGCCGTCGAAAGCGCCGGAAAGGATGGCATCGGCCATGGCGCGCATTTCGTCTGCGCCCGGCGGCTCAGCCGCCCCGGCCACCACGTTGGATACCTGGGCGGTGTCCCTGCCCGCGCGGAAGTACACCGAGATGCGTTCCGGATCCTGGACCGTGGCAGCGCGGAGCGCATAGAGCCTCCACAGGGCGCCGGGAAGGGAACGGGCGGGGCTCTCGGCCCACATCTCGGCAATGGCCTCCAGGCCCTGTTCGTCGGCGAGCTTCACCAGGCGGTCGGTGACCACGGGATCATCGCTGTCCCGGCCATGGCGGACCAGCGCCTGGGCGGCGAGGTGGGCGGCCTCGGAGACGCGGGCGGGATCGGCCCCGCCGGCGAAGGGCTCGAAATCCATCGGGGCGAAAGGCTTGGGCTTGTGGTGCCTGTTGCTGCCGCCGTAAGGACTAGTTCCCGCTTGCTCGCTCATGCCCCCCACGCTACTCCTGTGCGGACGCGGAAATCGAGCATCAGCAGCGTCGGCTGCACCTGCAGGAAGAGCGTTCAACGGGGGATGACAGCGCCCGACGACGGCGCCTTGGGCCATGTGCGAAGACGCCGGAACCATGGGTTAGAGTATTAACGTCCAGAAATGGATTGGGCCGGGCGGGCGGACACAGCGTGTTTGACTGGCCGGCAGGGGCCTTTAGCTCAGTTGGTAGAGCATCGGACTTTTAATCCGTGGGTCGTGGGTTCGAGCCCCACAGGGCCCACCCAGGAACCGTGAGGGTCCGCCGCGGATGCCGGCGGACCCTTTCCTCTTAATCCCGCGACTTCAAAAGCCCGGCCTCAGGCACGCACAACAGGTTTTCCGGGTTCAGCTGGCGGGATCGTACTGGAAAGCCCGCACTTCCTGCGCGCAGCGGCAAGCCGCAGCGATCTTCGCGGCCCACTGCACCGCGGCTTCGTGGGTGGGCAGCTCCAGCACCGTGTAGCCGCCTTCGATCTGTGCCGTCTGGGGATAAGTGCCCTCGCTCACCGTACCGTCGCCGTCGACTATCACGGGTGGAACGCTCTCATCGATACCGCCGCCGAAAACCCACACTCCGGCGTCCTTCGCCTCCTTTACAACTGCGTGCGCGGCGTCCGCCACTGCCTGCAGGCCGCCATCCGGGATGTCCATGGCGCCGCTGGGAAACGAGATCAGGTATTTGGTCATGCTGCGGCTCCTTTGTTTGCAATCGCGGATCAGCTTCATCCTTTCCACCGTTCCGCTGCCGTGCAAGGATTCGATGCGCTTGTGCCCGCCATAGTGGGCCCCTGCAGGGGACGCACTGGTTGCACAGGCACAATAGGCTCATGGCAAAAACCAGCAAGGGCAGGATGCCGCGCCTGGAAGACGTGGCCAAGGTGGCCGGCGTCTCCCACCAGACCGTCTCCCGGGTGGTGAACAACCACCCCAACGTCAGCAAGGCGACGCGGGAAAAGGTGGAGGCGGCCATTGCCGAACTGGGATACCGGCGCAACACCGCCGCCCGCAGCCTGGTTACGCGGCGCTCGCAGACCATCGGCGTGCTGGCAAGCGAGCTGTCCCAGTACGGGCCGGCGAATACCCTGCTGGGGGTTGAACATGCAGCCCGCAACGCCGGCTATTTTGTCAGTATCGCGGCCCTGCGGGAGGTCAGCCGGGACGCCATATCCAACGCGGTGGGCCACTTCATGGACCAGGCCGTGGACGGGATCGCCGTGCTGGTGCCGCACTCGGACACCCTCGCCGTGTTGGAGCAGATGAATCTTCCCGTGCCCGTGGTGGCGGTGGGCTCCGCCGGCAGCGCTTCCGTCAGCGGCGCAATGGTGGACCAGCGTGAGGGCGCCAGGCTCGCCGTCGAACATCTCATCAAGGAGGGCCACCGGCAGATCGGGCATATCGCCGGCCCGCCTGACTGGACGGACGGCGCCGAGCGCGCAGAGGGGTGGCGCGCTGCCCTCAGGGAGGCCGGGCTGGACGAGTCGCTGCTGGTGGAAGGGGACTGGAGTGCGGGCAGCGGTTACGCCATTGGATGCAGGCTGGCGGCCGGACGCACGGCCACGGCCATCTTCGTTGGAAATGACCAGATGGCCCTGGGCCTGCTGCGCGCCTTCACCGAGGCGGGGGTCAGGGTGCCCGACGACGTCTCCGTGGTGGGCTTCGACGACCAGCCGGAAGCGGGGTACTTCACGCCTCCGCTGACCACAGTCCGCCAGGACTTCGAGGAACTGGGACGCCGCTGCATGGACATCATGCTGAAGGAAATCGAGTCCGGCGCCGCGGTGAGCTCCACGGTGGTCCCGGCGGAGCTGATCCTCCGCGCAAGCACCGCTGCTCCAACACGCGCTTAGGTTCTGCCAGCCTTTGCACCGGTCCACCCGGCGAGCCTGTTCCACTGGGCAACCGCAGCGGCGGCCAGGAGCGCCGCGGCTGCATGCAAATACAGCATCAGGTGCAGTGATGAGTGCGCAGCCGGGGAACCGGATGACGACGGCGCGTCCGGAGTCGGCGCCCCGCCATGGGCGTGGCCCGGCAACGGAACTGCAGCGGCCGTGGAAAAGGCTGCGAAGGCCAGATGCAGCAGTTGTTGTGCGACAGCGGCCGCCACCAGGACTGCCCAGCCGGGAAGCTGCGCGGACGGCAGCCGGTCCCGGACCAATCGCTTCTGGACCACGCGCTCCAGAACCGCGGCGCCCAGGCTGAGCAGCGCCACCAGCGCCGCCACGATGACGAGTGCTGGTGACTGGCCCCCGCCGGCGACATGCGCTGCCAGTCCGAGGGCGGTGGCAAAGGGCCCGGCGAGCCACGCGCGGGCGCTGATGCGGGCAGGCAAGGCGGACGGCTGCGTGCTTTCCATCCCTCCCCCTCCCGCGCTCCGTGGTCCTGGTCCTTCCCTACCCAATCGGGCTGGCGTGAACCGTGAACCTGGTCAGCGGCCGAAGTGCGAGTGCGGTGCACCTTCCGGCAGCCGGTCCAGCAGCTCCTCTGCCACCTTGCGCACCTTGATGTTCCGGTGGCTCGACGCCTTGGCAAGGATGGAGAAGGCCTCCTGGTAGGAACACCTGTTCTGGGCCATGATCACGCCGCACGCAACATTGATGGAGGTGCGGCTGTCCAGTGCCGAGCGGAGGTCCGCGGCAAGCGAACGGGCCGCGTGCAGGTTTATGGCCATCTGCAGGCTCTTGCTTGCCAGTCCGGCAAACGTGCGTGCCTCGGCAATTGCCTGCAGCGGGAATGCCTTGGAGTCGTGGGCGAAAAAGGCAAGCGCGGCGGTGGTCTGGCCGGGCTCCTTGCTGCCGTTGGCCTGGTCGTCTGCCTGGGGGGCGGTGTCCAGGCGGAGCCTCACTGCCAGGGCGCTGCCGAACCCGGACAACTGCAACTGTGTGGAGTAGTGCTGCCACCGGAAGTCACCGTTCCGCTGGAGCACCGCGACAGGGTGCCCGCCGGACATGACGTCAGTTACGGGCCCCTCCGCCATCTCCCGTTCCCAGTCCAGCAGTCGCTCCACGTCGCCGGTGGTGCCCGCAATGGCAGGAAGCCGCTTGGGCTGGTGCAGTACCAGGCCGCAGCCGACGTCGATCCCGGCCGTGGCAGCCACATGCCCGGCCGAAGCGGTCACCAGCAGGTCAAGGGAATCGGAGAGGGTTTGCGCACCATTAACCAGGTCCAGCACGACGGCCGGGTTCCGGGGCGCGCCCCGTTCATGGCCGGCGGGTTCCGGATGGGGCACGCGCACCCTGCGGGCGCCCGCTGGGGCAAGAGGGCCGGCGACGGCTGGGGGAGAGCCCTTGGTCTCGAAGGACTCCTCGTCGCCGGCCCCGCTTAGTACCCGGGTCCTATGGACCGGGAAGCCTGGGTTTACCTGTCGTGCATGCATTGCCAGTCTCACACCCCCTAGTGAGCCAAGTACCGGGAAGCAAAACAGGTCTTGTCTCTGTGAAAAACCTAATTGCCGTCCAGCCTCCGGTGAATGCGTAGCTGGTACCTGTTTTTCCAATTAGGTAGTACTTGGGCCCGCGCCTGGGGCTGCCCTTTACGTGTTCCCGCAGGTGGGAGGCAGGTGGCTCCGCAGTCCAGGGGCTGCGGTGTGTTGTGGCACTGGAAATGAGAACACTTGACTGGCGAAGCGGCGCCCCCAACAATATCTTCTATAACGTTGTAAAAACCGAGCCAAGGATGCTTTCGTGACCCAGCCAGAACCCGTCGCAGCAAAAATCACCGTTGACCCGTCGTTCACCGTGGGGCCGGTCCGGCGTCGTACTTTCGGTGCCTTTGTTGAGCACCTTGGCCGGTGCGTCTACACCGGCATCTTTGAACCCGACCACCCGGATGCGGATGGGGACGGCTTCCGCAGTGACGTCCTGGCGCTTACCCGTGAACTGGGCGTATCCACCGTCCGGTACCCGGGCGGGAACTTTGTGTCCGGCTACCGATGGGAGGACGGCGTGGGCCCGGCGGACCAGCGACCCGTGCGCCTGGACCTCGCGTGGCACTCCACCGATCCCAACACCGTGGGCGTGGACGAGTTCGCCCAGTGGTCCGCCAAGGCCGGCGTGGAACCCATGATGGCGGTGAACCTGGGCACCCGCGGCGTCCAGGAGGCGCTGGATCTCCTCGAGTACTGCAACATCGACGGCGGCACCGCCCTGTCTGAGCAGCGCCGCGCAAATGGTGCCCCGGATGGTTACGGCATCAGGATGTGGTGCCTGGGCAACGAGATGGACGGCCCCTGGCAGATCGGGCACAAGAACGCCCTTGAATACGGCCGCCTGGCCGCCGACACCGCCCGGGCCATGCGCATGGTGGAGCCGGACCTGGAACTGGTGGCCTGCGGCAGCTCCGGGCCCACTATGCCCACTTTCGGTGAGTGGGAGCGCGTGGTCCTGGCTGAGACCTACGAGCTGGTGGACCTGATCTCGGCACACCAGTACTTCGAGGACTTCGGCGACCTGCAGGAACACCTCGCCGCCGGACACAAGATGGAGGCCTTCATCCATGACCTCGTCAGCCACATCGACCACGTGAAGTCGGTGAAGAAGTCCACCAAACAGGTGAACATCTCCTTCGATGAGTGGAACGTCTGGCACATGAGCCGCGCCGAATCCAGGGTGCCCACCGGCAAGGACTGGCCGGTGGCCCCCGTCCTGCTGGAGGACACGTACACGGTGGCGGACGCCGTCGTCGTGGGAGACCTGCTGGTCACGCTGCTTCGGAACACGGACCGCGTGCACTCAGCCAGCCTGGCGCAGCTGGTGAACGTGATCGCCCCCATCATGACCGAGCCGGGCGGCCGGGCCTGGAAGCAGACCACCTTCCACCCGTTCGCCCTGACCTCCCGGTACGCCTCCGGCACGGTCCTGCAGCTTGCCGTGGAGTCCCCACTGGTCAGCGGCGGCAAGACAACTGACGTCGCCGCCCTGTCCGCCGTCGCCACGTACGACGCAGACAAGGGCGAGGCCGTGGTGTTCGCCGTCAACCGGTCAGCGGAGCAGGCACTGACGCTGGACGCAGCGGTGGCCGGGCTCGGCGACGTCCGGCTGGTGGAGGCAGTGACCTATGCCAACAAGGATCCGTACTGGCAGGCCAGCGCCGATGATTCCACCTCGGTCCTGCCGTCGGAAAACGCCTCCGTGAAGGTGGACGGCGGCCGGCTCACCGCCGAACTCCCCGCCGTTTCCTGGTCCATGATCCGGTTGGCCGTGAACAGCTGACCCGCCCTGGCGGCAGGGCGGCGCTGCCCTTATGACGACGGCGGGCCGCAGGTGGGAGGATGGACGGCATGGAACTGCACATCACGGGCGATCCCGCCGCGGACAAGTTGTTGAGTGAGGACGACTTCGCCCTGCTGACCGGCATGCTGCTGGACCAGCAGGTGACGATGGAATCGGCCTTCGCCGGTCCTGAGAAGATCCGCAGCCGGATCGGGTCAATGAAGCCGGAGACCATTGCCGCCCAGGAGCCGCAGGCGTTCGTGGAAATGTTCAAGGAACGGCCCGCCGTCCACCGCTTCCCGGGGTCCATGGCGGCCCGCGTGCAGGCGCTGGCCGAGGCCGTCCAGAACGAGTGGGACGGGGATGCCGCGGCCATCTGGACCAAAGGGGCGCCGGACGGTGCCGAGGTGCTGCGCCGGCTCAAGGCCCTGCCCGGGTTCGGGGAGCAAAAGGCAAAAATCTTCCTGGCACTCCTGGGCAAGCAGCGCGGCCTCGAAGCGCCCGGGTGGCGCGAAGCCGCCGGGCACTACGGTGAGGACGGCAGCTACCTCTCCGTGGCAGACATTGTGGATCCGGAGTCCCTGGCAAAGGTGCGCGCCAGCAAGCAGGCAGCCAAGGCGGCGGCGAAAGCAGGAAAAGAACGTTAATGGCAGTCACCATGAACGACGTGGCGCGGGCGGCAGGCGTTTCGCTCAAAACCGTTTCCAACGTCCTGAACGACTACGAATTCATCCGTCCAGCCACCAAGCAGCGGGTGCAGGACGCCATCGCGGAGCTGGGCTACGAAGCCAACCTCACCGCCCGAAGTCTCCGGTCCGGTAAGACCTCCATGCTGGGGTTGGTCCTGTCCGACCTCTCCGCCCCGTACTACGCCGAGCTCGCGTCCAAGCTCATGAAGGCCGCTTCCCGCCACGGCTACCGTGTGCTCGTGGAGCAGTCCGACGCCGACGGGACCGTTGAACTTGGTGTGCTGCAGGGGACGTTCCGGCAGCTCACGGACGGGCTGCTGTTCACGCCGCTGGTGGTGGACGCGGACGCCATCGCCGCGCGTACAGGCAACAAGCCGCTGGTGATGCTCGGGGAACACATCATGGATCCCCGCTTTGACCTGGTCACCATGAAGAACGAGGAAGCCGCGGCTGCGCTCACGGCGCACCTGCTGGCCGGCGGCCGCCGTCGTATCGCCGTCATCGGGGCCAACGCCGGGGAGTCCTCCGGCAGCGCGGGCCTGCGCCTGAACGGGTACCGGAAGGCGCTGGGGAAGGCGGGCATCCCGTTCGACCCCGCGCTGGTGGCGCCCGCCGAGTGGCGCCGCGATACCGGTGCGGCCGCGGTGGCCGGCCTCCTGGAATCGGGCGTGGAATTCGATGCGGTCTTCGGGCTGAATGACGTGCTGGCGCTCGGCGCACTGCACGAACTGCTGGTCCGCGGGGTCACGGTGCCGCAGGATGTGGCCGTGGCCGGCTTTGACGACATCGACGAAGCCCGGTTCGCGTCCCCGTCCCTGACCACGGTCTCGCCGGGCATGGACGAGATTGCCGAACGCTCGATCGGCCTGCTGCTGGACCGGATCGCCGGTCGCGAGGCATCCGCGGGGGGCGTGCACGTGGAGGCCGGCTTCGAGCTGAAGATCCGGGAATCCGCACCCTAGTTTCCAGGCCTGGCTCCGCCCCGGTTCCGTCCTGATTTCCTTCCCCGTTTTCCTCCTCAAGGGTTTCGCCGGCTTCGCCTGCGGGTACAGCTATGGCACCGGTTCAAAAGACGGAAAGGTGCCCCCATGATTGCCCTCCTGGTCATCGACATGCAGAACGCGTTCTTCGAAACCCCCGAGCTGGCAGCCCAGCAGGAGCGGGTGGTCGGCGAGTGCAACCGGCTGCTGGAAGGGTTCAAGGAAGCCGGGCACAAGGCGCTGCTGGTGGGCACCGAACACGAGCGGGACAAATCGACCTGGACCCTCAGCATGCTCGATGACGACCAGGGATTCATCTTCCGCGGCAGTGAGCAGGCCCAGTCCGTGCCGGGACTCATCACCGAAGACCTGCCCCAGCTGAACAAGACCAGGGACAGCGCCTTTGTGGGCACCAACCTGCTGGCCCGGCTCCGGAACTGGCGAGCCGATGAGGTGGTGCTCGCCGGCGTGTCAACCCACAACTGCATTGCCCAGACGGCCGCCGACGCCTTCGCGCACAACATCCGCGTGACGTATGCGCAGGACGCCATGGCTTCGGAAGCCGACCAGGACGCCGCGGACATGCTCCGCATCCTCTCAACCACCTACCGCCAGCCGGTCCAGCCGAGCGACGAGATCCTCGCGCGTCTCAGCAAGTGAGCTGTGCCGGATAGAGCGGCCTGATGCTGCTGAAACCTGGTGGAAACGTGCCGGGTTTACGCTGGACCCCACGCCGTTGGCCGTCGAAGGGAAGTCCATGCATCTGATGCCGCGTGAGCAGGAAAAGCTGATGATCGTGGTGGCCGCGGACCTGGCAAGGCGCCGGCAGTCACGAGGGCTGAAACTCAATTATCCCGAGGCCGTGGCAATTATCAGCTACGAACTGATCGAGGGCGCCCGGGATGGCAGGACCGTAGCCGACCTCATGAGCTATGGCACCACCTTGCTCAGCCGCGGGGACGTCATGGAGGGTGTGCCCGAGATGATCCACGACGTGCAGATCGAGGCGACCTTCCCCGACGGCACCAAGCTGGTCACCGTCCACAACCCCATCCGCTGAGGATAACCGCAATGATTCCAGGCGAGTACGTTCTCCGGCCGGAGCCCGTGACCGCGAACGCGGGCAGGGACGCGATCGAGGTGGCTGTGACCAATACCGGCGACCGGCCCGTCCAGGTGGGTTCCCACTTCCACTTTGCCGAGGCCAACGCAGCCTTGTCCTTCGACCGGGACGCCGCGTACGGCCGGCGCCTGGACATTCCCGCGGGAACGGCTGCACGGTTTGAGCCGGGGGACTCCCGGAGCGTGCGGCTGATTGAACTGGCCGGGCGCCGCGAGGTGTTCGGGCTCAGCAACGCGGTCAACGGAAAGCTCGACGGCGGCACCCGCCGGGGCAGGCCTGTTACGGGAGGGGACAAGCAGTGAGCTTTGAGATTCCACGCCGGCAGTACGCAGACCTGTACGGGCCCACGGCCGGGGACAAAATCCGCCTGGCGGACACCGATCTGTTCCTTGAGATCGAAAAAGACCTCACCGTCTACGGCGAGGAAGTGGTGTTCGGCGGCGGCAAGGTGATCCGTGACGGCATGGGCCAGAACGGCCAGGCGGTCAGGGACGACGACGGGCAGGGCGGCGCCATCCCGGATACGGTGATCACCAACGCCGTGATCCTGGACTACACCGGCATCTACAAGGCCGACGTGGCCCTCAGGGACGGGCATATCTTCAAGATCGGCAAGGCCGGCAACCCCCAGATCACCGACGGCGTGGACATCGTCATCGGGGCAAGCACCGAAATCATCGCGGGGGAGCGGAAGATCCTCACCGCCGGCGGCATCGACACCCACATCCACTTCATCTCCCCGGACCAGGTGCCCACTGCCCTGGCCAGCGGCATCACCACCATGATCGGCGGCGGCACCGGCCCGGCCGAAGGCACCAAAGCCACCACGGTGACGCCGGGAAAGTGGCACATCCAGCGGATGCTGCAGGCGGCCGAGGGGCTGCCCATGAACATCGGCCTGTTCGGCAAGGGGCACGCGTCCGCCTTCGAACCTTTGGCCGAGCAGATCCGCGCCGGTGCCATCGGGCTCAAAGTCCACGAGGACTGGGGATCCACCACCTCCTCCATCGACACCTCACTGAAGGTGGCGGACGAGTACGACGTCCAGGTGGCCATCCACACCGACACCCTGAACGAATGCGGCTTCGTGGAGGACACCATCCGCGCCATCAACGGCCGCGTCATCCACACCTTCCACACCGAGGGCGCCGGCGGCGGGCACGCACCGGACATCATCAAGATCGCCGGGATGCCCAATGTCCTTCCGGCATCCACCAACCCCACTCTGCCGTACACGCGCAACACCATCGAAGAGCACCTGGACATGCTGATGGTGTGCCACCACCTCAACCCGGACATCCCCGAGGACGTGGCCTTCGCCGATTCCCGGATCCGCGCCGAAACCATCGCCGCCGAGGACGTGCTGCAGGACCTGGGCATCTTCTCCATCACCTCCTCGGACTCCCAGGCGATGGGCCGGGTGGGCGAGGTGATCACCCGCACCTGGCAGGTGGCGGACAAGATGAAGAAGCAGCGCGGGGTGTTGGAAGAGTCCGACGGCGGCACCCACGGCAGTGCGGGCAGCGACAACTTCCGGCTCAAGCGGTACGTGGCCAAGTACACGATCAACCCGGCCATCGCGCAGGGGATCGCAGACTTCGTCGGATCCGTGGAGGTGGGCAAGTTCGCGGACCTCGTGCTGTGGGATCCCGCGTTCTTCGGCGTCAAGCCGGAACTGGTGCTCAAAGGCGGCCAGATCGCCTACGCCTTGATGGGCGACGCGAACGCCTCCATCCCGACGCCCCAGCCCCGCACCATGCGGCCCATGTTCGCCACGTTCGGCAAGGCGATGCAGCGGTCCTCCATCACCTTCCTGTCGCAGGCCGCGATCGATGCCGGCGTGCCGGAAGAACTCGGGCTGGAGAAGGTCATCCGGCCCGTTTCCGGCATCCGGACCCTCACCAAGGCGGACCTCAAATACAACGACGCCACACCCGACATCCAGGTGGACCCGGAAACCTACCAGGTGACCGTCGACGGCGAAGACGTCACCTGCGAACCCGTCGACGTCCTGCCCATGGCCCAGCGCTACTTCCTGTTCTAGACCGTCATCCCAACTCCGGAGTCCCACGTGATCATCGACAAAGTCCTCGGCAACCTGCACGACCTGCCGGACCCTGAAACCTACGCCGGGCTCCACCGGGAAAAAGTGATGCTCCCCAGCGCCCAACTCGTCAAACGCATCCAGCGCGCCACTACCGACCACGGCAAGGAAATCGGCATCCGCCTCCCCGCCGGGTCCGGGGACCTCCGCGACGGCGACATCCTCCACGTCGAAGAGTCCAACATGATCGTGGTGTCCGTCCTGCCCACCGACGTGCTTGTCATCGCGCCGCGGAGCATCCAGGAAATGGGCGTCACCGCACATTCGCTGGGCAACCGGCACCTCCAGGCACAGTTCTTCGACTCCGCGTCAGAGTACGGGGCCGACGTCATGGTGTGCGCCTACGACCACACCGTCGAGGACTACCTCCGCCACAACTCAGTGCCCTACACCCGCCAGGAACGCGTCATGCCTGTACCTTTCCGCCATGCTGAGCACTCGCACTAGTACCAGCGGCACCTTGGGTGCGGCGGCGGGTGAAGGGGGCTGTGCCCGCTTCGCGGTGCCCACCACGCCGCAGCCCCCTTCACCCACCACCGCCAGTGTCGGCAGCTATCAGCTGGCTTTGCAGCAGTTGGTTGACTCGGCGCTTCCTACGGGGGCTTTTGCTCACTCGCTTGGGTTTGAGACGTATCTCGACCGGGGGCTCGTTTTTGATGAGGAGTCTTTCGGAGTGTGGCTCGGTGCGTTCGTCTCGCAGGCGCTGACCTATTCTGATGGGTTGGCCATCCGGTTCCTTTATGAAGATGTTGGTCTTGGGGAGCTGGATGCCCTCCTGTCTGCTTCGCTTTTGCCGCGGCAGGTCCGGGAGGCCAGCTTTAAGATGGGCTCCCGGCTGCTGGAGATCGGGGCGGAGGTATTTCCCTCGCCTGCGCTGGAAATATACCGGGACCTGGTGACCACCGGCCGCGCCGCCGGGCACCAGCCGCTGGCGTTCGCCGTCGTCGCCCGCTCCCTGGGCGTGCCGCAGCAGGAGGCGCTCGCCGCCTACCTTTTCGCCACCGCCACCTCCCTGACGCAGAACGCCGTCCGCGCCATCCCGTTGGGCCAGAACGCAGGGCAGCGGGTGCTGCGGAAAGCTCACGACGACGTCGCTGCCGCCATCAACAGCATCGCCCGCCTCACCCCGGACGACTTTGGCGCCGTCAGTCCCGGCCTGGAAATTTCGCAAATGCGGCACGAGCGCCAACGTGCCCGGATGTTCATGAGCTAAGTGTGTTTTTCAAAGGAGGACTAATGTCTGAACCCATCAGGATCGGCATCGGCGGGCCCGTCGGCGCCGGCAAAACCCAGCTCGTGGAGCGGCTCACCCGGCACATGAGCGGCGACATCTCCATGGCCGCCATCACCAACGACATCTACACCATCGAGGACGCCAAAATCCTCGCCGCCAACGGCATCCTCCCCGAGGACCGGATCATCGGCGTCGAAACCGGCGGCTGCCCCCACACCGCCATCCGCGAAGACACCTCCATGAACACCGCCGCCATCGAGGAACTCAAGGCACGGCACCCCGACCTGCAGGTCATCTTCGTCGAATCGGGCGGCGACAACCTCTCCGCCACCTTCAGCCCCGAGCTCGTGGACTTCTCCATTTACATCATCGACGTGGCCCAAGGCGAAAAGATCCCCCGTAAAGCCGGCCAGGGCATGATCAAGTCCGACCTCTTCATCATCAACAAAACCGACCTCGCACCCCACGTCGGGGCGGACCTCACCGTGATGGAACGGGACTCAAAAGAATTCAGGGGCAACAAGCCGTTCTGCTTCACCAACCTCAAAACGGACGAAGGGCTGGACAAGGTCATCGATTGGGTGCGACGCGACGTCCTGATGCTCGACCTCGCACCATGAGCCAGAGCAGTTCCGCTGTCATCTCACCTTGGGCGGCGCCCGCGGATGAAGGGGGCCGTGCCCGCTCCGCGGTGCCCGCCACGCCGCGGCCCCCTTCATCCGCGACCGCTGATCGCCCAGAGAGAGGGCGGTTGGAGTTGGGCATCAAGGTGCGGGACGGTAGATCTATCGCTTCCACCCAGTTCCATGAGGGCGCTCTTCGGGTTTTGCGGCCGCACTATTTGGATAACTCTGGACAGGTTTGTTATGTCGTGGTGAATCCTGGCGGGGCTTATCTTGGGGCTGACCTCTTTGTGCTGGATGTGGAGGTGGGGGACGCTGCTTCTCTGTTGTTGACCACGCAGTCTGCGACGAAGGTGTATCGGACTCCCGGGTCTTTTGCTGAGCAGCGGATGACTGTGCGGCTGGGGGAGGGGGCGCGGCTGGAACTCGTGCCGGACCAGCTCATCGCCTACCGGGAGGCCAGCTACCGGCAGCGGACCTCCGTGACCCTCCGGCCGTCGTCGAGCCTCGTCATGGCCGAAGTGGTGACGCCCGGCTGGTCGCCCGACGGGGCCGCCTTCCGGTACGAGGAAGTCCGGTTGCGCAACGACATCCATGTTGAAACGGATCAGGACACCCAACTGCTGGCGCTCGACAACCTGCTGATCCGTCCGCCGCTCCACGACGTCACCGGGCTGGGCTTCATGGAGGGGTACAGCCACCTGGGCTCGCTGGTGGTGGTGGACGGGCGGGTGGACCAGGCGCTCGCCGATGAACTGCACGCGCTGACCGCCGGCCGCGAAGCACTGACCGGCATCTCCCTGACCCGCACCGTGTCCGGAAGTACCGGGCTGGTGCTGCGGAGCCTTTCCAACAGCACGGATGAACTGAACCTGCTGCTTCGATCCTGTACGAACCAGCTGCGCGAACGCTGGTACGGGCAGGGGCCGCTGGACCTGAGGAAGCACTGATGACGAACGTCGCCGCGCTCTACCGTGAGCGGGACGCCCTGCCGCTCCGGACCCGCCTGTTGTGGATGTTCGCTGCCGTGGCCGCACTCCATGCCGTCGCCGTCGTACTTGTTCTTTCCGGAACCGTCACCGCAGGG
Source organism: Pseudarthrobacter sp. BRE9 (assembly GCF_031844305.1). NCBI lineage: Bacteria > Bacillati > Actinomycetota > Actinomycetes > Micrococcales > Micrococcaceae > Pseudarthrobacter > Pseudarthrobacter sp. BRE9. The sequence goes on along the minus strand of NZ_JAUZUY010000003.1, from coordinate 56,779 downwards.
AGCCGGCCGCTGACCTTGGGACTGGCCCTCACCGCCTACCTTGCAGGCGTGAAGCACAGCTACGACTGGGACCATCTGGCCGCGATCGACAACTCCACCCGCAAATTCGTGGCACAACGCCAGGAGCCGGTGAGCGTTGGATTCGCCTTCAGCCTGGGCCACAGCTCGGTGGTGACCCTGGCAGGCGTGCTGGTGGTTGCCGGTGCATCCTTCGTGGGCGGGCTGATGCAGGAGGGTACTGCCGGAAATGTGGTCCTGGGCCTGGTCGGCGGTGGTGTGTCCGGGCTGTTCCTGCTGGCCATGGGCCTGTTCAACGGTTCTGCGTTCACGCGTTCGCTTTCTGCCTATCGGCGCTCCCGTCGCGGCGCCGCCGTCGATCCCGGGGACCTGGAGCCGCAGGGCCTGGTGGCGCGGCTCCTCGCCGGGCCATTGTCCGGGGTACGGCGGCCGCGGAATATCTTCGTAATTGGCTTCCTGTTCGGCCTGGGGTTCGATACCGCCACCACCATCGGGCTGCTGATGATGACGACGGCGGCATCGCTGGCCAGGGTGCCGCCCTTCGCCCTGCTTGCGCTGCCATTTGCCTTCGCTGCCGCCATGACATTGTGCGACTCGTTGAACGGGATGGCCATGATGCGGATGTACCGGTCAGCCCTGGACGACCCTCAGCGGAAGCTCGGCTTCAACGCGTTGGTCACGGGCATATCCGCACTCTCGGCGCTCTTCATCGCAGTGATTACTTTGGGCGGGTTCTTCCACGCCGCTTTTGCCCTCAACGACCCGCTCACTGCGTGGCTCGGATCCATCGACCTGGGTGACGCCGGCCTGCTGATGGTCGGACTGCTGCTCGCGGTGTGGGCCGCGGCGGCCCTGAGGCATCGGAAGGCAGGTTGACCTAGGCCGCGATCCCGCCCTTGGTCTTCCGGTGTTGCCGGTGCCTTGCCGGTGCGAGGCGCGAATGCGCGCCAGCGAGCACCTCGCTGCCGTCAGGCACCGTGCTGTCGGTATCCAGGTGGACGCCGTGCTCGATCAGGACGCTGGAACCTATCCGCGAGTGGCTGCCAATGTGCACCCGGTGGCCGATCACGGTGCCCCGGCCGATGCGCACGCCGTCCCCGATCACCGTCCGGTCACCGATGGTCGCGTCCCGGTCAATCCAGCTCCCGTGTCCAATCCGGCAGCCGGAACCTACCCTGGCGCCGTTTTCCACGTAACTCATGGCACCGATCCTGGCGCTGTCAGCCACCGTTGCTCCCGGTGCGATGAGTCCGCCGCCGTTGTCGTGGCGGGCATACCGGGTGACCTTCCCGGCGTCGTCCTCGAATGACACAAACTTTGCGGTCATACCATCCCTCATTAACGCCGCGGCTGTTTACCGCGCAGTAGGTTAACGGGCGGGAGCGCTTTGAGATTCCCGAAAGGGCCGGTGAAGGGGCGGAAGCTACGCCACCAGGTTGGCGGCGGCGGTGTCCATGTGTTCCAGGATGGTCTTGCGTGCAAGGGTGGCGTCGCCCGTGTCGACCGCTGCCACGATGTCCTTGTGGCGGTCCACGCTCATGTTGCTGACACCCTTCTCCAGGCCTGCGAACATGATGGACATCCGGATGGAGCCCTCCAGGGATTCCCAGGAGTGCAGCAGCGTTTCGTTTCCGGTGAGCCGGCAGAGGGTGCGGTGGAACTCAAGGTCGGACTCGATCCGTTCCTCGAGGCTGCCATTGGCTGCGGCGTCCATGGCGTCGATGGCCTTGTGCAGGGATTCTGTGACCTGCTGCCGGTCCGGCAATTCACACAGGGTCCGGGCGGCGAGGGACTCCAGGGCAGCGCGGACGGCGTAGATGTCCCGGATTTCCTTTTCGTCCAGGTGCCGGACCGACAGCCGGCCGCGGGGCCCCGCGGACAGAAGACCCTCCTGCTCAAGCTGGCGGAGGGCTTCGCGAAGGGTACCGCGGCTGATCTGCAGCATCTCGGACAGTTCGGTCTCCACCAGGTGCCGGCCCGGCTCGAGCTCGCCGCTGGTGATGGCGGTCCGCAGCGCGGCGAGTGCCTGCTCACGCAGGCTCTTCCTTTCCAGTCCCAGCAGCGGGGCGGTCAATCCGGCCATGGCTATGTCCTCAATGTCATAAGTCGACTGTTTACAGTCGGTAATGGTTCGATCTTACGGCAGAAAGCACGGCGCCGGCCGGGACCGGTGCCGTGCTTTCTGCATTTCTGGTTTCCCCTAGCCCAGTTCGGCGAGGACTTTGGCGACGATGCGGTCCACAGCCAGGCCGTAGCGGTCGTGCAGGGTAGGCAGCGCGCCGGCGTCCAGGAACTGGTCCGGCAGCGCCACGGGAACCACGCGCTTGCCCAGGCCGGCAGTCACGACGGCGGACGCAACGGTTTCGAACAGCCCGCCCACCACGGAATGGTTTTCCAGGGTGACGGCCAGGCGGTCGGTGTTGACCTCCGCGAGGACCGTCTCGGCGTCGAACGGCTTGATGGTGGGGGTGTGGACGACGGCGACGTCCACGTTGTGTGCCTCCAGCGCCTTGGCTGCCTGCAGGGCGCGCATGGTCATCAGGCCGGAGGAAATGAACACCACGTCGTTGCCGCCGCGCAGGACTTTGGCCTTGCCCAGCTCGAACGTGTAGTCGTACTCGTCCAGTACTGTGGGGACGTTGCCGCGCAGCAGGCGCAGGTAGGTGGGCCCCTCGCTCGCTGCGAGCTGGGGCACTGCCTGTTCGATGTCCACCGAGTCGCAGGGGTCCACGATGGTCAGGTTGGGCATGCCGCGGAAGATCGCCATGTCCTCGGTGGCCTGGTGGCTGGGGCCGTATCCGGTGGTCAGGCCGGGCAGGCCGCCCACGATGTTCACGTTCAGGTTAGGCTCGGCCGCGTCCAGGCACAGGAAGTCATAGGCACGGCGGGCTGCGAACACCGAGTAGGTGGAGGCGAAGGGAACCAGCCCGCTCTCAGCCAGGCCGGCGGCGGCACCGAACAGCAGCTGTTCGGCCATCCCCATCTGGAAGAACCGCTCCGGGAAGGCCTTGGCGAAGATGTGCATGTCCGTATACTTGCCCAGGTCCGCGGTGAGGCCAACGATCTTGTCGTTCTCCTGCGCGGCCTTGACCAGGGCGTGCCCGAACGGTGCGGAGGCCGTCTTCTGATCCGGGTCCGCGAAGGATGCGATCATGGCCGACGTCTTCAGCTTCGGCTTGGCCGCTGTTGTGGTGTCCGGAGCCTCGGTGGTGGTGCTCATGCTGAAGCCTTTCCTTCATAACCGGCGGTGAGCTGCTCGCGGCAGATCTGCCATTCGTGTTCTTCGATGCGCATGAAGTGCGCCTTTTCGCGGTTTTCCAGCAGCGGGACGCCGCGGCCCACCTTGGTGTCGCACAGGATCACGGAGGGACGTCCGACGGCGGCCGCCTGGGCAGCTGCGTTGTCGAACGCTGCCAGCAGCGCGCCGACGTCGTTCCCGTCCACCCGCTGGGTGTACCAGCCGAACGATTCCCACTTTTCGGTGACGGGCTCGGTGCGGAGCACCGTGTCGGTTTTGCCGTCCGCCTGCAGGGCGTTGATGTCCACCATCGCGGTGAGGTTGCCCAGCTGGTGGTGGTGGGCGCCCATGGCGGCTTCCCAGGTGGAGCCCTCGTCCAGCTCACCGTCTGAGAGGAAGTTGAACACCCGGGCACTGGAGCCCTGGTAGCGCAGTCCCAGGGCCATGCCGACGGCGATGGTCAGGCCGTGCCCCAGGGAACCGCCGGAGATTTCCATGCCGGGGGTGTAGGTGGACATGCCGGACATGGGCAGCCGCGAGTCGTCCGAGCCGTAGGTTTCCAGCTCCTCGACCGGGACGATCCCTGCCTCTGCCAGGGCGGCGTAGTGGCCGATGGCGTAGTGGCCGGTGGAGAGGAGGAACCGGTCGCGGTCCTCCCAGTGCGGGTCCTCGGCGCGGAAGTTCAGCTGGTCCCCGTAGACGGTGGCGAGCATGTCCGCGGCGCCCAGGGCCTGGCCCACGTATCCCTGGCCCTGCACCTCGCCCATGTTCAGGGCGTGGTGCCGGGTCCGGTAGGCGGCGGCGCTGATTTTGTCCACCCGTTCCGGGGTCACTGCGGTCTGCAGTATTCCTCCCTGCGGGGCGGCGTCCTGGACGGTATCTGTAGGCATTACTGGCTCCGTGATCGTTTGGTGCGTGACGTTATTCAGGCGTTGACGGTGTTGGGGGTGCTTTTGGTGGCTTCGTCAGCCAGCTCGCGCTCCCGCTTACCCCAGGTTTCCCGGGTGGCGATGGCGGCCCAGAGACCGATCAGGGCGTAGGTGCCGAAGAGCAGCGCCGGGCCCATCCAGCCGAAGCTGACGAACAGCAGGGTGGTGATGAACGGGGTGAAACCGGACACCATGGCGGAGATCTGGTAGGCCAGGCTGGCACCGGAGGCGCGGGTCTTGGCCTGGAAGAGCTCGGGGAACCAGGCGCCCTGGGCCCCGGCGAGGGAGTTCTGGCAGACCGCATAGGAGATCACGATGGTGAGGATGATGGCGATGAACAGGCCGGTGTTGACCAGCAGGAACATCGGGATCGCGAACAGGGCGGCAAAGGCTGTGGACCAGACGTACAGGGGACGGCGGCCAATGCGGTCAGTGAGGGCTGCCCAGGCCTGGGTGGCGAAGATCCCGATGGCCGAGGCGATGCAGAGGGCGATCAGGGTCTGGCTCTTGTCCGCCAGGTGCTGGCTGTTGATGTAGGAAATCATGTAGGTGATGGACACTGCATAGCCGGCGGTTTCGGCGATGCGCAGGCCGATGCCCTTAACGATGTTGCGCCAGTCCGTCTTGATGACCTCGACGATGGGGGCCTTCACGATGGCGCCGCTGTCCTTGACCTCGTCGAAGACGGGGGACTCCGGGACCTTGGAACGGATGATGAGGCCCACGATCACCAGCAGGATGCTGGCCAGGAACGGAATGCGCCAGGCAAGTTCGTTGCCGAGCTGGACGCTGAACAGGAAGGTCAGGTTGGCCAGCAGCAGGCCCACGGGGAATCCGGCCTGCACGATCCCGGTGTACTTGCCCTTGGCTTTCCAGGGCGCGTGCTCATAGCTCATCAGGATGGCACCGCCCCATTCGGCGCCGAAAGCCAGGCCCTGGACGATGCGGACGAAGACGAGCAGCGCGGGGGCCAGCAGCCCGACCGCGGCGTAGGTGGGAAGCAGGCCGATGGCGAAGGTGGCCAGGCCCATCAGGATCAGCGAGGCGACCAGGACGGGCTTGCGGCCCACCTTGTCGCCGAGGTGGCCGCCGATGATGCCGCCCAGGGGACGGGCCGCGAAGCCGACGCCCAGGGTGGCGAAGGAGGCAAGCGTGCCGGTGACGGGGTCGCTGCCCGGGAAGAATGCGGTGCCGAAGTACAGTGCGGCAGCGGTGCCGAAGCCGATGAAGTCATAGGTCTCAATGACGGCCCCCACGCCGGATCCGATGGCAACACGCCTGGCGTCCTTGGTGCCGTGGACCGGACCGCGCATGGTCAGAGCATCTTTGCTCATGGTGGTTCCCTTTCGAAGAGCGGCTGGAGGAAGTCCGCCGCTGTCGACTGTTAACAACTTGATAGCAACCAGTGTGACCCACATCATCTTTACTGTCAACAGTCGACTTTGAGAGTTGACTGTTGACAGTTGACGCAGCTATTGTGGTCTCCATCACTACTGCCCGGCACGAACCAGAGGATCAAAGATGTTCCATTCCAGACTCGGGTGCTCATCCATCAGCTTCCGGCACCAGGACCTGGGCACCGCCCTGCGCACCATGAAAGGGCTGGGTTTCGAGGAGATCGACCTGGGTGCCCTGCCGGGGGTGTGCGACCACGTTCCCTACGAACTGACCGAAGCAGCTGTTGAGGCCGTCTCCGCGGAGGTTCTCGCCTCGGGCCTCCGGGTCCGGTCCGTGAACGGCGACATCGGGGACCTCAACGCAGTCCTCGACGCCGGGGGCGAAGCCGCCCGGCAGCGCCACCTGGACGCCCTGCTCACCCTCACGGCAAACACCGGCGCCAAGGCGCTGGTCCTGCCCTGCGGTGCCCTGGACCACAACCCGGTCCGGAGCATCGGGGAGGACCTGGACCTCATCGCCGCGCAGCTTGTTGGTGCCGGCCGGCGCGCTGCTGAGTTCGGCGTCGAACTCTGGACCGAATCACTGCACTTCCTGCGGTTCTGCTGGAACCTGGAGCGTGCGGGGATGCTGGCTGACCGGCTGACGGGGTCGGGCGTCGGAATCGTCATGGACTTCAGCCACATCGTGGCGTCCGGCGAGGACATCCAGGCGTACCTGGACCGGCACCGTGGCCGCATCAGCCACGTCCACCTGCGCGACGCCGTGCCGGGCAACATCAACCTCAGCATCGGCAACGGCGACGCCGACTTCGCCGGCGGCCTGAAGCGGCTCGCCGCCGACGGCTACACCGGCCACTTCTCGCTGGAGCTGGAGACCCGGGACATCACCAACGACGAACGCCCGGCCGCCGCGGCCAAAGCGGCAAGCTTGATCACCGACCTTCTCTGATCGATCCATTGCTCCGTTACTGCCGTTATGGGCCCTCATGGCAGTTACGGAGCAGTCGATCCACCAAACAAGCGATCCACCCAAACAATTCAAGGAGCACCACCATGACCACCATCCACCGCACCGCCGTCCTCACCGGAGCAACCTCGGAACGCGGAATCGGCATCACCACCGCCCGCCGCTACGCCCGTGAAGGCTGGGGCATCGTCATCCTGGACCTCGACGGCGAGAAGTCCGCCAAGGTTGCGGCCGAAATCGGCAACGAATTCAACGTTCCTGCCTTCGGCCACGAGATCGACGTCGCCAACGAAGCGTCCGTGACCGCCGCCCAGGCCGCCGTCGCCGCCGAGGTGGCCGCCGGCAACCTCCCGCCCGTGGGTGCCCTGGCCAACATCGCCGGCATCACGTCACCGGTTCCGTTCCTGGAAACCACCCTTGAGCTGTGGCACAAGGTGATGGACGTCAACGCCACCGGCACCTACCTGGTGACCAAGGCTTTCCTGCCGAACATGATCCAGAACGGCTGGGGCCGCATCGTGAACATGTCCTCCGTGTCTGCCCAGCGCGGCGGCGGCGTCTTTGGCAAGGTTCCCTACTCCGCCGCCAAGGCAGCGATCCTGGGCTTCACCAAGGCCCTGGCCCGTGAGCTCGGCACCACGGGTGTCACCGTCAACGCCATCACCCCCGGCGCCGTGGACACCAACATTCGCGTGGGCAGCACCGAGGAGCAGGAGGCCGCCATCAACGCCGGCATTCCGCTGGGCCGCAACGCCACCACGGAGGAAGTGGCCTCCGTGATCACCTTCCTGTCTTCCGAGGACTCCGCCTACCTCACCGGCACCACCATCGACATCAACGGCGGCAGCCACATCCACTAGCAGCCCCAGCCACAAATGATGGGGCTACTGCTCGTTGTCGCCTCGCCGCCCACGATTCCTTCTCCGTGGAGCGTCCGACCCTGTCCAATGACTGCCAGGTGCTCACCATGAAGCCGTACCCCTATCCCGACTGGACGCGCTTGATCGGGGTTCCGGTCGAGATCCGGAAGGACTTCCAGGTTGTCCGGGCCGGGTTCGTGGATGACGCCATGCGGGAGCCGGCGGTGCTGTGGCTCGCCGCCGACGCGACTGGCGGCAGGGCATTGTTTGCCGCCGCCGAAGGCTATGAGGCATGGATTCGGCCGCAGGAGCTGGGCGGAAAGCTGTGCTTCAAAATGGCTTCCGCCCAGCTGCAGGTCCCGGCGCCGTCCGCTGGGCGGCGCCATCAGGCCTGAAATGTTTTGGGCCTAGCCGGCCAGTTTGGCCCGCAACCCTCCGATGATGACGTCCAGCCCGAACTCGAAGGCATGGCTCCCGCGTTCCGTTGACGGGCCGGCATGGCTGACGGCACGCTTCAGCGTGGGATAGCCTTCGGCAGGCGGATCCCAGACAACCTCCGGGGCGGCGAGGTCCAGTGCCGCGCCCAAGGCGAAACTGTCGATCGTCGAAATGGCCGACACCACATCCCTGCCCCGGAATCCGGCAGCCTCCAGCGCGAGCGCCAGGTCCTCATAAAGGGCAATGACCTCGGGGTCGGTAATGGACTGCAGCACCAGGAGGGGTGCCAGCCGCGGATGCCGGGCAAAGGCATCGCGATAGGCGCGGATGAGGACACGGAGGGCGGCTTCCCAGTCCTGGTGCTCTACCGGGGGATACGGCTCCTCCGTGATGATCCGGTGCCTTAGCAGCTCCAGGATCTCGTCGCGCCCACTTACATGGTTATAGATCGAGGACTGACTGACGCCGATCTTCCTGGCCAGCTTGGGGAAGCTGAAATCCCCACTCTCATCAACCAGTTCCAGCGCGGCCGTCGTAAGGGCCTCCACGGAAATCAGCGGGAGGGGCGGGCGGCCCATCGGTTCTCCTGACTGCAGCTCTCGGACATCGGGATCCAGCCTAGCTGCACGACATAAATTCCCCCTGCCCAAGAAAACTATTGTGCTCCGGACCACTTGGTCCCATACTAAACGAAAGCCTTTCGTTTAAGTGGGCTCCAAGAAAGGACCGAGCTGTGCCTGAGACCAAAACCAGACCAAAGACGCCGTCCGAAGACGGCGCACTCAAACGCAATGCCCTTGGCACCGGAGGTATCGCCTTCCTGGTGATCTCGGCGGCCGCACCCCTGACAGTGATGGCGGGCGTTGCCCCGGTGGCGATCGGAGTCGCGGGCATCGGCGCCCCGGCCGGTTACCTCCTGGCAGGCATCGTGCTGACCCTCTTCGCCATCGGATTCATGGCAATGACACGCCACGTCAAAGCCTCCGGCGGCTTCTACACCTATATTTCGATATCGCTGGGAAAGACCGTGGGGCTGGCGTCCGCCATCCTCGCCATCGTCTCCTACAACTGCCTCCAGATCGGCGTCTACGGGCTCTTCGCGGTACAGACGCACGACATGCTGCAGGTCCTCTTTGGGCTGGAGGTTCCCTGGCCCGCCATAGCCCTCATCGCCGTCGTGGCCGTCTGGTTCCTGGGATACCGGGGGATCGACGTCGGCGCCAAGGTACTCGGCGTCCTCCTGGTCGCCGAGACCGGCATCCTCGCCGTGATGGGGGTGGGCATCCTCGGCAGCGGAGGCGCGCACGGCATCAGCCTGGAGTCCTTCAACCCCGGACAGGCCTTTGGGCCGGGCGTCCTGGCGATCCTGGGCATCTGCTTCGCCGCCTTCATGGGCTTCGAGTCCACGGTCCTTTACCGCTCCGAAGCCCGCAACCCGGACAAATCCGTCCCGCGGGCGATGTATATCGCGGTGGCGTTCATGTCGGTCTTCTATGCATTCATCGTCTGGGCCGTCATCCAGGCCTTTGGTGATGACCAAGTGGTTGAAGCCGCCGGGGAACTGTCCGGCGGAATGTTCTTCCAGACCATCGCCCAGTATGTAGGTCCGTGGGCCGAAACCGCCATGTACCTGCTGATCGTGACCAGCGTGTACGCGTCACAACTGGCCTTCCACAACGCCATCAACCGCTACGTCTACATGCTCGCGAAGGACGGGGTCCTGCCGGCATTCCTTGGCCGCACGCACTACCGGTTCCGGTCGCCGCACCGCGCCGGGCAGCTGCAGACCCTGCTGGCCGCCGTCGTGATCACCATCTGTGCCATCCTCAACGCGGACCCCTACCAGCAGCTCCTGATCTGGGTTAACACTCCAGGGATCTTCGGAATCGTGGGTCTGCAGGGCCTGGTGTCCGTGGCCGCGTTCCTCTACCTGCGCCGCAACCCCGCTGCTGCCAACAAACTGATGGCGCCGCTCAGCCTTGTCTCGGCCATCCTGCTCTTCGGCGTCGTCCTGCTCATCGCACTGAACATTGAACTCCTCACTGCCGCGGACGCCGTGACCAACACCGTCCTGATCCTGGTCACGCCTGTGGTGTTCGCCGGAGGACTGCTGGCCGCCCGGTGGGTGCGCCGCCGTCGTCCTGCCACTTTCGACCGGATTGGAAGCTTTGAAGCACATGAATCCTGACCTGATCATCCTTGCCGGCACCGTGCACACCCTGGACGGGGAGCCCGGCAACCCCGCCCCGCAGGCGGTAGCCGTCCGAAATGGACGGATCCACGCGATCGGAACCCGGCAGGATGCGCAATCCTGGGGACCGGCCGAAGTGGTCGATTTCGGCGATGCGGTCCTCACGCCCGGCCTGGTGGACTGCCACGTCCACCCCGTCATGGGCCTGGACATGACACGCGGCTGCGACCTCTCCGGCATCACCGATCTGGCAGCCGTCCGGGCGCTGCTAAGAGCAGAAGCGGAGGCAACCCCCGCAGGGGAGTGGGTCCGCGGGTGGGGTCTGGACCCCAACGCTTTCGGATCGCTCCCGGTGCACCGGGAGCTGATCGACGACGTCGTGTCCGGCCGGCCCGCCCTGATCCGGCTGTTCGATGCCCATTCCGCCCTGGCCAACACCGCTGCGCTTGAAATCGCCGGAATCACCGGGCCCCGGCACTTCGACCAGGCTGCAGAAGTGGTGTGCGACGGCAGGGACAAGCCCACCGGGCTCCTGCTCGAGGCGGCGGCCCTGGACCTTGTCCTGAAGCACATGCCCCAGGAGACCTTCCAGGAACGGAAGCGGCGGCTGGGCGGACTCTTTGAGTCATTCTCCCGGGCGGGCCTGACGGGCATCCATGTCATGGACTGCGGCGAAGGAACCCTGGAACTCCTCTCAGCGCTCGAAGAGGACCTCGCCGGAACCGGGCGGGGGCTTCCGCTGCGAGTACGGGTTTCACCCTGGTGCATGCCGGGCAGCGACGAGGCCGAGTGGCAGCGGCTGGCCGTGCAGGTCGCCACCGCGCGGGGCGCCCGGTGGGAAGTGGCCGGGATCAAGCTGTTTGTTGACGGCACCGTGGACAACGGCACAGCGTGGCTTTTTGAGCCCGACAGCCATGGCCAGTCCGTTGCCCCCTTCTGGCCCAGGCCGGAGGAGTACAACCGGGCCATCAGGTTCTTCGCAGGCCAGGGCATCCCCACCGCGACCCATGCCATCGGTGACGCCGGAGTAGCGGCCGTGCTGGCAGCCTTCGAGGACCTCCCGGCGGACCTTCCGCCGGCACCGCACAGGATCGAGCACATCGAAACAGTCCCCGACGAACTCATCGAAAGGTTCGCCAGGTCCGGCCTGATCGCCAGCATGCAGCCCAGCCACTGCACCCACTACTCCCGGGCCGACCAGACCGACAACTGGTCAACCCGGCTGGGGAAAGAACGGGCGGACCACGGATGGCGTTCCGCGGACCTCCGGTCCGCAGGCGTAACGCTCGCGCTGGGCTCGGATTGGCCGGTTGCCCCCTTCGAACCCCTGCCAATCCTCGCCGACGCGCAGCTTCGACGGCGGTCCGGCCGCCCGGAGGAACAGCCGATCAGCCCTGCCCAGGCGCTCACCGCGCGCCAGGCCCTGGAGGGCTACACCTCCCACGCAGCCAGGGCTGCGGGAGAGTGGGCTGCGGCGGGTTCGATAACTGTTGGCAAACGTGCTGATTTCACGGTTTTCGACCTTGATCCCTTGTCTGCGGCCCCGGATGACCTGGCGGCGGGGCGCGTGCTGGCTACTGTCGTGGAGGGCCGGTTCCAGCATCTCGCCATTGGAGTCGCCGGCTAACGCACCGCCCCAGTCCCGGCGCCCACCCCCGTTTTCAGGGGGCGGTCGCCGGGAAAACAGGGCTGCAAATGGCTGCCGCGCGGCGCCGGCGTACTCCTAGACTGGGGTGATGATCACAGTCACCGGAAGTGTGGAAACCAAGCTGTCCGCGGAGAAGGCGTTTGCCTTCATGAGTGAGTTCGAGAACACCAGCAAGTGGGACCCCAACACCCCTGTCATGGACAAGCTCACCCCGGGCCCGGTGGCCGTGGGGCACAAATACCATGCCGAGTCCGAGTTCCGGGGAAAGCGGCAGACCCTCATCTACGAGGTCATCGAGCTGACCGACAACCACATCAAACTGCGCGGCGAGAACAAGACCGTGACGGCCTTCGATTCCGTCGATGTCAGCCCCAACGGGACCGGCTCCGTGGTCAAGTACACGGCCGAGTTCAGCATCAACGGGCCGGCCAAGATCATCCAGCCGCTCCTGAAACCCGCCTTCATGTCGCTCCGGGATCCGGCGCTCAACGGGATCCGGGACACGCTTAACTCGCTGGCAGCAGCCTGACGGCTTCGAAGAACTCCCGGACCTCCCGGCGGGGGTCGGCTTCCAGCCGGGACTCGCCGTCGAACACCATGGTGTTGCGCCGCCCGCCATACTCTGGCCAGGCAAGGTGCTTGATGTCAGGTGTTCCCGCCTGTGCGAAGGCCGCCCAAGCCCCGCTCATGGCATCGCTCAGGGACTGGGGCGCCTTGCCCCGCGTAAGGAAGGCCGCTTCCGGCGCGTCCAGGTGCCGGAAGACGAACGGGATGTCCAGGGCGTGGCAGGCTCCCAGCTTCCCGCCCATCGCCGGGCTGCGCCAGGTGAACAGGTAGGCGAAGTTCCTTCCGCCGGGAGCATCCTGGCGGGCGGCCAGCAGGCGGTTGCTGGGCTGGCGGTAGAGGGAATCAGCGATGGCCGCTTCCAGGAGTTCCTTGCCTCCCGGTTCCCTGCCCAACAGCCCGGAGAGCGCCTCAGCGTAGCCGGGGGCAGCATCAGGAGGAACCCCGGCGCCGGACAGCACGGCGGCGGCGCGGTCCGGGTAGCCCGGGTCCGCCGCGGAGTCCGGGCGCATCTCGACGGCGAACGACCCCTCGTTCAGGTTGGTGCCGATCAGCAGGTCAACCCCGCGGTTGACCCCGTTGCGGACCGCTTCCAGCGGTGGCACCGGCAGCGACGGCGTGCCCACCGTGGGCTGGAACGGCAGCGGAACCGCGAAGGACTCCGCCGCGACACGCTGTTCCAGGGCGGCCTGGGCTTCCAGGAGCCGCTCCACCGGGAGGGTCAGCAGTTCCCTTGCTGAGGAGCCGTCCAAACCGCACAGTTCAAGGAATGCGGCCGTGACCCCCGCCGAGTCCTCCAGCCGGCGGTAGCGTTCGGCCGTGCCGCTTTGCATAATGGCCCGGCGGAAGAGTCCTTCCGACGCCGGCATCCCCAGCAGGGTGCCGATGGCTGCGGCGCCTGCGGACTCGCCGAAAATGGTGACGTTGTGCGGGTCACCGCCGAAGGCGCCGATGTTGCGGCGGACCCAGCGCAGGGCTTCCAGCTGGTCCAGCAGTGCAAGGTTGGACGAGTCCCCGTAACCGGGCCCCAACAGGTCCGCCAGGTGCAGGAAACCCAGCGCACCCAGGCGGTAATTGACGGACACCAGCACGGCGCCCGCCGCAGCGGCGAGCCGGGCGCCGTCGTACATCGCATCACTGTTGGCCCCCATGAGGTAGGCGCCGCCGTGGATCCATACCATCACCGGCCTGGCCGGGCCATCTGTTCCCGGGGTCCAGATGTTCAGGTTGAGGCAGGCCTCTTCGCTCCAGGCGCGCGGCGTAGAGCCGGGAGGTGCGTGGGATTCGGGGTTCTGGGGCGCGGCCGGGCCAGGGGCGGTGCAGTCCAGCACTCCAGTCCAGGGCAACACCGGTACCGGCGGCCGGAAGCGGTTTGCGCCCGACGGCGGCGCAGCGTAGGGGATGCCAAGGAACCGCTGGATGGTGGTCCCGTCAGTCTCAAGGGAGCTGCCGCGGACGGATCCGGCCGGGGTGGGGAGGCACGTCATGGTTGACAGGTTACGACACGGGCGCGGGTAGGCTGGCATCACCGTTCGGCAGTGGGCGGCCACAGTCGTGTGGCTTTTAACCAATGTCCGGGAGGTAAGACGTGCTCAACGCCGGCGTCCCTGAAAACGAGGATTTCGCAGACGTTGCCCTGCATCTGCAGGAGTCATTCCTGCAGAACCCGGAGGTTGAGGCATTTCTCCAGGATCTCGCGGCCTACGCTGCGGACCGGCTTGGCGGGCAGGGGCACGTATGCTCCTGTGAAATCGCGGTGCTGCGGCCCAAGAAACCGGCTGCGGCTGCCGGCAGCAATTGCACTGCACAGCTCATATCGCAGCTGGAGTTCAGACTTGGTGATGGTCCGGGTGCCACGGCCATGCGGACAGCAAAGACCGTGCTGGTTCGCGACCTGCGGCGGGAAGAGCGCTGGCCGGAGTACGTCCAGGCTGTCCAGAAGCAGGGCTTCCGCTCGGTGTTGAGCATCCCCGCAGCGCTGGAGGGGGATGCCCAGGGTGTGATCACCTTCCACTGTTCGCAGCCTCTCACCCTTGGCAGCCAAGGTATCGCTGCCGCAGAAGCGTTCGTCCGGCAGGCCTCCAAAGGCCTGACGCTCGCCCTGCGGATGCTGAAGCTGGAAGAGACCAGGGACGGCATGAGCGCCGCCATGCAGACACGCACCGTGATCGACCTGGCAACCGGGGCCATCATGGCGCAGAACCGCTGCAGCCAGGCAGCGGCCTTCAAGCTGCTGCGGGACGCCTCCAGCACCCGGAACATGAAACTCCGGGACGTTGCTGCAGCCGTTGTCGCCTCAGTCGCCGGCGCCGCGGACACCTTCACCTATTTCGACGAGTAAGGGTCCTTCTCTTTCGGGTCACGCCGCTCCGGCTGCGCAGCACCGGTCAGGGCCTGCTGGTCCACCGCATCCATCGCACCGTCCTTGGCTTTGCTTGCAGTACTGAGCGTTTGGGGTTCGGAGCAGGCAGCATGGTGGATGGGAGAGGTTGGGGAAACTGCTGCGGGAGTGGACGTACGTTCCCGGGATTTTCCACCACGCGCAATGCCCGGTGCGGGACGCCGGGTTGCTCCACCAGGCGTTGAAGGAACTGCACCCGGAGCCTTTCGTCCAGCCCGCCGTAGGCGTAGCGTCTATCCAGCAGGTACGGTGGCACTCCGCCCTGGGGCGGGATCTGGGTGTCGGGATTGCCGCCTCGGTCTTGGGCCGTTGAAGGAGCGGGCATGGCTGGATGGAATGCTGATACTGCCGCCGGACCTGTTGGTGCCGGAACTGTCACCCTGGTGGAGGGATCCTGCTTCTGTATTTCCCTGGCCAATGGCGACATCCATCCCGAACATCCGCACGGCGCTTTCCACGAGGACACCAGGATCCTGTCGCGCTGGAACCTGACCGTGAATGACCAACCCCTTGAGCCGCTGACTGCGGAGACGAAAGAGCCGTACCGCGCACTGTTCATCGGCCGTGTTCCGCGCTCGGACGGGTACGCCGACAGCCCCCTGATCGTGGAGCGACTGCGGGAAGTGACTGCCGGAATCTTCGAGGAGATCACCCTCAGGAATTACTCCTCGGACCCCGCCGAGTGCAACATTTCCATCAACGTTGAATCGGATTTTGCGGATCTCTTCGAAGTAAAAGAGGCACGGATCCAGCGCCACTGGGTGGAATCCCGCCATCCTTTGGATGATTCCCTGACCATCAGGGCTGTGTGGCACAACGTCCTGAAGGCTGTCAGCGTGACCGGACGGGGCGCCATCGCCACCCCGCGCTCCCTCACGTACCAAGTGGTGGTTCCACCCCGCGGCGAATGGAGCACGCAGGTGAGCGTGGTGCCGGTTCCCGGCGGCCGGGCTGCGCAGGTGGCCCCGCCCTTCGAGCAGGCCGCGCGCGGCATGTCCCCGAATGACCGCCGACGGCAGGAATGGGTTGCAAAGATTCCCAAACTCCATATGGAAAACCGTTCCATCGAACGGACGCTGCGCCGCAGCTATGACGATCTCGGGGCGCTCCGGATCGAAGATCCCGCCCATCCTGACCGGATTGTGGTTGCCGCCGGTGCGCCGTGGTTCATGACGCTGTTTGGGCGTGATTCGCTCTGGGCTTCGGAAATGGCCCTTCCGGTAGACCCCAGCCTGGCCCTTGGAACACTGCAAACGTTGGCTGACCACCAGGGCAAGGCGGTGGATCCGATGAGCGAGGAGGAACCCGGAAAGATCCTGCACGAGGTCAGGCTGGGCGTCTCCAGCGGACTGGCCCTGGGCGGCAAGTCGGTGTACTACGGCAGCGTTGACGCTACTCCGCAGTTCGTCATGACGCTTGGATCGGTCAGCCGGTGGGGCTTTGCAAAGGACACCATCGCCGCTCTCCTGCCCTCCGCGGACCGGGCGCTGGACTGGGTTCGCGAATACGGCGACAAGGACGGCGACGGATTCGTCGAGTACTCCCGGCTCAATGACCAGGGCCTGATCAACCAAGGCTGGAAGGACTCGTGGGACGGCATCAATTTCGTCGACGGTGCGCTGGCAGAGCCTCCCATTGCGCTGTGCGAAGTGCAGGCCTTGGTCTATTCGGCGTTGCTGTCACGTGCGTGGATGGCATACGACGCCGGGGACGCACACCTGGCCGCGCGGCTTACCGGTGAGGCGGCGCGGCTCAAGAAAAAGTTCAACGACGAGTTCTGGCTGCCAGACCGTGGCTACTACGCCGTGGCGCTGGATGGCAAGAAGCGTCCGGTGGACGCCTGCGCCTCCAACATGGGGCAATGCCTGTGGCACGGCATCATCGATGATGACAAGGCGCCGCTCGTTGCGGAGCGGCTCATGTCGCCGGAGATGTTCAGCGGCTGGGGTGTCCGCACGCTGGCCACCGACATGGGGGCCTATAACCCCGCCAGCTACCACAATGGATCCGTGTGGCCGCACGACAACGCCATCATCGCTGCAGGCCTGCTGCGGTACGGCTTCGTGGAGGAGGCACAGCGGATTGCCACCGCCCTCCTGGAAGCAGCCGATTACTGCAACGGCCGGCTCCCGGAACTATTTTGTGGCTTCAGCCGCGAGCAGGTCAGCGAGCCCGTTCCGTATCCGACGGCATGCTCGCCGCAGGCGTGGGCGGCGACCACACCGATCATGTTGATCACCAGCCTCATGAGGTATGACGCCCATGTCTCGCGTGGGGGCTTCTGGATGGACCCGGTGCTCCCTGAAGCCTACGGTGACCTGCACATCACCAACGCACCGATGGCCGGGGGCCGGATGACCATCGACATCACCCGTTCCGAGCCGTCGGTGCAGGGACTGCCGGAGGGCATAACGTTGCATCGCGAACACCGGCCGTGGCTGACAGAACTGTTGGCGCAGGCCGGCCTGGAAAGTGAGTTTGGGCGGAGCCCCAAGTAACCAAGCGCGGCGCAGATCCCCCGAATCTTCTGGTGCCGCGAAAAAGTTTGCGGCGCGTCCGAGCCTAGCGAACGCGGTCCCGGCCCCGTTCCCCGGAGCTGGGAGTGGCCCGGACTTCGCAGGGAAGTCCGGGCCACTCAACGGCCTTAGGCGGGCTGCGGCGCTTCCGCCAGGGCATGCTGCCGGGCGTGGTTGCCCAGCCAGTGCGCGCTCTCCTTCGGCGTCCGTTCCTGGGTGGAGTGGTCGACGGCGATCAGGCCGAACTTGGGCCGGTAGCCGAAGATCCACTCGAAGTTGTCGAACGCCGTCCACGCGATGTAACCCCGGACATCGATGCCGTCGGCGAGGCAGGAGGCAACGCCGTCGACCGCTGCCTTCAGGTAGTCCACCCGCTGGCTGTCGTCCTCTGTGGCAAGGCCGTTCTCGGTGACCATCACAGGAATGCCCGCAATCCGGTGGGCCTCCCGGATGGTCGCCTCCAGAGCCTGTGGGTAGATCTCCTCACCCATCTGGTTGGTGGGCACGCCCTCCGGCGCCGGCGCGTGGCCGTCCGGGCCGTACACGGTGCGCCCGTAGGTCTGGATGCCCACGAAGTCGTCGCCACGGGAAGCTTCCAGGAAACGTTCATTGACGTCGCGGCGCACCCGGTCCGCGATTTCCTCACCGCCGTCGATGGCCTGGATGTCCGAATTCGCGAGGGTCCAGCCAACCTGCAGGTCCGGGCGGTGCGCCTTGATGGCGGCCGTGGCCGCCCGGTGTGCCGCCACCTTCACCTGGAACCCCGCCTCGGTGGAACAGAACTGGAAGGGGGCAACAGTGCTCGCCTCGACGCCAAGGCGTTCCGCGGCGGCAGCCCACATGGGCACCGAACCCCGGTTCTCCGGTGCTTCCCCGCCAATCCCGAAGGACTCCAGCAGCCAGGGAAGGTTGGGTTCGTTCAGGGTGCAGGCGACGCCGATCAGGTCACCCAGGTGCGCCATCACCCGGCCGCAGTAGCGGGCGAAGAGTTCCGGCGTCTCCGGGCCCTCCCAACCGCCCACCTGAAGCAGCCAGCGCGGCGAAGTGAAGTGATGGAAGGTGACCACCGGGGTGAGGCCATATTCGTGGCATGCCTCCAGCACCCGCTTGTAATGGTCCAGCTCCGCCACCGTGAAGTGGCCTTCCTCCGGCTCGATCCGCGCCCACTCAATGGAGAAGCGGTAACTGGTGAAGCCCAAGCCTGCGATCAGCGCGATGTCCTCCCGGTACCGGTGGTAATGGTCCACGGCATCCCCGGAGGGCTCGACGAAGATGGTCCCGGGCAGGTGCTCCAGGAACCAGGTATCACTGTTGACGTTGTTGCCTTCCACCTGATGGCCTGCGGTGGCCACGCCCCAAAGGAAGTCGCGGGGGAACGGGTTGGTCATGGGGTTCCTTTCGTGATGGACGCGTGAAGGCGTCCCAGGCTTCGCTGCCCTGCATCCATCCTGTCCGCCCGCGTGACCGCCGCCACAATACTTTTTCAATCAATGACATTGTCATGTTTGGTGCAGGCAGCCGCGGCCGATTCTGGAAGGGAGCCGGGCACCTCCGGCCCCACTGTTTTTCTTTCCGTTTGCAGTCATAGAAGAATGCGAAGGCGCACCACATGAAACTTCTGACCTCCACCGCACGCGGCAGCGCTGCCGTCCTGACCGGTGCCCTGTTGGTGGGCTCCCTGGCCGCCTGCGGCGGCGGGTCCAGCCAGGCAGCCGCCAAGGCCGATACCAGCAGCCTGACCCTGGCCATCGACAGCGACTCTGCCTCGTTCGGCTTCGACCCGCTGCGCGTGTCGGCGGCGCAGCGCCAGTTCTTCGAGGGCCTCTACGACAGCCTGATGACGCTCCAGCCGGACGGCTCCGCGGGCCCCGGCCTGGCCAAGGAGTTCAGCTACAACGCGGACAACACCGTCCTGACGCTGACCCTAAAGGACGGCGTCACCTTCACGGATGGCTCCAAGCTCGACGCCGACCTCGTCAAGGCCAACCTGGACCGCCGGTCCGACCCCGCGCTCAGCGCCTACTCGGCAGTCGCCAAGGGCGGCGCCCAGGAAATCACGTCCGTGGACGTGGTCAGCCCCACCCAGGTGGCACTGACCTTTGCCAAGCCGCAGCCCGGATTCGAGAAGAACCTGGCCTCCACCACCGGCATGATCGTGGGCAAGAACGGGGTTACGGACACCGCAACCCTGGCCGCCACGCCCGACGGCTCCGGACCGTACACCCTCGACCCCTCCACGGTGAAGGGCAACAAATACGTCCTGGTGAAGAACGACAAGAGCCCTGACGCTTCCAAGTTCGCCTTCAAGAAGGTTGTCTTCAGCGTGGTCCAGGACCCGCAGGCCCGTGCCAACGCCCTGGTCTCCGGCCAGGCGGACGTTGCCATGCTGACGTCCTCCACCGTTGACTTCGCCAAGTCGAAGGGCCTCGGGGTTTCCCAGATCGGCGGCACCGTCAACACGATGATCTCCTTTGACAAGACCGGCAAGACCGCGCCGGCCTTCGGACAGGAGAAGGTCCGCCAGGCGATCCAGTACGCCATCAACCGCCAGGCCCTGGTGGACGCCCTCCACAAGGGTGACATCCCCGCTTGGAACGCGCTGCCCAAGGATTCGGCAGGCTTCACCAAGGACCTGGAGACCAAGTTCGCCTACAGCCCGGAGAAGGCCAAGAGCCTGCTGGCAGAGGCCGGCTACCCGAACGGCTTTGAGTTCACCATCATTGCCAGCGCCCAGACCCAAACGGACCTGCAGGCCGTCCAGAAGGACCTCGCCGCCGTCGGCATCACCATGAACGTCAAGATGGCCGCCTCCACTGATGAGGCATTCGCCGCCGTCGCCACCACGCCGCTGGGTTACGCGCCGCTGAACTGGGACAACCCCGTCGGGGTTATGTACGGGGCCATTCTGAACGGCTTCACCAACGTCCAGAAGGCCACCGACGACCAGCTGAGCGCCGCCACCGGCGAGCTGGCCGCCGCGAAGGACGACGCCGCCGTCAAGGCAGCCGCCACCAAGCTGAACACCCGCCTGATGGAGTCCGGTTGGATGATTCCGCTGTACGAGGCGCTGACGAACCAGGGCTACAACACCAAGAAGGTGTCCCAGGTGAAGTTCGCCGGCACCAACGCCTACCCGCTCCTCTCGTCCTACACGCCGGCCGGCTAATACCCGTACCTATCCGGCGGGTCCTCCCCAAACAGGAGGGCCCGCCGGGACGGTACCTGACCGATGGAGGTCACCATGGCACTATTCATCACCAAGCGCCTGCTGATGGCGCTGGCCACCGTGCTGGTGGTTGCGGTGCTCGCATTCCTGTTGGTGCACGCAATGCCGGGCAGCCCGGGGGCCGTGTCCCTCGGCGCCGGCGCCTCCCAGCAAGCCATCGACGAGGTCAACCAGCGGCTGGGCTGGAACGATCCGCTGTTCACCCAGTTCTTCACCTGGCTCGGTTCCGCGGTCCAGGGTGACCTGGGCATCTCGCTGATCGATGGCCGCTCCGTCAGCGCCGACCTTGCCAGCCGCCTGCCGGTCACTGCCTCGCTTGCCGCGGGGGCCACCGTCCTCAGCGCGGTCCTCGGCATCGCCCTGGGCGTCACGGCCGCCGTCCGCGGCGGCCTGCTGGACCAGGTGATCGGCGGCTTCGTGGGCCTCCTCGTTGCCTTGCCGGCGTTCTGGGTGGGTGTCCTTTTCGTGTACCTGTTCGCCGTCCAGTCCTCCGTCTTCCCGGCCACCGGCTACGTGCCGTTCGAGGTTTCACCGCAGGACTGGGCCCTGTCCCTGGCGCTGCCGGTGATCACCCTCGCCGTCGGCGGCGCGGCCTTCATTGCCCGCCAGACCCGGGCCTCCATGCTGGAGGCGCTGCAGCAGGAACACATCCGCACGCTGCGGGCCACGGCCACCCCCACTTGGAAAATCCTCTACATCCACGCCCTGCGCTACGCCAGTCTGCCCATCGTGGCCGGCATCGCCCTGCAGTTCATCGGCCTTTTCGGCGGTTCCGTCATCGCCGAGCAGCTGTTCGCCATGCCCGGACTGGGCCAGGCCGTCCAGACCTCCGTCAGCACCCATGATGCCCCCGCCGTCCAGGGCGTGGTGGTGATCGCCACCGTGGTGGTGGTCGCCGTCAACCTGGTGCTGGAGCTGGCCACCAAGTTCCTCGACCCGAAGTTGCGTGCCTCATGATCCCAACAGTTGCCCCGGCCCCCGCTGACGCGGACCAGGCAGGAAGTACGACGCCGGCAGCAGAGCCAGCGCGCAGCGCCGGCAAGGCGGCCATCACCAAATTCTCCCGGCACCGGCTGTTCACCTCACCGGGCGCCGTGGCAGGGCTCACGTGGCTTGCGGTGCTTGTCACCGCGTCGCTGACCGCGCCTTTGTGGCTGCCCTTCAAGACCGAGGACCAGGATTTCACCGCAGTCCTCTCCGGCCCCACCGCCGCCCACTGGCTGGGCACGGACGAACTGGGCCGCGACATCCTCAGCCGCATCTTCGCCGCCGCAGCCGGCACCCTGGGGACGTCGATGCTCACGGTGATTGTCGGCGTCGGACTCGGCACCATCCTGGCCATGCTGGCTGCCGGTGCCGGCGAACGGACCGAAGGCGTCATCAGCAGGGTCACCGAAATCATGATGTCCCTGCCGGGAACCGTGATCATCCTGGCGGTCATTGGCGCCGTGGGAACCAACATCCCGGTGGTCATGGCAATCCTGGGCATCCTGATGTCCGCCGGCATCTACCGGGTGATCCTGGGCCAGGCCAAGTCCCTGCAGTCCCAGCTCTATGTCGATGCAGCCAAGGTGGACGGCGTCGGCCCGCTGCGGATCAGCCTCCGCCACGTCCTGCCGGGGCTGGCCAACACCATCGTGGTCCAGGCCGCGCTCATCTTCGCCGTGGGCATGCTCATCCAGGCCGGCCTGGCGTTCATCGGATTCGGGCCGCCCATCCCGCAGCCCAGCTGGGGCGGCATGATCCAGGGCGCCTCCCAGCATGTCTATGACTCGCCCTGGATGATGGTGCCCACCGGCGCCGTGCTGGCGCTGACCGTCCTGTCCGCCAACGCCATCGGCAACGCCCTGGGCAAGGCACCCAATGCCGCCGCCCCGCACCTGCCCTCCGCCGCCGCACGGCGGCAGCGCACCAAGGCCGTCGCCGCCATCGCCGCAGCTGCCCCCGCTCCTGCCACGGGGGACACCGCCCCGACCGGCACGCTCAGCGTCCGCAACCTGTCCGTCGGCGTCGACAGTGCAGGTGCAGGCAACGGCGTCCGCCTGGTCACCGACGTCTCCTTCGAGGTCCAGCCCGGCACCGTCCTTGGCCTGGTGGGGGAGTCCGGCTGCGGCAAGACTATGACGGCACTGTCCCTGTTGGGCCTGCTTCCCTCGGGCGTCAGCGTCACCGGCGGCCAGATCCTGTGGAACGGAATGTCCCTGGCTGCGGTGGCAGACAGGGACATGGAGGCGGTCCGCGGCCGTGAAATCGCCCTGATCAGCCAGGAACCCATGCGCGCCCTGGACCCGATGTTCACCGTGGGGTATCAGCTCACCGCGACCATCCGCCGGCTCCGCGGCATGGGCCGGGCCGAGGCCCGCCAGGAGGCGCAGGGCCTGCTGGAAAAGGTGGGCATCGTGGACGCCGCCCGGATCCTGAAGACCTACCCGCACCAGATCAGCGGCGGCATGGCCCAGCGCGTGGCCATTGCCCTGGCGCTCTCCGGCCAGCCGAAACTGCTGGTGGCGGACGAACCCACCACCGCACTGGACGTGACGGTCCAGGCCGAAATCCTGTCCCTGCTCCGGACGCTGGTGAAGGACACCGGCATGTCCGTGGTGATGGTCACCCACGACCTCGGCGTGGTGGCGGACATCTGCGACCAGGTGGCCGTCATGTACGCCGGCCAGGTGGTGGAGAACGGCAGGACCCAGGCCGTCCTGGACCACCCCCGCCACCCTTACACCCTGGCCCTCCTGGCGGCCGACCCGCACGCCAACCACGCAGACGACATGCCGGAACGGCTTGCCACCATCAGCGGGCAGGTGCCGCAGTCCAAGGACTGGCCCACCGGCTGCCGCTTCGCCGCCCGCTGCCAGTTCGCCGGCTCCGCCTGCATGGAACCCGTTCCGCTGCTGCACTCCGGCACCGGCGAAGGCCTGGTGCGGTGCGTCAAGGCGGACCAGCTGGCCGTCGAGGGCATGGACTGGCTGGCCACGGACGTGCCTGCCGCCCGCACCCTGCAGGTCACTCCCAGGCAGAACCCGCCCACTCGCAGCAGCATTGTTGAAAAGGACCCGGCATGAGCACCGCAGTCACCGAACGCCGCGATTCCACGCCGCCCTCCGCCACCCCCATGCTTGAGGTCAAGGACCTGGTAGTCCGCTACGGCCGGGGCCGGAAGGCAGCCGCCGCACCGGCCGCCGTCGACCACGTCAGCTTCAGCATCGCCCCCGGTGAGACGGTGGGCCTGGTGGGGGAGTCGGGCTCCGGAAAGTCCACTATCGGCAAGGCCATCCTCGGCCTGCAGAAGGTCTCCGCCGGCACCATCACTTACCAGGGCAAGGACATCACCTCCGCGGGCGCCGCCCAGCGCCGGGCCTTAGGAAGCGAACTGCGGGCCGTCTTCCAGGACCCCAATTCCTCACTGAACCCGCGCAACACCATTGGCACCTCCCTGGCTGAGCCGCTGCGGCTCCGCGGGGTGTCCGCGGCGGAGGCGCGCACCAGGGCCGGGGACATGCTGGAACGTGTGGGGCTTCCGCGCGGGGCCGTGGACCGGTACCCCAGCCAGTTCTCCGGCGGGCAGCGCCAGCGCATCTCGGTGGCCCGCGCCCTGATCTGCGACCCCCAACTGGTGGTCTGTGACGAAGCCGTCAGCGCCCTGGACCTGTCCACCCAGGCGCAGGTGCTCAACCTGCTGGCAGACCTCCGCGACGAACGGGGCCTCAGCTACCTGTTCATCGCGCACGACATCGCCGTGGTCCAGTTCCTGGCCCAGCGTGTGGTGGTGCTGTACCGCGGGCAGGTCATGGAAAGCGGGCCTGCGGCCGCGGTCACCGAAAACCCTAAGCACCCCTTCACCCAGGCACTCGTGGCAGCGTCCCCGGTGCCCCGGCCGGCGGAGCAGGCCGCACGCCGTGAAGCCCGCGAATCGCTGGGCGTCCGCACCGGAGCGGCCGCTGTCCCCGGGCCCGGCGGCTGCCCCTTCCGGCTCCGCTGCCCGCTGGCCACCGAACTGTGTGCCACAGAGCGGCCCACGCTGCGGCGCGTGGGCGCTGCCGACGTCGCCTGCCACTACGCCTGACCAGCGCTCCAAACTGCCTTTGAGCAGCCTCAACCTTCCAGCCTTCCTACAGAACGGAACCCTCCTTCATGACCTCCACCCCCTGGCTTGCCGCCATGATCGCCCCCGCGCAGGACTTCGACGGCGCCCCGCTGCTCCGCAAGGAGTTCACGCTCGACGAGGGGCACGGTGGCGTGCTGAAGGCGACGCTGCGGGCCACGGCCTTCGGCGTCTACGAGGCGTTCATCAACGGTGCCCCGGTGGGTGACGACGTGCTGAGCCCCGGCTGGAGCTCCTACGAGTGGCGGCTGCGCTACCGCAGCTACGACGTCACCTCCCTGGTGGGTCCGTCCACGGTAGTTGGGGTTGAACTGGGCAACGGCTGGTACCGGGGACGGCTCGCCTGGCACGGCATGTCCAACCTGTACGGCAGCGAACTGGGGTTCTTTGGACAGCTGGACATTGAATTCGAGGACGGTTACGTCCAGTCCGTTGCTTCCGACACCAGCTGGCAGGCGGGCCCCTCCGGCACCACCTTCAACGACCTCTACGACGGCCAGACCATCGACGCCCGCCGCCGCCAGCAGGGCTGGGCGGAGCCCGGTTTTGCCCCTGGCGCTGACTGGACGGGCGTGCGGGAGCTGCCGTTCGACGCCGACCGGCTGGCTGAGCCGGTGGGCCCGCCCGTGGTGCGTGCCGGCGTCGTCCGTCCCGTGGAAATCTTCACCTCACCGGCCGGAAAGACGCTGGTGGACTTCGGCCAGAACCTGGTGGGCTGGCTGCGGTTCACCGTGCAGGGTGCGGCCGGACAAGCAATCACCGCGCGGCACGCGGAGGTCCTGGAAAACGGCGAACTCGGAACCCGTCCGCTGCGCTCCGCCAAGGCAACGGACACCTTCCTCCTCTCCGGCGGCCAGGACTTCTTCGAACCCACCAAGACGTTCCACGGCTTCCGCTACGCCGAAATCACCGGCTGGCCTGGTGAGCCCACGGAGGATGACCTCGAGGCCGTGGTGGTCCACTCCGACCTGGAGCGCATCGGCACCTTCGAATGCTCCAACGCACTGGTGAACCAGCTGCACCGCAACATCGTGTGGGGCCTGCGGGGCAACTTCCTGGACCTGCCGACCGACTGCCCGCAGCGCGACGAGCGGCTCGGCTGGACCGGCGACATCGCCGTCTTCGCCCCCACCGCCGCTTACCTGTACGACGTCAAGGGCTTCCTGCAGGACTGGCTGCTGGACCTTGCCGCGGAACAGAAGGAGCAGGACGGCCTGGTTCCCATCACCGTGCCGGATGCTTTGAAATACTGCCCGCAGCCGCCCGAGTTCCCGGCACCGGAATCGTCCGCGTTGTGGAGCGAGGCGTCCGTGTGGGTGCCGTGGGCGCTGTGGGAGGCGTACGGGGACCTGGGCGTGCTGCGGAATCAGTTCGAATCTATGGCTGCCCATTCCCGGCGGGTGGAGGGGTTGCTGTCATCGAGCGGGCTGTGGGACTCAGGCTTCCAGTTCGGCGACTGGCTGGACCCGGACGCCGCGCCGGACCAGCCGTGGGCGGCCAAGGCGGACACCGGCGTGGTGGCCACCGCCTGCATGTACCGGACCGCGCGGATCACCGCGCAGGCTGCTGGACTGCTGGCAAAGCCCGACGACGAGGCCTACTTTGAGGCGCTCGCCGCCCGGGTGCGCGCCTCCTTCGCCGAGCACTACGTGGCGGCGGACGGCACCATCCGCAGCGACTGCACCACCGTTTACGCCCTGGCCATCGCCTTCGATGTCCTGGCCACTCCGGAGCTGCGCGAGTTCGCCGGCAACCGGCTTGCCGAGCTGGTCCGGGACAACGGCTACCGTGTGTCCACCGGGTTCGCCGGGACGCCGTTCATCACCCACGCGCTCACCGACACCGGGCATATGGACGAGGCCTACCGGCTGCTCCTGGAGGAAGGCTGCCCGTCCTGGCTGTACCCGGTAACCATGGGCGCCACCACCGTCTGGGAACGCTGGGATTCCATGCTTCCGGACGGCACCATCAACCCCGGCGAGATGACCAGCTTCAACCACTACGCCCTGGGGGCCGTGGCGGACTGGATGCACAAGGCCATCGGCGGTATCCGGCCGCTGGCGCCGGGCTACGCCAAGGTGCTCGTCGCCCCGCAGCCCGGTGATGGCATCGACTGGGCCAGGACGTCCTTGAAGACTCCGCACGGTGAGGTCCGGGCGGAGTGGAGGCTCGACGGCGGCGCGTTCAGGCTCGAGGCGACGGTACCCGACGGGGTGGCGGCCGACGTCGTCCTTCCGGACGGCGAGCGGCACACCGTTGGGGGCGGCACGCACAGCTTCTCTGCGCCAGCCGCGTTGGCCGTCCCGGCAGGGGCATAGCAGTGTCCGCCTTGACCGAGCTGCTCGTGGTGGATAACGACTATGGCGGCGATCCGGACGGGCTGGTGGCACTGGCCCACATCCTTTTGCGGTGCGGCCCGGACGTGACGATGCTGGTGACGAGTTCGCCCTTGGATCCGGAACTGGCTGAAGCAGCCGGTGCTGATCCCGCAACTACAGCCAGCCAGGGCGCTGAACTCGTTGAGGAGCTCCTGGAGCTGATGGGGATCAACGATGTCCGGGTCATCACCGGTGCCGAGGCCCCCGGGACCAGCGAGGGTCAGGTCAGCGCTGCGGCGCGAGCAATTGTGGAAACCTCCGCGCGCTTTGAGCGGACCACGATTCTCTGCGGAGGACCATTGACCAACGTCGCTGCCGCGCTTCGACTGGACCCGGCGCTCGCGGATAGGGCGGCCCTGGTATGGGTGGGCGGCATCCTGGCCGACGCGGAGCGCGGCGAATACAACTCGGACACTGACGCCGCCTCGGCCACGGAGGTGGTGGCCTCGAAGATGCCCCTGGTCCGGATTCCTTACGAGGAGTACATGCGAATGACCGTTGGCGTGGACGCGGTGAAGAACGAGCTTGCGGCCGCATCGCGGGTTGGTTCCTGGCTGGCGGAGCGGCTGCTCGACGTCCCGCCGTTCGTGCAGCGGGGCAGCACGCTGACCCTGGGCGACAGTGTCCTGGTGCCGTTTGGGCCGGGCCCCGGAACCGCTGGGATCACTGGGGCCTGGGGAAGCGTCGTCCATCACCAAGTGGACAGCGCCGGATTGTGGAGGGACCTCATACGTCAGCTGGTGGCGGTGCGTTAGCCGGACCATTTTCTTAGGACCGTATAGGGGGTTTCACCTCTGGATCGCATTGTTGGCAGCGTGGTACTTTGACCGTCTTACGCCGTGTACAGCAGCCATCCAGGAGGAGTGCAGGCTCATGAGTGATACCAATTCCGCCGGAAACGTGGACGTCGTGGACATCCTGACCAGCGACCACCAGGACATGATTGCGCTCATCGGACAGATCAAGGGCACGGCCGGGGAAAGCCAGCGCAGGGACCTGGCGGACACCCTGATCGCGGAGGTCATGCGCCACGCCGTTGCCGAGGAAATGTACGTCTACCCGGCCATTGAGGACCACGTGCCCAACGGCAAGGACGAAGTGGAGCACGACAAGAAGGAGCATGACGACATCGTCAAGCTCATGAAGCGGCTGGAGAAGGTGGAACCTGCGGAGGCCGGCTTCATGGACCTGGTCAATGAGCTCGAGGCGCAGCTGAGCCACCATGCCAACGATGAGGAGTCCGAACAGTTCCCGAAGCTCCGCCTGCACATTCCCCGTGAGAAACTCGTCGACATGGGCGAAAAGGTCGAGAGGGCGAAAAAGCTGGCGCCGACCAGGCCGCACCCGAGCGCACCGCATTCCGAGCTGTTCCACAAGACCGTGGGGCCAGGCGTGGGCATGGTGGACCGGATCCTGGACAAGCTCACTGGCAGGCACACGGACTCCTAGGCCTGTCCGGGGCTTCGTGCCCCGGGACCGGGCGCGTTTCGCCGGCGCCGCTGTTCGGATCTGCGAGGATGGGCGAAAGAACCTTTTCCA
This sequence comes from Pseudarthrobacter sp. BRE9, assembly GCF_031844305.1. Classification (NCBI taxonomy): domain Bacteria; kingdom Bacillati; phylum Actinomycetota; class Actinomycetes; order Micrococcales; family Micrococcaceae; genus Pseudarthrobacter; species Pseudarthrobacter sp. BRE9. The sequence goes on along the minus strand of NZ_JAUZUY010000003.1, from coordinate 28,361 downwards.
GGAGGACTTATGCCCTACACCGTGGATTTCAAGAACGTGTCCACCCTTGGTTTGGAATCGTCGCCGGTGGCGGAGGCGCTGGCCGGACTGCGCGCCAACGAGGCTCGCTATTACAAGAATAAGTATGACCACGACTTCACCGTCACTCCGGCCGGGGATGCTCCGGACGTGGTCGAATACGTGCACAACATCCTGTCCTCCGAGCGCGACCTGGTGATTGGCTCCAAACCCCTCGAGGTCTCGGCCTTCGAAGTGGACGGGCTGCGGATGACGTACGTGTTCTACGAGTCCGGGCTGTCCATCAACGTCGTGTACGCCATCGAGGACGGGGGCAAGCGGGCGGTCGGGTTCAAGCTCTCTGACGGAATGGACGTTCCGGAGGAGCTGGCGTCCAGCTTCAAGTTCGCTCGCCAGAAGTCCAAGCTTGCGGGCACCATCCGCGGTTCCTATTTTGTGATCAAGGGCCAGTACTAAGAAGGCCTTCCAACGAATGAAATCCTCCCGGGCGACGTCCTGATTCGCACGGGAGGATGACTGGATGCACTCCAACCCCATCCTTTCGGGCTTTAATCCGGACCCCAGCATCGTCAGTACCCCGGACGGCTACTACATTGCGACGTCGTCCTTTGAGTACCTTCCAGCGCTTCCCATTTATCACAGCCAGGACCTGGACAGCTGGGAGCTTGTGGGCCACGTGGCCATGCGGGAGGAGCAGGTCCAGCTCGCCGACGTTCCCACGCCCGGAGGTGTCTGGGCGCCGACGCTTCGATACCGGGACGGGATCTTCTACCTGATTGTTACCGTGTTCCTTGGGGGCCGCGGCTGTGTGGTCTTCACAGCCACGGACGCCGCCGGACCCTGGAGCGACGGTGCCGTCATAGAAGCCGTCGACGGCATCGACCCTGACCTGGCCTGGGACGACGACGGGACCGCCTACGTGACATTTGCCCGGCATCCCGATGCGATCCGGCAGGTCCGGGTAGACCTTGCGACCGGGACGGCGCTCGAAGAACCCCGGCCCCTGTGGTCCGGCAGTGGCCTGTATGCGCCCGAAGGCCCGCACCTCTACCTCCGGGGCGGCTGGTGGTACCTGCTGGCGGCCGAAGGGGGAACCGACCGCGGCCACGCCGTTACGGTGGCACGTTCCCGCCGCCCGGACGGGCCGTTCGAACCGGCACCACACAATCCGGTCCTCACGGCCTCCGGAACAGGTTCGCCCGTCCAGAACACCGGGCACGCAGACTTGTTTGAGCTTCCCGACGGCGGGACGGCCATGGTCCTGTTGGGTGTCCGTCCGGTGGGCCTCACCCAGGCGTTCTCACCTTTGGGGCGGGAGACGTTCCTGGCCGCAGTGGACTGGATTGACGACTGGCCCCACGCCCGCATGCCCCAAGTGGAGGGGACGCGTTCCGAGAAGGTTGAGTACGACTTTTCATCTGGCGATGGCCTGGAGGATCCGGCCTGGATCAGTATCCGCAGGATGCCCGCACAATTTTCGGCACCCACTTCGAAGGGACTCCTCATCAGGGGCGAGGGGGCAACGCTGAGCTCATCCAGGCCCACCTTCCTGGCGCAGCGGCAGCGTCACCTCGGGATGGAATTCCGGGCCGTCCTCGACATCAGCTCCGGGACGGGCGGCATCGCCGTGCGCAACGCCGAGGACAACTGGTTCGGCATTGAGGCCAGGCAGGAAGGGGCCGCTGTCAGAATCACGGCGCGGGCCGTCGTGGCGAGCCTTGACCGCACCTGGGAGGTGACAGTTCCGGACGGCGAGGTCGAGCTGGCAATCGTGGCCTCGCCGCCACCGGCGGACTTCAGCGCCGGGGCCGTGGGCGGTGACAGGATCCGCCTGATGGTCAGGACTGGAGCACGTGATTCCGGGGGAGAGGGTGAGGCCGAAGACGTGCTGCTGACCGAACTCGACGGCAGGCACTGGGCCTTTGAAACGGCCAAGGCGTTTACCGGGCGGGCGTTCGGTGTCTTCGCCGTCGACGGGGAAGTCCTGCTGCGGCGCCTGTCCTATTGCGGGAAGGACTAACTGCGGCTTCTGACCGGTGGAGGCAGGTTCGGGGCTTGAACGGCAGCGTGCCTTGTCAGGTGCTAGCTGTTTTCAGGCTCCGCGATAAACCGCATGAGGGTATCCATGAGGTGGAGCGCTTTGCGTTCGGGGTCAAGGAGGAACTGGATCCGGAGTCCGTCGATCATGGCCAGGACCATGGTCACCTTGTCATCGGCGCTGAGTTCCTCGCTGTCCTGGGCGGTGGCCAGGCGCGTGCTGGTGAAGTGCTGGCGCATCCGTTCCCGGCGGGCGATGAAGAATTCGTGCGCCGGGTGCTGGGGGTTGGTGGCCGCTATCGTGATGGCGAGCCAGTTCCGCAACTGTTCAGGATGGGCAAAATCTTCCTGAAGGATGCTGCTCAGCACCTTTTCCCGCGGGACCTTGGAGTCAATGATCCGGCGGGCGAGTTCCTCGTCGTCGGTGTCGCGCTGCGCGAGGGCGGCCAGGAGAAGATCGTCCTTGGTGGCGAAATGGCGGAGCAACGCAGCGTGGGTCACGTTCGCACGGGCAGCGATATCCCGTAGGGATGCCCGTTCATAGCCGTGCTCGGCAAAGCTTGCTGACGCTGCCCTGACGATCTCCGCCCGGCGGGCAGGAGTCGTTGCATACGGGCCGCGTCGCCGTTGGCCGGCCTTTTTCCCGGTCTCTTGCCCGGCAGTGGTGGTCACGAACATCGTCTCTTTTCTGCGGCTTGCCTTTTCTTCACGCGGCTATTGCCAATTGTAACCACTCTGGCTACTATTTCTCGAAGAGTAACCACAGTGGTTACTATTGGCTTGCTTTCGACGCAGTTGTCGCACGGCGCCTGCATGCAGCGCTGGAAGCCATTCAATTAAGGAGTCATAGGTGACTACGAACGAACACGAGGGTTCTGGTTTCGTTGGGGGCGTCGCGGCCGCCCAGCCGGTACCGGGTAATCAGAATCCCGGTGAAGCCGCCGATGGTGTGGCGAGCGTTGCGGACGAACCCCAGTCGCCTGTGAGCAGGAGCTATATCCTCTGGCTGATGCTGGCGAGCTTCGGAGCGTCGATCGCCATGATGGTGCCGCTTTCGTACGGCATCGCGGTGCGGATCAGCGAGTTGGCCCCGGGCCACGAAGAGGTGCTTGGCTACATCACCGGTACGGCCCAGCTGATCTACCTGGTCATCAGCCCGATGGTGGGTATCTGGAGCGACCGCATGCGGTCCCGTTGGGGCCGCCGTACTCCGTTCATCTTCCTCGGCACGGGGATCGGCCTGGCAGGGCTGGTGGTGATGGGCCTTGCCCCGGACCTGCTGATCGTAGGGGCGGGCTGGGTGCTGGGCATGTCAGGCTGGTCCATTTCCGGTGCGGCGATCCAGAACCTGATGGCGGACAAGTTGCCGGACCAGCAGCGCGGGCGCGTTTCAGCCCTGACCTCGCTCATGACCCAGATCGCGCCCGTCCTGGGTATCGGGGTGGCCTACGCCGTTTCGTCGAACACCCTGCTGGTCTTCGTTGTCCCGGGTCTTATCGGCGCCGTCCTGCTGGCACTGCTTCCGATCATCAAGCCCGAGGGCAGTTCGAAAGAACTTGCCGTCAGTTCGGAGGTTACTGCCAAATCGGTGATCGCCAGCTACGGCTTCAACGTCCGCAAGTACCCTGACTTCGCATGGAACTGGCTGGGCCGCTTCGTGTTCTTCATCGGCCTGTACTTCAACACCACGTTCGGCACGTTCTTCTACGCACAGCGCCTCAACCTTCCCGTCCGGGAAGTAGCCGGGGTGGTCGCCACCATCGGCATGCTCGGCGTCGTCGCGGCCGCAGCGGGCGCGCTCCTCGGCGGATTCCTGTCCGACAAACTGCGCCGCCGGCGCCTGTTCGTGCTGATCTCCGCACTCCTCTTTGTCGGAGGGGCACTGGCAGAGGCAACCGCGTGGTCCCTTCCCCAGCTGATCATCGGCGCCGTGCTCATGCAGACCGCCATCGCCGTCTTCGCCACAGTCGACCAGGCAATCATTTTCGCGATCCTGCCCAACCGCAGTGAAACCGGGCGCTACATGGCAGTCGTGGCCTTCGCGCAGAAGATCCCGAGCGCCCTGGCACCGCTCATCGCTTCCCTGATTATCACCATCGGCGCCACCGGAGCAGAGAAGAACTACACGCTCCTCTACCTCACCGGCGCCGTCCTGGCCCTCCTGGGCGGCACCGTCATCGCGGTCAAGGTCAAGGCAGTCCGCTGAACGGGCCCCACGAAGGAAGAAGGACCGACATGGGCGGATCGCCCTACCATCTGGCCGTCGACGGCGGCGGAGACCAGTTCCCCGTCACGGGGCCTGCCCCCAGGCTGTCATGGAAGACTCCGGCGGATACCACCGCTCCCTACGAACTCGAAGCAACCATCGACGGCGCGCTCCAGCCCGCCGTGACGACGGACCAGCGGCTGTACGTACCCTGGCCGTGGCAGGCTCTGCGCAGCGGGCAACGGATCCAATGGCGGGTCCGCGCGGCAGACTCGGATGACTGGTCCGAGTGGTCTGCGTTCGAAGCCGGACTGTGGGACGCGGACTGGACCGCGTCCTGGATTACCCCTGTTGAAGAGGAAGACCCGGGCTACGGCCGCCGGCCCGCCTACCTCCTCAGCACCCACTTCGAGCTGCCGGCCGCCGTGACATCGGCCCGGCTCTACGCCACGGCACTCGGCGTCTACACCGCGGCGATCAACGGCGAACGGGCCGGTACCGCGGAACTGTCCCCCGGGTCGACGTCGTACGACCAAACGCTCTACGCGCAGGCCTTCGACGTGACGTCCTCACTGGTGCCGGGACAAAACCGGGTGGATCTTGAGCTGTCCGACGGCTGGTACCGCGGCCAGGTGGGCGCCTTCCGGCTGCCCGCCGGCTGGGGCACCACCCTGGGAGCACGTGCAGAACTGCACATCGAGCTCAGCGACGGAACCCGCCAGGTTATCCGCACGGACGGCACCTGGACGAGCACTCCGTCGACGACGACCCGCGCCGACCTGATGGACGGGCAAAGCGTTGACTTCGGCAAGCCTGCTGAACCGACGGTAAAAGTACTCGTGGACCAGGTCGAGGCGCCGCCTATCGACTGGTCGCCTGCTCCGCCGGTCCGTGTCATCGACTCCCGCGCGCCGGAACAGATCTACAAGGTCAGGCCGGGCGTTTGGGTGGCAGATTTCGGCCAGAACGCGTCCGGGTGGATCCGGCTCGAAGACCTCGGACCAGAGGGCACACGCACGGTCATCGAGTACGGCGAACACCTCGGCCCGGACGGGGACCTCTCAACCTCCCACCTCGATTCCCACCGGCCGGGAGAACCGGCAAGGATCTTCTCCCAGCGTGATGAAGTGACAGCAGGACCAGCAGCCGCAGTCTTCGAGCCGCGCCACACGGTTCATGGCTTCCAGTACGCCCGCATCAGCCGCGACGGAACCGCCTTGGACCCCTCGGCGCTGACCATGCAGGTGGTCCATACCGACCTTCGTCGCACCGGTGAATTCTCCTGCAGCAATGAGGACCTCAACCGGCTGCACAGCATCGGCGAATGGAGCTTCCTGGGGAACGCGGTAGATGTCCCCACCGATTGCCCCACCCGGGAACGGGTGGCCTGGACGGGCGACTACCAGGTCTTCATCTCTACGGCTACCAGGCTGCGGGACGTGCTCGGATTCAGCCGGAAATGGCTGCGCTCAGTCCGCGACGACCAGCTCGACGATGGACGGATCGCCAACTTCTCGCCCGACGGCCGCCGCATCAAGAACAACCTGGATGACCAGTTTGCGATGATGACCGGATCCGCCGGGTGGGGAGACGCGATCGTCGCCGTTCCCTGGGCCCTTTACGAGGAGTACGGGGATGAGGCGGTACTCGCCGAGAACTGGAACGCAATGGACCGATGGGTCCAATGGGCCCTCGACAAGGCCCGCACCACCCGCCACCACGCCCGCGCCCGGCAATCTCCCGAGCCGGAACCCTTCGAACAGTACCTGTGGGATGGCACCTTCCACTGGGGCGAATGGACCGAGCCGAAAAAGCGCGACGCCGACGGGAAACTGATCGACCCCGTCCAGGACAACCCAATGGCCTGGTTCATGGAAGACAAGGGCGAAGTGGGGACGGCGTACCTCTACCGCTCGGCGGCGACGCTCTCCCGTGCGGCCCATGTCCTGGGCCGCATTGCAGAGGCAGCCAAGTATGCGGACATCGCGGAGTCCATCCGGCTGGCATGGCAGGCCGCCTACCTTCATCCGGATGGCACCACCGTCGCCGACACCCAGGCCAGCTATGTCCGGGCGCTCTCCTTTGGCCTCCTGCCGGAGGATGTCCGCGGGCCAGCCGCGGACCGGCTCGTCGAGCTGATCCGGGACGCGGACACACATCTGGGAACAGGGTTCCTCTCCACAGGGGACCTCCTGCCGGTTCTCGTTGAGGCCGGCCGCGAGGACGTCGCCTATGAGCTGCTCCTGCAGCGCAGCGCGCCGTCGTGGCTGTACATGGTGGACAAGGCCGCAACCACCATCTGGGAATCCTGGGAAGGCATCGACCACGAGGGAAACGCCCACGACTCCCTCAACCACTACAGCAAGGGAACAGTCCTCCGGTTCCTCCACGAATACACGCTAGGACTGCGGCAGGATTCGGGGTCGGTGGCCTGGCGGTCCGTCGTCATCGCTCCAACCCCTGGCCCGGACCTGACCTGGGCGAGAGGGTCGCACGAAACACCCAACGGAACCATCAAGGTCCACTGGCAGCTCGACGGCGACGAACTCCGGATCGACGCCGTTATCCCGGCCGAAACCACCGCCCGGATCGTCTTCCCCGACGGAACCGAATACACCGCTGGCCCGGGTAGATACCGGGCGGCAAGATCCATTCCTTCCGCCAACACCCACCTAACGTACGCAACTTAGAGGACCAAAATGACTACTTTCCCCGACGGCTTCCTCTGGGGCGCCGCAACTGCCGGCCACCAGATTGAAGGCAACAACGTCAACAGCGACTGGTGGGCCCGCGAGCTCACCATGCCCGGTATGGAACTCTCCGGTGACGCCTGCGACAGCTACCACCGCTACCGCGAGGACATCGCCCTCCTCGCCGATGCCGGCCTGACGTCCTACCGGTTCAGCCTCGAGTGGTCCCGGATCGAACCGGTTGCCGGGCACTTTTCCAAGGCGGAGCTGGCCCACTACCGCCGCATGATCGAGTACTGCTTCGAGCGTAACGTGATCCCTGTCGTCACCCTGCAGCACTTCACCACACCTCAGTGGTTTGCGAACGACGGCGGCTGGCTGGCTCCGGATGCGTCCGAAAAGTTCCAGCGCTACGTCACCGCAGCCACGGACATCCTGGACGGGGTGGAATGGGTGGTCACCATGAACGAACCCAACATGCAGGCGGCCATCATGACGGCCATGCGCCGCATGCAGCAAAACCAGGGTGCCCAGTGGCAGAGCCCCACCGTCGAGGCCGAGGGGGAGAAGAAGCAGACACACAGCGACTTCCTCACCTACGCGGATCCCGAAATCGGGCGCACCTTCACTGCCATCCACCACGCCGCCCGTGACATTGTCCGGGCCCGCACCAGCGCCAAGGTCGGCTGGACCATCGCCGCCGGCGCACTCACTCCGGCCCCCGGTGGGGAGGAAAAGCTCCTTGAGATCCGGTACGGCAAAGAGGACGTCTACTGGGAAGGGAGCCGCGGTGATGACTTCGTCGGCGTCCAGGCCTACTCCAGCCAGGAAGTGGACGCCAACGGCCTCGTCCCGCACCCGCCGCACCCCGACAACACGCTTGTGGGTACCGCCTACCGCCCGGACGCGCTCAGCATGGCTGTCCGCCACGCCTGGGACGTCACCGGTGGTGTTCCGGTCCTCATCACTGAGAACGGCATTGCCACCGCGGATGACGAACAGAGGATCCGCTACACTACCGAAGCGCTCGCCGGCCTGCAGCAGAACATCGCTGGGGGCATCGACGTGCGTGGGTACCTGCACTGGTCACTCCTGGACAACTTCGAGTGGGGACACTGGGAGCCCACGTTCGGCCTGATCGCCGTTGACAGGGACACTTTCGTCCGGACTCCGAAGCCGAGCCTTGCCTGGCTGGGCGGGGTGGCCCAACACAACGCACTGGGCGCCGGGGTCCTCTCGTGACGGCCGCCTTCGCCGACGTCTCCGCCGCACCCCTCACTGAGCTCCTGTCCCTGGCCGGACGGAAGGCGGTGGTTACGGGTGGGGCCCAGGGGCTCGGCAAGGCCATCGCGCTCCGGCTGGCAGAAGCGGGCGCCGACATCCTCATCGGCGACATCAACGCCGAAAGGGCACAGGCCGCGGCTGACGAAATCAGCGATCGCTCTCCAGTGCGGGCGCTCGGCCTCGCCATGGACGTCACTGACTCAGAATCCGTCCGCGCCGCCGCTTCATCCGCGGCCAGGGAGTTTGGCGGCATCGACATCTGGGTGAACAACGCCGGCATCTTCCCCAGCGTTCCAGTCCTCGACACACCGGATAACACGTGGGAGCAGGTCTTCGCCGTGAACACCCGCGGTGTCTTCAACGGTTCCCGGGAAGCCGCCCGGCATATGTCCGGCGGCAAACGGGGCGGGGTCATCATCAACATCGTCTCCACCGCCGGATTCACCGGGACGGCTCCCGGGCTCTCCGCCTATGTCGGATCCAAGCACGCTGTCCGGGGCATGACGAAGCAAATGGCCCTTGAGTTCGCTCCCCTCGGGATCCGCGTTCTTGGGGTAGCACCCACCTTCGTGCCTACGGAAGGCAACATGGCCGCGGCCGCAGTCCACCCGGCAACGGAAGAATCCGGCCGGGCCATGACGGTAATGACCAACAGCCTCATCGGCCGGATCGGAACCCCCGACGACATTGCACGCGTCGTCCTTTTCTGCGCGAGCGACCTGTCCACAATCATGACCGGAAGCACCCTCCTCGCCGACGCAGGGCAGACCATCTGATCCCAGCGCCGTGCAGAGAAGCCGCCTATCCTGCTGCTAGATGGTCACGTTCAGTGCTGCCCTGTAGCCTGCCGCGGCGGAGCCGGTCATGGTGGCCAGCTGGTAGATGCCGCCGTCGTCCCCGAAGACGTTGTCTGACTTCAGCGTGGTCCGGGCCATGTTGGTGACACTCTTTTCGTATCCGGGGGTTGCGTAGACGTCGTCACACGCCGCCTTGGTCAGGGCAATCTGCGAGACGGCGAGCACCTGGCCGGCGGCGGTGGCATTGGACATGGACTCGAAGGCTTCGAAGTGGATGTGCGGCCAGCGCCCGGAGTAGGCACCGGGGAAGATGGACGAAAAAGTGACCTGGCCGTTGGCGTCCGCCTCCTGGACCCCGCGCAGGTAGTTTTCGTTCCGCAGGCTCGAATCGTACAGCGAGTATTTGCCGTCCCGGTCACAATGCCAGGCGTAGACCGCCGCGCCGGCAAGCGGTGTGCAGCCGTTGGAGTTGTCCAGCAGGGTCAGGGTAAACGCCAGCGGCACGCCTACTGCCGTGGCCGATCCGGTGCCGAAGCTGGAGGTGATGTCCCGGCGCACCACGCCGGAAGCTTCCAGGACGTTGGGTCCGTTGGAGCCGTCACCCGGGTACGGCCCGGCGGTTTCCTGCGGAATCTCCACGCCACATTCGGCGATGGCACGGGTCGGGGTGGGCGCAGCGGTGGCCGGGGACGACGCCGAAGAAGCCGCCGCAGCGGAAGGAGTGGCCGTTGCGGTTGCTTCCGCCGTTGACGTGGCCGCTGTGCTGGATGCGCCGGGGGAACCGGGGGTGCAGGCGGCCAGGGCGATGGCGGCACCGCCGGCACCAAAGAACATGCCGAGGGAGCGGCGGCTCATCATCGTCGACAGGTCGAATTCGAGGCCGCGGTCGTGGTCCGGGTGCGGCTGGTGGGCGTCGCCGTGAAGCTCATGGGGTTTCTGCGAATTGGTCATCTCCCCATCAAAAGCCACAGCACTATGGTCCGCATAGGCGCTTTCTGTGAGCGGCCTGTGAGGCGTTGGCCCAAACATCGACTCCCCGGGCTGACCGCTCCGCCCTACCCCTGGGAGTGCGTCCGCGCCTCGGCGCTGACGGCAGCCCGGTGCCCCAGGTTCCGCGAGACGGCGCGGGCGGCCGCACGGACAGCCGGGGCCAGCACGTTCGGGGGCGTGGACCCGTCCGGAACCACGATGGACAGGGACGCCACCACGGAGCCCTGGGCATCGAAAATAGGGGACGCCACGGAGACGGTCCGGGACGGGACGGTACGGCGGATCATCGCGATGCCGGTGCGCCGCACATCCGAAAGTGTCCTGCGCAGCTGGCCTTCAGGCATCTCGGGCACACCCGGCTCATTTTCCGGCGGGCGCTTCAGGATGGTTTCCTGGAACTGCTGGTCCGCCCCGGCCAAAAGAACGAGGCCAATGGCGGTGGAACGCAGCGGCGCCCGTCCACCCACCCGGTACGCCACCTCGGTGGCGTCCTTCGCGGACAGCCGCTCGATCAGCACCGCCTGCTCGTTGTCCCGCACCGCCAGCAGGACGTGGTGCCGGGTCACTTCGAAAAGGTCCTCCAGGTACGGAAGCGCAATCTCCCGCACCCCGTGTCCACGCGGGGACAACGACGCCACTTCCCACAGCCGGACCCCCACCACGTACCGGCCGTCGTCGAGCCTTTCCAGCGCACCCCAGGCCACCAGCCGCGCGATCAGCCGCAGCGCCGTTGGCGCGGGCATGTCCGCGTAGCGCGCCAGCTCGGACAGGGTCAGTGCGCGGCGCCGGTCGGAAAAGACCGCCAGCAGGCTCAGTGCCCGGTCGATGACGGGTTCGCCCTGTTTGGGCCGTTTTCCGCGGGCTGGCGGGATGTCCGTTTCCGGAGTGACAGTCATGGCAGAAAATTCCTAGCGCCGTTGGCAGTACTGATGGCTTGCAGTGAGCTGAACCACAATACTATTCCAACCATTGAAAGAACCCTGTGGAGGGGAAGTGGCGGCCAACGAAGCTGGAACTTCCAGCAACCGCACTCCAGGAGTCCTGCCGCATGACCGCCCCCACCCGGCTTCGGGCCGAGCACTTGTCCGAGGCAATGGGACTGACCACCACCGTGCCGCGGCTCAGCTGGACCCCGCCCGCCGGAACCACCGCCCAGACCGCGTACCGCATCACCGCGGGCAACGGCTGGGACACCGGCAAGGTTGAGGCGGGCACCTGCAGCGGCATCCGCTACAGCGGCCCGGCGCTCGGATCGAGGGAGCGGTTCGAGTGGCGCGTCCGCACCTGGAACACCGACGAACACGGCACCGAAACAACAAGCGACTGGTCCGAACCGATGCCCGTGGAGCTGGGCCTGCTGCACACGGCGGACTGGACCGCGCAGTGGATCGGGCCCGACGAGCCGGAGATTCCGTCCCCGGGGGAGCGGCCCGGCTACGCCCTCACCAAGACCTTCACCCTGCCCGCGGCCCCGCACAGGGCCCGCGCCTACGCCACCGCCAACGGCATCTACGAGCTCTTCATCAACGGCCACCGTGTGGGCGACCAGCAGCTCACTCCCGGCTCCACCAGCTACAACACGACGCTCCAGGTCCAGGCCTACGACGTCACCGGTCTGCTCCGCGATGGCAGCAACACCATCCGCGGGGTCCTTACCGACGGCTGGTACCGCGGCACCTTCGGATACACGCGCGACGCCGATATGTACGGTACGCACACAGCCTTCCTGGCGCAGCTCGAATTGGAGTCCGCGGCGGGCAAGCAGGTCATCGGTACCGACAGCTCGTGGATGGTGTCCGCCACGGAGATCCTCGGCGCCGACCTCATGGCCGGCCAGCGCGTCGATTTCAGTACGGCCGACGGCGGGAGCCCGCCCCAGCCGGGAAACAGCGGCACTGGTGCCTGCGCACCGAAGCCGCATCACGCCGTCGTCCGCCCCGGCAGCTTTGCCGCACTGACCGGACCCCTCGCGCCGCCCACCCGGGTGACGCAGGAGCTTGCCCCGGTGCGCATCACGCGGCTGGCCAACGGCAACCAGGTGGTGGACTTCGGCCAGAACATCCACGGCTGGGTCCGGCTCATGAAGCTCGGGGTGCCGGGCGAATCCGTCACCCTGGAATACGGCGAATGGCTTGGGGAGGACGGCGACGTCACCCGGGACCACCTGCGTCCCCTCGACTTCCGGACGCCGGGTGCCTTCCGTGAGGCGGGCCAGGTGGACACGGTCATCGCCGCGGGTGCCGAGGGCGAAGTCTTCGAACCCCGGCATTCCACCCACGGCTTCCAGTTCGTCTCCGTGCAGGGCCTGGAGGAGGATTTGCAGCCGGCGGACATTACCGGCTGCCTGGTCCGGACCGACCTGGAGCGGATCGGTACCTTCCACTGCAGCGATGAACGGCTGAACAAGCTCCACGACATTGTTGAATGGAGCTTCCGGGGCAACTCCTGCGAGGTCCCCACCGATTGCCCGCAGCGCGAAAAGGCCGGCTGGACCGGGGACTGGCAGCTGTTTGTCCCCACCGCCGCCTACCTCTACGACGTGACCGGGTTCTCCCGGAAGTGGCTGCGCGATGTCCGCGCCGACCAATGGGACAACGGAGTCATCGCCAACATCTCGCCGTCGCCAGGCCCAGCCGTCACTTCGACTGAGTTCATGGGTTTCACCAACGGGTCCGGCGGCTGGGGCGATGCCGTGGTCATGGTGCCCTGGGAGATCTACGTCGCCTCCGGGGACGCCGGGATCCTCGCCGAGAACTGGGAGGCGATGCAGCGCTGGCTGCGCTTTGTCCGGACCACCGCCGAAACGCAGCGCCACGCCGCCCGCGCCGCAGCACGCCCCGTCCCTGCGCCGCACGAGCAGTACCTGTGGGACACCGGCTTCCACTTTGGTGAATGGATGGAGCCGGCCGGGCCGGAACCTGACTTGTTCGCCGCCCGCACAGCTGACCACGGGATCGTGGCCACCGCCTACTACCGGCACACCACCCATCTGATGGCCCGCATCGCTGCCGTCCTGGCCCTGGATGCGGAGGCCGCCGAGCTGGCGGAACTTTCGCACCGGATCCGGCACGCGTGGGAGACGGAATACCTTAACTCCTTGGGCCGCGTCACTCCAGCCAGCCAGGCCAACTGCGTCCGCGCGCTCGCCTTCGAACTGGTCACCCCCGGTCACCGCCCCGCCGTCACCACGCAGCTAACCGGACTCGTCCAGGAGGCCGGCACCCACCTCGGGACAGGGTTCCTAGCCACGCCCTACCTGCTCCCGGTCCTGGCCGACAACGGCGAACTGGACCTCGCCTACCAGCTCCTGATGCAGGACTCGGAACCGTCGTGGCTCACCATGGTGGACCGCGGAGCCACCACCATGTGGGAGCTGTGGAACGGCATCGACGCCAACGGCACCCCGCACCAGTCGCTGAACCACTACAGCAAGGGCGCCGTGGTTTCCTTCCTGCACCGCTACACGGCGGGGCTGCGGCAGGCTCCCGGAAGCGCGGGCTGGGAGCACATCATCATTGAGCCGCGCCCCGGCGCGGGCCTGACGTCCGCGTCCACATCGCATCACGGGCCGCGGGGCCTGATCGGGGTGCAATGGACTGTGTCAGGCGGGGCAGCGCTGGAGGGGATACAGGACGGCGACGTGCTGACGCTCACTGCCACGATCCCCGCCGGCACCACCGCGGAGGTGCGGCTGCCCGGGGAACCCGCCGCCGTCGTCGGGCCCGGACACCATACTTTCCTCGCCGGGACCGGCGCGGACACCGCACAACCTCAACTGATGAGGAGCACACTATGACAGTGGACAACGCTACCGACGTAATGGACCCGACCCGGCCTGATATTTCGCAGCCCGGAGGCAGGAAGGTTCCGCCGTTCCCCGTCTTCGATGCGCCCGGGACCGGCGAGCAGGTCTCGGACGCCTCCTCGGTGCACCGCGAGGTCACCTATGCCAGGGCCATCGGGTTCCGGCCGCTGAAGATGGACATCTGGCTGCCCCGCAACGCGGCCGGGCCCACACCGCTGGTCCTCTGGGTGCACGGCGGCGCGTTCCAGCTGGGCGACCGCCGGGAACTGCCGCCCACGTTCGCGCCCGACTCCGTGTTCCGGCTGCTCAACCAGGCCGGCATTGCCTGCGCCACGGCGGACTACCGGCACTCCCTGGAAGCGGCGTTCCCGGCACAGCTCCACGACCTCAAAGCCGCGGTCCGCTACCTCCGCGAATTCGCCGGCGACCTCAACATCGACCCGGACCGGTTCGGAGCCTGGGGCGAATCCGCCGGCGGGCACCTGGTGGCACTCCTGGGCCTCACCGGCAACCGCGACGACCTGGAGGGCGGACTCGGTGTGCAGGGGCACCCAAGCAGCGTCAGCGCCGTCGTCGACTTCTACGGCGTTTCCTCGCTGGTGGGCATTCCCCCCATCAGCACCCCCGACGGGCTCTTTCCCGCTGCCCTGACTGCCGCTGTCCCGCCGGGAATGTCGCTGCAGCCGGAGAACATGCTGGTGGGCGGCTCGGATGATCCCGGACTGCTGGCCGCGGCCAGCCCCGTCAGCTACGTGACCGCTGATGCCGCACCGTTCCTCCTGGTCCACGGCGATTCGGATGGCCTGGTCCCGCACTCGCAGACCGACCTCCTGGCCGCCGCGCTCGCCGACGCCGGAGTGGAACATGACGTCGTAACCATCACGGGCGGCGACCACTGCTTCTTTGGTGCCGAGGACCAGTTGGACACCATCCTGGCCACCGCCGTCGACTACTTCTCGAGGAAGCTGGGAACGCCATGACATCCTGGACGGAACCAGCCACGGCTTCCGCCGGGCTTTCGCAGGCTGCGCAGGGGGAGACGGCCGCCGGTTTCGCCGAGTACCTGGCCAGCCCGGAAGGGCCCCAGTTCCTGAACCCTGACGCGGTGCGCTCGCCGGGCCCGGACGTCCCCATTCGCACGGTGACGGCCGACGGGCGCCACGGCCCGGTGGCCATCCGGATCTACGGTGAACCGGCCGGCACGGACAGCCCGGCCCTGGTGTGGCTGCACGGCGGCGGATTCGTCAGCGGCAGCGTGGATATTCCGGAATCGGACTACCTGGCACGGGTGCTCGCGGACCAGGGCACGCCGGTGCTGTCCGTGGACTACCGCCTGGCCCGCGACGGGGTGTCGTTCCCCATCCCGCACGACGACGCACTGGCCGGGTGGTTCTGGGCCCGGGAGAACGCCGAATCCCTGGGCCTGGATCCGGACCTGCTCTGCCTGGGCGGTGCGGGCGCCGGAGGCAACCTGGCCGTGGGTGCCGCGCTCTACCTGATTGACGCAGGCAAGCCGCTGCCCGCCAAGCTCCTGCTGGCCTACCCGTTCCTGCACGCGGAACTTCCGCCACCGGCCGGGGGACTGGACCCGGAGGTCATGGCCGGGCTGCCCAGGCACCTGCGGTTCACCGTGGAGGACTGCATCCGGACGGCGGAGAACTACGTGGGCGGGCCTGTCAGCATGGCATCATCCTACGCGATGCCCGGCTACGCTGACCCTGCCGGGCTTCCGCCCACAGCTCTCCTGGCGTGCGAGTACGACGACGCCCGCGGCTCCACCGAGCTGTTTGCCTCCGCCTTGGAGCGGGCAGGGGTTCCGGTGTCGTTCTTCCTCGCCCAAGGCGCGGTCCACGGCCACCTCAACCACACAGCCGGCCTCCCCGAGGGGCAGGCGGCCCTGGATTTCCTGGCCCGGGAGCTGGCAGCGGTACGGCCGGCATAGCTGGGGAGGGGTTCTACGCCCTAACCCGGAATGCCTGGATTTCCCCAGCGAGTTCGGGCGCAAGCCGGACGGCGGTCTCCTCCACATATGCGGCGGCGGTGGCCGCCAGCGAGTTGTACAGGGTGACAAAAATCCGTCGCGCCTCGAACAGCGGAAATTCGCGGGGCAGGAGTTCCGGCGGCAGCCCGGGGTCCTCCCAGGGGAACGCCCGCCACGCATCGATAACCTCGGTCCGCAGCCTGAAGGCCTCCGCGCCGCTGAGCTGTTGTGGGTCGAGCGTCCGGGCTTTCTGGCCGTAGGTGTCGATGAATGGCCCGTACTGCCGCCGGACATCCTCCAAGTCCCATGCAGCAATCAGCGGCCGGCCGCGCAGCTCCGCCTCGGGTGTGCGGAAGATGGCATAGTTTTCCACCCCCAGGTGCCGGCAGGAGTCCTCCAGTTCGTCCGCGGTGTCCCACGCCGAAACCCATACGGCTCCGTACAGCGGGGCGAAGCCCAGCCATTTGAGCCGGCTCCGCAGCAGGTCGCGCATTTCCCGGGAGCTCTCCGGCACTGTGAATGCCACTACCGTCCACATCCCGTCCCACCGGCGCTCTTCGGAGCCGAAACCGCCGATTTGGCCCACACCGACGTCCAGGCGGGCCTTCGCTTCCGGCGTGAACCGGTAGCGGGACGTGCGCCCGGCATTCGACTGCTCCAGGACGTCCCGCCCGGCCAGACGGCTCAATGCGGTTGACGTCGCAGAGGAGCTGAGGCCAAGGGACCCTGCCAGCGACACAATCAGGCGGGACGGCAGCCAGGCGGCGGAACCCCGCCAATAGTCCGCAAGCATGGTCACCACCAGATGCTGGGACGCCGACCCCTTCAGCGGCCGCGGGAAATTGACCTGTTCGGCGGCAATCCGGGCGGAGGCGGGGCCGCCGGGGGAGGTAGGGGGCTCTGAGGTCACGGTCCATCTTCTCAGGCCGGGCGCCCGTGGCACGATATGTTTTGCAGTTTTATTGACGCTCGTGCCAAAAAGCGCATAGCATCTATGTAGTGATCCGGCCCACAACAGTGCGCCGGCGCGACCGTCCCCCGGCAGGCGCCTGCTAACCCCATAATTTCCAGGAGATCCGCAATGACCGCAGGTCCCAGTCCGGTGACGCCGTTGTCCCCGGACGCACTACCAGTTCCCGCATCAACCGAACAGGGCACGAAAAACGCCCGCCGGGCCGCCGTTGCAAGTTTCATCGGCAGCACCCTCGAGTACTACGACTTCTTCATCTACGGCTCAGCCTCGGCCTTGATCTTCAACAAGATCTTCTTCCCGGGCATCGACCCCGGCCTGGGCATGGTCCTTTCCATGGCCACCATTGGCATCGGCTACGTGGTGCGGCCCCTGGCTGCCGGGGTGATTGGCCACTTCGGTGACCGGATCGGCCGCCGGCAGATGCTCGTGCTGACGCTGGTCCTCATGGGAGTAGCGACGTTCCTGATCGGCTGCCTTCCTCCGGCGTCCGCCATCGGTGCCGCCGCGCCCGTCCTTCTGGTCCTTCTGCGCGCACTGCAGGGAGCCTCGGCAGCCGGTGAGTCCGTGGGCGCCGTCACCATGACCATGGAACACGCCCCCACCCACAAGCGGGCCTTCTACGCCAGCTGGGTCAATACAGGCGCGGTGGCGGGCATCATGCTGGCATCGCTGGCCTTCCTCGCGGTGTCGCTCCTGCCGCAGGAGGACCTCCTCGCGTGGGGATGGCGCCTGCCGTTCCTTGCCAGCATCCTGGTTGTCTCTGTGGGCCTGTACATCCGGCTGCGCCTCCCGGAATCGGAGGTGTTCGAGGCCGCCAAGGACGAGAGCCAGAACCACGAACTCCCTATCAAGGTGGTCCTGCGGGACCACTGGGCCACCATCCTCAAGGTGATCCTCTTTGGTCTCTGGAGCGTGGTTTCCTCGGTTTTTTCCGCCTTCGGGCTGGCCTACGCCGGCAAGCTCGGGGTCCCGGCGGCCGTCATGCTGACCGTCACCATCGTCACTGCAGCCCTGGGCATCATCGTCCAGCCGTACGCAGGCATCCTGGCGGACCGGATCGGACGCAAGCCGGTGTTCATCACCGGCAACATCGTCTGTGCAGCGGCAGTCTTTGCCTTCTTCTGGTCCATCAGTGCCGGTTCCATCCCGCTGATCTTCGCCACGGCCATCCTCTTCATGACGGTTGGCTACGGCATGGTCAACCCGCTTGGCCCATCCATGACGGCGGAAATGTTCGAAACCAGGATCCGTTACACGGGAGCAGCCACTGCCTCCCAACTGGGGCTTGTCGTCACGGGCTTTGCGCCTGCCATTGCCGCCGCGATCGTCCAGCCCGGCCCGGACGGCTGGTTGCCCGTTGCCGCCTTCACGGCCGCCTGCTGCCTTGTCTCCGCCGTCGTGACCGCCGTGTGGGTCAAGGAGACCTACCGGACCAGGACTGAAGACCTCGGCAAGCGGCCCGTCCAGGCCGCCTCAGCAACAACCCAGCCCTAACCCAACGAAAGGCATGCACGTGCGCTACCCGGTCGTCGTCGAAGGCGATGTTGAAGCAACCATGACCGACGGAACCGTCCTGCGGTCCACCGTCTACCGGCCTGAAGCGCCGGGTGAAACCTTCCCGGTGCTGCTGACCCGCACACCCTATGGGCGGGACCTGGCGGTCAACTCGGCCTACTTCAACCCCGTTACGGTCGCGGCGGCCGGGTATGTGGTGGTGATGCAGGACTGCCGCGGAAGGTTCGGCTCCGAAGGCATCTTCGAGCCGTCCGTCAATGAAGCGTCCGACGGCGCCGCGACCGTTGAGTGGGCGGTGCACCTTCCATGGTCCAACGGTTTGGTGGGCATGTGGGGCCGCTCCTACTTCGCGGAGACACAATGGCGCGCCGCCCGGCAGGCCCCCGCAGGCCTCAAAGCCCTGGCGCTGGGCGTTTCCGCCGGCGGCAACGCCAATAACGGCGCTCTGTACCGTGGCGGCGCCCACGAGTTCGGCAGCCGGCTCGCCTGGGGCCACGCTTCAATCTCGCTGAATGAACTGATGCGTGAACATGGTGATGATCCCGAGCGGCGCGAAAAGGAATTCCAGGAATGGCTTGCCCTGGACGCCGGATTTGCCGACGGTTCCTGCTATGGCGTCCTGCCGCTGCGGGACCTGGAACCCGGGCTCGGTACCTTCCTGCGCAACCACGTGACGCCATCCGCGGGGGAGGGGCCGGGCAGCGGCTTCTGCCGGCTGTGGGATGCCGCCTCCGCGGCTGCCGTGCCGATGCCGACCCTGCACATCGGCGGCTGGTTCGACATTTTTTCCCCTAACACGCTGGACCAATACCGCCGCCAGGCGGCCCTCAGCCTTACCCAGCCGGGCGTGGAACCCCGCCTCATCATGGGGCCCTGGACGCACACCAACCTCTCCGGCGGGTACGCGGACATCCACTTCGGCGCCGCTGCTTCCGCCGGAATTGTCGATGGCCGCGGAGACATTTCGTCCCTCCACACTGCTTGGTTCGACGCCGTCCTCAAGGGTGACGAACAGGCCATCGCCGCGGTCCCCAAAGTGCTGGTGTATTTCCTGGGCGAGAACCGCTGGCGGGGTTTTGATGAACTGCCAGCCCCCTCACGGCACAAGTCGTGGTTCCTTTCCCCCGAGGGGGCGCTGCTTGACCACGCCACGGAGGACGGCGCCGTCGACTATGTATACGACCCCCTGGATCCGGTGCCCGCCACGGGAGGAGCCACCATGCTTGCCGGAGCCTTCCCCGCGGGTCCCGCCCGCCAGGACGCCGTTGAGGCGCGAACTGACGTCGCCGTCTTCACTTCAGATCCATTCACAGAACGCACCACCATCTTCGGCGCGGTGACCGCCACAATCTTCGCATCGTCCAGTGCCGTGGATACCGACTGGGTGGTCCGACTCTGCAAGGTCTCCGGGGACGGGGTTTCATTGGGAATCGCAGACGGGATTGTCCGGGCGTCCTGGCGCGAGGCCTATGCGGAGACCGGCCTGTTCAAGGAAGGGCATCCCCAGTCGCCCATCGAGCCGGGGAAAGTCTACGAGTACACGGTTAGCCTGTGGGAAACGGCGCTGACCTTTGCGCCGGGGGAGCGGCTGCGCTTGCAGGTGACCTCCAGCTGCCACCCGCGCTGGGACCGGAACCTGAACACCGGCAAGCTGGCCTACGAGTCGGGAGCTGCCGTGACCGCCAAACAGAGCATCCATGTGGGCACCTCCTACCCCAGCCGCCTAACGGTGGGGATACTGTGACAATGCCCGTTCCGGCGCGCCTGGAGTTCCTGATGGAGCTAAACGTGGCGGTGGAACCGCCCATTGATGTTGGTCCCGCCCCCACCGGCCACCGCAGGATCGTCCCGATCACGGGTGGAACGATGGTTGGCCCCACATTCAGCGGCAAGGTGCTGCCTGGCGGCGCCGATTTCCAGGTCCTCCACAGCCCGGAACTGACCGAACTCGATGCCCGCTACATCGTCGAAACCGATGACGGGGCATTGATCCATGTGCACAACAGCGCGATCCGCCACGGCTCGGCAAGCGACATTGCACGATTGAACCGCGGCGAAAGGGTGGATCCGGCCGCCATCTACTTCCGCTGCTCCCTGAGGTTGTCCACTGCCTCCGACGAGTGGGCATGGCTGAACCACATTGTCGCCGTGGGCACTGGGGAGCGGTTCCCCGATTTCGTGAGGATTGCAGTCTTCATCGTCCGCTAGCTTGCCGGCATGGCAGGGGCGAGCTGCCGGCGGTCCAGCGGACGTAACGCTTTCGGCGTCCGCCGGCGCTGCCGGCAACGCACTTAGCCGGGACTCGGGCTGCTTTCGACCACCGAAGCGTGGCTGCTGGACCAGATGTCACCCATCTCCTCGGTGGACTGCTCCACGATCCGGCTCATGGCGGCGTGCGCGGCGGCAGCCTGCCCACGCTGGATCGCGCTGGCCACGTCCACGTGCAGCTGCAGCGCCTCATGGTCCGGAAGATGGGGCATCAGGCCGTGCTGGGTCCGTCCGGCCAGCACTTCCGCCACGAGTTTGTGCAGCTGCGAAAACATGAGGTTGCCCGAGGCGTTGAGGACCGCGGCATGGAACTCGATGTCCAGGCGCAGGAAATCGTCCTGGTCTCCCCGCTGCCCGGCGGCCCACAGCCGGGCAGCCATGGAAACAAGGTCGCTGGCCTCATCCAGTGAGGCGCGTTCAGCGGCAAGCCGGGCTGCCTGCGGTTCAATGGCGCCGCGCAGCTCGTTCAGTGCCCGCAACTGCTCCAGCCGCTTGGCCGATGCCAGCCGCCACCGGATCACCTGCGGGTCATAGAGGTTCCAGCTGGCCTCGGGTTGAACCACGGTGCCCAGGCGCCGGCGCGATTCCAGCATGCCCATGGAGGACAGGACGCGGGTGGCCTCCCGGATCACGGAGCGGGACACCTTGTGCTGCGCCTCCAGCTCATCCAGCCGCAGGATCGAATTCGGTGCCAGAGTTCCCTCGGCGATGGCGAGCCCCAGGTTCTCGACCAGCGACGAATGCAGGTCAGGGGACAACGCCGCCTTTGGGATGGTCATGAATAAATCATATGGGGGGATAGCCAGGTCTTGTATATGTCTGCCTTATTTGTTTATGCTCGCTAAACACAACAGACGTAAAGTGGCGTCTGTCACCTGCCCGCGAAGCTGCGGGCCCTAAAGGCAAAGGGAGTCGTAATGAAGCGGCGTTCAATTGTGAAGTACGCGGCAGTTGCCGCAGCGATGTCGCTGGGGCTGACCGCCTGCAGCGGCGGCGGAGGCGGCAGCGACCAGGCGAAGGAGTCAGGGACCGTCCGCGTCACCCTGGCCAACCACGTCTGGACCGAGGGCATCAAGGCCGCCATTCCGGAGTTCGAGAAGTCCAGCGGGCTCAAGGTGGAGCTGACCCAGCTCGGCGAGGACCAGCTTTCGGACCAGTACAACGTCAAGCTCAACGCAGGCAGCGACGAGATCGACGTCATGATGTACCGCCCGCTGCAGGAAGGCAAGGCGTTCGCCAAAAACGCCTACCTGGCGGACCTCACCAAGAACGTCTCATCTGACTCCGGCTGGGACTGGAAGGACTACCAGGAGGGCCCGGTCAAGGCCACCACCGTTGACGGCAAGGTGGTTGGCGTTCCGATCATCACCGAACGCGAAGTCCTCTACTACCGCAAGGACCTGCTCCAGGCCGCAGGGCTCCAGGTGCCCAAGACCATGGAGGAACTCGAAGCGGCAGCCAAGGCCATCAAGGCTTCCTCCCCTGACACCGCCGGCTTCGTGGCCCGCACCGGCAAGTCCACCGCGGTGACCCAGTTCTCCAGCTTCCTGTACAGCTTCGGCGGCGATTTCATGGACGCCAGCGGCAAGGCCTCCGTCAACACCGATGCAGCCAAGAAGGCCTACGCCTACTACGGCGGCCTGATCCGCAACTACGGTCCCGCCAACGTCAGCACCGACATGAGCTGGCCGGAAGCGATGGCCATCTTCACCCAGGGCGGTGCCGCCTTCTACACCGAGGCTGATTCGCTCTACAAGAACGCCACGGACCCCGCCAAATCCAAGGTCGCGGACAAGGTGGGATTTGCTCCGCTGCCCGCCGGACCTGCCGGTTCCAAGCCGTACAACATTCCCTCCTGGGCCCTGGGCGTGAACCAGAACTCCAGCAACCAGGACAACGCCTGGAAGTTCATCCAGTGGGCAACCAGCAAGGAGCGGACCCTGGCCGCACAGAAGGCCGGCGTCCCGGGTCCGCGCACGTCCGTCTGGTCCAACCCTGACGGAACCGCCACCTACCCGAAGGACCTCGCCGACGCCATCTCCGCCAGCGCCAAGAACGGCGTAGGCCACGACCGGCCCGAGGTTGTCACGGTAGGCAAGGCACGTGAAATCGTGGGGGCCCCGATCGTCGCCTCCATCACCGGGGCGGATCCCGCTGCCGCGGCCAACGACGCCCAGACTGCTTTCCAGACCTTCCTGGACAGCGAAAAGAAGTAGGACGCCGGGCGCCCACGCGCCCAAACATCCCGCCGGGACGGCCCAAGGCCGTCCCGGCGCGGCCCACTTCACCGGCTCCCTTCGCCGGCCCACTTCACCCCCAACTCCTTAGGTGAAACCATGTCTGTCTTGAATCCTCCCCGCAGCACCCGCACCCGCCGGCCCAGCGGGCCCGTCGGTGCCGGGGGGAACTTCTCCGCCTGGGCCAACCGGCACCGCAAGTGGCTCTTCGCCGCACCGGCCATGATCTTCGTCGGCGTCCTGATCATCTTTCCGCTGGCCTGGACCCTGTACCTCAGCCTCACCGACTCCCAGGGCTCCGTCCGGGCCGCCACGGATTTCATCGGGCTGCAGAACTACATCACGGTCCTGAGCGATACCGAGCGTTTCTGGCCCGCCGTAGGCCGCACCCTGGCCTTCACCGGCGTCGCGCTGGCCTTCGAAGTGGTGCTGGGGATGGGCGTGGCGCTGCTCCTGTGGCGGCCCTTCCGTGGTGAAAAGTGGGTCCGCGTGGCCATCCTCCTGCCGCTGGTGGCCACCCCGGTGGCGGTCGGCATGATGTGGCGGCTGATCTTCGATCCCAACATCGGCTTCGCCAACCAGCTCCTGGGCGTGGTCGGCATTCCGCCCCAGCCGTGGCTGTCCGGGCAGGACACCGCCCTGGGCACCACCATCTTCATGGACGTGTGGCAGTGGACCCCCATGGTGGTCCTGATCCTGCTGGCCGGCCTGACCTCGCTCTCCGATGAACCGGACGAGGCCGCCCGCGTGGACGGTGCCAACGCCTTCCAGCGGTTCTTCTTCATCACCCTGCCCCTCATGATGCCCACCGTGATCGTGGCCATCCTGCTGCGCGGCATCGATGCCCTGAAGACCTTCGACATCCTCTACGCCACCAAGGGCAAGGGCGGCGGCTCGTTCCACGAAGTGGAGACCCTGAACGTCTACGCCTACGGACTGAGCTTCGACTACAACCAGTACGGGCTCTCCTCGGCGGTGCTGATCCTGTTCTTCATGATCATCATCGGCTCCATGTGGCTGCTCACCATGCGCAAGAAAGCGGTAAGCAAATGACCGTCATGACAGATTCCGCCGCCACCGCCGCGAAAAACCCGGGCAGGCGCCGCCGCAAGCCCCTGGCCACCCGCGCCTACAAGGTTTTCCGGGTTGTCGCCCTCATCCTCGTGGTGCTGTTCCTGCTAGCGCCGCTGTTCTGGATGCTCCTGGCGTCGCTGAAGACCAACGTGGACATCTACGACACCGGCAAGGCCATACTGTTCTCGCCCACCTTCGAGAACTACGCCAACGTGCTGCAGCGCAACAACTACTTCGTGTTCATCTTCAACAGCTTCTGGGTGGCCTTCGTCTCCACTGCGCTGTCCATCGTCCTGGGCGTCCCGGCCGCCTACGCCATGAGCCGGTTCACCATGCACCGCTCCGCGCTGGTGGTCCTGATGGCCCGCGTCATACCCGGCGTCTCACTCCTGGTGCCCTGGTACTACGTCTTCTCCAACCTGCGCATGGTGGGAAAGTTCGAGGTGCTGATCCTCAGCCACATGTTCGTCGCACTCCCGCTGATCGTCTACATCATGATGAGCTACTTCGACTCACTGCCCCTGGAGCTGGAGGAATCAGCCGAGGTGGACGGGCTCACGCCGATCGGTGCCTTCCGGCTGATCACGCTTCCGCTCGCGGTGTCCGGCATCGCCACGGCGGGCATCCTGTCCTTCATCTTCTCGTGGAACAACTTCATGTTCGCCCTGGTTCTCTCGGGCGCCAAGACCAAGACCCTGCCGGTGGCGATCTTCGACTTCGTCTCCTACGCCAGCATCGACTGGGGCGGGCTGATGGCCGCGGCAACCGTTGTCACCATCCCCATCATGATCATTGCGCTCTTCACGCAGAAGTACATCGTCTCCGGCCTGACCGCCGGCGCCACCAAGGGTTAGGACCGCCGCGTGACCGTCATCAGCCGGATCGAAACATTCCTTGTTCCACCCCGCTGGCTCTTCGTCCGGGTCGAGACCGAAAGCGGCATCGTGGGGTGGGGCGAGGCCACCTGCGAGGGCCGCAGCGAGACGGTGCGCGCCGCCGTCGGACAACTCTCGGAACTGCTCATCGGACGGGACGCCCTCCGGATCGAAGACCACTGGCAGGTCATGACCAAGGGGTCCTTCTACCGGGGCGGCCCCATCCTTGCCAGCGCCGTGTCCGGCCTGGACCAGGCCCTCTGGGACATCGCGGGCAAGCATTTCAACACCCCCGTGCACCAGCTCCTGGGCGGCCACGTCCGTGACCGGATCCGGATGTACGGCTGGGTGGGCGGCGACGAGCCGAACGAAGTGGCGGACCAGATCAGCGCCCAGCTGGACGTGGGCCTCACCGCCGTCAAAATGAACGCCAGCGGACGAATGAGCCCGGTGGCATCAGTCGCGGAAATCGACGGCGTCATCCGCCGCGTTGCCGCAGCCCGGCAGGTCCTGGGCGACCACCGGGACGTCGCCGTCGACTTCCACGGCCGGTTCAGCCTGGCCAACGCCCGGCGCGTGGCCCCGTTGCTGGAACCGTTCCGGCCCTTCTTCCTTGAAGAGCCGGTGGTTCCGGAAAACACCCACCTGCTCCGGGAGTTCACCGCCTCCACCACCACCCCGGTATCCACGGGGGAGCGGCTGTACAACCGGCAGGAGTTCCTGCCGGCACTGCAGGCAGGCATTGCCGTGGCCCAGCCGGACCTCTCCCACGCCGGCGGCATCACGGAAGTCCGGAAGATCGCCGCGCTGGCTGAAGTCTATGAAGTGCAGCTGGCGCCGCACTGCCCGCTGGGGCCCCTGGCACTGGCCGCCTGCCTCCAGGTGGGCTTCGCGACGCCCAACTTCCTCATCCAGGAACAAAGCATCGGCATCCACTACAACCAGGGCGCCGAAGTCCTCGACTACGTGGTGGACAAGACCCCCTTCAAGTTCGTTGACGGCCACATCGAGCGGCTCACCGGGCCGGGGCTGGGCATCGAAATCGACGAGGCCGTGGTACGTGCCGCCGACAAGCGCGGCCATGCCTGGCGCGGCCCGGTGTGGCGCCACCCCGACGGATCCTTCGCAGAATGGTGAACCCATGACTTTCGACAATTCAGCTGTTACCTCCTCCAGCCTGCTGGCCGGCATCCGGCAGGCGCGGCTTGTCGGGATCGTCCGCGGGAACGACGGCGGTGTTGCCGCCAAGGCGGCGCTGGCGGCGATGGAGGAAGGCTTCCGGTACGTGGAGATCGCGCTCACCACGCCCAACGCGCTGGAGGCAATCCGCGAAGTCCGCGCGGCTGCCCCGGACGGGTGCTTCGTCGGCGCCGGCACCGTGCTGAGCCAGGCCGACGTCGAACAGGTCACCGCAGCCGGCAGCCAGTTCATCGTCACGCCTTCCCTTGCCCCGTCGATCCGTGAGGCGGCCAGCGCCGGCATCCCGGTCCTGGCCGGGGCGCTGACTCCCAGCGAGGCGTACGAGGCGATGGAACGCGGGGCCACCGCCATCAAACTTTTTCCGGCATCAATCGGCGGCCCCGGCTACCTGAAAGCTGTCCGCGACCCGTTCCCGGACATCCCCTTCATCGCCGTGGGCGGCGTGGGCCTCAGCGAAGCCACCGGTTACTGGGAGGCCGGCGCCATCGCCGTTGGCCTGGGCGGGCCGTTGTTCGGCTCGGCTGCCTCCGGCGGCGACCTCGCGGAAATGCGGGAGCGGGCCCGGAGTTTCCTGGGCCTCGCCGCCGAGTTCGCAGCCCGTGACGGAAGCGGAACCCAGGCATGACCGGTGGTGCCGCACCCGGCCCGACCGGGCACGCGCCGGCCCCGCACGAGGTGGGCCTGCTGACGTTCGGCGAGTCCATGGTCTCGCTCCGGTCCGCCGGCCCGCTGGCGAACGGCGGCGTCCTGAACATGCAGGTGGCCGGGGCGGAATCGAACGTTGCCATCGGCGTCGCACGCCTGGGCCATACGGCGGCCTGGGCCGGGGTGGTGGGCGCGGACCCGCACGGCGAGTTCATCCTGAAGCAACTGCGGGGCGAGGGCGTGCAGCTGCACCACAGCGTGGATCCGGAGCGGAGCACCGGGGTGATGTTCCTGGAGCAGCGCACCGCCGACCTCAGCAGGGCCTTCTACTACCGTGCCGGATCGGCGGGGTCCACCATTTCACGCGCCCAGGTTTCGGCGGCCCTGGATGGCGGCGCCCGGATCCTGCACCTGACCGGCATCACCCCGGCGCTCAGCCCGGAAGCGCGGGATGTGGTGGAATACGCCGCAAAGCGGGCCGCGGCTGACGGAGTGATGGTCTCCCTGGATGTGAACTACCGCAGCAAGCTCTGGTCCCGGGACCAGGCGAGGGCAGTGCTTGGCCCGCTGGCCCGGCACGCCGCCATCGTCATAGCGTCCGACGACGAACTGGACCTGGTCGCCCCACCCGAGGACGGGAGCGGGGCGGCAGCGCCTACAGAAGCTGAGTCGCATGCGGCCGCGTGCCTGTTGGACCTGGGGGTCAGTGAAGTGGTGGTGAAGCGCGGCGCCGCGGGAGCGGCCGTCCACACAGCTGAAGGCCTTCTCGAAACCCCGGCCATCGCCGTGACGGCCGTGGACACCGTGGGGGCCGGTGACGCGTTCACCGCCGGCTACCTTTCGGCCCTGCTCGACGGCGGCGACGTCGCCGCCCGCCTGCACCGCGGCATCCTGGCCGGCGCCTTCGCCGTCAGCACCCGCGGCGACTGGGAAGGCCTGCCCCGCCGCGGGGAACTTGCACTGCTCGACGCCGCCCTGGGCAGCACCCAGCGCTGACACCTTGTCCCACTCACCAAAATTCCCTTCGACCCGAAAGCCAACCATGAAGATCATTGCCGCCGATGTTTTCGTTACCAGTCCGTCCCGGAATTTTGTGACGCTCCGGATTACTACTGAGGATGGTGTGACGGGTATTGGTGATGCGACGTTGAATGGGCGGGAGTTGGCTGTTGCGGCGTATTTGAAGGAGCATGTGGCGCAGCTGTTGATTGGCAAGGACGCGCATCGGATTGAGGATACGTGGCAGTTCCTGTACCGGTCGGCGTATTGGCGGCGGGGTCCGGTGACGATGGCGGCGATCGCTGCGGTGGATATGGCGTTGTGGGATATCAAGGGCAAGGTGGCCGGGCTCCCGGTGTACCAGCTGCTGGGCGGTGCGTCCCGGAACGGCCTGCGCGCGTACGGGCACGCCTCGGGCGCTGACATTGAGTCGCTGTTTGATTCGGTGCGGGAGCATTTGGAGCTCGGGTACAAGTCGATCCGGATCCAGACGGCGGTGCCGGGGATCAAGGCCGTGTACGGGGTCGCGGCGCAGGCGCAGGCGTCGGGGGAGCGGTATGACTACGAACCGGCCGGGCGGGGCGCGTTCCCGGTGGAGGAGGACTGGGACACTCGGGCGTATTTGCGGCACCTGCCGACGGTGTTTGAGGCGGTCCGGAACGAGTTCGGCCCGGAGATCCCTTTGTTGCATGACGGGCATCACCGGATGACGCCGATCCAGGCCGCGAAGCTGGGGAAGGCGTTGGAGCCGTATGACCTGTTTTGGC